>DATNLR010000111.1:0-46091 GCA_035602755.1 Binatus sp. (SeqCode) | reverse complement strand
GTCGATCTATTCATAGAGGACCGCAGTCTGCGCATGCCTGACCGTATCTGCCGCGAGATGTTCCAGATTTACAGGGAAGCACTTAACAACGTAAAAAAGCATGCGTCGGCCAGCCACGTCGTGGTAAAACTAGAACAAGACGAGGCGAAAGTCTCACTCGTCGTAGACGATAACGGCCGTGGTTTCAGCTTCTCGGGGCAATTTAAAAGCGAAGAGCTGGACCGGTTGCGTCTCGGGCCAATTTCGATCAAAGAGCGAACACGGAGCGTAGGGGGGACGCTAACGGTGGAGTCGAATCCCGGGCACGGGGCGCGTCTTAGGGTAGAAATCCCACTGAATTGAAAATGACGAAAGCGAAACAGGTGATTCGAATCCTGGTCGCGGACGACCACGCTATCTTTCGCGACGGCCTCCGCAAGCTGCTGGAAGCGGCCGACGAAATACAAATTGTCGGTGAAGCCTCCAATGGGAATGAGTGCGTCAAGATGCTGGCCAAGCTCAAGCCCGACATTCTTCTGCTGGATTTGCGCATGCCGGAGAAAGACGGCCTGGGCGTGTTGGAGGAAGTAAATTTCGAAACATTGCCTACCCGCGTGATTGTACTAACTGCTGCTGAAGATGACCGCGACGTTGTCCGCGCCATGCGCCTGGGCGCGCGCGGAGTGGTGCTGAAGCAGTCAGCCAGCGATTTGCTGGTGAAAAGCATACGCAAAGTGTTTGACGGAGAAATCTGGCTGGATAACCGAATGACCGCGGAAGTGATCGATGCTTTTAAGAAATCCGCGGAATCCGGGCAGCGCCGCGAGAAGCCTCTGCTCAGCGACCGCGAAAAGGAAATCGTTCAACTCGTAGCGCAAGGCTTTCGAAACCGTGAAATCGGCGAGAAGCTTTTTATCAGCGAACAGACGGTAAAAAATCATCTGCACAATATTTTCGACAAGCTTGGCGTCTCCGATCGTCTGGAACTTGCACTCTACGCAATTCACCACCGATTGATCGACCAAGCATAATATTTTCCTCCGGTTTTTTTCACGCCATCTGCGCCAATAACTCAAGTTAAGGTATTCTTTAATATTGGGCATGGTATGAGTTCCCCGGCAAACACCATCGCGCTCGGTAAAAAGAGTCCGCGGATTTACTCGCGCGAGGCGGTGCTGTTGGGTTGCATCCTGCTGCTGGTATTATTCGTGCTCTTCACCGCAGCCGTTTCGCGGATGTACCACAAGAGTATTCATGTTTTGGCTGACAATTGGTTCGATCAGGGCGAAGCGAGCTTCCGAGCCGGCGATATCAAATCCGCTCTGACGGACTACCGCAACGCGCTGGTTTATTCTCCTGATAACGCAAAATTCCAGTTTCATTTGGCGCAAGCGCTGTCTGCGGCGGGCCGTGGTGACGAGGGCCGCTCGTATCTGCTGAATCTGCTGTCAGAATCCCCGGGCAGTGGAGACGTGAATCTTACCTTAGCCAGGATTGCTGCGCACAAAGGATTGAACTCCGAGGCCCTGCGCTACTATCACGGAGCGATATACGGTGAGTGGGACAATGATCCGATCAGCAGGCGTTGGCAGGTTCGGCGCGAACTTGCCGAATATTTACTGGATCACGGATTGCAGCAACAGGCGGTGCCCGAAATTATCGCTCTCGCCGACAGCACTCCCGCAAATGACACGGAACAACTCAGGGTTGTAGGGAATGTGTCGTTAAGAGCAAAGCTATGGACTCGAGCGCTGGAGGTTTCCCGCACGATTTTATCCGCGAATGCTGACAACGAGGATGCGCTGCTGGGAGCTGCGACGTCGGCTTTCAATCTTGGCCAGTACAGTGCGGCGCTGGATTATTTCGACCGACTGCCGGAGAAGGACCGTGAGGCACCGGGAGTCGCCGAGATGCATAAGACCGCGCAGCAGATAAATGAAATGAACGCCTTCCTCCCTGGCCTTTCACGCGAGGCCAAAGCTCGAAGGGCCGCGAGCGCTCTCTCCCTTGCCGCCAACCGACTTCAGCAGTGCGCTAGCCAAGTGGGCCAATCGCTTCCGGCAACGCCTGCCCAGACGCAGCTCCAGAAAGCTCTTGCCGAAAGTAAGGAGCTCACTGCCGAACAGAGTTGGCAAAACATCGCCAAACATCCTGAGACGCTGGACGAATTAATGGGTCATGCGTTCGAGATGGAGAATGCCGCCGCTGCGGTCTGCGGAGAACCTGAAGGTGCGGATCGAGCGCTGTGGCTGTTAGGTCGCGGCCGGGAGTTTCGGCACAGTGACTGAGCCTGCCGCTGTTACTCCACCTGGCGCCATTCCGCCCGCTACAAACGAGCCGGCAAGTTCGGCCTCCCAGGCCGGCTTTCGCGCGATGTGGGAAAGATGGACAAGCCACGTCTTCACCATGCGGGAAGACCGGTTCTTTTTGTTTCTCGCGGTCTTGATCGGAATACTTTCTGGCCTGGCTGTGGTTTGCTTTCGCATTGCAATCGAGTGGACCGATATCGAGCTGCTTGGGTCGTCTCTGTCTCCTACATTTCCGCGCGTGGTTTTGGCGCCTACACTGGCCGGAATCGTGGTAGCGCTGCTCGTGATTTACGCCTTTCCGCGAGCGCGCGGGAGCGGAGTGAATCAAACGAAGTCTGCGGTGTACGTTTCCAACGGCTATATCCCATTCAATACGGTCGTTGGGAAATTCATCACCTGCGCTTTGGCTATTGGCAGCGGTCAGTCGCTAGGGCCGGAAGATCCCTCCTTGCAGATGGGAGCTGGGATCGCTTCGCTGCTGGGGCGGCGCTTGCGGCTGTCACAAGAGAAAGTTCGCTTGATTGCGCCGGTAGGAGCTGCGGCGGGACTGGCGGCAGCCTTCAATGCGCCTATTTCGGCGGTGCTCTTTGTTCTGGAAGAGGTGATCGGAACCTGGAGCGCAGGCGTGCTCGGAGCGATCGTTCTGGCCGCGATATCCAGCGTGGTGACCATGCGGGCATTTCTGGGGCCTGAATCGATGTTTCGCGTACCACCGTTTCGTGTGGCAAAGCCCGCAGACTTGTTGGCCTACGTCGCGCTCGGAATCGTCGGCGGTTTGGCTTCCTTGGTTTTCCTGAAATGGCTGGCTTATGCGCGGCCCCGCATGCAAGCCCTTCCTCGCTGGACGCAGCATTTTCAGCCGGCGGTCGCGGGGCTGCTGATCGGAATCATTGGGATCCGGTTGCCGCAGGTGATGGGCGCAGGCTATCCGATCATCGATCAGGCGATGCATGGCCAATTCACGTGGAAGTTGCTGTTGGTATTGGCAGCTCTGAAAATCCTGGCCACCGGAATTTCGTTCCTAAGCGGGACCCCTGGTGGAATGTTTGCGCCCAGCCTGTTCATTGGCGCGATGTTGGGAGGCGCCGTCGGCGCTATCGAACAGCATTTTTTCCCTGCTTTGCCTGGGACGGTCGGCACATTTGCGCTAGTCGGTATGGGAACATTTTTCGCCGGCTTTCTGCGTGTCCCGATTACATCGGTCTTCATGGTCATTGAGGTTTCCGGGAACTACACGGCGATTCTGCCGGTAATGATTTCAAGCTTGATCGCCTACGGAATCTCGCGCTCCTACATCAAGGTTCCCCTGTTTGATTTACTCGCGCGCCAGGACGGTCTGGTGCTGCCCTCTGTAGAGGAACAACGCGAACAGATGATTCTTACCGTGGAAGATGCCATGCGCGTTGACGCTGCCCTGGTCTTGGAGCGCGCAGAGCAGGTCGCTGACGCGATTAAAAAACTGGAAGGAAAAGAGGGTTTACTGTCCTTTTTGCGCGTGCGGCCGGGCGAATGGAATTTCATCGAACGCAGCGAACTTCAAAGGCTAGCAGCGGACACTTCGCAAAGTCATACCGTAGGAGAGGCGGATTCCAAAGGGCCTTTGCCGTTTGTTTTTCGCGATATGTCCTTGGAAGAGGCGCTCCATTGGGCTGGGGATTGGCCTGTACTCCCGGTGCTGAGCCGCGCGGACCTGAGCAAGCTCGAAGGCGTGGTCACTTTGGCCGATATCTTGAAGGCATTCCGGAAAGTACCTGTAGCCTAGGCCTCTTCTGCAATTCATTGAAAATGGCGTATTTGGCATAGTTTGTCCTTCCATCCTAGTACTTCCGTACTTTGAGATCCGCGATAATTGAGGCTTTCGCTCTATTGGTTCTAAGGAGCCTAAGCAGCAAGATAGTGGCGTAGTCAGGGAGGTAGTTTCCTGTGGCTCTAAAAGAGCGACGTGCAACGCGGAGATTCTTAATGCGCTTACCGCTCACCGTCCGCTGGACGGATGAAAGCGTGGTCGGCGAGGCTGCTACGGAATCGCGGGAAGTCAGCTCGCGTGGCCTCTATTTTCACTTGCCCAAAGGATTGCGCAGTGGCTCGCCGGTCGAGATCGTCATGACTCTTCCGCACGAGCTTACTCAGGCAGGTCCGGTTCGGGTGCGATGTCTCGGACGCGTTCTGCGCTCCAGTCCGGAAAATGCCGGCGAAGTGGGAGTGGCAGCAGCGATCGAGCGATACGAGTTTATGCGCAACGGCGAATCCGCCGCTTAACGAGTTTCTTACCCAGACCCTGCGGAGATGGGTGAGAAGAGCCGGGTGGCTAGGGTCCCTCAGCCTAAGCCCCCGGCAATTTTTCTAGCCGCGCATTTCGTTTCAATTGCGATTTAGCGAAAGATACCTTCGACCGCCCGCGTTTAATTTCCTCTAAACTGTGGTCTCTTCTTGCAGAACTTCCGTTGGTTTAAAATAACTAGTGTGACGTTTGAAGAAGCGCTTCTATCCGTGTGGCAACAGGCGCTTGTTGACGACTCGACCGTGGTGAAACTCGGTGGCGAATCCTATCCCGTGCACCGGACGCGAAAACGGATTCTTCGGCAAGTCGATTTCGTGTTTCAGGGGCGCAAACTTCGCGGCCTTGAACAGAACCCCGATACAAAATCCCGCTGGGCACAGCTCGCGCGTTCCGGCAAACAGGTGATGCAATTTCTGGGCGAATCAGGCTATCTCGCAGTGGTTTTCGATGGCCGAATAACGCTTTACGGGGAAGCGCGCTCAGACGCAAAATCCAAGAAGATTATTTCCTAGTTCTCCTCGCTGAAATTACGATCAATCGAATTCCCGGGACGGCGGAACCTGCTCGGAACCCACCCGTCCGGCCACGATCGCTGCGACGGAATAGTTCTCAGCGCGTACAGGAGAGCCGGCAAGCCGCCGAAGGATCGAAATCTGGCCGATGTGAGTTAGCGAGTCCGCGATCGCTCCTTGAAAAAGCTTTTCGGGCGTGGAACCGAGAGCCGAATCTGAAGCGAGATAATCATCCAGGGCTTGCAGCGCAGCGAAGAAACGTTTCACTTCATCATCCCAGACGAGCGGTTTAGAAACCTTCCATTTCTCCTGGCCCTTCGCTTGCGAGAGCGCCCAATCATACTCATCGCCGATGTGCGCCAATATCTGGCCAGGCGTCCGGCAAGATTCGTTGGCATGAAATTCCGCGAAGGTGCTGGGGGCTCCGCGCAACGCTTTTTCACCGCGGTAAGCAACGGTCGCGAGAATGTGGCGCAGAAACTGGCGGCTGGTGTCGGCGGCCGTTTTCGAACTTTTGGGATCCATCAGAAGACCTCCTTCCGAGTGTCCAATGGTATGGATTAGGTCGAGCGCCATATTGTAAACCTATCGGCCACGTTCCCCACCACAGCGAATGGACTATACTGCTTGCGTGAATGTGGAAATGGATCTCCTACCTGCGCTGCGCCGCTACTGGGGTTACGACTCGTTTCGCCCGCTGCAAGAGAGAATCGTTCGAAGCTTGTTGCAAAAGCACGACACCTGCGTGGTGATGCCGACGGGTGGCGGCAAATCTCTGTGCTACCAACTTCCGGCTGCGCTTTTTTCCGAGCAAACCGTGATTGTGGTTTCGCCATTGATCGCGCTGATGCAGGATCAAGTGGCGCAGCTCACGCAGATGGGAATCACGGCGGCACTATTAAACAGTTCGGTTCCCGCAGCGCAGCAGACCGAGATTATGCGCGAATCGAGCAAGGGGCGATACCGCCTTCTGTATCTTTCACCTGAGCGGCTCGCGCGCGCAGACACGGTTGAGTGGCTTCGCCATGTGCCGGTTTCTTTTTTTGTGATTGATGAGGCGCACTGCATCTCTGAATGGGGCCACGAATTCCGCCCGGAATACCGGCAGATGAACTCCTTGCGCGCCAATTTTCCAGAGCGTCCAATCGCAGCTTTCACCGCCAGCGCCACTCAGCGAGTGCGCCACGATATCATCGACCAGCTTCAGCTGCGCGATCCTGACAAATACATCGCGAGTTTTCACCGGCCGAACCTGCGTTACATCATTAAAGAATGCACTGGACGCGAACAACCAAATCTTCTGTTAAAGGCTCTTCGCGCATACGCGGAACAAAATGTGATTGTGTATGCGCCGACGATTAGCAAAGTAGAGGACACCGTTGATTTCCTCGAGGAACATGGAATTTCGGCCATTGCTTATCATGGAAAAATGGATAACGAAACGCGCCGAGCGAATCAGGAGCGCTGGATGTCCGACGAAGTGCGCGTTCTGGTGGGAACCGTGGCATTCGGACTGGGGATCAATAAAGCTGCCGTTCGCGCAGTTATCCATCTTTCTCTTCCAAAATCGATCGAGCAGTTCTATCAGGAAGCCGGCCGCGCCGGCCGCGATGGGCTGCCGGCGGACTGTGTAGTGCTGTGGCAAAAACGCGATGTGGGGCTGCTTACCTATTTCGTCGAGCAGTTAACCGATTCAGAAGAAAAGGAGCGCGCCTGGAAGCGTTACCACATCATTCGAGATTTTGTGGAATCCAAGCGGTGCCGTCACCGGCAAATCTGTTCACATTTTGGTGAAAATCCAAAATTTGAAAAATGTGATGCTTGCGACGCATGTGGTTCAGGCCTCGATTGGTTAGCCGAAGCGGTTCGGGCAAAACACCTAGCATCAGGCATTCCCGCACGAGCGTCGACCAGCATCCCGCCGTCTGCGCATTCTGGATCCTCCGCCAAGGCAAGCGCTTCTGCTGTGGATCCCGAACTTCGCGAATATCTTCGTGAGTGGCGTCGCGCCACCGCGAAGGAGCAGGGCGTTCCTGCATTTGTGGTGCTGCACGACACAGCACTCGACGAGCTGTGCCGAAAACGTCCGCGGTCCATAAGGGAGCTTCTGGCGGTGCCGGGATTCGGTGCGCGAAAATCCGAAATGTACGGTCAGAAGATTTTTGAGGCATTTGATAAATTCAAAAATGGCGCACGAGCCTCCGCAGACTCTGGGTCGAAGAACAGCTCCGGACGGAAAAAATTTCGAAAAGCGGCAGGAAAGTGACCCGGGAGTATTCGCTAGACCAATACAAGCCCATAAAACGCTTAGTATCATAAACTTAGTACATCAGCCCCCCACGAGCGGTGATCCGGGGTTGGCCGTCTAACAGTACTTGCTTCCAGCCTTGCCACCCTGCCCTTTGCTCGATACGAACAGCCGTACATATATACAGCAATCCCTGTAGAGGGGCGGCAACGTGTTTGTGGTATTAGATTTGTTTCACCTAAGTCGCGATCGAATAGATGAAATTAGAATTTGCGGCCCGCATACCTCACCTGAGCCCTTATTTTAGCTTTCGAGGTACGGGTGTGTTTGCTGCAGGCGCAATGTTGCCAGTTGCCTGAAACTGAAGTTGGGAGAGCAGGTATGAAGCGATCCGAGCAAACCATAACCACTGCGAATACGGAACCGGACGGCAAGTCCAGCGCCAAGAGTAACGGCCAAAACAATGTCCACGCGGACGTTTCCTATGCCGATCTGAGCATAATTCTTTCAAGCCTGCAGACAATGCGCGACGGGGACTTCTCGGTGCGGCTCCCCGGCAACTGGACCGGACTTGCTGGAAAAATTGCGGACACTTTTAATGAAATTGTCACCGCCAACCAGCAAATGGCCAAAGAGCTGAAGCGCGTGGGACAAGTGGTCGGTAAGGAGGGAAGAACTCGCGAGCGCATGCGTTTTGATTTGCCGAAAGCTGCCTGGGGCGAGATGGAAGTGTCAGTCAATACGTTGGTGGACGATCTTCTGCGGCCTACGACCGAAGTCACTCGGGCCATTGCCGCGGTGGCCAAAGGCAACCTGACGCAAACCGTTCAACTGGACGTTGACGGACGTCCTTTGGAAGGCGAGTTCCTGCGGTCCGCAACCATCGTGAATACCATGATTCAGCAGCTTGGTGTGTTCACCTCAGAAGTTACGCGTGTGGCACGCGAAGTAGGTACGGACGGCAAGTTGGGCGGCCAGGCGCAGGTGCCCGGCGTTGCCGGCACGTGGAAAGACCTCACGGACTCGGTGAACTCCATGGCCAGCAACCTAACTGGTCAGGTCCGCAATATTGCCGAAGTAGCCACCGCCGTGGCGAGCGGCGACCTGTCGCGCAAAATTACCGTGGACGTGCGCGGCGAAATCCTCCAGCTCAAAGAAGCAATCAACACGATGGTGGATCAGTTGCGCTCCTTTGCTTCGGAAGTGACGCGCGTGGCTCGCGAAGTGGGTACGGATGGAAAGTTAGGCGGGCAAGCTGTGGTGCCGGGCGTCGCGGGAACCTGGAAAGACTTGACGGACTCGGTGAATGCGATGGCGGGCAACTTGACCGCTCAAGTCCGTAACATCGCGGAAGTAACCACGGCCGTGGCGCGCGGCGACTTGTCGCGCAAAATCACGGTGGACGTGAAGGGCGAAATTTTGGAATTGAAAGACACCATCAATACGATGGTGGACCAGTTGAACGCGTGCGCGGGCGAAGTAACGCGCGTGGCACGCGAAGTGGGAACGGAAGGAAAGTTGGGAGGTCAGGCGCAGGTGCCCGGTGTTGGTGGCACGTGGAAGGACTTGACGGATAACGTGAATTTCATGGCCAGCAACTTGACCGGTCAAGTCCGCAACATCGCTGAAGTGGCGACGGCCATCGCGAAAGGCGACCTCTCGCGCAAGATCACGGTGGACGTGCGCGGAGAAATCCTCCAGCTCAAAGAAACGCTCAACACCATGGTGGACCAGCTCAATCGTTTCGCTGGTGAAGTAACCCGCGTGGCGCGCGAGGTGGGCAGCGAAGGACGTCTGGGCGGCCAAGCCAACGTGCCGGGCGTTGCGGGAACTTGGAAGGACTTGACGGACTCAGTGAACTCGATGGCCGGCAACCTGACAGCACAAGTTCGCAACATTGCGGAGGTTACCACGGCCGTGGCGTTAGGTGATTTGTCGCGCAAGATCACGGTCGATGTGAAGGGCGAAATTCTGGAATTGAAGAACACCATCAACACGATGGTGGACCAGTTGAACGCGTTCGCGGGCGAAGTAACGCGCGTGGCTCGCGAAGTAGGAACGGAAGGAAAATTGGGAGGCCAAGCGCAAGTCCCCGGCGCAGGTACGTGGAAAGACCTTACCGACAACGTGAATTTCATGGCCAGCAACTTGACCGGTCAGGTGCGCAACATCGCGGAAGTGGCAACCGCAGTGGCGAGAGGAGACTTGTCGCGCAAAATCACGGTGGACGTGAAGGGTGAGATTCTAGAACTCAAAGACACGTTAAACACCATGGTGGATCAATTGCGCGCGTTCGCATCGGAAGTGACACGTGTGGCGCGCGAAGTGGGAACCGACGGCAAACTCGGTGGCCAAGCGCAGGTTCCGGGCGTGGCGGGTACCTGGAAGGACCTCACGGACTCGGTCAACTCGATGGCCAGCAACCTGACGGGCCAAGTTCGAAACATTGCGGAAGTTGCCACCGCCATTGCCAGTGGCGACCTTTCAAAGAAAATCACGGTGAACGTTAGCGGCGAAATTTTGCTGCTTAAAGATACCATCAACACCATGGTGGACCAGCTCAACGCGTTTGCCGGTGAAGTGACGCGCGTGGCCCGCGAAGTGGGTAGCGAAGGACGTCTGGGTGGCCAAGCGAAGGTGCCCGGAGTGGCGGGAACGTGGAAGGACTTGACGGACTCGGTGAACTCCATGGCCGGCAACCTGACCGACCAGGTCCGCAACATTGCGGAAGTGACCACCGCCGTGGCTCGCGGTGATTTGTCGCGCAAGATCACCGTGGACGTGAAGGGCGAAATTTTGGAATTGAAGAACACCATCAACACGATGGTGGACCAGTTGAACGCGTTTGCGGGTGAAGTGACGCGCGTAGCGCGCGAAGTGGGAACGGAAGGGAAGTTGGGAGGCCAGGCGCAGGTGCCCGGCGTCGGCGGTACTTGGAAGGACCTTACGGACAATGTGAATTTCATGGCCAGCAACCTGACTGGTCAGGTGCGCAACATTTCGGAAGTCGCCACCGCCATTGCCAGCGGAGACCTCTCGCGAAAGATTACGGTCGACGTGCGCGGCGAAATTCTCCAACTCAAAGAAACTCTCAACACCATGGTCGAGCAGTTGCGTTCGTTCGCTGCCGAAGTAACGCGCGTGGCGCGCGAAGTGGGTAGCGAAGGGCGTCTGGGTGGCCAAGCCAACGTGACCGGCGTGGCCGGAACCTGGAAAGACCTTACGGACTCCGTGAACGCGATGGCTGGCAATCTTACCGCACAGGTACGTAACATCGCCGAAGTGACGACCGCCGTGGCGCGCGGCGACTTGTCGCGCAAAATCACCGTGGACGTGAAGGGCGAAATTCTGGAATTGAAGAACACCATCAATACCATGGTGGACCAGCTCAACGCCTTCGCCGCAGAAGTCACACGCGTGGCGCGCGAAGTCGGTACCGACGGCAAACTCGGAGGTCAAGCGCAGGTACCTGGCGTCGCCGGCACGTGGAAAGACCTCACGGACAACGTAAACGTCATGGCTGCAAACCTCACCGAGCAGGTCCGCGGAATTGTGAAAGTTGTGACTGCGGTCGCCAACGGCGAGCTAACCAAGAAACTCACGGTGCAAGCGAAAGGTGAAGTCGCTGCACTGGCCGACACTATCAACAATATGACGGACACTCTGGCTACCTTCGCCGATCAGGTAACTACCGTGGCCCGAGAAGTTGGCGTGGAAGGACGACTCGGTGGACAAGCCAACGTGCCTGGCGCCGCCGGCACTTGGAAGGACCTTACCGGAAACGTGAACCTCCTCGCAGACAACCTTACCAATCAGGTCCGCGCGATCGCAGAAGTGGCCACCGCGGTTACCAAGGGAGACTTGACTCGTTCGATTCAAGTGGAAGCCAGCGGCGAAGTGGCTGAGTTGAAAGACTACATCAACACGATGATCGACAACCTCCGCCTCACCACCGATCGCAACAACGAGCAGGACTGGCTGAAGACAAACCTGGCCCGCTTCACCGGCATGTTACAAGGGCAGCGCGATCTCGCCACGGTCGGTCGAATGTTGCTGTCCGAGTTGGCTCCGCTCGTGAATGCCCAGCAAGGCGTGATCTATCAAATGGAGGGCGAAGAGACTGGGAACATGGCGTTACTGTCGGCATTCGCAGATGGCGCGGACGAAGGACATCCCGACCACCTGCGTGTGGGCCACGGACTCGTCGGACAGTGCGCCGGCGAAAAACGGCGCATGCTTATTACCGATGTTCCCTCGCATGCCATTCCGATTCGATCAGGCCTGTTCAAGGCGGTTCCACGAAACGTGATTGTATTGCCGGTTCTTTTCGAAGATCGAGTTAAGGCGGTTATCGAACTAGCCTCGCTGAGCGCTTTTACCGCTTCGCATCTTGCGTTCCTGGAACAACTGACCTCGAGCATCGGCATCGTGTTGAATAGCATTGAAGCCACCATGCAGACCGAAGGGCTGTTAAAACAATCACAGCAGTTGGCTGCTGAACTTCAGACTCAGCAAACCGAATTGCAGCAAACCAATGAACAGCTTGCGCAAAAAGCTCAGCAACTGGCCGAGCAGAACGTGGAAGTAGAACGTAAAAATCAGGAAATTGAACAGGCGCGCAGAGCGGTGGAAGAAAAGGCCAAAGAGTTGGCTCTCACGTCCAAGTATAAGTCGGAATTTTTGGCCAACATGTCGCATGAGTTGCGCACACCTCTCAATAGCATTCTTGTTCTCGGCCAGCAGCTTACCGACAACCCGGACGGTAATTTGACCTCCAAACAAGTGGAGTTCGCTCGCACGATTCACGGCGCGGGCACCGACTTGCTGAACCTGATTACGGACATCCTGGACCTCTCAAAAATCGAATCGGGAACCGTTTCGGTGCAGGCCGAAGAAGTCTTCTTCAACAGTTTGCTCGATATGATTGCGCGGCCGTTCCGTCACGAAGCGGAAAGTCGCCATTTAAATTTCGAAGTACAGACCGATCCCAACCTCACGCGCAGTATGGTGACCGACTCCAAGCGGTTGCAGCAGGTGCTCAAGAATCTTCTTTCGAACGCATTTAAATTCACTGAGCATGGCAGCGTGCGCCTAAGCGTGTTTGCAGCAGAGACCGGTTGGAGTGAAGACCATCCGGTGCTCGGCAAGTTAGCTTCGGTGGTCGCTTTCGAAGTTACCGACACGGGTATTGGTATTCCGGCCGAAAAACAGCGGCTTATTTTTGAGGCTTTCCAGCAAGCCGATGCAGGCACCAGCCGGAAATATGGTGGCACTGGTTTGGGGCTCGCAATTAGCCGTGAGTTGGCTGGCTTGCTCGGCGGCGAAATTCAGCTGCGCAGCGTGCCGGAAAAGGGAAGCGCGTTCACACTTTATTTGCCTCAAACCTATGTCGGACCATCCACGGGCATGGCTACGGCCGACGCGAAGATGTCCGCAGTTTCTACCGAGCGGCGAGCCTCTGTGGTGGTGTCGTCGGAGCGTTCGAACGAGCAGATTCCCGACGATCGCGAAAATCTGAAGGAGGACGATGCGATTCTTTTGATCGTGGAGGATGACCCGCACTACGCCAGATTGTTACGCGATCTATCTCGCGATAAAGGCTTCAAGGTTTTGGTCGCCTCGCGCGGCACGGAGGCTTTAGAACTTGCTCGAGAATTCCATCCAACCGCTGTGTCACTCGATGTTTTCCTGCCCGATATGCTGGGATGGACTGTTCTCAACCATTTCAAACAAGACCCGACCATGCGTCACATTCCGGTGCAGATGTTGACCATGGATGAAGACCGGCAACATGGCTTGGCCAGCGGTGCTTTCGCCTACGTGAATAAACCAACCAGCCCGGACGAGTTGGAAACCGCATTCGCGCGTATCAAGGAATATACGGCACCGCGCCGTAAGCGGCTGCTGGTGGTGGAAGACGATCCTCGCGAGCAGCTCAGTATCCAGGAATTGCTCGGATATGACGACATTGATGTGCAAATCGCTGCGACTGGCCAAGAAGCGCTGCAAGCCGTTACCAACGAATCTTTTGACTGTGTGGTGCTCGATCTGCGCCTGCCCGATATGTCGGGATTCGATATTCTCGAGCGTTTCCGCGAAATCCCGTCACTAAGCAATTTGCCGGTGGTGGTCTTTACCGGTAAGGATTTGTCCCCTGAAGAAGACGCCCGCTTGCACCTGCTCGCACGCAGCGTGGTTGTTAAAGGAGTCGAATCGCCAGAGCGGCTGCTCGACGAAACGGCCTTGTTCCTGCATCGCGTGGTCACCGATCTTCCGCCGGAAAAGCAGAAGATGCTCGAGCGCTTGCATCATTCCGACGAAGCGTTAGTCGGCAAGAAAGTGCTGGTAGTGGACGACGACGTGCGCAATATCTTTGCGCTCAGCAGCGTGCTGGAACGCCGCGGAATGTTTGTGCTGACTGCGGGTACCGGCCGTGAAGCGATTGCAACGTTGGAGTCAACCCCGGATGTAGCGATTGTGTTGATGGACATCATGATGCCGGAGATGGATGGATACGAAACGATGCAGGTAATTCGGCAGAATCCGTCTTTCCGTCGGCTGCCCATTGTGGCTCTGACGGCCAAAGCCATGAAGGGAGATCGCGAGAAGTGCATGGAAGCCGGCGCATCGGAATATTTGGCAAAACCGGTGAACACCGAGCAGCTGCTTTCCGCGCTTCGTATGTGGTTTCACCGCTAAGCGTTGATAACTCGATGGTCGGCGCACGGTAGGAATTTACCAGGGTGACCAAAGAAAGATGAACGAGCAAGAGAAAGTAAACATTCTGATGGTGGACGATCAGCCTGCCAAGCTGCTCAGCTATGAAGTAATACTGAAAGAGCTGAACGAGAATTTGATCAAAGCTCATTCCGGACGGGAAGCGTTAGACCTGCTGCTTAAAAACGAAATTGCCGTAGTTCTGATGGACGTCAGTATGCCGGAGCTCGACGGTTTCGAACTTGCGGACATGATCCGCCAGCATCCTCGATTTCAGAAGACCGCTATCATCTTTATTTCGGCTGTGCATCTCACAGACGTGGACCAGCTCAAAGCGTATCAACGGGGCGCGGTGGATTACATTTCCGTTCCAATCGTTCCGGAGTTATTGCGCGCCAAGGTGAGTGTCTTCGCAGATCTGCATCGCAAAACGCGGCAGATGGAGGTTTTAAATCGTGAGTTGCGCAGCCTCTCCGCTCGCCTTATCGCCATGCAGGACGAGGAACGCCGGCACATCGCACGTGACTTGCACGATAGCGTCGGCCAGTTGGTAGCTACGCTGTCCATGAATAATGGATTGGCGCTGATGCAAGCTGAAAAACTCACTCCGCCGGCTGGCGAAGCGCTGCGTCAGAATACCGAGCTTGTAAAACAGCTTTCAAAAGAAATCCGTACTATTTCGCATTTGCTGCACCCGCCGCTTCTCGACGAAATCGGTCTGTTGCCCGCGATCAAGCTTTTTGCCGATGGTTTCGCAGAGCGTAGCGGAATACAAGTTACCGTTGAACTCTCTCCCGAACTCGGCCGGCTTGCACCCAAGGTGGAGATTTCGATTTTTCGAATCGTGCAGGAATGTTTGACCAATGTTTATCGCCATTCTGGAAGCAAGACCGCAGCTATAAAGATATGGCCGTCTGACGAGAAAATGCTCACTCTGCAAGTTTGCGATCAAGGGAAGGGTATTGGCGTAGAGCGGCGTGTGTCCATGTCTTTGGGAACAAATAACGGAGTAGGACTCAGCGGTATGCGCGAGCGCGTAAGAGAGCTCGGGGGCACGCTGGAGATTCAGTCGAATGGAAACGGCACGACTGTTACGGCGGTGATCCCGGAGACAACGGCTGCGACCGTTGGCGTATCATAGTAGGCGATCGATTTGTATTCCCTCCTGCGCATCTGAATCGCAGCCGGCAGTATTGTTGGCGGAAAAGCTAGAAGGATTGTCTGGATGCGCACTCGATTTCTAATCGTTGACGATAACGAACTTGTCCGCCAGAGCCTTCGCACGGTCCTACAAGCCAATCCTGAGTGGGAAATAGCCGGCGAGGCCTCCAATGGCCAGGAAGCTGTGGCCGTCTTCCAAACATCACGTCCCAACCTGGTGATCCTCGATTTTCAAATGCCGGGAATGAATGGTATAGAAACCGCGCGCCGAATCTTGGAAATTGCGCCGGCCATGCCGATCGTATTGTTTACGCAGCACGCCAGCCCTGAGCTAGAGAAACATGCGTTGAGCGCCGGCATTCGATCGGTTGTATCCAAAACGGATACCTTCCCAATGGTAGGAATTATCGAAGCGCTTCTCGGACCCAGCGAACCTCCCGCGACCGACGGAAAAAAAGATAAATCGTATTGACGAATTCCTACTCAGGGCCTCCCTGCCATGCGGGCCCGCGGAGAACGCGGCCACTTTTTGAATCCGTGAGCTTGCCGTGATCGTATTCGAGCTGACCATTCACCAAAACGTAATCCACCCCTTCGGAAAGTTTGGTCGGATCGGTGTAGGTTGCACGATCGATGATCGTCGCCGGATCGAAGATCGTAATATCTGCGTAGAAGCCAATCTTGATCAGACCTCGATTCGTCAAATGCTCGCGCTGTGCGGGCATGGAAGTGATTTTTCGAATGGCTTGCGGAAGAGGCAACAGATGTTCGTCACGGACGTAGTGGCCCAGGAAACGAGGCATGGTTCCGAAAGCGCGTGGATGCGTGTGGGGCTCAAAAAGGGGTCCATCCAGCGAGAGTTCGCCGGCATCGAGGCAGAGCGAGGTCCACGGCTGTTTAAGCGCGTATCGCAAGTCATCCTCGCCGGCTATGAAATAAAGCGCGCCTGATTGCCCCTTGTCTGCGAGGATGAAATCGAACAAAGCATCAAGCTCCGGTTTCTGTTCGGCCTTCGCCATTTCCGCCACCGTTTTCCCATCATATTTCTTCAAGGATGGGTTTACTACTCCCGAGATGAGAACTCCCGTGCCTCCTCCGCTATCCAGATAGAGGTTTTCCCAATCCTGATGGTCTGTGGCCATTTCGCTCTTGATACGCTCGCGGATCTTCGGGTCCGCCAAGCGCTCAAGAAATTTACTGGCTCCTCCGTCCGCCATCCAGGGCGGCAAACAAGAAGCAAGAGCAGTCCCGCCAGCGACCCAAGGGTAGGCATCCGCGCGAATGTCGAGCCCAGCCTCCCGCGCTGCGTCAATCTTTTCGACAACATGCGGCATGGAACCCCATCGCGATTTGCCGGCAACCTTGAGATGGAAAATCTCGACAGGCAGGCCGCCTTCGCGTCCGATGCGGATCGCCTCATCGATCGCCTGCATCTCACTGGCGCCTTCACTGCGCATATGGGTGCCATAGATGCCGCCATATTGACCCGCAACCTTCGCCAGAGCGATGAGCTCCTCTGTCTTTGCGTAATGTCCAGGAGGATAAATCAGCGCTGTGGAAACTCCGAGAGCGCCATCTTTCATGGCCTCGGCAACCATGGATTGCATCTGCTCAAGTTCCGCTGGGCTGGGGGCCCTATCATCATCGCCGATGACGGCTTCGCGTACCTGCGCCGCGCCTACATAGGTGCCGATATTGAGTGGCGTACCGGATTTTCCCAGACGGCGAAAGTAGCCATCCAAGGTGGTCCAATCGATCGTAAGGTGATACTGATCGAGAAAGGGCTTCATAGGAGCCAGAGTCTTGGCGTTCTGCGGCGCGATTGATCCGCCTTCGCCGGTGATTTCCGTTGTAATTCCTTGAGAAAGCTTGCTCAACGAGCGGTTGTCAATCAGCAGCGCTGTTTCCGACTGGCCGAGCATGTCAATAAAACCGGGTGAAACTACTCTCCCGGTCGCATCGATAACTCTTTTGGCGTGCGCGTTTTCGAGCTTTCCAATCGCTACGATGCGATCATTGCTGATCGCGATATCGTCGGAATACCATGGACCGCCCGCGCCGTCGAGAATGCGGCCGTTTCGTATAATTACGTCATATTCGCCGGCGTTCTGCTGCCTTGGTAGCGCACGCGTTCGCGATGCGGTGTAAAGTCCTCCCGCAGCTATCAGAAGTACCGCGGTAAGAATGGACCATCTCTTTTTCATCGTTTCTCCGTGACCTCTACACTCTGGATCGAATCACGAGCTTCCATCATTGCTCACTCATTTCTTCGAAGGGGCTGACTCCGCTACTCTCTTAAATTCCAGATCATCGACCTTAAATGAAGAGACCTTCCCGTCGTTGTCCAGGCAGAATGTCAGTCGGGTCCTTCCGCCAAACTTCACCACAAATGTGTCGTACTGGAAATGATCGAGGTCCGTTTTAATGGAGTGAAAATGAAGCGCCAGCTTCTCGTTTTCAGAAACGATCTCGGCCTCGCCATACTCCGGATTGGTGTAGGTTCCGACATAGACTGCGAGATCACGCGAAGGATGCGTACCCGGGGTTCGCTTTGACTCCCAAGCTTCTTCTTGGGATTTTTCTTCTGCTTTAAAGTCCGCCTCAAGTTTCTTGAAGCGGGCGTCCCATCCGGCATCCGGAAGGCCCAGCAAACGATCGGCGATCTGATAACTCAGCACCTGCCGGTAGAAGCTGCCTAGATTAATCACCACGAAATAGGAGGTGTGAATCTCCGGAATCAGGACCACCATGGTTGAGAATCCGTCGATGTCCCCGGCATGAAGAATCAATTGGTGGCCGCGATACTGCTGCACAAACCAACCGAGACCGTAGCTAAGTTGCGTCGAATCGGGGAAAAATACCTTTGGGATTTCGCCATCTGGACCGATTACCATTTGCGGGGTCTGCATCTCGCGAACGTTTTTTTTAGAAATCAGCTGCTTGCCGTCATACATGCCGTCATTGAGCTGGAGCGTCATCCATTTGGCCATGTCGCGAGCGCTTGAATTTATCGAACCGGCCGGACCCGCGTTATCAATGTTGTGCCAGGGGATGACCTTTACCGAACCATCCGGATTCTGCTCGTGCGGCGAGGCGTGGTCGGAAGATTTTTCCGCGTCGATAGAGCTGGTGTCCGACTCGTTCATTCCCAGCGGCTGGAAAATCTGGGCGCGAACGAAGTCATCCCAGGTGCTGTGCGCGACTTGCCCAACTGCATAACCGGCTGCAACGTACATCATGTTTTGGTATTGAAACTTTGTGCGAAAGCCGGCGTTCGGATGGGCTTCGGCCAATCGGCGAATCAGCTGTTCGCGCGAAGCGTCCGGATAAACGTACCACAGCAAGTCGGTGGGTGGTACACCGGTGCGATGAGTGAGAAGGTCGCGGATGGTAACATTTTCATCAGCGAGTGGGTCCTGAAGGTGAAAAAACGGAATGTACTCATTTACCTTCCCATCCCACTGCATTTTTCCTTCATCCACGAGGATCGCAATCGCCGCCGAAGTAAACGCTTTGGTGCACGATCCAATGTCGAACAGGGTATCGGGCGTGACCGGATCGCTCTTGCCCAGCTCACGGACGCCGAACCCTTTCATGTAAACGACCGACTGGTCGCGGACGATGGCCACCGCTGCGCCAGGTACTTTCCAATCCTTCATCGAAGAATTGATGGAGGCGTCCAGTGACGACCAATCCGTTTTTTCCTGCGCGGGGCAGGCTGTCGCAAGTCCAAGAAGGAAAAAGACAGCCAACATCCTCCGCAAACGGCGTGACCGCATTTTCATTTCTGCTCCTGACTGTGAATAAGATGGCGATCGAAGAAATCGTCTGTTGCTCCAAAGAAAGTGAGAAGGTTGCGATAAAGAATCAAGCCGTGCACCTCGTCAGGAATGACGATCTGCTCGAATTCGACACCTTGTTTACGCAAGCTCTCTATGAGCTGCACGGACTGTGAGAATTCTACGTTGCGGTCGTCGTCTCCTTGAATAACCAGCACTGGGGAGCCCCACGTTTTCATGGAGGAAACAGGAGAGGATTCCCAAGCGACGCGTGCGGCTTCCGGAGGCGCGCCGGGCGCCTTGAGAAACGGCAGGAGAGTGCTCCAATCGTGAACGCCGGCGTAGTCAACTCCCGCTACGAAAGTATCGGAATCGCGCGCTAGAGCCAGTGCCGTCATCAACCCGCCGTAGCTACCGCCCCAAACTCCGATTCGTTTGGAATCCACATCTGCCCGGTTGCGGAGGTATAAACCTGCGCCTTCAATGTCGTTTACTTCGCTTGAACCCGTGGGTCCAAAGTTTGGCGGCACTCGAAAATTCAACCCATAACCAATGCCGCCCCGATAATTCACCGAGAGCACCACGTACCCTTTGTTAGCGAGGTATTCATTCATCGCGTAGGCGTGGGAGTAAAAGTCCATCGGATGCCAGCCAAGTAACATTTGGCGAATCGGTCCGCCATGAAAAAAAACAATAGCTGGATGCCGCACGTTTCCCGATGGATTGGGCGGCAAGAACAATTGAGCGTGGATCATCAGACCGTCGGCTGCCGCGAAAATTACCTGCTGCGGCACCACCATCTCCGAAGCCGGAAAATCGGATGGAATGGTTTCCGCGGCAAGAATTTGCGGCGCGCCGGTCGAGGTCACAACCGACGGAAGCAGGCGGTTCTTCGCATCCGAACGCAGCGTGACAACAGTTTTCCCATCGCTGGCGACCACGGGGTAGGAGTCGAGCCCTTCTCCGGGAGTCAACTCCGAAGGAGGGCCACCATGGACCGAAACTTTCCAAACATGTCGTCGATCAATATCATTTTGATTCGAGGAGTAGATCACTTCCTTTCGATCAGGACTTAGCGTCGTTTCGAAGACCTCAAAATCTCCGGGTGTGAGAAGTTCTGGCCTTCCGTCACCTGCGGAAATGCTATACAGATGAAGCCAGCCTGTGCGCTCCCAGGGGAACACAATGCGGTTATCAGCGCCCCAGAACAATTGGCGTTCAGTCGCAACTTCATGAAACAAGCTCCCCGTCCCTTCGTCTGCCTTCCATACAGCATGGCCTCGACCGTTGGCCGGATCCGCAATCCAGATGGACCAGGGCTGGCCGCTGCGTTGCCAAAAGAAATCGTCCGGTTGGTGTGCGGGAATGCGAATAAAGGCAATTTGTTTGCCGTCGAGCGACCATTCCGGATCGATATCCTGGTCCACACTAGGACTCAGCCAACTGATCGACTTTTTACTTAGATCGTAAATTCCGACGATCGCGTGGCTACCACGTTCACTGACGAATGCCAGCTGCGAACCGTCCGGCGACCATCGGAGAGAGTCGATGGTCCCCTTGGAGGAGACCATGGCCTCCGCCTTCTTACTTCCATCCAGAGGCACGAGCCATATTTGTTTTTGAGATAAAAAGGCGACGGAATCACCCTTTGGAGAAACTGTCGGTGAGTCCCCATCAGCGAGCTTGCGTAGACTGCCGTTCTTGATGGAGACTACCCAAATTTCTTTCCCCGGCGCGCCTTGAGGCAAACTTAAAGCGTTAATATCGGGCCCCCCTTCCTCCAAGTCTCCTCCACGAACATAAACCAACGACCCTCCGTCGGGACTCCATGCCAATTCGGCGAGAGATTCTCCATCATCTCCTTTATACGAAGTTAACGCGCGGGCTTGGTAGAGTCCATTAGAAGACGGCTCGGCGATCCATACGTTGCGGCTGCCGCGCGCGGTGAAAACCCATGCAATCCTGCCGTCAGTAGGAGCGGCGAGCAGATCGGTGGGGAACGGTGCGCTCAGCACCCGCTCGATGGAGAAGGATCGATCCTGCGCCGACAAAGGAGCCACCGTCATACACATCCAAAAACAAACGAGTGAGGTAAGAGTGCTCAACTGAGACATTCTTGCAAGGGCCATAGTGAGGCAGGTCTCCAAAAGTAAATTCGAAGTGTTATCAAATTATCGCCATCCCCTACGGCCAAGATGGGCCCGTAAAAAGCTAAGAAATGAACGTTTCATAATGAAATACCAATGAAAATTAGCCGTAATCTATTTGTGCGTCACCAATTTGTCAAGCGTTTTCGCCATTGTATTATGAGGGCTTTTCCCATATGAAACAATTGATGCAATATTATGCGATGCCCTATCTCTCTGCTCGAAGATTAAGATAAACCTGCCTTGACAACCCTACGGCATTTGGTCAATGCTTTTGCCCAAGATGCCGAGATCAACCTCAGCTATGAAAGACAGAGTTCCGCGAGTAGGCCTGGGTGAACTCATCGGAAGACTCACCAGGAAGCGGCAGGAAGTCATTCGTCCGGTCCTGGAGAATCCACGCGAGTTTGTGCTGCTAAGTGTGCGCAGCATGGCCGATCGATTGAACTCAGATCCCGCTACAACCGTGCGGATCGTGCGGCGTATGGGCTTTCCAAGTTATCGTGACTTTCAGAAATTCCTGCATGACCTCTCGATAGCTCACGCAACTTCCCTCGACCTGATGCGATCGAGTTCCACGCGCGATGGAAATATACCGTCCTATGCACGTGAATCGCTCGAACAAGATTCCAAGAATTTGCAGGGCTTACGAAACAGCCTCGAATACGCGCGCATCGAGAAATTGACGCGCAGAGTGTATAAAGCCAACCGCATCCTGCTGATCGGGGGAGACCTAGCTTCTTCGCTGGTGACCTATTTCGAATATCACCTCTTACTCCTTGGTTTCACCGTACTCACAGCTACTACGCCCGGCCGCACAGCGCATTTGGTCAGAATGCTTGGCCGTCGTGACCTGGTCTTCGCTCTCAGCTTTCGTCGCGGGTTGCGGCAAACAGTGGAAGGAATTCAGCAAGCGAAAGCGCAGGGGGCTTATTGCGTCGGAATCACCGATACTTTCATTTCACCTGTGGCTCGTTTTAGCGACGAATCCTTTTTGGCTTCCGTTGAAACAACATCGTTCGGCGCTTCCTATTCCGCACCGATGGCTCTTCTCAATGTCATCCTGGTCGCGTGTGCAAACTATCGCCGAGCGCGAACACTGTCTCTCATGCGTGAAGCGGACAAGGAACAACGGCTGGGCTTCCGCTGGTACGAGACCTAGCTAAAGTTCATGGCTGACTCTACTATGGGCCCGCCCCCCGGTTCGAAAACGTTACTTCGCGAGTTGAGTTTGCGCGATGCCACGGCCATCGTGGCAGGTACCGTCATTGGATCCGGTATTTTCCTGGTCCCTAGTAGCGTAGCAAATCAACTTCCATCATTTGCGGCTGTCCTTCTCGTGTGGGTGATCGGCGGGCTTTTGAGTCTGTTTGGGGCGCTAGCCTTAGGAGAACTCGGGGCAGCTTTTCCGGGCGCCGGTGGCTTATATGTGTATTTGCGGCACGCTTACGGAAAACCCATAGGCTTTTTGTACGGCTGGGGCCTGTTGACGTTGATTCATTCTGGCAGCATCGCTACACTGGCCGTGGCTTTTCGTATTTACCTGGCGCAGATCTTCCCACTCACATCTGTCCAGCAAAAGTCTGCCGGCATTATTTGTATTCTCGCGCTCACTGCTGTGAATTGTTTCGGCGTGCGCTCCGGGAAAGGAGTCCAGAACTTACTGACGCTTGCAAAATTTGGCGGGTTAGCGTTGATGGTCGGAATTTTATTTCTGCGAGGGCACGCCGGGCTTCTGGCCGCGTCTTTTTTTCCATCCACACCGCTCGCATTGCAGCCCGTTCATTTTGGGATCGCCCTGGTGGCGGTTCTTTGGGCCTACGAAGGATGGCATGTCGTATCTTTCACGGCTAGTGAATTTAAACATGCTCAGCGCGATCTCCCGCGCGGGCTCTTCTATGGCACGCTGCTGGTTGCGATTACTTATCTGCTCACGAATGTTGCCTATTACAGCGTGTTGACCCCGCGTCAGATTCAGAACACGGATCGAGTGGCGGCAACGGCGGTCAGCTCCGTATTGGGAACGACGGCGGCCCTCTTTGTCTCCGTGCTGATTCTTATCTCAATTATTGGCGCGACGAACGGAATGATGCTAACCGGCCCTCGCGTTTATTATGCCATGGCTAAAGAAGGACTCTTTTTCCGCTCGTTCGGGACACTGACGCCTCGGTCGCGCGCACCACTGTTTGCGATATTAATTCAAGGCGCTTGGGCCGCGTGTCTCACGCTGCTGGGCACGTTTCAAGAACTCTTCACCTATGTGATTTTCACAGCGTGGATCTTTTACGGACTTGCAGTTGCCGCCGTGATCGTAATGCGTATCCGCCGGCCGGATATTCCGCGCCCGTTTCTCGCTCCGGGATATCCCTGGCTACCCGCCTTGTTCACCCTCGCCGCGCTGGGAATTACGCTTAGCGCCGTCATTTCTTCCCCGCTCCACGCGCTGTTTGGTATGGGGCTCATTCTTTCTGGACTACCCATTTATGCGCTATTGGTAGCTACTGCTCCCAGCAAGAATGTTGTTAGCACGTTTAATTCTCCTGATCGACACTAGCTGAAGGGAGACGCGTCGCGCGCGTTTAAGGATGTGAAGCGAATGTTGCAGAAGGACCGGAACAAATGAAAAACCTCCATTGGAATAGGAACGCGGCAATTCTCAGTTTCGTTTGTGCCTTTGTTTTTCTTCTGATCTGCCCGACCCCGCGACTGCATGGGCTGCAACAGAATGTCGCGCCGCGACAAGATTACGCCGAGGTTACCGAGACTTTATCGCGATTCATTCAGAATGAAATGCAGGACAAAAAGCTTCCGGCGTTCTCCATCGCACTTGTTGACGATCAGAAGGTTACTTGGGCACAAGGCTTCGGCTATGCCGACCCGGATAAAAAGACTGTGGCAACAGCAGAGACCGTCTATCGCATCGGGTCGGTTTCAAAACTTTTTACAGATATCGGCGTGATGCAGTTAGTCGAACGCGGCCAGTTGGACCTGGAGGCCCCGGTACAGAAATATTTACCAGACTTTCATCCGCACAACCCCTTCGGAACGTCCATTACGCTGCGACAGTTAATGTCGCATCGTTCGGGCTTACTGCGTGAGCCTCCGATCGGGAACTACTTTGACCCCTCCGAACTTTCACTGGGTGCAATGGTCCACAGCTTGAACGACACCACGCTCGTCTATGCGCCGGAAACTCATACGAAATACTCCAACGCTGGCGTGGCGGTGGTGGGTTACGTGCTTGAAAAGCAAAGCGGCCAACCCTTTGCCACCTATTTGCAACAAGCCGTTCTGGACCCAATGGGCCTTCCTAACAGCGCATTCCAACCGCAGCCTGAACTTATCCAAAAATTGGCGAAGGCTTACATGTGGTCTTACGACGGCCTGTCGTTTCAGGCGCCCACTTTTGAACTCGGAATGGCGCCGGCCGGCTGCATGTACTCGACCGTCCTGGACCTGGCACGATTTGAAAGTGTTCTCTTCAATCAAGGACACGGCCCGCATGCGCAGGTCCTGAAACCAGAGACGCTCCAGAAAATGTGGACACCGCAATTTGCGCAGCCTGGCGCCACATCCGGCTACGGCATTGGTTTTCGCATCTCGCAGCTTGAGGGGCATAGCGAAATAGGGCATGGCGGCGCGATCTATGGATTCGCTACGCAGCTTGCAGCATTGCCGGATGAAAAACTCGGTGTAGTCACCGTTACGACCATGGATGCGGCCAATGCCGTCACCTCGCACGTCGCTCAAGAAGCCTTGCAACTGATGCTCGCCGCCAAACAGCACTCGTCACTTCCTGAGATTCCGGCGGCCGCGCCAATTTCATCCGAACACATCCGGCAGCTCGCGGGGCGATACGGACAGGGCCAAGACGCGGTAGATCTGACGGCAAGAAATGGAGAACTATTCATGCTCCGTACAGCCGGCGGCGAAGAAGTCCGGCTGCGCCAGTTGGGCGATTCGCTCATGGAAGACGGGCGAGTCGGATACGGCTTAAAAGTCGCTCCAATCGCGAACGGAATTCGTATCGGTGACCAGACTTTAGAGCGCGTAACGGCGAATTTGCCGGCGGCAGCGCCTGAGCGTTGGAAGGGTTTAATCGGCGAGTACGGCTGGGATTACGACAAGCTTTATGTTTTCGAGAACGATGGAAAACTCACGACTCTCATTGAGTGGTTTGATTACGCCCCACTTACAGAAGTTTCCAGCAATGTTTTCAATTTTCCTCAAAGCGGCTTGTATGACCACGAGCAGGCTATATTCACCCGCGGATCAGACGGTATTGCCACACAAGTAAAGGTAAGCGGCGTCGTTTTTAAGCGCAGAGCGATTGGCGATATCGAAGGCGGAATCTTTCGCGTGCAACCGCGCGAACCGTTGGGTGTATTGCGGCGTGAGGCCCTCGCAGCTCAACCCCCGGTTGAACCGGGCGAATTCCTGAAACCAGACCTTGTGGACCTTTCTACCCTAGACCCGGCAATTCACTTCGATATTCGCTACGCAACAAAGAATAATTTCCTGGGCGAACCTGTCTATGCACAGGCCAAGGCTTATTTGCAGCGTCCGGCAGCGGAAGCGCTTCTAAGCGCCAGCCGCATGCTAAAAGCTCTTGGTTACGGCCTGTTGATTCACGATGCCTATCGCCCGTGGTACGTAACAAAAATCTTCTGGGACGCCACGCCGGATGACAAGCGAATCTTCGTAGCCGATCCAAAAGAAGGATCGCGCCATAACCGCGGATGTGCCGTGGACTTGTCTCTCTACGATCTTAAAACTGGAGAACCTATTCAGATGACCGGCGTCTATGACGAAATGTCCGAACGCTCGTACCCGTTCTATCCAGGCGGAACTTCACTTGAACGTTGGCATCGCAACCTTCTACGCAGCGCAATGGAAGGAGCTGGTTTTCAAGTATATGAATTCGAATGGTGGCACTTCGACTATAAAGACTGGCGACACTATCCGATTCTAAATTTAACTTTCGAAAACCTCAGCGCCGCTCGAACTGCGAAACAATCGTCCCAACCCTAAGACTGGGTCGTGAGCGATTGACCGCCTTAGGGCAACTTATAGTAATCCGGGAATGCCGGCACTTTCGGTTTTGGAAGGGGATGCTCATTGAGTTCCTGCAAAACCGTTTCTACGGCTTTTTCAAGTTGAGGGTCATGGCCTTCGCGCCAAAGTTTCGGATCCATCTCTATTTCAATATCCGGCGCGACGCCTTCATTTTCTATTGCCCAATGTCCTTCCGTAGTGAAAAACGCGAGGCTGGGTGCGGTCACGCCGCCACCATCGATCAGAGGCGGATATCCGGTAATGCCGACTTCTCCGCCCCATGTCCGTTCGCCAATTAAAGGTCCCATCCCCACGTGATGAAAAAACCATGGAATAAGATCGCCTCCAGAACCGGCGTACTGGTTGATCAACATGGCCTTCGCGCCGAAAATCGCTTGATTTGGTTCGTTCATCGGAGCGCCATCGGGCGTGTACCAGTAATTCCACAACTTACGCTGCAGGTACTGAATAATGTAGTCCGCAGCTTGTCCCCCGCTGTTGAACCGGTCGTCGATAATCACGCCCTCTTTGCCGACTTGGGCAAAGAAGTAACGATTGAAACTGGTGAACCCGCCGGTAGCAGTATCGGGCAAATATACATAGGCGATCCGCCCGCCGCTCAATTGGTCAACTTTGCGCATGTTGTCCTCGACCCAATTGCGATGGCGCAAAGATATTTCCTCTCGTATGGGGACAACGATTATCTCGCGAGAGTTTGTCCCATCTGGGTCAGGTCCGACTTTGAGAGGAACCTGCTTATCCGCGGTGTTTAAGAAGAAACCGTAAATGTCGTCTGTGTCGTGCAACTCGCGTCCGTTCACGGCCAGCAGGTATTCACCCGATTTTACGTCTACGCCGGGTTCTGTAAGAGGCGCACGAAGGCCGGGGTTCCAGTTTTCTCCCCCGTAGATTCTGGCAAATCGATAGCGTCCATTTTCGATCTTATAATCGGCGCCAAGCAATCCGACAGGCATAGACGGAACAGGCGGAATATCGCCGCCGTCCACAAATGTGTGGCCGGTTGAAAGCTTACCGAGCATTTCTAGAAAGAGATAATTCAAATCCGCGCGACTGACGATTCCGGGGAGAAATGCGCAGTACTGTTTTTCAGCAGCAGCAATGTCGAGGCCTGCATAGTTTGAGGCGTAGAAATAGTCGCGCTCGATACGCCAAACCTCGTGATACATCTGCTTCCATTCCTCACGAGGCGAAACTGAAACTTCCATTGCGTCCATATTCAAAAGATTCTCGTCGGGCTTCAGAGGCGCTGACGTGGACCCCATACCCCACTTCGGGCCTTGGCGGAATAAATACTTTTCTCCGTTAAAAGACAGGCGGAAATCGTCGAGACCGGATGCCAGGGGCGTTGCTTTGCGATCGGCCAGCGTGAACTTAAGCAAGGTCATTTGGCCGGGCCCACCGAGCGATGCCGTCTCAGACTTTGCCTGTTGAATCAAGAGCTCGCCTTCCTTACCGGCGGACAGGCCCGAATAATTGGCGGGAGGAAGGGGCAAAGACAAAATGCGCTGGTTGATAGCATCGAAATCGATCTCCACGTTATTCGCCGCGGCTTGGTCTTTTTTGTTCTTGTCCGCTGAAGACTTTTCCTTATCGGAGGCATTCGAATTCTCGGGACTGGGTACTTTTTCTTCGTCACTCTCGGGTCTGAAGGGCGAAGGAATATTCTTGCGCAACACAATGAGGTAAATGCTCCGGGTAACCTGATGACCGTCACTGGACATGTCCAAGAGAAACTGTGAAGGGCCGGCATTCGTGCTGGCTGTAAAGTAGAGATATTTTCCGCCTTTATCGAAAGATGCATATTCCGCGTCGCTCATTCCGTCGGTGACTTGGGTCGTTTTATTGGAAGCTAGCGAGTAAATAAAAACCGCGCGCATATGATTGCTGAGGAGTTTGGTATAGGTAATCCAACGGCTGTCCGGTGCCCAGGAGGGATTCATCTCGCGTTCGAACGAAAAGTAAGTATCTGTGTCGATCTTCACCGGAGCAGAATGTTCCAGGTCCAGGTACCAAAGGTTTAGGTGCTTGTCTGCGTAGGTAATCTTCTTGCTGTCCGGCGACCAGGCCAGATCGAAAAAATAGGACGGTTGGTTCCCAAGGCTGATCGTGCGGGCTGCTTTCATCCCCTCCTGATCCTTTATGCACAGCGCGTAAACGCCGGAAGCGTCTGAAAAATACGCAATGGACTTCCCGTCAGGCGACCATGCGGGCGAACGGTCCGCAACGGCTGGGGAATTTGTGATATTGCGGACATCACCTTTTTCAGCCGGCACAGTGAGGATCTCGCCATGGGCCTCGAAGACAGCGCGCGCGCCGGTAGGCGAAATCGCTATGTTCAAAACATGGTCCGCGACTTTCTCGAAGCGCGTGCGAATTTCCGGAAAGTCCCCGCGTATTTCGACGTGGACTTCCCGTTCATGACCGCTCTCAAGATCGTAGAGATGCAGCGAGCCAAATTGTTCGTACACGATTGCACCGGGGCCTGCGGAAGCGGACATAATGTCCATACCGTGATTATCGATCGCTTGTGAGACGGCGTGGGAATTCGTATCGTAGACCCATAGCGTAATTGGTTCGCTACGTGCAGACAGAAAATAAATTTTGTTTCCGACCCAAATCGGATTGAAGTCACTCGCATTTTCGTGAGGCACTTTAATCACTTCAGAATTCGAAAGATTGGCAATCCACACTTGAGGCGCCAGGCCGCCGTGATAGTGCGCCCAGAACGTGTGAATCAGAGGATCGCCGACGAAGAATAATTCGCGCGGAAGCGGCGTGTAAGCCAGGTGGGAGCCGCCCGGATCATAAGAGCCCTGGTAACCCATTGGCAGCGGAACTTGTTTTGCGAACCCGCCAGTGATTGAAATCGTATAGAGCTGCTCGTAACGTGGAGCAAAGCTTTCACGAGAAGAGCGGAAAAGCACAGCTTTACCGTCGGGAGTCCAACCCTCCACGATATCAGGGCCTGGAGCGAAAGTGAGTTGACGCGGCTCGCCGCCCTCCGACGGCATCACGTATACGTTGCGATTGCCGCTATATTCCGCGGTGAACGCGATCAACTTGCCGTCAGGCGAGAAGTACGGATTGGATTTTCGTCCGACACCACTCGTCAATTGCAGCGCGCGGCCCCCCTCGCGAGCAACACTCCAGAGTTCGCCACCGTAAGCGAAGACGATGTGCGACGCATTCAAGGTGGGGCCTTGCATCAACAGCGGCTTTTCGCTTTGCGCCTTAACCACGGCACATGTGAAAAGAACCAGACCCAGGAAAGCGAATAACTTTTTCATGCCTGACCTCCGTCAGTTGTCGAAGCAATGCATTTGTGCCGCAGAAGCAGTCGTCTCGCATCCAGATAAACGATTCAGTGCGTAGTGACCGGAAGCTCAATATTGGAAGAGAATTTCCTCGAACAATAGATTCGCTGCGTCGCTTTCTGGTAATCCGCCGCCGCTGCTTCAAAAATATTCGGCACGTACTTCTGCGGGTTGCGGTCGATGATGGGAAACCAAGTGCTTTGTACCTGTACCATGATCCGATGTCCTTTCAGGAACACATGGTCGTTGGTGTGAAGATCAATCGTGTATGGCGTCACTTCACTTGCGACGATTGGTTCTGGCTTTTCAAAGCTTTTGCGGAAACGCCCCCTGAAAACTTCATCTGCGACCATCAGTTCGTATCCCCCCAGCTTCGGGTCTGGCTCGTATTTTTCCGGATAAACGTCGATCAATTTCACGATCCAGTCGCTATCGGTGCCGGTAGTTGAGGTAAAAAGATGCGCAACAATATCGCCCGCGACGGAAATATTTTCTGATAGGGTGTCCGTCTCCCAGGTGAGCGTATCCGGCCGCTGATTTACAAACCGCTGATCTTCCAAAAGCCAGGTATACCAACGGCTTCCAGCCGAGTACGTTTCTTCCACCGGTCTTTGCCGATAGGGGACAGGATTTGTGGGATCCGAAATGTAGCTTTCAAATTCGTCAGCAGTTTCCGAAGGCTGATCAAATGATAGCTCGCCGCCGGCACGGAAGTAGAGACTTCGCCTTTTCACGCCGTCTGTGGGCGGCCAGGCATCCCAGGATTTCCAGGAATTCGCACCGGTCTCAAACGTCACCACTTTATGTGCGGGAGGTGCGCCCTTGTCTTTAAGCCAATAGGCAAACCAAGGAGCCTGAATGTGCTCGCGGAAATACTTGCTGGTATCGCTGCCGAAATCGATGTTGCCGAGCTTAGTGCCGGCCACTCGCTCCCATCCGCCATGGTTCCATGGACCAACCGCTAGATAGTTGTTGTGATTTGTATCGTTTTTTTCCAGCAGTTCGTAAATCGTTACCGGACCGTAGAAATCTTCCTGATCCCACCATCCGGCAACGTTGAGATTCGGAACTTGCAGCTTTAGATCTTTGAAATAACTTGCGAATGACTGCTTTCGCCAAAACTCGTCATAATTTGGGTGTGCCACGAAATCGTTCCAGGTGGGCAAGGAATTATGAAAATAAAGTTTATTCGCATTCGAAAGCGGTCCCAGCGCAAGATACCATTCGAATGTGTCGTACCTGTCGAATTGAAACTGGAAATTTGTCTTGCCCGTCTCCATGAGGGCCGCGTACTCGAACCCATAGCTCAGCCGGAACGCTCCGTTGTGATGAAAATCATCACCAAGGAACATGTCTGCCGGTGACGCTTGCTCCGAGACGGCTTTCATTGCCGGGTGAGGCTCCAGCAGCGACATCGCCGTCAGCCAGCCGCCATAAGAAATTCCGACCTCGCCTGCGCGCCCATTATTATGGGGGACATTTTTAATTAGCCAGTCAATGGTGTCGTAGGTGTCAGTCCCTTCGTCGATCGAGTGCGGATCTTTTCTATCGCGTGCCGGTCGTTGCATTAGGAATGTTCCTTCCGAGCCGAATCGTCCACGGATATCCTGGAAAACAAAAATGTACCCATCCGCGAACATTTCCGTGTAAAGGCCCAAGTGTTGGGAGTAGCCCTGTGGGTCATCCGCTAAGCCATAGGGACTTCGCGTCAGAAGAAAAGGCAGAGGTTCTTTCGCATCTTTCGGAACGTAAATTTCGGTGTGAAGTTTCACACCATCGCGCGTGGGAATCATGACATCGGTCTTGTTGAACATCGAACTATAATCAGGCCGCTGCGGCGATTCCTGTCCTCTCGCCGAAAGCTCCAGCACGAGGACTGCGCTTATGAGGGCACAGAACAAAAGTAAATTAGAGACGGATCGCTTCATCAGTTTTCTCTTGGCCCCCGAGACGAAAGCTAAAAGTTCAAGTTGAAATTCAACAGATCCCAAGCCAGCATCAACCATGCGAAGCCAAGGCAGGCCAGCGCGACCAGAGTGTCTGCAAACTTGGCCCAGATCCAGCGTCCCCGGTCTGACCAAGAACGGTAAGCGTTGTAAATAGCAACCAACGCGCCGACACAACCCAAAACTCCGATAATCTGGATGAGATGAATCCACGGATCGAGGCTCTCGGACAGAACGCCGGAATCCAAGCGGCTAGCCAAGATAACCCAGGCCAAAATGAAGAGCATGTCGATCACGCAGACGATCTTCACCAGGAAGCGCAAGCGACGATCTCGCGGACTGAGATGGAGCTTCTGCCCATAGTGTTTGCGGACCAGGCCCGCAATGGGCCACAAAATTAAGACAAGTAACAACAGAACAGCGCTCGCGATGAAGAGAAATGAATTAAACCCTTTACTTTCCAGTGCACCCACGGGCTGAAAGATAAAGAATGGAAAATCTATAGAGAGAACCATCCGACCCGTTCGATCGCTACGGAAGGCGACCAGATCCTGCCCATTTTTTTGTCGATAAAGAAAAGGCCCGATTTCCTGCCAATGAATCAATTCCCCTGCAGAATCTTTAAGGGGATCGATCCGAATCCCTCCATCTGCGTCCGGAGAAACCTTCAACTGACCCAACAATGAGGTGACTTTCAAAATAGTGGTCTGCGAACGGCGGCTGGAAGTGTAGTAACCGCTGACAGTCCGAACGTCGGCCTTGGGATCAGCCACCGGCGCCGCTGGCGGCGGTGTATAGGGGAAATAGCGGTCTAGAATCTTGTCCCATAATTCCGTACGGTTACTGACCTCGCCCTTGCCCGCACTATTGTAGGAAACGAAAAAACCGATGCCTTGGTCCGGGATCAGGTGAAGGTCGCTATGGAAGTAAGCGGTGTCTCCAGCGTGGCCGATAATCCGGTGACCGTTGCGCGTCTCTTCATAAAAACCTAAGCACATGCCATTGAGCGCAGGGTTATAGGCAAATTGGCGAGAGTGCATGAGCGCCACAGTTTCCGGTTTAAGAATCCGTGCACCTTCATATTGCCCGTCCTGCAGATGAGCAATTATGAAATGTGACATGTCCGCTGCCGAAACGGCGGAGCTGCCCGCGGGGAAGGCTTGGACGAATTCGTAAGGCTTAGCCGGCTGCGACGCCACCGTGTAGCCCGACGACATCAGTGGTTTCAACGCGTCCGGCAAGGGCTGCACGAATGTTGAATGGGTCATGTCCAGGGGCTTCAGAATGTGTTGTTCGACGTAATCATTGAATGGTTGCCCGGACACCCGCTGCACGATATAACCAGCCACCGAGGTAGCGTAATTTGAATAAGCGGGGATTTCCCCTGGAGGGAAAATCCGCGCGGGCATGTGCGCTTTCAAATATTCGTCCAGCGGCTTCATGTCGCCGGCGTCTTTCACAAAAAGGTCCTTGGCAGTTTCCTCAAACCCGGAAGTGTGCGTCATGATATTGCGCAGCGTAATGGGTTTGCCGAACGCAGGTGGAATTTTGAAGTCCAGATATTCGTTTACGTCGCGATCAAGGTCCAACTTGCCTTCTTCCACAAGTTGCATGACCGCGGTCCAGGTGAATAATTTCGAAATCGAGCCAGGCCGGAAAAGAGTGCCGTCCGGAGTCACCGGTTTCTTTGTCGCCACATCCGCATAACCATAACCTTTCGCAAATAAAATCTTGCCGTCCTTAACCACCAGGACCACCGCACCGGCGATGTTGCCCCGCTCGAGCTCGAGCGGCACGATTCCGTCGACAAAAGCGCGTAAATCCGGTTCCGTCAGCGCCGGCGTAGACGCGGGCGCTGCAGCCTCCTTCGGGGATTGCGGAACGACTTTCGGGGTTTTCGTTGCGGGCCCTTGGGCCCACGAAGACACGAACACCAAACACAAGCCAAAGAAAAGTGCTCCCGCGCGAATGCGGCCACTGACCTTTAGATCATTTGGACGCATTATTTCGGCTTTACTCGATTCATCCACCTTCTGCCCCCAAATCGATCCACAGAACATTTGCCTCACCTCGTTGTTCTTGGAAAATCGCGCCACAGCCCTTATCCCACGCTCGTCGATGTCGTCAAGCTCCCAACCGGAACTGTTTCCGACCGAACGGTCAGCTGTTCCACACGATCGATTCGGACGCGAAAACCAAATCCCGGCCCCGTTGGGACTTCAATCGTGCCGCGCGAGCTGACTTCCACTTCAGGCTCGATAATGTCTTCACTCCAATATCGTTGGCTGGCGGAAACATCCCCGGGCAAGGTAAATCCAGGCAGCGAAGACATCGCGATATTGTGCGCGCGGCCGATGCCGGTCTCGAGCATGCCGCCGCACCATACAGGAATCTCGTGCCGGAGGGCGAGCGCTTGAATCGCGCGAGCCTGAGAAAATCCTCCCACTCGGCCGAGCTTGATATTGATAATGCGGCAGGCGCTAAGTTCCAGCGCATATCGGGCATCTGTGGCACTGGCGATTGACTCGTCGAGGCAAAGCGGCGTGTTGAGCTGCCGCTGCAGTTTTGCATGGTCCACTAAATCACCCGGAGCCAGGGGCTGCTCAATCATCAGGAGGTTATAGTTATCGAGCTCCTTCATTAGCGCCGCATCGCGATCAAGAGAATACGCTGCGTTGGCATCCACGGAGAGAACGATGTCCTTATAGCGCGAACGCACTGCTTGAACTAGTTTCAGATCTTGCCCGGGCTTGATTTTTATTTTTATGCGCTGATATCCGCTGTCGAGCTCACGCGCAACTATTTCAAGCAGCTCATCGGTGCTGGACTGAATTCCAATCGAAACGCCGCAAGCGATCTCGGTCCGTGTGCCTCCCAGATGCTTCCAAAGAGGCAAGCTAAGTCGCCTCGATTCCAAATCCCAAATCGCAGCCTCCACCGCGCCTTTCGCCATTTGGTTTCCGCGAATTGGCGAAAGCTTTTGGAACACGCTGTCGGCTCGCACATCTTGCGAGGCAAGCAACGGCGCAATATGTTTCGCGATGATGATCCATGCCGTATCGATTGTTTCCGCGCTAAAGAACGGACCTTCCATGGCCACGCATTCGCCATAGCCGGCAGCACCGCTGCTGTCGATTGCTTGAAGGATAAGGACACGGCGGTTTGTCGTGCGGCCAAAGCTCGTTTCAAACGGATGCTTCAGCGGCAAGTTCAGCTCGCGAAGTACCAGCCGCTCTAGTTGAAGTCGCGACACGTCAATTAATCCTCTTCTATGCTTGCAAATCAGGTTCTCTGTGCGAACTGCGACGTGCCGTGCAGGTCACAACAACACAAATCTGCTACTGCCAATTAGAAATAAAGTTTCAATGCAAACTGGATGATTCGCGGAGCCACATTCGTTGTGGAAATTACGCCGAACGCCGGATCTACCGCTAACTTGACGATGGGGTTGGGACCCACAAGGGTCACGCCCGACCCAGCAGGAGGACAGGTTATTCCGACCACGCAGACCGAGCCGAAATCAAGAACTGGATTTGAAAACGAGGGGGTGTTAAACGCGTTGTAGAACTCCGCTCGGAACTCGAGATTCCTCACTTCGCTATGACCCAGCGCGGTCTTCTTGATAATCGATATATCGAAATCTTGCTGCGCCGGGCCGGTCACGTTTCCAATCCCGCCATTGCCAAACCCCGTTGCCAACCCATCGGCACCTATAACTGGCGGCGCTGTAAAACATGCTCCATTAAAAAAACCGTTCAGCCTGCTGGTGACCGACCCATGTGTGACGAGATTGCCGCCAGAGCAGCCCGATACGATCTGAGCGCGGTCCTGATCGGTGCTGTTGATACCAAAAGCGTTCAGCGTGTTTGTTTCGTATATGCTAAGTTTGTCTCCGCTTTGCACGGTAGTTACTCCGGCCACAGACCAACCGGATAGCACACGGCCGCTCAACGAAAAATGATCTTTCGGAGTGGGGAAATCATAAACATAGCTAACCACAAATCGTTGCGGACGAATATAGGGGTCGAATCCGTAGTTGGAATCATTGGTCTGATTGCCGGTTAGTACGCCTCCAGCAATCAGCCCCTGGACGTATCCCGGGGAGGTTTCAAGAGCCGAGGCCCAGGTATAGGAAGCCAGGAATTGCAAGCCGTGACTAAACCGATGGCTCAGGCTTACCTCCAGAGCGTTGTACCAGGAAGCTCCATTGCTGGCCACGAGGGTTGCAAGCCCCGGGCTGAATCCTTCAACTGGAACTCGTAAAGGTATATTGGTCAAGGTGTTAGTCGTCTGTCCGCGTATCGGCGTCACAGTAGCATCGAGCGCCTGGTTGAACGCTTGTTCCTCGATTAGTTTTGTTCCCCGCGCTCCGTGGTAGCCGATATCCAACAGAAAGTTATGCGAGAGGCTGGTCTGGAGATCCATGCTGTATTGCTGAACGATCGGCGGTCGGAAATGCGGTGAAAAAATAATAGGTGACAAAGCAGTACTAGGAGAATAGACGGGAAACGACGGTATCGGCGGAAAAGCCGGAAAAGCGGCGTCTACCGTGGTCCCAGGAATCTCACGGAGAACTCCGAAAGGAGGAGCCGTAAGAAGTTGCAAGAACGGCTGTCCGGTCGTCCGAGTGTAGTAAATTCCGTATCCTCCGCGAAGCACCATACTGTCGATACCCGGTAATTGCCACGCGAATCCGACACGCGGCTCCCAACCGTTTTGCCCATCATTATCAAGCGCCGTGTTCGTGCTGGCACGGACGGGCATACTACCGTCCGGCGCCGTTGGAAGCGAGCCAGGGAAGTTCGACGCGACGACGTATCCCTGCAGCGACCCTACTGTCGGCGGATTAGGGTTCGCTGCCGCGATATTAAACGTTGACGCCCGTCCCAGGTCCTCTCCCACTTGTCCTTGACGTTCGTAGCGGAAGCCGAGGTTGAGGGTCAGTCGTGGAAGTATTTTGTAATCGTCCTGGACGTATAGATCGCCATTCCAGACCCTCCACTGCCGCGCGGTTTCTGCCGGCAAATCGACACTAAGATAGGGACTCCCCGTTAGAAAGTCGTTAAAAGACAAATAGGTAAGCGCAGCAAGGAAGTGAAAGGTCGCTAGATTGATCTGGGTTCGGTCAATATCGCCTCCGAAATGAAACGAATGCTTTCCGCGGACGTAGGTGACCGAATCGCCGAAATTAAAGGCGTTCTGATAAACCGACACCCCCTGGCCGTTACCGCCTACATTGAAGGTTCCCTGCACAAGGATTTGCGGAACAACATTATCTGCCGGTGGGGCCGGGACGCATAAACTCGCGAGCGTTATCACCCCTGAAACGCTTCCAGCGCATGCCGGACTGTTCGTAAAACTTACATTTGGATAGGTTTGTCCGAGTAAGCCCACGGTGCGATGGAATCCAAAGACCGCCTGATTCAGAAGATGATCGTTGAAAGTATAGGTGTGGGTTATCGAAAGATCCTGAAACCCATTATGTGACGATTGCGGAAATCCGGGGACCGTCACGGTCGTAAAACCGATATTATTTGGAGGGAAGGCTTGTGTCGACGTGCTGCTCAGCGTGAAGAACTTGACGGAAAAATGGCTCTTTTGGTTTTGCACGTAGTCCACATCGGCAACGTATTGGTTATCCGTGTACGGGCAAGGCGAGCTGAAGGCCGCAGTGCCCGCGCTGTTTTGTGGCGCGGGAACGACGAATTGTCCGTTGGCCAGTTGTGCGTTCAGAACTGCGAGCGCCGTCGGCGAAATGTCTGCTGGCGAAGCAATCCCGAACGTGCTGGCGAGCGCCGTTGCAGTTCGGCTGCTCGCATCGTTCGTTAGCCCCACCGGCAAACTACCTCCCGTGGCGCAGCCTTGGCTCAATCCGTCTTTTTCCCGAGTGCCCTGGTAGGATCCAAAGAAAAACAGCTTGTCTTTCTTTATCGGGCCACCAACGGTACCACCGAATTGATTTTGATCTAGAACGCCGCGCGGCAACATGTTCTGGTTAAAGAAATAATTATTGGCATTTAGATCCGTATTGCGAAAGTAATCCCAAAGGTCACCGTGAAAATCATTAGTTCCGGATTTTGTTACTACGTCTACATTCGCGCCCGCATTTCGCCCGTAAGAAGCGTCGTACTGGCCGGTCTGGACCTTAAATTCTTGGATGGAATCGGGATTGGGGACAGGAATACCGCCGCTGATGCTACCGGATCCCATTAGATCATTGACCTGAGCGCCGTTCATCTGAAAGTTGTTGTCGTTCGCGATGTCCCCAGACGCAGAGTATTCAATTCCCACATTTCCGCGTCCGATGGCGGAGGCGTCAGTAATATCAGATGAAACACCGGGCGAAAGTCCTAGAATCTGCATGTAATTTCGAGTAACCAGTGGCAAATTTTCGACCATGCGTTGATCGGTTACGTTTCCGAGCGCGCTGGAAGTTGTATCAAGCTGCGTGGCTGTGCTCTGTACCGTTACCGTTTCTGTAATCGAACCGACTTCGAGCTTGATGTCCAACGTTGCGGTTTCCGTAACGTGAATTTCAACACTCGGGAACGTGGCCTTCTTGAAATTGTTCATCGACGCTTCCACGCTGTATCTGCCTGGCGGTAACAACGCAGCCAGGTAGCTTCCGTTGCTCTGGGTAATCGCTTCACGTGTCTGCCCCGTTGTGGCGCTAAGGACCCGGATTGTGACGCCCGGCACAACTCTGCCGCTGGGGTCCGTCACCGTACCGTTTAAAGCTCCAGTCTCCGCTGTTTGCGCAGAGACAACCGGAACAGTGATAAGCCAAGCGCACACTGCCACGAGTGCGCAGAAGTACGGGAGATATCTGCTACGGGTGACGCGGGTGCTTGCGGAAGGTCGATTCGTTTCAATTTTCATCGAGGTGTTCTCCCATCCTTGACTCGGAACGCGAGAAATGTGCCACGTATCTTTGCGCTCAAACGTTCAATTCGCAAATGAAATGCGTGTTTCACAATGTTATTACTGCCCCGTATGGCGTGAAATCTAGTCACACAATGTAGATTTGTCAAGTTGTTTTACGTTATTATCCCGCCCGGCTTCAGATGTGAAACAAATGAAACATATCAAAGTAACTCGGAAGCCTTCTATGGCGGCAACGTGCGGTTCAACTTTGCTGAACGCGAACGCCGAATGTTATAGTCCGCACTCGATTCTGAATTCAGGAGGATAGCTGATGTCGCTTTCAGTAACTCGCAGAGGCTTTTTGAAGTTGAGCCGACAGGCTGTTGCCGGAGCGATTGCGACTCGTTTTGTTGTCCTGGAATTGCAACCACAAGAAACCAAGAACCAGTATGCGGAGGGCTTCAAAGACTTAGATACTTTCGTCGAGCAATACATGCGGGCAATGAATGCACCGGGGATGACCCTGGTCATGGCCGATCGCGATGGAGTGCAGCGCGTCGCAACCTACGGCTTCGGAGACACGGAATCGTACGTAGCCATCAAACCGCAAGACCTTTTCGAAATCGGCTCGATCAGCAAGTCTTTCGTAGCCAACTGCCTGTTGCAACTGCATCAGGAAGGAAAGCTCGACTTACAAAAACCAATCGCGGAATATCTTCCTTGGTTTCGTATTGAATCCAAGTTTTCACATATCAACACACATCATCTTCTTACCCACACTTCTGGATTACCTGGCGATGGTCCGCTTTTTCTATCGGATCCAGCCGCGAAACATCGCGCGGCCTACGCCCCAGGGAGCCATTTCCATTATTGCAACACCGGGTACGTAGCTCTCGGCCATTTAATCTGGACCTTGGATGGTCAGCCGCTGGCAGAGAGTTTTCGCAGGCGCATCTTCAATCCTCTGGGTATGACGGAGACGGAACCCTTCATTTCGCTCGACATTCGCGAAAAACTTGCCAAGAACTACATGGTCTTTCAGAACGATCGCCCATATCCGCGTCATGGTCGGCTAGCGGAGGCGCCCGCTATCGTGATGACTGACGGCGCAGGCTGCATCGCTTCCACCCCTCACGACATGGGACTTTACATCCAAATGATTGCAAATCTGGGCCAGGGCCCAAAAGGTCCACTACTCTCGAAGGAAAGCTTCGATCTTTTCTCGCATCCGCACATCTCGGCTGACGAGTTCGGTCCCACCGCTAGCTACGGTTACGGCATAGCGGTGGATACGCTCGATGGTCACAAAATATTGCGACACACTGGCGGCATGGTGTCTTTCGCATCGGCACTCCAAGTTGATATCGACGAAGGCGTGGGAACGTTCGCCTCAATCAATGCGATGCAAGGATATCGGCCAAACCCCGTCGCTCAGTATGCTATTCAGCTCATGCGTGCGAACCGCTCCGCCAAATCTTTCCCACCGATGCCGACAACGGATTCTCCGGCCTCGGTAAAAAATGCGTCCGACTATCTAGGGAAGTATGAAAGCTCTGAAGGACCTACCTTCGAAGTCGTGGCCACCGGCGATAATCTTTTCTTGATTTATCAAGGCGTCCGGGTTGCGCTTGAAAGCGCGCATGGCGATATGTTTATCGCGCCACATCCGGACTTCCAGCATTTCATGCTGGTCTTTGGCCGTGCCGACTCGAAGGATCCTCACAGTTCGGTGGTGGAGGCGGCATGTGGCGGCCAATGGTTTACGAGCTCAAAATATATCGGGCCAAAAACTTTTACCTATCCGAAAGAGTGGGAACGATACGTCGGCCATTATCGTAATGAGAGTCCCTGGGTCGGCAGCGCTCGAATCGTCTTGCGAAAAGGAAAGCTGATGGTCGATGGCCTCCTTGTGCTCGAGCCAGGCGAGGAAGGCATGTTCATTTTGCAGGACGAAGAAAACAGTCCCGAGTGGATTCGTTTTGACGATATTGTCAACGAGCGCGCCATGCATCTAAAGCTCTCTGGTGAGGACCTCTGGCGTGTAATGGCAGGTTAGACTTGTGCACAGTCGCTATAACCCATTCGTGCACAGTCGGGGGTAATAATGATGCTGAGGATTGGAGCAGAGTTGGAAGGTGCTTTAGAATGAATCACGCACTTCATGTCGGGGCGTAGCGCAGCCTGGTAGCGCGCCTGCCTTGGGCGCGGACCGACCGACTCCAACAGCTCCATTCCCTACTTTGCTTTCTCTGTGTTTTCAGTAATTTGGGGAATCTGCTTTTCGCTCAAAGCTAACCCCAATGGCATGAAAACATCGGATTCCGGCACAGTTTTGGCACAGGGGACGCGCCTGCTTTTGTAGCAGAGGCGTCCTTGCGAACATCTCTTAGCTGCCCAGGATTGGTTTCACGAACATTTGCAGGACAGAGAACGCCTCTTCGAGTTGACCTGATAGACCGCACTCGCGAGCGAGTGCCTCGTACGGTTTCTGCCACTCAGTGGGAGGCACTGGAAGCGTATTCGGCAACGCGTGCGTCTTGCGGCGCTCGAAAGTGACGCGGATTGCCTCAGCGACCTTGTCATTGCTCAACGTGCCGGACTGAATCAATGGAACCATGTCCACCAAGTCCCGCACGCGGCTATTTATCGCTCCGTGACGTAGCAGAGTATAGAAGTTTTTCGGCAAACTGTCCTCTTCGGGAGGCTGCGGCTGTCGCATATCTCTTGGGCTCCATCAAGCGGCTACCTTCTGAAAAAAGGTTCGCAGCTGTTCGTCACCAGCGAGACGTTTCCTAACCTCCGCAATTTCGGTTCTGCGAATGAGCCCTCGCCGCAGCCCTTCACGGAGTGCCTGCCGAACGATCGCAGGAGGCACCTCCCTGCATTCGAGCAGATCAAGAATCGTTCGCATAGGTTTTGTCACCCGAACTCCATCAGCAGCTCCGACGTCGTTTTCAGGGAGATCAGCGAAATGCAGGACGAGCACGCGAGGGATTTCACTATTTCGCCGGAAGCGCCTCGGTACAGTCATGTGCAGCTTCGCTGGCATTACGTCCGATAGATCATGGAGGCTCAGAGCAGTTTGATGGCTGTAGACTCCTTGGCTGGCCTCTTCCCGATTCCTGGACCAGAGCGACCAAAGCATCAGGTCAGGGCGCTCGCCTTGCGGAAAGCTAGCCAGCCGATAGATTCCCCGATGCTCGCGAATCCAGTTTCCCGCCTGAACGTGGTATGTGTGAGTATTCTCCGCGAACCCCGCAGCCTTAGCTTGCTTGGTCGTGAAGAAACCCTGCTGGCCCTCCGCCATCTCGTAAAGCCGTTTGGCGGCTTCTTTCCGCTCCTTTCGCACAGCACAATACTACAACTTATTTGAGGTATTGTGTAGCGGACTTAATTGCAGCACGGGCCCGACATCGCAGGAACAAATTCCGATGGTTGCGGGGTATCGGGAACTGTCCGCAAGAACGAGGGTTTATTGGCCAACAGATGGCGGCACCGGGTTTCGATCCTGAGACTGACGTTGGTGCCAGTAAGGATAAGGGACAGCCGATTTACTGGCCTCATCCAGTTTCGCCACTTGCTCCGGCGTCAACCGCCACCCCTCCGCTCCGATGTTCTGCATCAGTTGTTCTTCATTGCGCGCTCCAATGACTAGGGTTGAAACCGTAGGCTTGCGCAGCAGCCAGTTGAGCGCAATTTGCGCCACGGTCTTGCCCGTTTCCTGTGCGACGGCATCGATGGCGTCGACAACTCGGTAGAGATAATCGTCGGGAATCGGGGGGCCGCCATCCGCGGTTTTAGGCAGACGGCTTACCTGCGGCAACGGCTGCCCACGCCGGATTTTGCCGGTCAATCGTGCCCATCCCAACGGACTCCAGACCAATGCCCCCACGTTCTGGTCCAGCGCGAGCGGCATGAGCTCATACTCGTAGTCACGGCCCACCAGAGAGTAGTAAACCTGATGCCCGACATATTTCGCCCAGCCATACTTCTCCGACATGGAAAGCGACTTCATTAAATGCCAGCCAGAGAAGTTCGAGCAGGCGATGTAGCGGACCTTGCCGCTGTGCACCAAATCATTGAGGGTGTACAGCACCTCCTCGACGGGCGTCAGCGCATCGAAGGCGTGCATATGGTAAATGTCGATGTAATCAGTGCCCAGCCTCTTCAGGCTGCCCTCGCATGCCTGGATCAGGTGATAGCGGGACGACCCGACGTCATTCGGACCTTTGCCGAAGGGGAAGGTCGCCTTGGTCGAGATCAATAGTTCGTGGCGTCTTCCCTGAATGGCTTGTCCGAAGATCTGCTCCGACAAGCCGTTGGAGTAGACATCCGCGGTGTCGAAGACATTGATGCCGGCGTCAAGACAAAGGCCAACAAGTCTTTTCCCCTCTTCGACGCCGGTCGAGCCCCATGCCCTAAAAAACTCAGTTCCTCCGCCGAACGTGCCGAGGCCAAAACATAGAGACGATACCTTCAGACCTGAACCTCCCAATAGTCTGTAATCCATTTGCTCTCCTAGAAAAGTCGGAAACGGTAACTGTGATGTCAGCAGCCTGATAAAATGAACTCCTTTTTAGCATTCTGAACCAAGATTTCCAAATCCCAGGGGGTAGTGGAGCGTGGCCTACGGCCGCAACGAGGTTTGCGCCGGACGCAAGAAATCTTGCTAAAAAGTGGGTAGCGAGGTACGCGTATTTTTCATTCCCCCGCAGCATTTTCTCCACTGTGGTATAACGCCGACAGGGCGATGGGGCACTTGCTCTAGGAAACTGATTCCGCGTCGTGTGAAGAGGTGTTTCATTTCGACTAATCGAACCTGCTGGAACAAGGAATGATTTCGGATTCGATCAACGGGGTTTTCGTTATTGCGGCCGGGGGGGTGGCAAACGGGTCATTTCCTGTCCCCTCCAAGCGTATCCTGATCTGGAAGTGGGAACATATTTGGCTCATCTACTCTGGCTTCGCGATGGCGATACTACCCATCGGCCTGGCCCTCGTTTTCGCCCCGCAAATCATCCGTCAAACCCTCATTCGCGATCCTCACCTCACGGCTCAGGTGGGTGGATGTGGACTGCTATTCGGCGCCGGTTCGGTACTTTTTGGGGTTAGCCTGGTCCGGTTGGGAATCGCCATTACCAACGCTCTGGTTTCAGGGATAGTGGTTTTCCTGGGTAGCCTCTGGCCTATTATGGTTGGAGGGGTACAAATGGACCGGAGGCATTTGCAGTGGCTGATCTTCGGTTTGACGCTGTTGATTCTCAGCCTGATCCTCTGCGCCGGAGCGTCGGTCAGCAGGGACCGATCTCAGCAGAACAAGTTGAATGAAGCGCGGTCTTCCACCAGCGCGTTCGTGGCGGTGCTCCTGGCTGTTTTGGCAGGTTGTTTGTCGTCCGTATTAAATGTAGGCTTTGCCTCGGGAGCCCCCCTCATTGCGAACGCCAGGATAGACGGTTCGCCGCCCCTGCTCGCCAGTTTAGCTGTCTGGATCCCGGCACTTTTCGGAGGGCTGATCTTTAATATGGGTTACCCGGCATATTTGATATCCCTTCGCGGTTCCTGGCCTGTGCTCGTTGAAGGGCATCATTGTATAGGCAGATGGTGCCGCTCCGCCCTGATGGGCAGCATGTGGTTTGGCGCCATCCTGCTCTACGGATATGGCGCTTCCATCCTGGGAAGTGCGGGCTCTGTTTATGGTTGGGCGCTGGGGATTTCGGTTTCCATCCTGACCGCGAACGTTTGGGGCGTCGCCGGCGGAGAGTGGAACGGGGCGAGCTTCCAGCCGAAGCTTCTAATGTTATTGTCGACCGTGCTTTTGATCGCCTCGTTCGGTGTTCTCTGCCTTACGCGGCTACCCCGATGAGCCGATAGGACGTGCCAGTTCGGCTGGCACAGTGAAGGGCAAAACGAAAGGAGGTATGCTTCATGCTCAAGGCCGGAGAGGCAAGGTGCGCTATCGCCCCCATGAACGGCATGACCGTTTTAGGCTACGTTTCACGCAACGGTAAAGAAACGGTGAGGAGCCGAACCATAAGCCAAGAAAGGACACGAGCATTAACACGCGCTCAGTCAATTTGCTTGGGGCATCGTAGCGCGAGATGATCTTGTGGAGTGGGAAGCCTTTGAGTTCCGATTTCGAGACCTTATGGAACGACGGGGAGTTCCGTCTGTCGAGGAGCGCCAAAGCCGGTGCGTCCTGCCCAGTCCTGGTCTTGACCTCTGCAGTAGACCAGCCCGCGCCCAGCAGCAGCGCGCGGCTGGAACACGCGTATGATTTGCGGAGTGAGCTCGATCCAAGCTGGGCAGCACGGCCCCTGGAACTCATTCATGACCACGGAAAACCGGCGCTGCTCATTGAGGATCACGGCGCGGAGGTGCTTGCGCGACTCCTCGGCAAACGGTGGGAATTGGACCTGTTTTTACGCGTTGCCATAGGAATAACCTCGGCGCTGGGCCATCTGCATCAGCGCGGTCTGTTCCATAGAGACATCAAACCCGCAAACATTTTTGTGAACACTTCCACCGGCGAAGCCTGGCTGTCAGGCTTTGGACTCGCTTCGCGCCTGCCGCGCGCGCGACAAAGGCCCGAGCCGCCCGAAACAATCGCCGGCACACTCGCCTATATGGCCCCCGAACAGACCGGGCGGACGAACCGCTCGATCGATTCCCGCAGCGACCTTTACTCTCTCGGCGTCACGCTGTACCAGTTACTTACCGGCTCGCTGCCGTTCACCGCGTCCGATCCGATGGTATGGGTTCACTGCCATGTCGCCAGAAGACCGGTGCCGCCAAGCGAGCGATTGGACAATATCCCAATCGCTGTCTCCCAAATCATCATGAGGCTGCTCGCCAAAACGGCCGAGGAGCGCTACCAGACTGCGACCGGCCTTGAGAGTGATCTACGGCGTTGTCTTGCCGAGTGGGAAGCTCGTCGACACGTCATTGCGTTCCCGCTTGGCCAACATGACACCCCCGATCGGCTGCTGATCCCCGAGAAGCTGTACGGCAGGGAACGCGAGGTCGACGCCTTGCTCGCGGCCTTCGACCGCGTGGTCAAGGGCGGCGCGCCGGAATTGGTGCTCGTCTCGGGATATTCCGGCATTGGAAAATCCTCTGTCGTCAGTGAGCTGCACATGGTGGTTGCTCCACCACGAGGACTCTTCGCCTCAGGCAAATTCGACCAGTACAAGCGCGACATTCCCTATTCGACCCTGGCGCAGGCATTTCAAAGCCTTGTACGACCTCTTCTTGGCGAGAGCGACGCCGAACTGGCGATCTGGCGCGGCGCGTTTCTGGAGGCGCTCGAGCTGAATGCACAGCTCATGACCGACCTCATCCCCGAACTGAAGCTCATCATCGGAGACCAGGCGCCGGTCCTGGAGCTTGAGCCTCAGCAAGCGCAAAGCCGTTTCCAGCTCGTTTTCCGGCGCTTCATTGGCGTATTCGCCCGGCCGGAACATCCGCTAGTGCTGTTTCTTGACGATTTGCAGTGGCTCGACGCTGCGACCCTCGACCTGCTGGAGGATGTGCTGACCCGGTCGGATTTGCGACATCTGATGTTAATTGGCGCTTACCGTGACAATGAAGTTGATGCCGCTCATCCATTGACGCGCACGCTCGAAGCGATCCGCCAGACCGGAGCGCGAGTGCAAGAAATTCGCCTGCCGCCCCTCGCTCGTGACGACCTTGGACAGTTGATCGCCGATGCGCTTCGCTGCGATCCGGCCGGCGCTGCGCCGTTAGTGCAACTAGTGCATG
>DATNLR010000108.1:0-28637 GCA_035602755.1 Binatus sp. (SeqCode) | reverse complement strand
CTTTCCCACCGCGCTTGGAAATCCCGCCCAAAGCGCGGGATTCCCACTTCCCCACAGCCGCGACGGCGGCGGGTGATTAACACTCAACCGGACAACTCACTTACTACAAAAACCGGACCTTTTAACTTGCTACGAACACAGCGGCGAACACAGCGGCGAACACAGCGGCGGAGGCGGCCGTCCGCTTCGGCGGCACTCCTCAATAAGCGCGATTGATTTGCTTAGGCCGGCTTCCGTGACCAGGCGCCGATAACTCCTGGGGAAATAACCACACCCTTTCCAGCGAGCACCTCCTTCTGCATCTGGCGCGCGAGGTTTGCAATGTCGACTTCGCCCGGGGCCACAATTTTGAACTTCTCCATCATCGGCAAGATTACTTGAACCGTATCAGCGATCAGTTCATAGCGGGCGAATTCTGAACCTCCGCCGATTAAGGCTTCCATAAGCATGGTAGGCTCGGGAAGCCCGCCAGCCAGAAACACGGCATGCAACTCGAGCCCCATTTGTGAACTCGCACCGGTGGCTGCGAGGGTCTTTTTGGTCCAGTCAACGGTGCGATCAAAGGTGGGAGCTTTGGGGAACGAGCGGCAGTTATCGAAATCGAATTCCTGAAAGACGATTAGGCCGCCGGGCCGTACCTTCTCCGCCAATTTTCGTACGGCATCCGCCGGGTCCGGGTAGTACATCAGGACCAGGCGCCCCACGACCGCATCAAATGGCCGGTCGAACTTCAATTCTGTTGGGTCGCCCTGGAGAAAAGTTACATTCGCGACCTCCGCTGCTTTGGCATGCGCGCGGGCTCTCTCTACTGCTGCAGCCGCGCGATCTGCTCCGACTACTTCCCCGGTCTCTCCTACAATGCTCGCCACGAGAAAAGACACGTCTCCGCTTCCACATCCAACATCAAGAACGCGCATTCCCGCTTTCATACCGGCCTCGTGAAACAGTCGCCGGGTTAGAGGCTCATAGGTCCGGGCCTGACGGCTCAGTCGATCCAGTTCTTTATTCGAGTGACCTAACAGATAAACGGGTGGCGCATCGTTTTCCATGTCTCCTCGCAATGCGCTATTCTAAGCGATTCTCGCCATCGAGAAATCCGCCATAAGGAACGAAATTAAAAAGCAGATCCTTCGGCCGGCGGGAAATGCCGGCCTCGGGATAACAGTTCTAATAATGTTGCTACTTCTTGGGTCGCGATTCCGGGGGAATTTGTCCGGTGGCGCGATAGTAGGCGACTAGCAGGCCGTAGTGTTCGCCCATGTGCTCGACGTAGCCGATCCAGTCGTCGAGATGCTTGAGGATGCCGGCGTCGCCTTCTTTTTGGATTAGCGCGGCGCCGTCAGTGACGGATTTCTTCAGGTATTCGACAGTGGCGGCTTTTGTTTTGTAATTGAGGACGGGGGGATCGTTGGAGGCTTCGCCGAGTTTTGCGTTAACTACGTGATTCAGGAAATCGTAGTTGGAGCCGGCTACGTGCAGGAGAACTTCCTGGAACGAGCGGACGTTGGGAGTGAGTTTGTAAGTGTATTTGTCTTCGGGCCAATCTTCGGCCATGGTAACCAGGCGATTGCCAACGTCATTCCAAGCTTCGAGGACTGCTTCGGCGGGGGTTTTTGTTTTTTTCGCGGCGTCTTGCGCCCGAGCGATGGATGGGCCGGAGAACAGCGAGAGCGCAAGCAGAACGAAAATTGAGCGAGAAATATTTCTCATCATGGAACTCCTTCATAGGATTGTCCCCGCTGTGCGCCCCGGGTGCGCGTAGCGTATCGAGGAATTAGTGCGAAGTCCAGCGTAGGAAACTGTCGCCGACGACTTAACTGGCGTAGGATTTAAAGCGCTCGATCGATGCTGGGGTGTACTGGCCGACTTCGATGATGTAGCGGTCGGGATCGCGCATGTAACAAGGCCATTCCCAGCCGTGGTTGTCGAGCGGCTCGGTGAGAAAGACAGCTCCTTTGGCACGCCAGTCTCGGTAGCAGGCCCAGATGTCGGCGAGGCGTAGGTCGAGGAAGCTGCTTAGCCTGTTCCGATCCGTTGGAGTTTCGAGGATGACCTCGGGCTTGTCGCGTGTGGGGCCGCCGCCGGAATTGAGAATAATCCAGAAGTTTCCGAGCTTAATGTAACAGGGGTTCTCAGGCTTGATCACTTTCCCGCCAAGAATTCGAACGTAGAAATCCTTGGATTTTTCCTGATCTCGGACGGTGAAGAAATGTGTGACGAAGAAGCCTTGGTGTGCAATCGGCGCGTCGGGGAGATTCATGTGGCGCCTCCTTGGCGAGCTTCGAATCCGCAATTTATGTGCGGACGTGAGCAACGTCAATCTACGAACTTGGTGAAGTTTGGAGCGGCGAGTGGGCTCCGGTAAGATGGTGATGCGATTTGCGTAGCGTTGGCCATGAGTGCGGAAACACAAACGGGCATGGAACAAGAAGACAACAAACCAAACGGCGCACAGGAGAAAGCTACGCCCGGCGGTGCCACAGCCGTGGGCACGAACTTGCGCGATGAGATCGAGCGCGTGGTGCGTGGGGAGTCAGACGGCGCGTCGCGGATTCTTGGGCCGCATTGGGTGGAGCGCGCGGGGACACGCGTGCTGGTGCTTCGCGCGTTCCGGCCTGGAGCCATGGAAGCGAGCATATTCTGGCGCGGAAATCCAGAAGCGCAGGCCATGACGGAAATTCATCCGGGCGGAATGTTTGAAGCGGTGGCGCCTTCGTGGGTCGCGGCTTCGCGCGAAGAGGCGCCGGCGCCGGTGCATGACGCTGGTTCGAGTGGGAGCAAACCCGCGTCGGCTTCTATTGCCAACATTTCAGAGGACGCTGAACCGATTTCGCCGACAGCGTACCGGTTGCAATTTCGATTTGCGGATGGAAATTCGTGGGAGGGATACGATCCTTACGCGTTTCCGCCGCTGCTCACCGATTACGACCTTTATCTTTCAGGTGAAGGCACACATTACCTGAAGTACGAAAAACAGGGCGCGCACTTGCGGGAAATCAACGGCGTAAGAGGAGTGCATTTCGCAGTGTGGGCGCCGAATGCGCAGCGCGTGAGCGTGGTGGGCGATTTTAATTTTTGGGACGGGCGTGTCCACACCATGCGCAATCGCGGCGTCAGCGGACTGTGGGAACTTTTTATTCCGGGACTGGAGGAAGGTACGTTGTACAAGTTTGAGATACGTTCGCGCTACGGAAATTTTGTGAGGCTGAAATCCGACCCTTACGGATTTGCGGCGGAGCTGCGGCCGAAAAGCGCGTCGGTGGTCGTCAATATCGATCACTACGAATGGAAAGATCCCGAGTGGATGACGGCGCGCGCGGCGCGGGACTGGCAGCATGCGCCGATGGCGGTGTACGAGCTGCACGCAGGTTCGTGGCGGCGGAAAACCTCCCAAGGAAACCGCTGGCTCACGTATCGCGAACTCGCAGAAGAGCTGGTTCCCTACGTGAAGCGGCTGGGCTACACGCATATCGAGCTGCTTCCGATCATGGAGCATCCCTTCGATGGTTCGTGGGGATACCAGACGGTGGGGTATTACGCGGTGACTCCGCGATACGGCTCGCCCACGGATTTCATGTATTTCGTGGATTGTTGCCATCGAGAAGGCATTGGAGTTTTTCTGGATTGGACGCCGGCGCATTTCCCGCGCGATGCGCATGGACTCAGTTTTTTTGATGGCACGCATCTTTACGAGCATGCAGATCCGCGGCGTGGGGCGCATCCGGATTGGGGCACGCTGGTTTTCAACTACGGGCGCAATGAAGTGCAAAATTATTTGATCTCGAACGCGCTCTTCTGGATGGACAAATATCACATGGATGGACTGCGAGTGGATGCGGTGGCGTCGATGCTCTATCTGGATTATTCGCGCAAGCCGGGCGAGTGGATACCCAACCCGTATGGCGGGCGTGAGAATCTGGAAGCAATTGATTTCATAAAGCGGCTGAACGAAGTACTGCACAAGCGACATCCGGGCGCGTTGATGATTGCGGAGGAATCCACTTCCTGGCCGGCGGTATCACGTCCAACATATGACGGCGGGCTGGGATTCGATTTGAAATGGAATATGGGCTGGATGAATGACACGCTGCGTTATTTCGCGCTGGACCCGATTCACCGGCAGTTTCATCACAACGAGCTGACCTTTTCGATGATTTATGCATTCAACGAAAATTTCATATTGCCCCTTTCGCATGATGAGGTGGTACACGGCAAGCGTTCGCTGCTGGAAAAAATGCCGGGAGACGAATGGCAGAAGTTTGCGAACGTGCGGTTGCTGTACGGCTATATGTATGCCCATCCGGGGAAGAAGCTTTTGTTTATGGGAGGCGAACTGGCGCCGCGCGATGAATGGTCGGAGACGGTGTCGATCGATTGGCAATTGGAACAATCCCCGCCGCATCGCGGAGTGCAAAGGCTGGTAGAGGATTTGAACCGGCTGCATACGACCGAAGCGGCGCTGTACGAAGTTGATTTCGAATGGCCCGGATTTGAGTGGCTGGAAGCGAATGACAATACGGCGAGTATTCTCTCGTTTATGAGGCGCGCGAGAGACAAAAGCCACTTTGTGGTTGTGGTGTGCAACTTTACTCCCGTGGTGCGCGAAAATTATCGCGTAGGCGTGCCGGAGGAAGGGTTCTATCGCGAGATCCTGAATACCGATTCGCAGTATTACGAAGGAAGCGGCAATGGCAATGAAGGTGGCGCTGCCGCCGAGCCTGTGCCGTGGAATGAGCATGCTTATTCGTTAAAGATCCGTGTTCCTCCGCTGGCGGCTGTTTACTTCAAGATTCAACGGCAGTAGGCCGTGCAAATGTAGAAGCGTCAGTGGGTCCGTGCAAATGCAGCAGCGACCATAGTTCCCCCGCGAGCTTCCGCCTGAACCGAACAGCAGATCCCTCGCACTGCGTCCGGCGCCCTGAGGAAACCGGGGCCAGCAAAAAGCGTGGAACTCCGCTCGCGATGACCGTTTTGAGTGTTTTTTTTTAAGTGGGGAACATTTGCGATGGAGGCTCCGTACATAGGAGCAGGAAGAGCACGGGAGGCTTCCCCAAAATGAGAAAACGACTTTGCGGGATTGGGATGATCTTTGTGCTGGCAGGGATGGTGGCCACCGCCCGAGCAGCCATCGCGGGGCCGGCCGAGCGATATCTGCATGTGAAGGTGGAGGACGCCTCGAAGGGCGAGAGTGTGAATGTGAACGTGCCGCTTTCGATGGCGGAGAAAATTTTGCCCACCATCCATAAAGGGGACATGCACAACGGGCACGTGAAGATCGGGCATGCAGATATGGGCGACGTGGACATTCGCGCGCTGTTGGACGCGGTGCGCACGGCTCCGGACAACGAGTTCGTGACGGTGAAGGAAAAAGATCAGGATGTGCGCGTAGCGAAGTCGAATGGAAATTTGGTGGTGCACGTTCGCGATGGAAATAAAGGCGGGCAGAAGGTGGACATCACGGTCCCGATGAAGGTTGTGGATGCTCTGCTTTCGACGGCAAAGGACAATGAGCTGGATGTGTCGGCGGCGATTCGGGCGTTGAGCGATGCGGGCGATTCTTTGCTGGTTACGGTGGAAGATGCATCGCAGCACATTCGCATTTGGGTGGATTCGAAAGGCAGCCAAGAATAGCCGGCGACGGTTCCGACGGAGGTGATTTGTGATTTTATTCGGGAAAATTGCGTTAGGAGTGGTGGGAACCGCGGTGGCCGGCGTGGGACTGCTTTGCAGCGAAGGATTGGTAGAGGTGAAAGTGGTGGAGCGGCAGCCGGAGGTGCACCACGTGTATGTGATCGCTCCGGCGATGCTCGCACCGATTGCCGTGTATTTCGTGCCGCAAAGACATTTGTCGCACGCGGCCGCCGAAATTCGTCCATGGATGCCGACGATTCGCGCAACGCTGGACCAGTTGCGCGAGACCGACGACATGACGCTGGTGGAAGTGAAAGAGCCCGGCGAACACGTGCGCGTGGCGAAAGAAGGCGGATCGATCGTGGTGGACCTCGAAGATCATGACGACACGGTCCACGTTTCCACACCGATTCGCGCGATCTCGAGCACCATGGAACAGCTTGCCGCTGCGGGGCCCTCCATTTAGCGAGAGACGCAACGGAAAGCCGGCACTGACGGTCACCGCAAGGCCCCTTGCAAGCCCGTCAGCGCCGGAAAGTTTTTGGCGGAACCCAGTAGACTTCTTCCTTCAAGGATTGTTTGGGAAAACCGCGGCGGTGGAGAATTCCCTTCCCTAGTTCAATCATTTGCGGATGACCGCAGAGATAGCCTGTGGTGTCGGAACCCGATAATTGCCAAAGGTCGGTGTATTTGCGAATGATGTCTTCCACGCGGCCAGTTTCACCGCGCCACTCGAGGTCTTCATACGGACGGCTTACGGCGGGAACGTAGGTGAGCCACGGAACTTTGGACGCCAGCTCCGTAATTTCGTAATGATAGCCGAATTCCCAGGAGCGGCTGGCGGCGTTGATGAGGTATAGGTGGATGTCAGCGGGAAAGCGGTTTTCGGTGGAATCTTTATAAAGCGTGCGCAGATAGGAGATGTAGGGAGCTACACCCGTAACCGTGCTCAGGAGCAGATGATTTTTGTGGCCGCTTTTCAGGTCCAGGGTGAAGCGGCCTTTGGCGATCTTGCGCAGGGAGACTTCCGCGCCAGAGGGAAGAGCGTGCAGAAGCGGAGTGAGTTCGCCTCCGGGGACAAGTTCGATGAAGAGCTCGAGTTCATGTTCGTAGGGCGACGAGACTATGGAGTAAGCGCGCTCGACAAGTTTCTCCGGAGTCGGCACACCGAGAGTGGCGAATTGTCCGGCCGCAAAATCGAATGGGCCGCCGGGGTCCAGACGAATCTTCCAAAGGCCGGCGGAAAATTCGTCGCGATGAATGATTCGCGCGCGGTAGAATTTTTCTTCGGCAGAACGCATATTGCGTTTCTCTCTGTGTCAGATGCTGGGCGTCGCTTTCGCTTTACAAATCTTTACATATAAAAATGGGTAGACGTCCCCACCGGGCGGAACGTCTTTTGAACGAACGGTTGTCTTACATCCGCCTAGTGGTTCGGCGATTGCTGCTGTTGTTGCATGAACGCTTGTGGGTTGAAGGGCTGAGGCGTGCCGGTGATCTGGTCTTTCGCGCCAGTGACGACCTTGGTCAATTCCATGGAGCTGTCGTTCGTCTTGGACTTTACCAAGCCATAGGGAGAAACTTTTTGCGACACCCAAACTTCGCCACCGTTTTTGGTGCGGTAATGCTCGCAGGTGAATGTACCGGCGGGGACCGTGATTGTATCGCTGCCCAAGTCTTCGGCGTCTGAGCGAACGTCCGCAGGTTGTGTCGTACGGTCCTGATGCATCATTTGTGCGGGCATTTCTACGGGCGCACGGCCGGGCATTTGCATGATCATGCGGAAGACATGAGTGTCCGGCCCGTTGAGGACCATCAAACTCTTCATGATCGTTTCACCGTTGCCCTGGTTGAAAGACATCTCGTACCAATAGGCGTCTTTTCCATCGACTTGTTCTTTGCCGACGATCGCGATCTGCATCTCGGTCTTATCGCCCTTGGCAGGCTGCACGGAGTAAACCGCGCCTGCGCCAACGACGGGATTCCAAAATCCCATCACGTGGGGCGCCGAGAAGCGGCCCATCTGAGCTGATGCTGCGCCGGCCAGCAGACCGCAGAACAGTGCAGCTACCGCCCGTATGGAAACGTTCTTCATCGTAGCTCCTCGCGAGATTGAGATTATTTGCGGAATTTCGAGTTAGAGATCGCGTCCCTGATTATCCTGCATTTTAGAAATATCGTAGCTCAAGTGAATTTTTGCACCGTTGATATTGAGGACGAAATCGACACTCTTTTCGTCTTCGGGGACGACAGGCTCGCCGTTGCTGGCCTTCTTGGGAAAGATGAAAGCGACGGCCTGGACTTTCTTGCCGTCGGCGGCACGATTAATCTGAACCTTGGTAGGCGACATTTTCTCTTTGGATTTTTTGCCGATCAGTTCAGCGCTCTTCATTAGCGTGTCCTCGTCGGCGGATTGAAAAGGCCGCATGTCGGGACCGGTGACAGCGATTTCGTAAACGTCGGGAGGATTGGCGAGCTGCTTTTCGGCGTCTTCCGGTTTTATCTGGCCGGCAAGTTCCGCGCTACGTGCCGCTGCTCGCTGGAGCGTGCGAGAAGAAACCCAGCGCACGGCGAAAGCGACCTGTGGCTTGGCGTCTCCGGGGTCTGACGGTGGAGCGGCAGCTCCTCCCACGGTAGGATTTGCTCCTGCGGATGGACTGGTGCCCATTTTTCCTCCAGCAGCGGGTGCCGTGCCGGCGGTACTGGGCGCTTGGCCGGAATCAGCGGCCGCGATTTCTTTTAGGTTGGTCCAGGTGGCATCGACCTGAATGATCTTGGACCACGGCGAGTCCCCGAGAATCTTGCGGACGTCTTTGTCGTCCCATTGCTGATAAGGCTTGGATTTCCACGGATCGTTGTTGCCAGCAAAAACTACAGCGGCCAGCACGACCATCGCAGAACCAATTAAGATAGCTTTACGCATGAAATGTTTTCCTCACTGGAATGTTAAGCAAGTTCCCCAAATGTAGGGCGTACTCTAACGACTGACGGACTTTGCCGCAAGCGGATTTTCAGCAGAGGGCTGGGCAGCTTCCGCGGTCCGCGATGCGCCGAAGACGCGTTCCAAACGATAGACCGGGTTTTCGCGCGATTCAAAGTGCGTGCGCATGAGCAACTCGCCCACCAAACCGACGGCCAGCAGTTGCACGCCGAACAAACATAACATCATCCCTAAAATCAGAAGCGGGCCGTGCTGGACAAAAATGGACATGCCCCAGAAGATTTTAGCTAACAGCAGAACAAAAAGTATTAGGCCGCCGACGAACATGCCCACCAAGCCGGTGGGACCGAAAAAGTGCAGGGGGCGGGTCATGTAACGCATCAGGAAGCGAATGGTAATGATGTCGAAGAAAACTCGCAGGGTGCGCGAAATTCCATAATGGGATTTGCCACCGGGGCGCACGATATTTTTTATGGGGACTTCGACGATGCGCGCACCGTTCCAAGCCGCAAGCGCTGGAATGAATCTGTGCATTTCACCGTAGAGAGGGATGTCTTTGATGATCTCGCGGCGATAGACCTTGAAGGTGGTGCCGAAGTCATGAATGTCCACGCCGGATAGCTTGCTCATCATCCAATTTGCGATTCGCGAAGGCAAGCGGCGGAGCAGGAAATTGTCTACACGTTTCTCACGCCATCCGCTAACGATATCGGAATGAGTGGCTTCGAGCACGGCGAGTAGTTCAGGTATGTCCGCGGGATCGTGCTGGAGGTCGCCATCCATGGAGATGATGATGTCGCCGGAGGCAAAATCAAAGCCCGCGGCGAGCGCGGTGGTCTGTCCGTAATTTCGCTTCAGGCGAAGGACTGCGACGCGAGGATCTTCGTCGGCAATGGCGGCCAGTATTTGAGGCGTTGCATCGGAGCTTTGGTCGTCCACATAAACGAATTCCACTGGATCGAAGCGTCCGGTCATTACTTGGCTTAAGCGCTGGTGAAGTTCGCGGACGCTATCCTGCTCGTCATGGAACGGGACGACGATGGAGTAGCGGGGTGGCACGGCGCGCTCGGGTTGCATGCCGTTAGTTTAACTCGCGATAGGTAATTAGGCGAATATCCCTTTCCACGACCGCACTCTTTACCGCGGGGTCGAGCAGGGCGGACATTTCGGTGTCACGGTGCATCTGCAGGCGCGAGCCAGATTGGGCGAGGTCGTCGTCACAAATGCCGGGGTGGAGCATGATCTCGGTGGAGCCGCCAGGCAGTGTGTCAATCATGCGACGCAGGGCGGCTGGGCCGAGACTGCCAGTCATGGCTAAGCCTAAGAAATTGTTGGGAGTGAGCAAGCCGTAGCTGCGGACGATGGCTTGGAACCACGGTGTTACGGTTCGCGCGGCGGCCGCGGCTAGCAACTCCAAGGTATGGCTCGAATCTGCGTCACGAGTGCTCTGCCAGGAATCTCGAAGATTTTCCATGGGTTTGCGAACGCGCGTGATTCCCAGTGTTTTGCCAACGCGTGCCAGGGATTCCATCACTTTGGGATGTGCGTGGGTGTGCTTGTGGGTGTCGAGATGCGTTGGCTCGATTCCTGCAGCGCGGATTTTTTCGATTTGGGCGCGCATCTCGCGTTCGATGGCTTTCGATCGTATGAGTCCGGCGGTGAGTCTTGCGACAAACAGGCCAAGCGATTCCGGGAGATTTCCGTTTTCATCCACCAAGGAAGAAATTTTCTCTTTAGCTGCAACGGCCGGACCGCCGACGAGGACTAGGTGGCATCCCACGCCCAATTCCGGATTTAGTTTGGCGCCCGCAACGGCATGGTCGAATTCCGCGCCATTGGCCATTAACGTGGTGCTGGTGAGAATTCCGTCGCGATGTGCGCGGATAATCCCTTCGTTCACACCCCGGGTCATTCCGAAATCATCTGCGTTGAGAATGAGTTGTTTCATTTACCTGCGAGCATCTGGATGCGGAAAATCCATCATAACACGAGGGAATAAACGACAAAGCTAGTTGCGAAACGTTGACCACCGGGAAATTTTGCGGATTGGGTTAGAGAAGTTTGGTTGGCACGGAAAGGAAGCTTTTTTTGCGGAAGCAATTTGAAAGCCAACCATGTTGGCGCGGCGAAAGAAGTGTGAACGCGGTGTAAAAGTTTTCAACAGTTCTGTTGAAAAGCGTGTGGAAAAGGACGGCTTTAGAATCGGAATGGTGCACCCAGCAATAGCTTGCTTCGCTTTGCACTGTTTGTGTGCAGTTGGCGCAAAAATAAAAAAATAATTGGCGACGAGGATTGATTTTTATTTCCCTAGCGGTCGAAATGAGATTATTCCGGCTCAGAAATTCCATCTCAGGAAAACTCTGGTGATGCGAGGAATCACCTAGTACCAGTGCGGCGGAGGATCGAGCTTGATCTGCACGGTTTCTGTGTCGGTGTTGAACTCATACCACTTTCCAAATGTGTGCCAGCCTTTTGCTACTACTTGAATCAAAATTTTGCCTTGTGGGAGGTCGGTGACCTTCACGGAACCGTCTTGATTGGTTTTAAAGTTCAGTTCGGCGAGCTTTTCGTGGTGAAACAGACCTCCTGGCTCGTTGAATCGGACGTAAACGCTGGCATTGCCGACTGGCTTTCCATCCGCTCCAGTGACTTCGATGCGTAGTTTTACGGTCGCGGGGTCGGTGGATTTCTTGTCTTTGTCCTTTTTGTCTGGCGCAGGGGTTTGAGTTTGCGCCGGCGGTGGTTGTGCCGGAGCGGATGACTGATTCTGACGAGCGGTCGCCGTGCGCGAGCGTACAGGAAAAACCAGGAGCATGGTAAAGAGAGCGAAACCGGAGAGCTGCAACAGAAATCTCTTCGAGGCTGCCGCCGCCTTCATAGCACTTCTTTTACAGCAATCGTAGGTGGCTCTCAAGCTCAAAAGATTTCAAGGACTGCAAGGTCCGCTTTGGTTGGTTTACTGGACGCGCCGGGTCGCCGATGGTGTGGAGTTTACATCGCCCTGACGTATGATGATTGCTAGGACTGGAGGCGAGCGATGGGTTTTTCGACCGACGCAATTCACGTGGGGCAGGAGCCGGACGCTCTAACTGGAGCGATTGTGGCGCCGATCTATCAGACGTCCACCTACGTAATCGATGAAATGGGCAAGAGCAAAGGGTACGACTACGCGCGGACGAACCATCCTAACCGCAAAGCTTTGGAGCGCACCATTGCGAAACTGGAGGGAGGACCGTCCGCGTACGTTTTCACTTCCGGGATGGCGGCTATTGATTCTGTTTTCCGGCTTTTGCGCCCCGGCGATCACGCGATTCTTTCCGAAGCTGTTTACGGCGGAGTTTTCCGGCTGACCACGCAGTTGCTGGTTCAATTTGGCATGGAATTCAGTTACGTGGACACGTCTTGCATGGAAAAAGTGAAGGCCGCGATTAAGCCAAGTACGAAAATGCTTTATGTCGAGACGCCGACGAATCCTACCATGATCGTCACGGACCTGGCCGCGATTGCGAAGCTGGCGCGAGAGAGAAATCTGACGCTTGTAGTTGACAACACTTTTCTAAGTCCTTATTTGCAGCAGCCCATCGCGCTGGGAGCGCACATTGTGGTCCATTCGATGACCAAATATTTGAATGGGCATAGCGATTGCGTGGGTGGTGCGGTGATTCTGACGCGCAAGGAAGATGCGGAGAAAATATATTTCGTACAACGGTCGGCTGGAGCGGGGCTTGCGCCCATGGATTGTTTTTTGGTTTCGCGCGGAGTGAAGACGCTGGCTGTGCGTATGGACCGCCATGACTCGAACGGAATGGCGGTGGCGAAATATCTGGAAAAGCATCCTAAAGTGAAGAAAGTGATTTATCCGGGGCTGGAGTCACATCCGCAACATGCGATTGCCAAAAGACAACAGAAAGGGTTTGGCGGGATGTTGTCGTTTGACCTGGGGTCACTCGAGGCGGCCAAGGCGCTTTTGAACCATGTCAAGATTTGCTCGTTGGCGGAAAGTTTGGGCGGAGTGGAGACACTGATCTCGCATCCGGCTTTGATGACGCATGCGTCCATGCCACCGGAGAAGCAGAAAGAAGTCGGGATCACACAAGGGTTGATTCGGCTGTCGGTCGGTATTGAGGACGTGGAAGATTTGATTGCGGATTTGGATCAGGCGCTGGCGAAGGTCTAACGACAAGTTGTCTCTGACAACCTTTGCGGCGTGGTCGGAATGGTAGCCCCTCTGTGGCGAGCCGCTATGGAAAAGTCGTGTTTCGATGTGCGCTGGCCTTGTTGTTCTCGGCAGCCCTGGTGGTCTCGCTGCGGAGCCAGACGCAATCCGCTTCACCTTCCGCGAAAGGCCAGATCCGCGTTTCCACAACCGAAGTGATGGTGCCCGTCACGGTGACCGACGCAAGTGGCGAGTTGGTCCTGGACCTTTCCCAAAAGGATTTTCATATATTCGACGACGGAGTGGAACAAACCATTGACCGTTGGGACCTGGGCGGTGATCCTCTCGCCGTAGTACTCGTTCTTGAAACAAGTACGCGCCTTCACGGAATGATTCCGGTCATTCACGGCCTGGGAAGCATCCTTGCTGAGACGGTAATGATGCTGGATAGCAAAGTTGCGGTTATAACTTACGATTCGACCGTCGAACTACGGCAGCCATTCACACAGGATCAGGACCTTGTCCGGAATGCGGTCGCCGCCGTCAACTTTGAAGCGCCCGAGAGGATGCTTTACGACGGGATGGAGCTCGCCGTTCAGCTGCTTACCGATGAGCCACCCAAATGGCGGCGCGTAATGCTCATCGTCGGCGAATCGGAAGACCAAGGAAGTACCGCTAAACTAGGCCCCCTCGTACGGGCCGCCGCGCTCGAAAATATCGCCATCTATGCTGTGGGGCCGCGCAGCGCGACGCGTGATCTTCGAGACGCCGCTCCTGCGCTTTGGGCCGCTCCGGCAATTTTTCTTCTGCAAGAAGGCAAAAATAAGGTCAAAAATCATGATCTCGAAGTCGCGACCGCGGCTACGGGAGGTGTCCATTATGACGGGATCCGGACCGCTACGCTTCAGAGCGCTGTAGACGCAATCGGCGCCGAACTCCATCTTCAGTACGTCATCGGCTACCGCATAAATTGGGAGCGTGGTCCCGGTTTTCACGCGATCACGGTTACCGTTTCAAAGCCCCATGTTTCGATTCGTAATCGACCCGGTTACTACGTCCCAGCGCCCGGGAATTAGAGCGAACGGACGGTTACTCCGAACCGAAACGGTGGTCCTTGGCAACCGAGGCGACGGATTCGGAGATCCATTTGAGATAGGCCGCGGAGCCGGTTGCGATTGGTAGGGCGATTATTTCGGGGACCTCGTAGCGATGCAGGCGCCCTACCTCGGCTTTCAATTGCGGGAATCGGGCCTTCGTGGTTTTGATGATTAGCAGGAATTCTTTTGCGGATTCTACACTTCCCTTCCAGCGGTAGACCGACTGCACGGGGCTGGCTAAAATATTCACGCAGGCGGCGATACGGTGTTCCACCAAGGCGCGGGCGATTTTGCGGGCTTCTTTTGTGGAACCGCAGGTGACCAGGACCACGATCTTTTTCGTCATCTGAAAATTCTCTATGTCTTTACTAGTACGCCGCCCGTCATTTTGAATGTTGTGTGATTGCGGCTGGAGGGCCAAGATACAATAGCCGTTGGTGACGAACCAAGCGATACATTTCGGAACTTCTGGCTGGCGCGGCGTGATTGCCGACGATTTCACCTTTGGCGGAGTGCGTCGCGCGTCCGCTGCGGTGGCGGAACACGTCTTGGCGCAAACGAAATGGCCCACGCTGGTGGTAGGCTACGATATGCGATTCTTCTCGCCGGAATTCGCGCGCACTTCGGCGGAAGTGCTGAAGGCGCGTGGCTGCCGAATTCTTTTCTGCCAGGAGCCGACACCGACTCCGGTGATTGCGCATGCGATTATTTTCAACAAACTCGCCGGTGGTGTGAACATTACCGCCAGCCACAATCCCTGGGATTACAACGGGCTGAAATATTCCGGGCCGGAGGGCGGGCCGGCAGCGCTAGAGACTACCAAAGATATCGAGAAGCGCGCGGCGGCGCTGCCCGAGGACAACACTCCCTATCATGAGGTGGAAGATCAATTCGAAGCCATACATCCGCGCGAAGCTTACTTTGCGCAACTGAAAAAAATGATTCGCTTTGACGTGCTGGCGAAAGCCAAGGGCAATTTTGTTTGCGACGCGGTACACGGCTGCGGCGCGGGATGGCTGGATCGGATTCTGAAGGAAGACGCGCTGGCGGTGACTGAAATTCGCTGCACCCGCGATGTTTTGTTTGAAGGCAAGGGGCCGGATCCGTCGGAAGAAAATCTTGGGCTGCTCAAGAAAACTGTTCTGGAGAAGAAAGCTCTGGCCGGACTGGCGACCGATGGCGACGCTGACCGATTCGGAATACTGGACCGCGACGGCACGTTCATCGATCCGAACCACATTCTCGGACTTGCGTTCGATTATTTGCTGGAGACGCGCGGATACAGACTGGGAGCGGCACGCAGCGTGGCGACTTCGCACATTTTGGATGCGGTGGCGAAATTGTACGGCGTGCAAATTTATGAGAGTCCGGTGGGTTTCAAATACGTTGGGCCGTTTCTGCGCGATGACAAAATCGCGATTGGCGGCGAAGAAAGCGCGGGAATGACGATTCGCGGACATTTGCCGGAGAAGGACGGCATCCTGGCGTGTCTGCTGGTGGCGGAAATGATTGCTGCGCGGCAAATTTCCCTGCGCGAGCAGCTGCGGGATCTATTTCGCAGAGTGGGGCGCGAATATTGGCCGGTGCGCGTGAACTTGCCGCTTTCCGATGACGCGCACAAAAGGCTAGTGGAACGTTTGAAAAGCGACCCGAGCGAATTCGCGGGCAAGCGCGTGGTGAATGTAAACCGGCTCGATGGCATGAAATTGGCGTTCGAAGATGGAGCGTGGGTGTTGATACGTCCTTCTGGAACCGAGCCCGTGGTGCGCATTTATGCTGAGACAGCCAGCGTGGCGGCTTCGCAAAAACTGACCCAGGAGGCGCGCAGGTGGATTACCACGCAAGCGGCCGCCCAGTGAACAAGCAAGACACGGCGAAGACGGCCGCGAGCGAGCCGCGTGTCGGATTCTTTGAGCAGCTCGGGCAATTTTTCCGGCGCAACATGTACTTGTTCCTGATTGTCGGTTTTGCTCTGCTTTTGCTTCAGGATATTTTCGGGACCCACGGCGTGCTGGCCATGAGGGAATCCCAGAAGCAAGCGCAGGAAATTCGGAAGGACATTAAGCGGCTGGATGATGAAAATAAGCGGATGCAGGAGCGCGTGCAGGGGCTGAAGAGCGATCCCGCGACGATCGAGAAAATTGCACGAGAAGAGATGAGACTGTCGCGGCCGGGAGAAGTGATCTTTCAGACGCAGCCGAAGCCTGCTAGTGAATTGCAAAACCCCGCACCGCAAGCGGATAGTCCGGTAAAAAGACCTTAGCTTTGCGCTGCCGAACGTACCGTTCGTTTAAACCACGCACTTATTTCGGGGCCGTGATCTTTCCAGGTGGTTCGCGCGAGTGAGAGAAGAACCATGGCAGCGGTGATCATCAGAAAACCGAGTGTAGCCATGGGGATGGACTCGCCCTCTTTCTTCATGATGGAAAATCTTCCGTAAACGAATTCGATGTGCACCCAATAGACAAGCAAGGAAGTTTGGCCCATCTGGATGAGCGGGCTGAAACCGACTTGGCCCAGGCCCCAGCGGCACCAAGCGTAACTTGCGAACACAATTACCAGCATGATGGCCACACGCGCGAGAAAGAAATTGGGACTGGTGTGCCAGTAATCGTAATCGGGATAGATTTGCAAGCTTCGGCCATCCAGCCATTTTGAAAGATAAAACAGCGCTACACCCGCGACGCCGCAGGCCAACGCTATTTTCCCCAGACTATTTTTTCCCCAGTCGCTGAACAGAAGGTAGCCAAGAGCCAGACCCACAAAAGCGAATCCAGCCCAGGGGAAAATTGGGAAGAGCCAGGGCTGCGGAGCCTTGAAAGTGTGCACACCGTTAATGTAGGACTCGAGATACCAGGGAAGCCGGCGCGGACGCCAGGTGGTGTATAAAAATGGAGTGGCTAGGGCGATTGCGGCCGCCGTTATCATGGCCACGGCGGCGTTGGCCCCGCGGCTTTGCGTCAGGCGCCCTACTACGCCCAACAAGACGATGGAAATGCCGATGGTGTTGAGAATGTCCACGCGCAGCAAATCGGTCCAGGGTGCCCAGGGGATGCCGAGCAGGTATTCCTGCACGCGGAAAAGCAATCCGAGGCCGAGGATTTCTGCGCCGCGAAGAATCGTGGTCCAGGCGATTTGATTTGGCGTAGCGCCTTTCTTGCGCATCTTGTCCGACACCAGCGCGAAAGAAACTCCAGCGAGAAAAAGAAAAAGAGGCGCGGGGATGGTTCCACTGAGCTGCGACCATTTAAGGACTCGCGACTGGCGCGCTGCTCCGCCTAGCCAGGAATCATAGGCGTGCACTTCAAACATTAACAGGCAGGCGAAGCCGCGCATCCAGTCAATGTAAGCGAGCCGTTGTGGTTTGCCGGTCTGTAGGGTGGCCTTCAAGCCGCACAAGAATCGCCGAGAGGCAAACGCAAAGCAAGTTTTTATCGGAAGTTTCGTGCAGTTCAGTAAAATCCTGTGGTGGCTAGCGGCCATTCAAAATCGTGGGAATTGAAGCTTCCCATTGCTTTCGCCGTGTGGGTGCCGATTGTTGTTTTTGTGATCCTGCTGGGATTTCGTTTGGGTTATGGCGGCCGGCGCTATGGCATCACGCTGAGCGTGGCTGCTGTACTTTTCGCGTTTGAATTTTTCCTGGCCTGTCCCTCCGTTCTGGAGCGCACGCGGAAAGTCCTGGGTGAACGTGGACGCGTGCTCGCGCCGCTGGTACCGCTGTTTGCCGTTCTGATTTACAGCACAACTGTTACGGGCAATTGGAAAATGGCGCTGGCGGGCGCGGCTTACTGCGTTTTGCCGGCGTTGCTATTGGCGCGCAGCGCAGGTAAGCCCCCCGGGACTTGGGAAGACTATGCCGCGGCGCTGATCGTCTGGCTGCCTGTGGAATTTCGTTGGATGTATCACGTGTTTCCCTATCCCACGGAACTCACGCACACGCTGACGATTTTGTTGGCGCTTAGTACGGGCATTGCCGCGTTTGTGCTGCTGCGTCGGATGGACGGAATTGGCTACCAGATTGTTTGGCGGCGCGGATTTGGCGCGAATGTGGCGATTCATTTCCTGATTTTTGTCGCGATCGCAGTGCCGTTGGGGATGCAAATGGGCTTTCTGAAGTTTGATCCGACAATGGCGCGGCTACGCTCGCTTCCCTTGGGTACGGTGGGCATTACTTTTTTTACCGCCTGGCCGGAAGAATTCCTATTTCGCGGCGTGCTCGAGAATTTGCTTTCACGGACGTTGAAGAATCAGTGGACCGGACTGGCGATGGCCGCCGTGATTTTCGGATTTTCGCACATCCTGCATGCGCCGTTTCCGAACTGGAAGTATGTTTTTCTGGCGACGATCGCCGGATTGTTTTATGGGCACGTTTGGATGAAAACCGGATCGCTGTTTCCTGGCGCGCTGGTACACGCGCTGGTGGACATTTCGTGGCACGTTTTATTCCGCTGAAGGTGCCGAACGGTAGCCTAACGGACTACGCCCTGAAGCGGGCTAGAGGCGGTGGCGTACAGTTTTTTCGGGATGCGGCCGGCGAGGAACGCTTTGCGGCCGGCTTCCACAGCAGCGCCCATGGCTTCGGCCATCAGCACGGTGTCCTGAGCTTCCGCGATGGCGGTGTTCATCAGCACGCCGTCCGCACCTAGCTCCATGGCGATAGCGGCATCGGAGGCGGTTCCCACGCCGGCGTCCACGATCATCGGAACTTCTGTGATCCGTTCGCGCAGGATCTGCATGTTTGCCGTATTTTGAATGCCCATTCCAGAACCGATGGGCGCGCCGAGCGGCATCACGGCGGCGGCTCCGGCATCAATTAATCTTCGCGCGACGATCAGGTCGTCGTTGGTGTAGGGCAGGACTACGAAGCCCTCGGCCACTAGAGTTTTTGTGGCGCGAATCAGCTCTGCAGTGTCGGGAAAAAGCGTTTGCTGATCTCCGATCACTTCCAGCTTGACCCATTCGGAGAGGCCCACTTCGCGTCCGAGGCGGGCGGTGCGGACGGCTTCGTCCGCGGAATAGCAGCCGGCGGTATTTGGCAAAATGAAAAAATTCTTGCGGTCGATGTAATCCAGAAGAGATTCCTTCGATTTATCGGTGAGATTCACGCGGCGAATCGCCACCGTGACCATATCGGCGCCAGACGCTTCATGCGCGCGGCGCATTTCTTCAAAGTTGCGATATTTGCCGGTGCCAACGATCAGGCGCGAGTTGAATGTTTTTCCAGCAATCACCAAGTGGTCTACCATCGGAATCTCCTGATCTATAGTAACGCTTGCGGGCATTGGCCGATAGATTAGGCTAAGTGCTGCGGGCGCGGCTCCTCGACATCGGCATACAGTTTTGCGATTACATCCTGGTAGCGACTTTCGATCACTCGGCGTTTCATTTTCAGCGTGTAGGTCAGTTCCCCGTTGGCGAAGGTAAAGTCTTGTTCGAGAAGCGCGAAGCGTTTTGGTTTTTCGTATTGCGCCAGCGCGGAGGTCAGGCGCTCGATTTCGCGCGAAAGCAGGTCGCGGACCCAGGGGTCTGAAGTCATCTGCGACGGTCCGGGAAAATCTTTACCGTGCTTTTGAGCTTCCTGCTGGATGGCGGCGAAGTTTGGAACGATTAATACAGCCACGAATTTACGCTGGTCACCTACGACGATGGCGTTGGTGATGAACCTGGACTGTTTCAACAGATTTTCGATCATGGCGGGCGCCACAAATTTTCCGGCGGCCGTTTTCAACAATTCTTTCTTGCGATCGGTAATGATCAGATATCCGTCTTCGTCGAGTTTTCCGATGTCTCCGGTGCAAAACCATCCGTCTGGCGTCAGAACTTCTTCCGTCTCTTTCTGTTTGTGGAAATAGCCTTCCATGACGCAGGGGCCTTTTACCAGGATCTCGCCATCGCCGGCGATGCGGACTTCCACGTGCGCTATGGGCAAGCCGACGGTGCCTACTTTATTTTTCTTTGGGACGTTGGCCGAAATCACCGGCGAAGTTTCCGTGAGGCCATAACCTTGCATGATCGGAAGATTAATGGACCAGAAAAATTCCGCGAGATCGGGGGAGAGCGGGCCTCCGCCGGAAAAGAAGTAGCGGATTCTGCCGCCCAGTCCGGCGCGAATTTTTGAATAAACGAGGCGGTCGGCGATTTGCCAGCGCTGTTTGGTCCCAAACGAAGGCTGCTTCCCATGCGCGCGCCAGGGGACCGCTTCTTCGGCTACACGCAATGACCAATCAAAGATTTTTCTTTTTATGCCCGTTTCGCGATGTCCCTTGTCGATAATGTTCGCGTAAATCTTTTCGAAAAATCGCGGGACCGCGGCGGTGAGCGTGGGTTTCACTTCCAGAAGCGCTTGCGCAACGGATTCCATTTGCTCAACGTAGGCGATGGGGACGCCGTCGAAGAGATAGCCGTAGTCCACCGTGCGTTCATAGACATGGGCCAGGGGGAGGAAGGAAAGCGCGACGTCGCTGGTAGAAAGATCATGATCCTTCAGCGAGTCCACAACATTGGAGCTTAGGTTTTGATGGGTGAGCATCACTCCCTTGGGTTCGCCGGTGGTGCCGGAGGTGTAAATGATGGTGGCCAATTGATTGGCGGAGACTTCCGCGGCGCGCTTGCGGTATTCGGCGATGTCGGCGTCGCTTGCCGTGCGTATGAGGGCCTCGTAGCGCAACGTCTCGCCACTCAAGTCGGAGAGAGGAGCGACGGAGATAACGTGTTCGAGCGCCGTGATTCGGTCGCGGCATTCGGCGATTTTGCGGGCTTGGGCTTCCCCGGAAGTGAAAATTATGTGCGCACCCGAATCGTTCATGATGTAAACGAGGCGATCGAGCGATTCATTAAAATAAATAGGGACGCTGACTGCGCCCAAACCTTGTATGGCGAAGTCAGCGATGTGCCATTCCGGGCAGTTCGGCGCGAGAATCGCGACGCGGTCGCCAGATTTAATTCCCAACTCGCGGAAGGCTTTCGACAATCCTGCCACCCGACGTAGCATTTCTTGCGCGGCGATCGACTGCCAGCCCTCCGCGGTGCGATACATTTGGGCGCGAGGGTTCGCGTGCTTGTCCACGGCTTCGAGAAAGGATTTCGTGAGCGGGGGATAATCCATCGTAATAGATTTAACTGTAGCGTATGGGAGAACATCGCGCAACGCGGGCGCTGGCTTGCTAGCGCAATACCAAACGGCGAAATTCTGCTGCGGGTGCGCTAAGATGTTCGGGGAGGTTCCGATGTCGAAACTCGCAACCGAAGAAACGACCGGATACCGGCCGGTTCGCGCCCCGCGCGGCACGACTCTTTCCTGCCCAGGCTGGCAGCAGGAAGCGGCCATGCGCATGCTGATGAACAACCTTGATCCGGAAGTGGCGGAGAAGCCGGAAGATTTGATCGTCTATGGCGGGCGCGGGAAGGCGGCGCGGAACTGGAAGTGTTATCACGCGATTGTTGCGTCACTGAAATCGCTGAAGAATGACGAGACACTGTTGGTACAGTCCGGCAAGCCCGTGGGGATTTTCCGCACGCACAGCTACGCTCCGCGCGTGCTGATAGCGAATTCGAATTTGGTGGGACATTGGAGCGATTGGAAAAACTTTGATGAGCTCGACCGCGCGGGGCTGATGATGTATGGCCAGATGACCGCGGGTAGCTGGATTTACATCGGCACGCAGGGAATATTGCAAGGTACCTACGAAACTTTTGCGGCCGCGGCGCGAAAACATTTTCAGAGCGATCTGGCGGGAAAGCTGGTGGTGAGCGGCGGGATGGGCGGAATGGGAGGCGCGCAGCCTCTGGCGGCGACGCTGAATGGCGCGGCATTCCTGGGAATTGACGTTGATCCAGAGCGCATCAAACGGCGCGTAAAGACGGGCTACTGCGATGTGATGGTGAACGATCTCGACGAAGCGCTGCGAATTTTGAAGAATGCCGTGCGCAAGCGCGAAGCGACCTCGGTGGGACTGGTGGGAAATTGCGCCCAGGTGATCCCGGAATTCGCGCGGCGCGGTGTAGTGCCGGACCTGCTGACGGATCAAACAAGCGCGCACGATCCCCTGGGCGGTTATATTCCGCAGGGACTTGATGTGGCGCAGGCGGCCGAGTTGCGTACGCGCGATCCAGAGACCTATCGCAAGCGTTCGCTCGAATCGATCGCCCAGCATGTCGAAGGCATGCTCGCGCTGCAGAAGTTGGGATCGATCACCTTCGATTACGGAAATAACATCCGCACTTTCGCTTTCGAGCAAGGTGTGAAGAACGCTTACGATTTTCCGGGATTTGTCCCGGCCTACATTCGTCCGCTGTTTTGCGAAGGGCGCGGGCCGTTTCGTTGGGCTGCGCTTTCCGGTGAACCGTCGGATATTTATCGAACGGACCAGCTGGTGCTGGACCTGTTTCCGCACGACGAAGTTCTGACGCGGTGGATTCATTTAGCGCAGAAACGAGTGCGGTTTCAGGGATTGCCGGCGCGAATCTGCTGGCTGGGTTATGGCGAGCGCGACAAATTCGGGCTGGCATTGAACGATCTGGTGGCGCGCGGCGAGTTGAAAGCGCCCATCGTGATTGGACGCGACCATCTCGATTGCGGTTCGGTGGCTTCGCCTTACCGCGAAACCGAAAAAATGAAAGATGGATCGGACGCTGTTGCGGACTGGGCGTTGCTCAATGCCCTGCTGAATACGGCGAGCGGGGCGAGTTGGGTGTCGATTCACAATGGCGGAGGCGTGGGTATCGGCTACTCATTGCATGCGGGGCAAGTCACCGTGGCGGACGGTTCGAAGGAAATGGCGGAGCGCATCGAACGCGTGTTGACGAACGATCCGGGAATTGGCGTGGCACGGCATGTGGATGCGGGCTATAGCGAAGCGATAGAGTTCGCGCAAAAGTCGGGCGTGAAGATTCCGATGTCTTGAGCAGAAGATTTTCGATAATGTGGCTGGCTGCGTTTTCGCCCGGGGGAGTAAAAAATGATCGTCATCACTGGAGCGACTGGAAACACCGGAAGGATTGCCGTCGAAGGGCTGCTCGCGAGCGGCGAAAAAGTACGCGCCATGGGCCGCGACGCGAAGAAGCTGGAACCCTTGACGCAGAAGGGCGCGGAGGCTTTTGTCGGCAAGGCGGAAGACGCGGCGCAAATGTCGAAAGCCTTGGAGGGCGCGACGGCGGTTTATCTGTTGATTCCGCAGTCGGATGACGAGGATTACCGCGCATACCAAGACTCCGTTTCGGATGCTTACCTAAAAGCGGTCACTGACGCACGCGTTCCGTACGTCGTGACGCTGAGCAGTTTGGGCGCGCAACATCCGCAAAAGACGGGGCCCATCGCTGGCCTCTATCATCTGGAACAAAATATGAATAGCGTGCCGGGGCTTAACGTGCTGCATCTGCGTCCAGGACCGTTCATGGAAAATTTATTTATGGGCCTGGTGCCCCTGCGCACCATGGGTTTCCTGCCGGGCGGAACAGAGAGCGACCTGCCGGTGCCTATGATCGCCGCTAAAGACATCGGCGACTACGCTGCGAAACGTCTTCACGCGCGTGATTTTTCCGGGAGCGCGGTGCAGGAATTATTTGGTCCGCGCGATGTGACCATGAAAGAAGTCGCGAAAATAGTGGGCGAGGCGATCGGCAAACCTAAACTCAGTTATATGCACGTACCGGCCATGATGCTGGAACCCGCTCTGGTGCAGACGGGAATGCCGAAGAAAACCGCGAAGTTGCTGATCGAAATGTGGAAGGCGGGAAATTCCGGACTGCTCACGCCGCTGGAAAAGCGGTCGGCTGAAAATAGCAGGCCGACAACGATTGAGTCGTTTGTCACCGAAGTGTTCGCCCCCGCGTACCTTGCTAAGGGCGCCAGCGCTTGAGGCTGGCGGCCACGATTTGTCGCGAATGACGGTACGCGCTAGGTAACACGCTAGATTCTTTCGAAGCATCTTCGCCGGGCGCAGCATGCTGCGCCCCTACAAAAACCAATCTGACAAGCGACCTGCCCACCTCGAGTCCTGGGTGATTCGTTAGAGTAGTGTTTTCCGCGAAGTGACGCTGTATCATCGCAACCGTGCCTGACTGGCTGATTACCGGGTGCTCGCAGATTTTGACGCTGCGCGGGCCCGTTCCGCGGCGCGGACGCGCGCTTGGCCAAGTTGAAATGATTCGCGACGGTGCGATTTTGGTGCATCAGGATCGCATCGCGGCTGTCGGCACGAAGCGAGGCATCGAACGGCTGCCCAAAGCCAGACGCGCGGAAAAGTTGGAATTGGGCGGACGAGTTGTTCTACCGGGGTTCGTCGATTCGCACACGCACTTGATTTTTCCTTTTAGCCGCGCTGCTGAATACGAGCAACGAATCTTGGGCGCGACCTATGAAGAAATTGCGCGCTCGGGCGGCGGAATTCGTTCGACGGTAAAACATTTGCGCAGCGCTTCTGCTCGCGTGTTGAAAGCTCGGGCGTTGAAAAATCTTCGCGAGTTCGCGGAGCACGGCACCACCACCATCGAGGCAAAAAGCGGCTACGGGCTGGATTGGAAGAGCGAGCTGAAAATTCTGGAAATTCTGTACGATCTTCATCAGGAGCATCCGCTCGACATTCACGCGACATTTCTCGGGGCGCACGTGGTGCCTCCGGAATTCCGGCGGCGACCTGAGGCTTATGTGGATTTGTTAACGCGGCGATGGATCCCTACGGTGGCGACCGCGGGGTTGGCTGAGTTTTGCGATGTATTCTGCGACCGCGGAGCTTTTAGCGTGGATCAATCGCGGCGGATACTGATGGCCGGACGGGCGGGAGGCCTGGTCCCGCGGATTCATGCGGAGCAGCTTGCGCACACGGGGGCGGCTCGTCTTGCGATTGAGTTGCAGGCAGCCAGCGCCGATCATTTGGAAAAAATAAATCGCAGCGATATTCGAGCGTTAGGGCTCTCGAATGTGGTTTGCACCATGTTGCCGGGGTGCTGTTTCCATTTGGGGCTGAGGGACTATGCGCCGGCACGTGCGCTCGTTGAGGCCGGGGCCATTCTGGGCATCGCTACGGATTTTAATCCCGGCACAAGCCCTACGCTGAGCATGACCATGATTCTGTCGTTGGCCTGCACGCAGATGCGTATGACCCCGGCGGAAGCGATTACCGCTGCGACGATCAATCCGGCGTACTCGTTGCGTGTGCATGACCGCGTAGGCTCGCTGGAGGTTGGCAAATATGCGGACCTGGCTGCCTTTGACGTGGCCGACTATCGCGAAATCCCGTATTATTTTGGCGTGAATCTTTGCAGCCTCACAATGAAACGCGGCGCCATCCTGCATAGGAAGAACCTCTAAATAATGAAACGACTGGTCGAATGTGTTCCAAACTTTTCCGAAGGGCGCGATAGATCGAAGGTGGATGCGATGGTCTCGGCGATGCGCGAAGTGCCCGGCGTGTATCTGCTGGACCGCGAGAGCGACAGCGATCATAACCGCAGCGTGGTGACGCTCGCGGGCGAGCCTGAAGCCGTTGCGGAAGCGGCTCTGCGCGGAGTTGGCAAAGCGGCTGAACTGATCGATTTGACGAAGCACTCCGGCGCGCATCCGCGCATGGGCGCGACCGACGTGGTTCCCTTCATCCCCATCGAAGGTGTGACCATTGAGGATTGCGTTGCGTTGGCAAAAAAAGTGGGACGTGAGATATGGGAACGGTTTCGCATTCCTGTTTATTTCTACGAAGCGGCGGCGCAACGGCCGGAACGTACGAACCTGGAGAACATTCGTAAGGGACAATTCGAAGGCTTGCTGGCAGAAGTTCCGCGTAATATTGACCGCGCTCCGGATATTGGCGAGCGGCGCTTGCATCCCACGGCGGGCGCTACGGTAGTTGGCGCGCGCAAATTTCTGATTGCCTACAATATTAATTTGAATACATCCGATGTGAGCATCGCGAATCGCATCGGCAAAAATATACGCTTCTCAAACGGCGGCCTGCGTTACGTGAAAGCGATGGGTGTGGATTTGCGCGCAAGGAATCTGGCGCAAGTGTCTATTAACCTGACGGATTTCGAGCAGACCCCGATTCATCGCGTATTCGAAATGGTCAAGCGCGAAGCCCAGCGATATGGGGTTTCGATTGTAGGCAGCGAAATCGTGGGTTTGATTCCTAAGAAAGCGATTGAACTGACCGCCGATTTTTATTTGCAACTTGAAAACTTTTCGCCTGCCCAAGTATTTGAGAATCGTATGGAGGCTTCGTTCGCAGGCGCTGCTTCGGCGGAGGGTCCTGGAAAATTGGCGGCGCTGGCGCAGCCGTTTCTGGACGCGGTGGCGCAGCCTAGGGCAACGCCCGGTGGAGGTTCGGTGGCGGCGCTGGCCGGCGCGCTCGGCGCCAGCCTGGGCCAAATGGTTGCCGGGCTGTCGCGCAAGAAGAAATCGCAAGCAGCTCACCTGGAACCGCTCAGTGATGCCCTGGCGGAATTTCGTGCGGCATCGCGGACGCTGTCGGAAGCGATCGATCGCGACGCCGCTTCGTTTGAATCGGTGATGGCGGCCTACAAGCTGCCGCAATCGACGCCCGAAGAACAGGGTCGCCGTGAAGCCGCGATCCAGAATGCTTTGCAAGGTGCCGCCAATGTCCCTATGGAAGTGGCGCGCAAAGCGGCGCAGGTTTTTGACTTGCTCGGAAAGCTGGAAGGAATTGCCAGCCCTTCCATGCTCTCGGATACTCGCGTGGGACGTCTAATGGCTGGGGCTGCGGTCCGAGGAGCGCTTGAAAACGTCAGGATTAATCTGGAGTCCATCAACGATTCCGGGTTTTCCGCGCGCCTGCGCTCTGAATCTGAGTTACTGGCCGCGCGCATCGGAAAAAGTTGATTCTGCCAAGAACCCTTTTAGCATCTATACTAGGCAGGTACAGTGCCCGAGATTCACTTTCGAAGTTCGACCGGCAGCTCGACTGCTGCGGTAGATAATTTAGCTGAGGGGAAAACAATCGTGAGACAGCCACTTGTTCGAAACATGCTTTTGACAGTCGCGGCAGCGGCCGCGCTGCTCGGTATTTCGGCAACTATTTCTCCGCGACTTTCGGCCGGCTCGGTGAGCACCACGGTCGTGGGAATGTTCCCCAAGAACACTTCCGAATTCGCCTACGCGGATTTGAAGGGAGCCCGGAAACTTTCCTGGTTCTCCCAAATGCAGGACCAGATGCTTCCCGCGCACATGCGCCAGTTCGAGCAGTTCCTGGCCTCTGCCGGAGTGGACCCGAATTCACAGGTGGACAGCCTTGCCTGGGGAACGATTCTAGCTCCCGGCGGCGACAGCGGAGACATTCTCGGAGTTGCGCTCGGCGGTTTTGATCCGGCCAGCACGGAAGCGAAGTTCAAAGCTCAGAAGATACCGATGGTCGAGGAGCAAGGCTACCACTTGTATGCTTTCGGCAGTGGTGGAGCGGCCAACGACATTTTCTTCTTTTTTCTGGATTCCAACACAGCCGCGTTCGGCAATCGCGCCTCCCTGGATAAAATGATCGACGTGCGCACGGGCAACGCCGAAAGCCTGTTGGCGAATGACAAAATCTTTCCGCTGATCGGCGAAGCCAATGGCACCGGGCTGATCTGGGCGGTTTTGGATAAGACTTCGACAACCATGGCCATGCATCAATTGCTGCCCCAAGCCGGCCAGTTCCCGCAGGCTGCCGCGATTGTCGGACGCATTCGCGCCATGATTATCAGCGTGAACGCCGACTCCGGATTAGACGTCCAGTTTCAGGCGGTGTGTGAATCAGTTGACGATGCCAACACTCTGGGCGCGGCGATGCAGGCAGGCGTGATGTACCGGCGTTATCAGGAAGCGCAATCGAATCCCGATTTTGCGAAGGCGCTGGATCACGTTCGCGTAACTCCTACCGGCGATCGTCTGAAGATTGATGCGCCGGTGAGCCAGGACGAGCTGATGTCGTTGATTCGCACCAAGGCTCTTGCTCCTTCCTAAATGTGGCGGAACTTCCCGAATTCCTGCGGGCGGCGGGCTAGATTTTTGCGCGGCGTCCTTCACAATATTTAATCAGGGTCGTGCGTGACACGCCTCCGCGCGTTTCATACTGCACGCGGTCCACGCTGGTCTTCTGCAGAGCGTCGCTCAGCCTGGCCTGCGAACCGGAACCGGCGCCTACAAAGGTATCCAGGCCGGCCGAAGGAAGCGCTTCCCCGGAGTGCTCGATGGCAACTTCCACGCGGTCGGGAAAATCCGAAACGATCACTTTTAAGGCCGAATCAGAGTTGCCGTTGGTGTTTACGAGTGGGAAGGTTTCGCGGCAGGCATCGGCTGTGGCAGCGGCGAGCCCTTCTTGTGCGTCAGCGGAAAGGCCGCAGCGCTGGCCGGCGAACAACACAATGGCAGCGACTCCGGCAATCAACCGAGCGTCGTCCTGTAGCGTGAGTTCAGTACGGCTGGGATCAGTGCTCATCTTTTTCTGCTAACCGCACGTCGCAAGCCTCGCGGCAATCGGGACAATAATACATCCCATCTACGGCCATACGGATATCGAACTGAGCCTGGCAGAAGCAGCAGTACTTCACGCAGGTACACTCTTGTTCCGGCTTCTCACACTGCGAGCAGAGAGTTACCAAGTACCAGCCTCCGGTAAGCTGCGTTTCGCCCTTGGCTCAATCTTAGGGCATGCTAGGGCCGCGAACAAGTGACATCTGGCCGCGTTCCTGTTCGTAGCAAGTTAAAAGGTCCGGTTTTTGTAGTAAGTGAGTTGTCCGGTTGACAGTTAATCCCCCGCCGCCGTCGAGGCTGTGGGGAAGTGGGAATCCCGCGCTTTGGGCGGGATTTCCAAGCGCGGTGGGAAAGTCT
>DATNLR010000105.1:0-16891 GCA_035602755.1 Binatus sp. (SeqCode) | reverse complement strand
TGGAGGATCAGAGTCTGAGTTTCCAGATCAAACTTCAAGTGACCTTCGCTGCCCCAAACGTCGAGTTGCACGGCCCAACGATTTGTGGCGTAGGTGAGAGCGACGCTACATGTGGCACTTTCTCCGATTAGGTCCAGACGGTAATCCTCGTAAGGAGACCAAGGAAACTGCTTCAACTGCTTACGGGCCTCAACACGCACCCTTTGAATCGGATTAATAAAAGCCAGCGCCATGTAGATAACGTGCGGTCCAGTTTCGCCGATGACGCCGCCAGGAAGGCGGTGTGCCCAGTGGTCAGGCTTGGAGGTAATGTAGTCGACAGGCGTCGAAAGAAAAATCCTCATTCCAGCGAAGTCCCCGATCGTACCCTTTTTAACGATTTCACGAGCTTTCAGAAACGAAGGATAGAACAGATCCGAATGGGCGACGCAGATCTTCCGGCCGTGTTCTTTCGCGACGGCAAGAATCTGATCGCATTCTGCGGTGTTGATGGCCATTGGCTTTTCAATTAGCGCATGCGCGCCCGATTGCAGTGAGCGAATGGCGAGCTCAGCGTGGGTGCGCGGAGGCGAGCAGATGTCCACCACGTCGAGCCGTTCGGCTTCCAACATCTGTTGATAATCCTTGTAAACCTTAGAGATTCCGTGCGCGCGAGCCAAATCCTCGGCCTGGGCGACATTGGGATCGCACAGGGCAACCACCTGGGCGTTTTTCGCCGCCTTTTTCCATGCCGGCAAGTGCTTTTGCTTGGCTATAAATCCGGAACCGATGATGCCGACTCTTATGCAATTCAAGCGTTTCATCCTCAATTAAAAACAATACTATAGGTCAGCCGGAATGATTCAAGGTTTAGCGTCCGTCAGGCGAGCGTACTGAGGATCTCATCGAGCTCGGACGTAAAGCGCCCGAAATTATACTGACTGCAGACCTTTTCAATACCTTGTCGGCCGAGTCTCGAGCGCAGGGCGTCGTCACAAAGCAATCGGCCTAAGGCTCTTGCGAGCTGCTCCGGATCGTGGGGCGAGACGAGCAATCCGTTAATTTCATTCTCGACCAAGTCGGTTGACCCGCCCGCCGCGGCTGCGACGATCGGTACTCCAAAAGCCATAGCTTCCAGGAATACCAGTCCAAATCCTTCGCCCGTGCTCGGGAGGGCAAAAACATCGGATCGAGCGTAACAAGCAGCCACCTTCTCGCGAGATAGCCCTTGAAGGAAATGAACGGAGTCATTTGTCTTCGTTTCTGCAGCCAGATTCTGAAGACGGCTGAGGTCGTCCCCAGCGCCGACCGCCACCAGATGCAAGTCTGGAATAACGGTATGTAGTTGCGCAACCGCGCGGATCAGATCGTCGACGCCTTTGTACCGCTCCGATGACGCCCAGCGGCCAACTGTCAAAATGACTTTGCCGCGCGGGAATTCCGGCGGCGGCTCGAGTCTCGCTGGACGTTCGGCCAACGAAGAAAACTCGCGACCAAGAGGCCACGGTAAGCGACGGATTTTGTCAGTCGGGATACCTTGCATTTCGTTGAGTTTCTTTACCGTGTAGGTGCTGGGAGCAAGCAACAGGTCCGCCCGAAGCAGCGCGGCACGCCGAAGATGTGGCAGCGGCTTCCATACTTCAATGCCATGTGAGATCACCACAGTTTTTAGTTGCGGCGATAGCTTTTTCACCAAGGCGGTGGGCAGCGCCAAGTTCGGGTGAGCCGCCAGGATTATCGCAGCGTTATCCCGCGCCGCCCTTGCGACAGCGAGAAAAAACCGCGCCTTCGCCCGGCCAAAGCCACGAAAAGGGATTCCGAGCGCACCGGACGGAAGCTGCTGCGGCCCCACGGCATCATTCAGGCTAAGAAACAGCGTCGTCCATCCCCGGCGGCGAGCAATTTCATCAAGCGCTGCCGCCGTTTGGGCGCCAGCTTCTTGAATTCCGCCAATGCCAAGCAGTTCGGGGAAAAGTCCGATAATTCGCTTAGAACGATACGCCGGCGACGCTGTTGCCTGCTCACTTCGGTCGGCCGCTGGGTTGTTCACAATACCTCGACAGCCGTCGCGGAAGAAGACTCAGCTTTTCGCCGCATAATCTCCTCAAAGATTTTGACAAGTTCGCGGCCGTTGCGCTCCCAAGTGAATGCAAGTGTCGATTCAGCAGCTTTCGAGGCCAGTTGATCGCGAAACTGCTGATTCTGATAGAGTCGCCGAATCAAGTCGGCGAGCGTTTCGCAGTCCGTTGGATCGGATAAAATCAAGCCGTTCACTTCGTGGGTCACAATCTCCGAAGTGCCGTTGGTAGAGGAGACGATCACGGGAAGTCCGCATGCCATCGCTTCTGCTGGAGGTTGCGCAAATGTGTCTTCCAGCGAGGGCCCTACGTAAACATCCGCAGCCGCATAGTAGAATTCGATGTCCTTGCGTGGCGGAACAATTGTCACGCGATTCTCCATCGCGCGTTCTTGGATGAGCCTACAGCAAGCGGTCGAATCCTCCCTGCTTACGAGGATCAAATAGAGCGGGAGATCTCTTGCATGCGCCAGCGCGTCGAGTAGGACAGGGACGCCTTTGTTACGCCAATCGTTGCCCACCAGGACAATCGTAAACTGGGATTCGGCGAGGCCCAGCTGCCTTCGAGCCTCGTCTCGAAGCGCCAGGCGTCTCGCAGGGTTGAAAGTGGCGTGATCGAGGCCAAGATACAGAACGGGAAATGGATCGACCCGCCCGTAGAAACGCGCAAGTCCTGCGGCCGTCTTTCGAGCAATAAGGATCAGGACCGCTTTAGGATCGGTGTAGATGCGATGTTCGAGTGCAACGAGTAGGCGGTAATAGAGCCGGCGGTGCAGGACCGCGGGCCAAGTCCGGATGGGACTGCGCAGGAGACTAAGCTGCGCGCCAACTTGCCGGACATACTCAGCAAAAACGATGTGAACGGAAATCGCGTCGGCGTCCAGGCAATTGACTCCCGGGCTGAAGATGAGATCGTAGCGCAGTCCGCGGATGTGCCGATCCCAACTGCGCCAAAGATGGTTTGCCGCTATCCACCAGAGAAAATTCAAAATGTGTGGGCCGGGCAACTTCGGGATTTGATGCCAGGTGATCTTGGATAAATCCACATCGGCCACGTTCTGGCTATAGACGTGAATCTCAAAATTGTCTGTCAGGCGGGAAACCCATTCAACGACTCGGCGCTCCGTGCCGTGGCTCTTGTCGAGAAAGGGCGATATCACCGCTACACGAGGTTTGCCGGTCCGGACGGGCATCCCTACACCTTGACCTGCATGATTTCGCACCAGCGGGCCAGCACGAAGACTGTCCAAAGCCGTGACCAGCCGACTGCGGCGGGATTCTCCAGATACCTTTTCCAAAGTCTTGCGACCGCGTCAGGATTCAGCACGCCGACTGCGCTGAGTCGATCCGGATCAAGCGCCTCCTCGATTTTGGGGCGCAAGTCTCCACTAATCCAGCGCGAGAACGGAAACGTAAAGGTGCGCTTTGGGCGCGCAAGCAGGTCCGAGTACAAGCTGTCAGGCATGCATTCGCGCGTTGCGTCCAGAAGCAATCTTTTTTTCTGAAGACGGATAGACGGTGGCAGCGAAAGAACGTGCTCCACAACCGTATGATCGAGCATGACAGGGCGCACTTCCAAACTATGCGCCATGCTCATGGCATCGCCGTCGCGAAGCAACCGCGCTTCGAGGTGTGCGGGGAAGTCGACAAATGCGATTCGTTCCCTTAAGTCTGTGCTACTGGTTTGCTGAGCCCATCCGCGAATGCAGTCGGCCGCTTCCGAAACAGAAGTCGGAGGCGCAAGAGCAGGGTTCAGGATCTTGCACACATCACTTTCAAGGAATTGCACACGTACAGCCAATTGCGCGGCAACAAACGGATCATCGGCACCGAACAAGTAGGAAAGTTTGCGCCAGCGAAATGGGAACGATTTGCGGTCCAACAGTCGACTGCCCGCGATGTGGGATACAGGCTTTAACCAATTCGCGACGCGCGAGAACCGCTCAAACCACTCATGGGAAGCGTACCCGCCGAATAACTCATCTCCGCCCTGGCCGGACAACGCTACCTTGAAACCAGCCTCTGCGGCAGCTTTTGAAATCCAGTAGGCATTTAGACCGTCGACGGTCGGCTGGTCCATGGCCCACAAAGCGTGGTCCAGTGATTCCGCCATTCGTGATGCGGGTAATCGGACCGTACGGTGCGGAATGCCGAGAGCCTGCGCCGTTTGCTGGCTTTGCTCAGACTCATCGAAGGATTCTTCTTCGAAACCGATCGTCAGGGCTGTCAAGGAGGTGGTGCCTGCAGACTTCATCAATGCGCCGAGAACAGCGGAGTCCGTACCACTGCTCAGAAAGAGCGCGACGGGGACGTCCGACATCAATTGCTCGCGACTGGACCGGAGAAGGATCTCGCGAAGATTCGCGGCAGTCTGTTCCGGGCGGTCTGGACGGTGACCGTTTGAGGACGGTAATCTCCAGTAGGGATTTGTCTTGAAATTCCCGTCTTGCCAGATGCCCAGGTGCCCGGGCTCAAGTGGTTTCACTCCCTGGATTGCTGTCCACGGGGGCGGCACGTGCCCGAGCTGCAAAAAGGCGCGGATCCCCGACGGGTCAATCTTCCTGGCAACCTCTTGCGACGCCAGTAGGCCCTTAATTTCAGAGGCGAACAGGAGGCGCTGGGAGTCAGTTGAATAATTGTAGTAAAGCGGCTTAATCCCCAGACGGTCGCGCGCCAGAAGCAGTTTGCGCCGGCGAACATCCCAGATTGCGAAGGCAAACATCCCCCGCAACTTCTCGACGCAGCGATCGCCGTATTCTTCGTAAAGATGAACAACCACTTCCGTGTCTGTGCTGGAACGAAACCGGTGGCCTCGGGCGACAAGCGAGGGGCGCAGTTCGGCGGCGTTGTAACACTCGCCGTTATAGGTGATCCACACGGTCGAGTCTTCATTGCACATCGGCATATGGCCGCGTTCGCTGAGATCTACGATCGCCAGACGTGTGTTTCCCAAAACACATGGACCTAAATTCTGGACGCCACGGCTATCAGGACCCCGGTGCAGCAAGGCCGCAATCATGCGCTCGGTTGCGGCAGCCGACTCGGCGCGCTGTTCGTTGTCCGCAACCCCCGCGATCCCGCACATCTGATTCCTCACTCTAATTTAGAACTGCAATCCACCACGGCCCGACCCTTCTTGAGAGCCCACGATGCCTGGGTCTGGTGTTTGCGCGAGTAGATCTGGCAGGCGAAATAGAATCCCTACCAGAAGCCACAGATATGCATTGGTGACGAAATTTTGGTAAGGGACCATGCCGCCAAAGGTAAGCGGGTAGAGAAGCAAGAACACATACCAGAGAATCGCGCAGCCAATCGGGAATAAACGAGTCTGGCGAAGCCGTAGAAGTACGCGCCACCCCGTAAAAACGAGCGCGCCTGTCCAAAGAAGCCAGACAAACGGCGCAACGATTCCCATTTCGATGATCAGCAAACCGTAACCTTCCTCGACCCATATATTGAGCGGCGGGGATCCGGTAAACCGGGCGACGTACTGGCCTCCAAGCGACGCGGTACCGATACCGTTCCCTAGCACCCAATTGTTGTTCGTAAACGCGAGCTCGAGATTCATCAGTGGATAGGCCCATGCGCGCTTCTGGCCCTCATATGCAGAACTATTCGGAGAAAGAGTCTCCGTGTAAAACGCTAGACGCGAACCTGCTTGATCCGGAAAAAGAAGCAGAATCGCGGCCAATCCAAGCGCACCCACGATGAAAGAGCGACGGATGGCCTTGACCATTCTATGCGCCTGCCGAAATCGCCACGGTGCGCCCCAGAGAAATCCCACGGCGAGAACCAACACGCTCGCGACCACGTAGACCACTGCACCGCGCGAGCCGCTAAACAGCGTAGCACTGAGCACCAGCGCGAATGCGACATATACCAGCTTGCGGCCGTGCTTGGTATAGAGCAAGAGATAGCCAGCGGATCCCATGACGAGGATTACCGAAACAATGAGGTAATACGCGAAGCGGCCCGTGCTGACAAAGACGGCCGTGGGAAGCGATAGGATTTGATTGGTAAGTGGACTGACTTTGTCGAGATCTCCCAAATCCCTCAAGTCCGGCGCCAGTACGGTCGGATTCAAAAAGGTATTGCCAAGGACCGCTTGAGCGATACCCAAAGAGGAAATTACGGCCGCGAGCACTGCGTTCACCACAAGGAATTTCCGCAAGTCTTCATCATTTCGAATCAGAGCATAGGAAACGAACATGAGCGGAACGTAGAAAAAGTAAATCTTCGCTCCCATTAAACCGTAGAGAATATTCGGCGAATTGGAGTTAAAGACTTGAACGACGCCGAGCCACAAGAACAAATAGAAAAAGAAAAGAAACGGTGGACGAAAAGTAGCCGCACGACCTCTCCGAATGTCGACAAACAGCGCGATATAAGTGAGCCCGACCAGGACGTCCTTTGCGAAATAAATCGCCATATTGTTGCCAAGATATTTGCGGACTAAGTCCTCAAAAAGGAGCCAGATGAGAAAAGAATAAAAGCCTAGACGCCAATTCCGTAGAATCTTGATGGCGACAAAGAACGCGATACAAGCAAGCGCAACGAAAGCGATCCAACTCACATCGTTGTCGACGATCTTGCCGCCGAGTTCCCAAGCCATAAACAGTCCAAAAATGAAGATACCGACGCCTATCAGCGCCTGATTTCGCATTATTGGGACTCGTTGATTCAGCAAATCTTCTCTACCTCACACAAACACTTTCCTTGCGGCAAATGGCCTAGCGGCCGTACTTCCATACTAGCGCAGCACACCAACCCGGGGAGCCGGAAGATCAACTCTCGAAGGCCTAGCTTTCTGGGTCACCTTACCCGCATTCCACGCCTCTCGGAATCCATCGAGCGAAGATATGCGAACGGTAATCAAGCTCGTTCAACCATTGGATCTGGTATCCCAACTCTTTCAGAAGCGGAATCGCCGGGTGTAGTCCGTTCTGAGGAAGGTCATGGTGTAACTCGATGACCAGAGAAGGGTGAAAAGTTCTCAAGGTTTCAGCTGCGCCCCTGAGGACATCCGTCTCAGCGCCTTCGACGTCCATCTTGACGAACTCGACCGAGTGCCCGGTCCGGCGAACGAAATCATCCAGCGAGATCGACGGTACTAGAAACGTACCGAGATCGTCGCCTTCGACGGTAGGCCCCGCGACAAGGGAAGGTTCCTCGTGCGGAAAATCGAAGCGGATCTCTCCTGAATGGTCGGAAACGGCTTCTCGCCGCACAATGACGTTCTGGATGTTGTTCAAGCGCATGTTTTCTTCCAGGATCCGAAAATTTGCAGGAAGAGGTTCGAAACCAAAGACCCTTCCCTCGGGCCCGACAAGCCTAGAAAGAAGGAGGGAGTAAAATCCGCTCTGTGCGCCAATATCCAATACCCTAGTTCCAGGCACGACATGCTCTTGAATTGAACGAACAACTTCAGGTTCCCAGGAGCCGTAGACAAAGCTGCGATGGAGTTGCCAATCCACCCTCATGCGGAAACCCTTCAACACACCGCCGCAAGGAAGGATCGGGTACCGTTCGACGGCCAGGCGATTCAGGACGCCATGGATGACGTTCGCAAGGCGGCTCGGTGACCCGCGGTCGCCCCGTAAGGCAATCTTCACCCTCAAAGGTATATATTCGGCGACTCTCGAGATGATTCTTTCCACGGTCATTGGTGCGTTCCGAATCCCGCTCCTGGCAGGCGCCAGCACCTTCAATGAGGCCCGACTTCGCGATAGAGCGTAATGTGATTTTGTATCATGCTATCGCGATCAAAGTGCTTCAGAGCACGCTGGCGTGCCGTTGCGCCTATCGCGGCAATGATGGAGGGCTTTTCGATGACGATTCGCAGTTGAGAATAGAGTGTGCGAACATCGCCCGGCGTAAACTTGAGTCCTGCACTACCTACGACTTCGCTCAAACCGCCTACGTCTGCAACAATCACGAGACCACCCGTCATCATTTTTTCCATCACGGCCAGGCCGGCCGTTTCTTCCCACTGCGAGGGCATCACGACGATATTTAGAGCGCGAACCGCCTCCTCGAACGCAGCGCCGCTTAAATATCCTGTGAATGTGATTCGCTCCTGAAGCCCCAGGCGGCGAGCTTCGCTCTCCAGATTTTTCCGCTCGGCGCCGTCGCCTATTAACGCCAGACGAAAAGAAAATCCTTCGTCGTTCAACATTTTTGCTGCCTCGAGCAGAATAGGAATTCCTTTTTCAGTGACCAAGCGCCCTACGTAGCCTATCCGTATCGGAGCCCCGTTCGACGATGATTCCGCCTCGAGCCTGGTAACTTTGAGTCCATGAACGATCGTGCGCGTGCGGGGAAGCAGAAGTCTTCGGGCGACATGATCGCTGACCGCAACGTTCACCGAAACGTGTTTGCAGAGCCAGCGCCTTGGGAAAGTAAAAATAACGTTTCGCCACGTGGACGCCAGGCCCATTTTTACGGAATTGCATTGCACACATTTTCCGTAATGCCGCGCCATAAAATGACCCGGACACATGCTGGTGTCGGGGCCATAGAGCAGTACGCCATTGGGGCAGATCGATTGGTACCCGTGATGCTCGACCACCACTGGCTTGCGACAAAAAAAAGCGAGAGCGAGAGGTAACAGAGTGGGGTTCGCGATGTGCACAACGTCGGCAGACCGGATCTGACCAATCAATTCGAGCAAGGAGGGCCGACGAATGACGCGAAATGGCAGCCTCGAGTCATCCATGCCATCGGAAGAGGTTTCAGTGACTAATGTTACGTTGATTCTGTCACCGTTATGGGCACTCGACCACTCACATAAACCCTCGGCCAGGTCCGCCGTAATGCTCTGGATTCCTCCCACGAGCGGCAACCAATCGTAGGAATAGAGCAAGAGGTTCAGCGTCATAGCTGAGCTGACTCAAGGAAATTCACAAACGCGGACGCAATTACGTTCCAGGAAAAATGTTTCTGCTGAGCGAGCAAGTTTTTCTCCTGCAGTTCTCGGTGGAGACCCTGGTCTTGCAAGACGCGAGAGAGTGCAGCGCCGGCGGCCTTGCCGTCCCGGTAGGGAACCAAGATCAAACCTGCATCATCGAGGGGCGTGCCCTTCGATTCCCCCGCATAGCCGATAATTGGGAGACCGCATGCAATTCCGGCGATTGCGCTTCCGCGACGAAGGTAGACCCTTCCTCGAACGCACAACATGGCATCCGAACTGGCGAATATATCACTGATCCGCTCGGCGTCCTGCAGTCCAAGGTTCGAAATGTCGACGGAGAAGTCCCGAAAGAAGCGAGCTATTTCTTCTTTCGCCTCGGAGGTGCCACGGCCCACAAACAGGAGGCGAAACCTGGCGCCGTCGGCAATTGCCGTCTGTGTAGCGTCTACGATGTCTTTTAGTTCTTCGCGAAGGTACGGCATGCCCGTCAAGCAGAATACCACGACAGTTTTTTGTCGTCCGTTTCCGTTGAACTGATCTTTGACTACAGGGTGGCGCTGCGGAATATTTGATCCAATCGGGATGAATCTTGCCTTTAGCGGGTCGCGCGGAAGCCAGCGGATCCTTGAAAGTGTCTCGAGAAAGATGTTCTTCGCGACAGTTTTGTAGATCTTTCGGATAACCCACTCTTGAAATGCAAAGCGCACGCGATCGAACCACCCGTTGGCCTCTGGGGCATACGGTTCATGGAATACCACAGCACAGCGACCTCCTCCGTAACGAACGACTGCTAGTACCGCGAGGACCCCGAGTGGAAATCCACGGCGCGACCACGCCAGAGCCGTAAACTGCAATAAAATCCATCGCCCTTGCCACGCCTTGGATTCGCGTCGCAGCTGTCGCAGCGCAGACCACCAGCCTTTTGCTGCCCAGTCGACCCGAACGAGCTTTAGTTCGACGCCTTTCGGAGCGAGCCCGCGCGCCAACTGTTCACAGTAGTCCTGCACACCGTCGGCAGTTTCTTCACCGTGGCCTAAGAGCGCGACCCAGGTTCTAGCCGAGGCGCTTTCCCTTTGCATTGATCCCATTATAACCGCGCTTCAGTACTACATCGACCAAGCCTGCGCGCTCGAACCATTCGCGCACGTCCTCGATTCGCTGTGGTTGATCGTAAACAGGCGAGAGCATATCGAGTGCACTCAGGATCTTTACTTGCTTAAGTTCTTCGTCGGTGTAATTGAGTCGGGGTGCATGGGATATGGGCCCAATCGGAATCAGTGAACCTAGACGAGGACCTATCGCAGGAATTCGATAAAGGGCTTTTTTGAGGTCAAACGCCGGCGGAATGGTCCAGGAAAGCAGGCGATAAATACCTTCTGTGCCGAGAGGCCTAACGAATGGTCTTGCGATATATTTGAGCGGCGGGAATCCCGTTGTTTTTTCATAGACATCAATTACAATTTCGCCACCGGGACGAAGCAAGGGAACTAAGCTCTGAAACGCCGCAGGAACATCTGGGCAATGCTGCAGAACCCCCATACAGAAAATCTTGTCAAAGGATCCTTTTCGCAATGGGATCTCGTAGATACTCGCCTGGAACAGGCATGCTCTGTCAGCTCCTGCATTGTTGCGCGATGCAGCTTCAATCGCGAGGCTCAGATCAAACGAAATGACGTCCGCGCCCGTATCCAGGGCAATCTGCGTAAAACGACCGGCACCGCATCCCGCCTCGAGGATTAGCTGGCCCTCCATACGCGTCGGCCAGCCTGAGGTTGCGTAGAACCGGTTCCTGGTCAGATCGTTGTGCATCACGGCATCGACCTGGAGTTTATCGAACCGGTTCCACTGAAAACCGAACGAGGAAGCGTAGGACTCCGACGGAACGAATCGAGGCACGCCGCGAACGATCGGGACTATTGTGCCGCAGCTCTTGCAAACAAGATTTCCTTCGACGACTTCGTCCGAATTGTTCTGAGACACGGGCAGATCAAAACGAAAGTCACCCTCGCATTTTCGACAGGCGAATCGATCAAGAAACCTGCGTCGCACGACTCAGATCTCCTTGTGTGGCAAAGCCAGCACGTGATTTTCGTCGACGGATTCAAAAGAGTAACCAAAGCCACCGACCAGTTTTCGCCACGCCTGATCGATTGCTCGGGAATGTAGTTCACACAGAATCCAAGGACGATGAGAGCGTACCAACTTCGCCGCGCCTCTAAACACTTCGACTTCCGCGCCCTCAACGTCGCATTTGATGGCGTCTGGTGGAGGTGATGTCTCCATAAAATCATCGAGCGCAACGCAACGAGCCGGAATACCGGCGACGCCAACTCCATCCGGATCGAACTTCCCCACGCCATGGTCCGGCGAAGTAAAATCCGCGCTAACGAAATTCACCTCGCCGCTGGCAGACCAAACGCCCATCGGTACAACAGTGATGTTGTAAAAGCTGTTGTAGGCGGCATTGCGGCGAAGCCGCTCGGCAATCTGAGCGTCGGGTTCAAAGCTGAAGATCTTCCCAGTAGATCCTGCCACTCGCGCAGCAAGGAGTGAGAATAACCCGATATTTGCACCCAAGTCGTAAAACACATCACCTGCCCGCAGTCGTTCCGCCACGACGGCTTGGCAGATTTTCTCGTTTTCGCCCGTCCGGTAGTTCTGCCCGGTCCGGGGATTAAGCTCGAGCCAGAGGCCTGCTGTAGGGCCTGCCTCGACCTGTGCCCATACCTTTTGATCAGAGGGTAGAGCCCGATAACTCAACTTGTGGAGCAAACCACCGAGCACGGGCACTTTGCGAAACGACCGAATCGACTCGGGCACTCGTAACATGAGGGAGGCCAGCCAGTCACGCGAGCGGAGCATTCTATTTTTCCACCACAAACGAGCCAATTACGAGCGCATCCATCCCGGAGCTAAAAAATGTGCGGATTCCGTCCGTCGGAGTGCATACGATCGGCTCACCGCGCAAATTGAATGACGTATTCATTATGACGGGCACACCGGTGCGATCGCCGAATTCCCGAATCAAGCGCCAGTACAGAGGATTCACGTCACGCTCGACCGTTTGGGGGCGCGCACTCCCGTCGACGTGCGTCACCGATGGAATTACCGTTCGCTTCTCGGGCCTGACTTGCGCTGTCAAGATCATGAACGGCGAGTCCGTGGCGGACTCGATGTACTCATCCGCTACCTCAGCGAGCATTGATGGTGCGAAAGGTCGCCACCACTCGCGAAACTTCACGGCATTGTTCACTTTGGAGTTCATTTCCGGATCACGCGGGTCGGCCAGAATCGATCGTGCGCCGAGTGCGCGCGGACCGAATTCCATCCGCCCCTGAAACCATCCGAGGATCTTGCCGTTGGCGAGCATTTGCGCCGCCGCCGCCGCGGGGTCTGCGACGCGAGTAGCGCGCAGCTTATACGTCTGAAGGGCCTTCTCGATCTCTTCATCCGAGCTTGCGGAACCCAGATAGGCATGGCGCATCTTGTGCGCGGGCAGTTTCCCTCCATTATCCATGTACGGAGCCAGAACAGCGCCGAGGCAAACCCCATCGTCGCTGGCAGCCGGTTGCACAAAGATATGGTCTACAAGACCCGAGGCGGCGATCTTTCCGTTCGCTTTTGAGTTAAGCGCGACTCCTCCGGCGAGACACAGATTTCGGCACCCCGTTTTCTCTACAGCCGCGGCCGCCAGCGCCAACATCGCGTCCTCACACGATTGCTGAACAGCAAAAGCCAGATTCTTGTGCCGGGCATCAATCTGGGATTCGGGAACCCGCGCAGGGCCCAGTCGAGATACGATGCCGGCGAGGGGACTGGAATCCTGTCCTAGCAAACGGCGCGCCGAGACTTTGTACGGGTTATCGTCGGGAATAATAAAATCGTGCAAATCGATCCCAGGCTCGCCGTACGGAGCAAGGCCCATCACTTTCCATTCATCGCTGTAAGGTTGAAACCCCAGGTAATGAGTGAATTGCGCATAAAAGAGTCCAAGCGAATTAGGCCAAGGAATTGTCCAGACATGTTCGAGTTTTCCACCTCGCGCGTACCACAGCGAAGTCGCCTCCCAGGCGCCACGACCATCAAGGACAAGCACCGCCGTTTCCTCAAACCCCGAGTAAGCGTAGGCGCTGATCGCATGCGCTAGATGGTGATCCACGTGGAGGAATCGCGCCTTGGTCGGTCCGAAATTCGCCAGAAAAGATTTTTCACCGTCGCAATCACTGCGAGAGTTTAAGTAGCGGCGCAACAAATTCTTTGCACCAAGATAATTGATCGGTTGAGCTCCACGCGCGAAGCATTTTATGTCGTGTTTGATTCCTTCGACGCCCCGCGGCCAACCGAAGCACACAAAATCAAGCTGGTCTGCCCGCAGACGTGACGCCTCCAAGCATGCCTGAATCGCTAGTACCGGGAAGCGCGCGTCATGTTTGGTTCGGCTGAGACGTTCCTCGGCGATTGCAAAGATAACCTGCCCGTCCTGCGCGATGCAGGCCGACGAATCGTGCATCAACGAATAGTTTAGACCAAGAGTGATCAACGCTTTTCTCTCACGCGGGTCTCGAGAGCACCCAGCACTTCTTCGAGTCTCAGGCCTAGAGCTTCGGTCGAATGCGCGCGCGCGACGTCTACGCGGAGACCCCGTTTAGGGCTGTCCGCCGGCTCTGCGAGTGCGTGTGCAATCGCCACGGAAAGTTCGCGCACAGTTTCACCCGAATAAATCAGAGCTTGAAACTCCGCGAGCTCCAGAATCGGTGTCGCAACCACCGGTAACCCGGCCAAGAAATAATCGTATAGCTTCAACGGGGAACAATGCAGATTCTTTTTGTCCGAACAATCATACGGCATCAGGCCCACATCGAACGAGGCGACGAAGCAGGGTAATTCCTCAGGCGTATGCCAGGCCATTCCGTGGGCATTTGGAAGGTCTAAGTCCTTTGATTTGCCGAAATACACGAAATGCCAGTCCGGATTCCGTGCGAGCACTTCGCGCAGCACGGGAAGATTTACTCGCGCGAAGATCGGTCCGAGGTAGCCAAGTCGTGGCCGCGGGACAGGCCGAAGTTCATCGGGCTCGGGGTGCGGGTCCTTGCCTCGCGGCCCGGCGCCAAACGAGCGAGCCGACAAGTGGATCGATTGCGGAATCCATTCGATCTTGGTGCCGTACTTCGCTCGCAATTCCCGAAAAACCGATTTTGGAATGACCAGTGTCTGATCGGACAGCTCGATCAGTTCATCCTGATAAAGCTCCGGGTAGTCCATGCAGATGTGGACCAAAGGAAAGCCTGCACTTCGCATTTCCTTGCAAAGAGGAGCAATCCCCTCAATATGCGAGTAGAGAAACCAAGGATCCTTCAACTCCAGCTCATTTGCGCGGGCGATAACCTGTTGCGCAACCATTTTCCATTGCAGGTTTCCCGCCACAGGCAGGGAATTCAATTTCGCTCCAAGATACCGGGGTGCAAAACTATAAACGCCCGGTGCCACCGCATGCGGTGCTTTCCCGCTTCGCCGAAATCGCGAGACCGGCATCTCGCTATAAAGCACGCGACTTCCGCGCGATGCCAATGCCAACGCAATACGCTCCGGGACGTTGAATACTTCCCAGGACCAGGTCGAAAATACGATCGCGTCGCGCAGAATTTCTATCATCCCCGGTTGACCGAGTTCTCATTCTCTTCAACTGGCTGTCGCACCACTTCAGGCACCGCCGGTGTTGCGCCACCGATGGATTCGCGAACCTTTCGCAGGCCGTGGGAGGCGTACCATTCTCGCAGATTACAAAACGCCCCGGGTGGCATCAGCAGCGTTAGCATCAGCGTGAAGTATTTGAAAATTCGATAGCTGAAATCTGGCTCGCGGTACGATAGTCGGAAGGAGGCGAGCTCGACGCGGAAGGTGTCCCACGGTTTCCCTCCCTCAAGAACCAGACCGAGCCTGTCCGCATCCACCCGGTCAAAATCCAGCAGTGCGTTACTCCGTTCGAGCGGGACGCCAAGGTCCGCAAGCCGGCGAGGCAGGTATTTAAGAAGCCCGCGCAGGAGCCGGTATCGGATCCATTGACTCGCTTTATCGTTCGACTTGGAAGCGTACAGGTTCCTGGAATGCAAGCGATAGTAGCAAAGGGGCTCCCGGAGCAAGAGCGCACCGGAAATGCCAATTGCCTGCGTGAAAATGTACGTGTCGAAGAACGGCAGTTCGGAAGGCACCGGCAGCGCTCGCTCAAGCGCGTTTCGGCGCATGGCAAGGCGGCTGGTTCCCAGGAATATGCGCAGAGGAGCAGACAAGCGCGCGGAGTCGACGGTCTCAAGGCTTAAAAGCAATTCGCCCTGGGGAATCATTTGGGCGCGAACGGCGCCGTTTTCGTCCACTTCATAGTAACCGTGACCAACTGCTGAGATTTCAGGATTCGAGTCGAACGCAGCCACCACCCTGCTGATTTTGTTCTTCGCCCACCAATCATCTCCATCCAGAAATGCGACGATTTGTCCTCGAGCCTCCGTCACGCCGGTGTGAAAGGCCGAAACCTGGCCGCCATTCCTCTTGCGAATGTACCGAACGTGTGGCACGTAGCTTCTGGCGATTTCGGAAGTTCGATCGGTTGAGCCGTCGTCGACGACAATCGTTTCCATTTTCGTTGCGGGGAAGTCCTGTTCGAGGACGCTCGAAAGTGCCCGCGCGATGAAACGCTCATGATTATAAGTGTTCACGAGAACTGTCACGGTGGGTTCTGGACTCATCTGTCGAATTTCCTATGATCTATTCTTCCGAATTACAGCGAATAAGCAAGGGTTAGTCGGTCGAATCGATTGGCAGAAACGAGAAGCCGCGCCTTGCCTTCGACTATTTGTTATAGTGCCCGTATTTTAAGTCGTTCACCGAGCGCGCCGTTTGATACCTCCATTTATTCGCTTTTTGATCTCAAAGATTGGCCTGCTACGACCGACGATTCAGCGGCTGCGCTCGTTTTGGTGGTTACGGTCGCTAGGTTGGGGAAGATTCATAATGGCCGCGTTGGTGGTGGGTTCGCCGAGCGCGCCGCGCATTTTTCTCAGTACGCTACTGCTGTACCAGTTGCGTGCCCGGAAGAATAGACGCGGTGGCAGCACGAGAGTTGCGCTCAAGACGCACAGCTTGAAGATTTTGTACGCCATTCCTCCGTCTTTGTAAGACAGACGAAAGTCGGCCCGCTCGGAGCGGAACGTTTCCCACGGCCAGCCGCCATCGAGCATCAATCGCATCCGCAAGGCGCCCACCTGAAGCTGCTCGACAATCGCGTGTACCGAGTCGGGCGGAATCGACGCAGTAGGGAGGCGTTCTTCGAGCGCCTTCGCTAACGCCACGATCACTTCGTAGATACGCCTTGTCTTGGCGGCATCCGAGGATCGAATTTGGAAAAGGTTCCCAGTGTGGAGTCTGTAAAACGTTAGCGGCTCCTGAATCAGTGATGCCATAGAATAGGCGGTGCTCACCGTGGACATGAACTCGTCCGCTTCGATCACGAGCTCGTTGGGAATGGGAAGTGCGCGCTGCACGACTCGCTTGCGAATGGTGACCCGGCTAGTGCCAAAGAAACACATCATGTGCCGGAAGAAAGCAGCGCCCGCCACTGTGTGAAGGTCAATGTCTCCCGATTCCTCGGGCAAAGTGGCGCTTGTCCGGCCGGTGTCTGAATCCACCTCGTAAATGCCATGCCCGACGACGCCAACATCCGGACGAGATGACAGTGTCTGCACGACTTTCGAAACCTTCGGCTTTGCCCACCAGTCGTCGCCATCGAGAAACGCGATAATCTCGCCCTGCGCCATCGGAATCCCAAAATTGAACGCAGATGCCTGCCCACCGTTTTCCTTGCGCGCGTAGCGCACACGGGGCGCAAACTTGCGTACGAGTTCGGGAGTGCGGTCGGTTGAGCCGTCATCGAC
>DATNLR010000090.1:0-57642 GCA_035602755.1 Binatus sp. (SeqCode) | reverse complement strand
AATTCCGAACTTGCTGCGCGCCCGCATGGCGGCCAATGAAGCCTCCGCGGTCGGTTCGATTCGTACCATCAACACTTCTGCGGTTACCTACTCTTCGAGCTGGGGCGTGCAGTTCCCAGGGTCTTTGGCAGCGATGGCTGGCGCACCGGGCGGCGTTGCAGTTTGCGGCGCGGCGATTTTGATTGACCCGGTCCTGGCCGCGGCAACAGCAGCAGCCACGGCGAAGAGCGGTTATTACTTCACCTATGTGGGAGCCACGGCAACCCCAGCAGTTGGTGGATGCACGGGTTTCCAGACCTACACGATTGTGGGACAGCCTGCAACGGTGGGACAGAGCGGTCAGCGCGGGTTCTTCAGCGACCAGAGCGGCGTCATCCGTTACACCACGGACGGCAGCGCACCAACAGTCGCCAGCCCCCCGCTCCAGTAATAGTTATCTACTGTCGCAGGGAGGAGCGCAACTCCTCCCTGCGTTCAGTTTTTCAAACACAAAATCACACAGGGAGTGCGTAGATGCTAATTAAAAGAGAAGACAATCCAAGATCCGGCTTGATTCAAAAAGACAATAAGCAGGGTTCACAGGGCTCCTATCCAGCTGAATCCCCTTTGTTCACACCGGGCCAGAAGAGAGGGGAAATGAATAGGGACCAGAAGGGATTCTCACTGATTGAGCTGTTGATCGTTGTAGCAATCATTTTGATTATCGCGGCTATTGCAATTCCGAACTTGCTGCGCGCCCGCATGGCGGCCAATGAAGCCTCCGCGGTCGGTTCGATTCGTACCATCAATACTTCGGCAGTGACGTATTCTTCGGGCTGGGGCGTGCAGTTCCCAGGGTCTTTGGCAGCGATGTCTGGCGCACCGGGCGGCGTTGCAGTTTGTGGCGCGGCTCTTCTGATTGATCCGGTTCTGGCCGCAGCAACAGCCGCAGCCACGGCCAAGAGCGGTTATTACTTTGCGTACGTGGGAGCCACGGCAACTCCAGCAGTTGGCGGATGCACGGGTTTTCAGACCTACACGGTTGTAGGGCGGCCTGCGACGGTAGGACAGAGCGGCCAGCGTGGATTCTTCAGCGACCAGAGCGGCGTGATCCGTTACACCACCGACGGCAGCGCTCCTACGATCGCCAGTCCGCCGCTGCAGTAGGTGAGGTATCCAAGGTAAGTTTATGCCAGTCCTGCGGAAAGACAATTCGGCCGGCCATGGCACTCAGAAAGATCGCGGTAACGATCGGCGCGGGTTCAGCTTGATCGAACTGCTCGTCGTTATCGCGATCATTCTAATCATCGCAGCGATTGCGATTCCGAACTTGATTCAGGCGCGCATATCGGCAAATGAAGGCGCTGCGGCAAGTAGTGTCAGGACTATTACAACGGCAGCGGTGGTCTATTCGACAACTTACTTAAACGGTTATCCGCCCTCGCTCGGCGCGTTAGGACCGCCGGCAGGTGGTCAAGCTACTTGTGACGAGGCCGACCTGATTGATCCAATTTTAACTGCTGCTCCGTTCCAGAAGAGCGGCTATTCGTACTCCTATACCGGGTCGTCTCCCGTGACGGTGGCTGGCGGTTGCACCGCTCCGGGCTACAACGCCTATCTGGTGACCGCCACACCCATGATTGTAGGGTTTACCGGTAACATCAGTTATTGCAGTGACGAACCTGGGGTCATTCATTACGATACAACTGGAAACCTCGCGGCCAGCCCGAACGCTTGTGTCGCGCTTCCTACCCTCCAATAATTATCCCGTGGCGCCAAATTTCGTCTACACAGCTAAATCTTGCTAAGATGTAACGGTGATTTGCATTCTCCTTTTTTGGTTCCTAGTACCGTTTCATTTCGCAGACAAAAATCCGAAAGATGCGCGTCAAGTGGCTCGCGCGATCGAAGCGCACTATCATCGGGCCACTACTCTGAAAGCTCACTTTTTCGAGAAGTATTCCGACGGCAGCGGAGGTGTTTCCGCGGAATCCGGCACGGTTTATTTCTCGAAGCCTGGGCGGATGCGTTGGGAGTATGAATCACCGGAAGAAAAACAGTTCATCGTGGATGGCGCGAACGTTTGGTTCTACATTCCAGCCGATCGCACGGCCAGCCGCGCGAAGATTGGCGCGAGTTCGGATTGGCGAACTCCACTGGCGTTCCTTACGGGGAAAAGCGATTTCGGCCGTCTGTGCCGCAGCATGCAGATCGTGGACGCGGCGAACGCGGATCAAGGTGATTCCGCCGATCACGCCGACACGCTCTTACGTTGCGCGCCTCGCGTCAGTTCGGACGCTCCCGATCAGCAGATTAGCGAAGTTTTGTTGGAGGCAGATTCCGAGGATCGACTGGTTCGAGTTGTAATCCGGCAACCTGGTAGACTTGAAACGGAATTCCGGTTCGGAGGCTGGGAGGAAAACATTCCGATTCCGGAGGCGAAATTTCATTTCGTGCCGCCGCCGGGAGTGGCGATTGTGGACGAATCCACCCTAGCCGGAGCGCTACACTGAGATTGGCAGAAAGTGAGTCATAACGCCCTGTTGTTGCAGCTTCCCAGCCACTGGCGACACTCCGAGCAGCCAAATCACGCAGTGCGTGGCTCAAAAAGCGTCATCCACCCTGTTTGAGGTCATGTAACATCCTAGTAATGCAGGGTTGTTGCGCTCGCAACATGCTCCCGAAGGGGTATGGTAAACTGGATATCAAACGTCTCGGTGGGCGAGGCGTCTAAGTTCTAATATGACCGAATTTGTCTGCAAAGTTGGAGATACCTCTGGGCGCACGTTCCAGCAATTGGAAACGGCGCAATCAGAGACAGAGGCGAGGCAGAGGCTCGTCGACCGAGGACTATTTGTCTTCTCGGTTCGCTCGCAGTTTGACCTGCTGACGCGGTTCAGCGGGTCGAAAACCGATAGCAGAATACGCCCTGCGGATTTTCTGATCTTCAACCAGCAGTTCAGCACACTCATCAAGGCTGGGCTGCCGATCTTAAAAGCACTCGATTTGCTGGCCGAGCGAGCTGCAGCGCCTCGTTTAAGGCCGATTCTTCGCGACGTCCGACAGCGCGTTCGCGACGGCGCTTTGTTGTCTGAAGCATTAGCTGCGCAGGGATCTTTTCCGGCGGTGTATGTCACAGCAGTGACCGCAGGTGAGCGCAGCGGAAACCTTACCGGCGTTATCGACCAATATATTTCGTATCTGCGCGTGAGCACGGGCTTTCGTCGCGCGCTCGCAACGGCATTAATATATCCTGCGATCCTGGTACTCGCGGTCATCGTGATCGTCACTTACCTGGTGACATACGCCATGCCGCAATTTTCGAAACTTTATCAGGACTTAGGCGTGCCGCTGCCAAACGCAACCAGAATTCTGCTAGATTTGTCTGTACCATTCCGCAATTATTTCTTCGTGTTCGCGGGTGTTTTCGTTTTTGGTTTTGCGGCGCTGTATCTGTGGACCAGGACCTTGCAGGGCGCACTGGCGATTGATCGTCTGAAGCCAAAAGTTCCCGTGCTTGGCGACATCTGGCTAAAAGGCGAGATCGCACAATTTGTGCGAACGCTGGCGACTCTTCTGGCGGGTGGAACGCCGCTGGTTTCAGGCTTGCAGACATCCTCAGCCGCGATTGGAAGCCGTCTGATTGCAACTTCGGTCGAGGAAGCTTCCGAACGCGTTCGCGAAGGAAAAACGCTGAGCGAGAGCTTGGCGGAAACGCATCTCGTGCCACCTCTGGCTCTGGAAATGATTGAGGTCGGCGAAGCGTCTGGAGCGCTCCCGGCGATGCTCACGAGCGTCGCGGAATTTTATGAAGAGGAAGTCGCCACGCGATTGCAGCGAACTCTTGTGTGGGTAACGCCGGCAATTCTGGTAGTGATGGCGGTGGTGATAGGGTTTATTCTGATATCGTTGTATCTCCCCCTGTTCTCCCTCCAAATAGGTTCAAACGGGGGCTAACGTTCAATGGCGACGCTGAATAATAATCCGGTGCTCGGCAATCTTTCGAATGATGCTGAGCGCGAACAAGCTCGCAAGTTGGCGGAGCGCTATCGCTGTCCGTTTGTGGATTTGAAAGAGCAGCGTATCGATCCCGAACTTTTCCGCAGCATTCCTGCCGAACTGATGTTCCGCTACAAATTCGTGCCCTTGGAATCGCACGACACGACTTTGACGGTGGCCATGGCGGATCCCAGCCAGTTGCAGCTCACCGACGAGCTTTCTCTTCTGCTGGGAAAGCGTCTGCAGATAAAAGTGGCAACGACCTCGCAGATTGACGACTTGTTGAAGCGCACAGAACAATCGCAGCGCGTGCTCGATCAAGCCACCGAAGGCTTCACGCTGCAAGTGGTTGGCGCCGAAGAGGACAGCGAAGAAAACATTTCGATGGACAAGTTGTCGCGCGGCGATACGGGCGTCAGCCCAGTCGTGCGATTGGTGAATACAGTTATTTATACGGCGCTTGAGAGGCGTGCTAGCGACATTCACATCGAGACGCGCAACCTGGAAGTGGTGGTGAAATACCGCATTGACGGCGTTTTGCAGTACGCCATGCAGCCGCTGGCTAAAGAATGGCACGCCACAATTCTTTCGCGTATCAAAGTGATGAGCGAACTCGACATCGCCGAGCGCCGTGTTCCGCAGGACGGCCGCTTCCGCGTGCGCTATAAAGGGCGTTTCATCGACTTCCGCGTTTCGATTATGCCGTCGGTGCACGGCGAAGACGCCGTGCTTCGCGTTCTGGACAAAGAGACGCTGAGCGAAAAGTTCCATAATCTTACCTTGGATGTGGTGGGCTTCGACCAGCAGGACATGACGCGGTTCCGCCGCTACATTCACGAGCCCTACGGCATGGTGCTCGTCACCGGCCCTACTGGTTCTGGAAAGACAACCACCCTTTACGCGGCCATTAACGAAATCAAGAACGACGAAGACAAGATCATCACGATTGAAGATCCGGTCGAGTATCAAGTGCGCGGCATTACGCAGATTCCGGTGAATGAGAAAAAGGGACTCACTTTCGCGCGCGGGTTACGGTCTATTTTGCGTCACGACCCGGATAAAATCATGGTCGGCGAAATTCGAGACCAGGAGACCGCGCAAATTGCGATCAATTCTGCGCTCACCGGGCACCTGGTGTTTACCACCGTACACGCGAACAACGTGACGGATGTAATCGGCAGGTTCATAAACATGGGCGTGGAACCCTACAACTTCGTTTCGGCGCTGAACTGCATCCTGGCGCAGCGGCTGGTGCGCGTGATCTGTGAGAATTGCAAAAAGAAGGTGCAATATTCGCCCGAGGTTTTGAAAGAGTCCGGTCTGGATCCGGCGGAATGGATGCAGGTTCCGTTTTACGAAGGGCCAGGCTGTTTGGAATGCTCCGGCAGCGGTTATCGAGGACGTAGCGCGATTACGGAACTTTTGGATCTTTCCGACCGGATTCGCGAGATGATTATCAATCGGCGGCCCACCTCGGAAATTAAGCGCGTGGCGAAAGAAGAGGGGATGACTTTTCTGCGCGACTCGGGCTTGGGCAAGATTCGCGCAGGCGTGACCACGCTGCGCGAGATAAACAAGGTGACTTTTCTTGACTAGCACGGCTAGCCTGACAACTCAATTTTACGATCTTGGCCCTGTCCGACGCATCGAACGCTGGCTCACTGCAATGCCGCATCCGCCTTTGGTGGTTGACATCGCGTCCACACACGTAGCGGCGGCTCGCTGGGGGAAAATTCGCAGCTCGCTGGATTCCTTTGCTGTAGAGCCTTTGCCGCTGGGATCGGTGATGCCATCTCCGGTGGAAATGAACGTGGCCCAGCCGGACGCCGTGAAGACCGCGCTGCGCCGCACTTTTGACCGCGTTCCTGCTCGCGAACACGGCATCGTGCTTTTGATCCCTGATTTGGTGGTCCGCGTTTTTATTTTGCCTTTCGATAGTTTACCGCGTAGCGCGAACGAAGCGATGCCGCTCCTGCGTTGGCGCTTGAAAAAAAGCGTGCCGTTTGACGTGGACGAGACGGTGGTGTCCTGGATGCGGCAAGCCGGGAACACAGGCAATCTGGAAGTCGTTACGGCGGTCGCGCGTCAGAAAATTATCCGCGAATATGAAGAGATCGTGGAAAGTTTGGATGCCAAGGTGGGAGTGGTCTTGAGTTCGACGCTGGCAACGCTGCCTTTGCTGGAAGAGCGTGGCGCCACGCTTCTGGTGCGCATGTCGGGCAAGACCATGACTACTGTGATGGTGCGGCAGGGAAGCCTTTGCGTGTATCGTTCCACGGACATGACCAGCGAAGCGGCTACGTTAAATCCGCAAGCCATGCTCGACGAAATTTTCCCGGCGGTTGCTTATTATCAGGATACCTGGGGCGGCGCGGTGGACTGGGTGCGGCTCACCGGTTTTGGGCAGCGTGAAGAAACATTTCGCCGCGCTCTCGCGGAAGAATTAAAGTGTTCGGTGGGGTCGCTCGCGGAGTCAGAGGGCGCGTCGCGTCTGGATCCCGGCGCGAAAGATTTGCTCCGCCAGAATCAAGAAGGCCTGGTGGGCTGGATGATGAACGGAGGCTCTTAAGCGCCGCGTGCGTTTGTAACTCATGAAACTTCGGCTAAATCTCGCCACCAAGCCGCTTGAAAATAAACGGCCCTTCCTTGCCGCTGCCGGAACCTTAGGCGCGGTCGGAATTCTATTGTTGCTTCTGCTATCTCATGGAGCTTACAAGTCTTGGCGCGCGAACCGCGATTTGCGCGCGGATATCGCCCATTGGGAAAATGAAATCTCCGTTTATAAACAGAGACAGGCGGTCTTGCAGAATTATTTTCGTTCACCGGAGGCCCAGCAGATTCTGGACCGCGCCGCGTTTCTAAACTCGTTGATCAGCGAGCGCAGTTTTCCGTGGACCAAAATCTTCATGGACCTGGAGAACACTTTGCCGGCCGGTGTTCGTGTGGTGAATATTGCGCCGACCTTGAAAAACGGAAGGGCGGTCGTTCAGATCACCGTGGGCGCCGTAAACGACGAGAGCAAAATCAAATTCCTGGAAGCGCTGGAAAAATCGCGGGCGTTTTCCAACGTCCAGGTGCAGGAAGAGCGGCATTTGGAGCAGACTTCGGCTTCCGACAAAATCGTGCTGCAACTTACAGCATTGTACGAGACTACATGAACACTACACGCCCCTGGGATACTTGGAAGAAAATAATTCTTTCGGCGCTCGGGCTTCTGCTGCTGGCGGACTTGGCGCTGGTTTTCGTTCTTTGGCAAGCTTCACGCGAAGGCGTGGATAGCATGCGCGCGCAACGGGCCCGTCTGGAGACGCAGGCCAAACTGCTGAAAGCGGATGTCGCTCGCGGCGATAAAATCAGGGCGTCGCTGCCGACCGTAGGCAAAGACTGCGACGCTTTTTATCACGACGCGTTTCTGGATTCAGGCACGGGTTATTCGGACATTGAATCGGACCTGGGAAATATCGCGGTGAAATCAGGCTTGCGGGTTGGCGGCCTGACGCTGAACCAGAAAGAAGTGAAAGGCCGGGGAGTGACGCTGATCACTATTTCGGAGTCCGTAGACGGCGATTACCCCGCGATCATTAAATTTATTAATGGCCTGGAGCGTTCGAAATATTTTTATCTTTTGAATAATCTTCAGCTCGATACGTCTAACCTGGGAGGCATCCGGCTGCGTTTGGAACTGCGCACATATTTTAGGACCTGAGGAATGTCGCGGCGAACACAAATCGGAGTGCTGCTAGGGCTGGTGATCTTGCTGGTGGTTGTGTATATCTCCAACCGGCCGCAAATGCCCGGCCTTCAGGGAGTGATGGCGTCGGACAGTTCGTTCCAGCCATTGAACGTTGACGAGCCCGAGCTGCGGCTTGATTTGCTTGCGAAACTTCAGAAGCTGGATTATCCGGCCGGAGCGCATCGCGACATATTTACCAACGTAGCTCTGCCTCCGCAACTTACGGCAGAAGAGAAAAGACGTCAGGAACATCAATATCCGACGGTGCAGCATCCGCCGCCACCTCCTCCTGTGGAGGTTCCGGCGCAATTTTTTGGATACGCTTCAATGCGAAGTAGTCCGCACCGGTTGGCATTTTTCCTGAATGGCGACGAAGTATTGGTGGTGCAGGAAGGATCGGTTTTTCTTGGCCGCTTCCGGCTGGACAAAATTGGAAATGATTCAGCCGACGTGGAAGAAGTATCCAGCGGACGCCACGCGAGCGTGCCGATGGTGGCCCCGCCTGCCGGAACTCCAACTCCGGGCGGGGACCAGCCGCCGCCCAATCCATGAGAGATCCACGACATTCCGGCGGGGCTCAAGCTGACACACGCGACGACCTCCAATGCCGCGCTCGCGGAGGCCATTCGCAAGAATCGGGCTTCGCGTTTCTGATGGCGCTGGGAATGATTTTTATAGCGCTCGCTCTGTCGCTGGTCGTCCTTGAGAATTTTGTTACTGATGGCAAGCGCACGCGCGAAGAGGAAACCATTTGGCGCGGTGAACAATACCAGCGCGCAGTGCGGCTCTATTACCATAAGATGGGCCGCTACCCGCAAACAATCGACGACCTGAAAAAGGGCGGACTCAATCTTCACTTCCTGCGCCAGGAATACAAAAATCCGATGAATAAAACGGATGGAACCTGGCGGTTCATCTACGTAAATGCCGCCGGCCAAATCATCGGCAGCACGCGGTACAACAATCTGCAGCAAATGGTCCTCATCGATCAGTATGCTGGCCTGATTCCGGGAGCATCGCCGACCGGGTCTATGACGCCTGGCCCAGGGATGGGGGTTTCGGCCGCGAGCCTCGCGAGCACCAGTGGGATCGCGGGCTTCGGTGGCCTCGGTGCTGCCGGTGGCCTGTCTGGCGCAAGCTTGCAACAACAGCAACAACTTCAGACGGTATTAGCTGGAATTCTAAACCCGGGGGACACCACTCCTGAGCAGTCAAACAGCGGGACGCAACTGCCGCCTTTAGACAGTTCGCAAAATGGAACGTCGCAGGCAGGAAATTCGTCGGGCAGTTCGGGGACTACGCAGTCTGACACATCACAGACCGACACATCACAGTCCGGAGCGGCGCCTCAGCTACCCGGTAATTTGGCGGGACAACTTCCGCCGGGTGTGACGCAAGATCAAGTGAACCAGTTTCTGCAGAATGGACAGCTTCCTGCGGGAATCACTCCAGACCAGGTAGCCCAGTACGTTCAGGGCATGCAACTCCCACCGGGCGTGACGCAGGATCAAATAACCCAGTACCTTCAGAATTTGCAGCAAGGCGGGGGTAGTTCGCCGAATCTGCAAAATCCGGCGCAACAAAACGGACAAGCCGGGCTTGGACTGACGCCAGGACAAAATGGCCAGTCAGGACTCGGATTGTCGGCCGGCCAATTGGGACTTGGGTCTTCGAGCCAATCGTCACTAACCTTGAGCCCCTTGCTGGCTTTGAAGCCGACCGGGCCAGTTGACAGCCCTGTGCTTGGCGCCTTTTTTACCGGCGTTGCTTGTACCACGGATGCCAAGGGCGTGAAGGTTTACCGTCGCGCGAAAAAGTACAAAGATTGGGAATTCATATGGAATCCGCTGGAAGATGCGCTGGTAGCAGCCCAGCAGCCCGGCGGCCAGCAGGGCGGCTTATTGCCGGGCCAAGCGGGGGCAACACCCGGAGTGGGCGGAAGTAGCTTGAGCAATAGTTTTGGATCTTCCTCGGGTATATCGATCGGATCTGGAACGACTGGATCCGGATCGTTCGGTTCTTCACCGCAACAACCACAACAACCGCAGCAACAGCAGCCTCAGTAAAATCCAGCGATTCTCACGCGTGTGACAAACCGCTTCCTGCCTGCGGCGATGTATGTTTATTTTCACCTTGGGGGCCATCAGCGCCGGGGCGAGAAATTTCGTCTGATTGCGGGAATTAAGAGTCGAAACAACAGCGGATTACTTGGTCAGCAAAAGAGCGGGAGACGACGCGAGGCGAGCGGTAATTAGCCTCACGTATTTTTGGGTTTCGGGGAAGGGAGGAATGCCGCCGTATCGCTCCACCATTTCCGGGCCCGCATTGTAAGCGGCCAGCGCCAGCGAAAGATTGCCACGATATTTTTCCAGCAGATCTTTCAAATAATGCGTGCCGGCGTCGATATTCTGTGCGGGATCGAATATGTTTGCCACCGAATAACGCGCGGCGGTCTGCGGAATTAGTTGCATTAAACCTTGGGCCTGCTTGCGAGACACGGCGCGCGGATTGAAATTCGATTCCACTGCGATCACACCGGTAATTAGTTTTTCATCCAATCCGTGTCTTAAGGCTGCTGCACGAATCAAGTTGCCATAAGGACCGCCAGCCGGCGGAGCAGGAGGTTGCGCGATGAATTGATCTTCGGGTTCGATGGAAACGAGGTCGTCGGCTTGTACTTCCACGCTGCCACCGGTCATCGACAAGAGCACGTGATCGCCAGTCCGCTCATATCCGGTGATGTGCAGGCGCACTCCGGAGCGCAGAACGGCGTAGTCGGCTCGGACGGTGGGCGCAGCTGCAGCAACGAAGCTCAACGCCGCAAATATCGTAACGATTTTTTTCGAACCGAACATTCCTGGCTGTGGCTCCACTTCGCTTTGTCTTCGCAGCCCGCTGCGACTCACTGTTCAATTATACCGCGGACCGCTTGCCGCATGCGACGTCATATCTTCCCGAGGACGTAGGTGTTAATGGCTTGGGCCACTCCACACGCATCATTCGATGAAGTGATGGCCCATCCCGAGGATTTCAGTTCAGCCACGCTATTGGCCATCACCACCGGCAGGCCCGCAAATTGGAGCATTTCGCGATCGTTCCAATTGTCGCCCAGGGCCATTATTTCTTCGCGCTGAATTCCTCTGCGGCGCGCCCATTCTTTCAGGGCCACACCCTTGGTGACTCCGGGGCGCAGAACGTCGAGTATTGAGAAATCGCGCTGTTCGTATTCGGTGAGCGCGAGCGTGAAGTCGGCGGCAATCGGCAGCGCGGCAAGCGCGCGCATAGCTTTCCGGATCGGTTGGCAGCCTCCGGTAAACATCACTTGAATCGGATCCTCGCCATTTAGACAATCGACCAGTGGAGAAACCTCCGCGATGTAGCCGCGGTTCCTGCGAAAATACCCGCCGCGAAGTGGATCCTCCCACTCCACTTTTTCCAAGATTACTTGGCGTTCCATAGGACGGTCGAAAATCACGGCGGCGTTCGCGCGAAATTCCCCGGTTGAATCGATCACTTGCCGCGCGGTACGGCTCGGAAGCAAAAGCTGCTGATGTGTTTCTCCGCTCTTGCTCTTAATCAGCGCGCCGTTGCTGACGATTAAGTGAAGGTCGCATGGCAAGGCATCCGCAATTGGGCGCGCAAAATCGAATCTCCTTCCGGTAACCAGCACAATTTCGACTCCGCGCGCAGCCGCTTCTGCCACAGCCTGCGCGTTTTTCTCCGGAACTTGCCCTTGGCTATCGAGCAAAGTGCCATCGATATCCATCGCGATTAGTTTTATTGCCATGCGTCTATTCTATCGTGATATGTGCGAAGCCATTTGAAGGTAGGCCGAGATAGCTCATTCGGACGAGTCAGAGGACGCGTGCGGATGTGCGTGCCATATTAAGCTACGCGAGGACCAATTGTTTGGACTGAAAATCCGTTGCATAGTAAATTGAATTGTAGCGTTTCGCGTTCCGTCGGTTGACAGCCGAGGACAACTACGCATCTAAGTATACGTAAAGGAAGTGATGGAACTATTTCTCAATCTTTTGTGGGTCGCAATTGCCGTCGTAGCCTTTGGCCTTTGGCGGACGCAATGGCTGCGCGGGCGGCCCGAAAATCGCCGCAATCCTCTGCGTGAGTGGACGGCGTTCGCCTGCGCTCTGGTTCTGCTGTTTTTCGTGGTTTCGCTCACCGACGACCTTCACTCTGGAATGGTTGTTTTTGACGAATGCTGCGCCAGCCGGCGTCACTCTGGTGCACAGGTCTGCCCGCATCATTCGCCGCAGGATGGTCTCTTTAAGCAGCACGCGGGGGCCGGAGTTTTGCCCGCCGTTGTAATTTTCGATGCTTTTCAAGGGATTGGAACAGTAGTGCCTCCGGCTGGATTTACTTACACACTCCTTAGCGCTCCTTTTGCGCCAGGCCGCGCTCCGCCGGCCGATCTCTTCTAAACAAGCTCTCGGGGCCTACACCTCCTGAACGCTGTGCCTCGACAGGCAATCCAAAAACGTGAATTGACTCAGGTGTGCCTTAGAACCGAAACTGCCGTGCGATTCCTGAACGCATTGCATTCCGTCAAAAGTAATTTGGAGTGGTTATGGATTCAGTAAAATTGCTTGCCAGTCTAGCGCTTACCCTTCTCCTGTTGGGCTGCGGCGGAAGCTCGGAAAAAAATGCCGCGGTGGAAGCTCCGCCACCAACGCAGGTGGTACACGAGCAGGACGTAAATATTGTGCGAGTGGATCACCCAGAACAATTTCCGCTGGCAACCGCGGCGGAGCACGCAGGTGCATCTTCGCTGGCGGTTACGGGCACGGTTGTTCCGGACATTTCGCGTACGGTTCCGGCAATTTCGCTGGCCTCCGGGCGGGTGGTGGAGATTCGCGCGCGCCTCGGCGACTCGGTGCAAAAAGGCCAGCTCTTAATGCGTGTCCAAAGCGCAGACATCTCGCAAGCCTATTCGGACTATCGCAAAGCCCAGGCCGACTCGACCCTTGCAGACACGCAATACGAGCGTGCAAAAGAGTTGTACCAACACGGAGCCATCGCGTTGAACGATTTGCAAGTGGCGCAAGACGCCGCGCAGAAAGGCAAGGTCGATGTCGAAACCGCCGCTGAGCACCTTCGAGTGCTGGGAAGCCCGCTGGACCACCCGAGCGCGATTGTGGATGTGAGGGCGCCGATCTCCGGCGTAATTACCGACCAGCAAGTTACGAATGCGTCCGGCGTGCAAAGTCTTTCTTCTGCGAATCCATTCACGATTTCAGATTTATCGAACATCTGGATTCTTTGCGATGTGTACGAAAACGATCTTGCCAATGTTCGCCTGGGCGAGACTGCGGACATCACGGTGAGCGCGTATCCAGGTCGCACGTTTAGCGGGCGCATCAGCAATATTGGGGCGATTCTCGATCCCAATATCAGGACGGCGAAAGTTCGCATCGAATTGCGGAACCCGGGGCTCATGCGTCCGGGCATGTTCGTCACTGCGACCTTTCACGGCTCCCAGACAGAAAAACACGCAGCGGTTCCGGCGTCAGCGATTCTTCACCTGCACGATCGCGACTGGGTGTACGTCCCAGTGGGCGTCAGCGATCGCAATGCCTTTCGGCGCGTGGAAGTGAAGGCTGGCGGCATGCTGCCAAATAACCTCCAGGAAATCTTGTCGGGAATAACGCCCGGCCAGCAAGTGGTGACGAACGCGCTGGAATTGCAGAACACCGCGGAGCAGTAAATGATTCGTAGACTTGTAGACTTCGCGCTAGACAACCGCTTTATTGTGCTTACGATTGCGGTCGTTCTGCTTTTCTGGGGCGCGATTTCATTTCACAATTTGCCAGTAGAAGCTTATCCGGACGTTGCGGACAACTACGTTCAAATCATTACGCAATGGCCCGGCAGAGCGGCAGAAGAGGTGGAACAGCAAGTCACAATTCCCGTCGAAATCGAGATGAATGGAATTCCCAATTTGACGCACCTCCGGTCGGTGTCTCTGTTTGGCCTCTCCAGCGTTACGCTAATCTTCAATGATGAATCTTCGAACGATTGGAATCGGCAGAAAGTGCTCGAACGGCTTTCGCAGGTGACCCTGCCTCAGAACCTGCAACCGCAAATGGGTAGCGATTGGAGTCCAGTTGGGCAAATCTTCTGGTACACGCTGAAAAGCACGAACCCTCAGTACGATTTGATGGATTTGAAATCTATCGAAGATTGGACGCTGGAGAAGCAGTTTAAATCGGTGCAGGATGTGGTTGACGTTTCCAGTTTTGGCGGCATCACTCGCGAATATCAGGTTTTAGTAGATCCCGAGAAGTTAATTGCGTATGGCCTGAGTCTCAGCCAAGTGGAACAACAGCTCTCCAATAACAACCTCAACGCAGGCGGAAGTTTCATTGAAGAAGGCCAACAGCAGATTAATGTGCGCGCGGTGGGATTGTACACGAGCGTCCAGGATATCGAGCAGACCGTGCTGAAAGCGCAGAACGGCACGCCCTTGCGCGTGAAAGACATTGCAATAGTGGTGCAGGGTCCCAAAATCCGGCTGGGCCAGATTGGAAAGGCGATTCATCGTGAAGACGGAAAAGTGATCGATGACGACGACGTCGTGGAAGGCATCGTGCTGCTGCGAAAGGGAGCAGAATCGGAGTCCACGCTGGAAGCCATTCATAAGAAAGTGAACGAGTTGAACAACGGAATCCTTCCGCCGGGAGTAAAAATCGTTCCCTACCTGGATCGCAGCGACCTGGTCCATTTCACCACCCATACGGTTCTGCATAACCTCACTGAAGGCATTATCTTGGTCGTCATCATTCTTTTTCTTTTTCTTGGCAACGTTCGCGGCGCCTTTATTGTGGCGCTCACGATTCCGTTTTCGCTGCTCTTTGCCTCCATTTGTCTCGACCTCCGGCGCATTCCGGCGAACTTGCTGTCGCTTGGCGCGCTCGATTTTGGAATGGTGGTGGATGGCGCTGTAGTGATGATCGAGAACATCGTGCGGCATATGAGTGGGCACGACAGCTCTTTGAAAACGATGATGCAGTCGGTCCGCGACGCTACGCATGAAGTGCAGCGGCCGGTGTTTTTCGCCATTGCCATCATCATTACCGCGTACATGCCGATTTTTACGCTACAGCGCGTGGAAGGGCGCTTGTTCCGGCCCATGGCCTGGACGGTCGCTTTCGCGCTATTGGGCGCGCTTATTTTTTCCATGCTGATTGCGCCGGTTCTTGCGAGCGTCTTCTTTCGCAATGGAATTCGCGAGTGGCACAACCCGGTCTTAGCGTTTTTGGTTAAGTACTACCGCGCCGGCGTGCGTTGGGCCATCGAGCGTCGTTTTGTGACTGTAGGCGCGGGCCTGGGAGCCCTGGGCCTGATGCTATTTCTCACTTTTAGCGGCGTGATCGGCTCGGAATTTCTCCCGCATCTTGACGAAGGAGCGATATGGGCGCGCGGAACTCTCGCTCCCAGCACGGGTCCCACGGAAGGAACGCGCGTGGTAAATCAAGCCCGTGTGGTATTTGCCGAATTTCCGGAGGTAACGCAGGTCGTCTCGCAAGTGGGCCGACCGGATGACGGCACTGACACTACCGGCTTTTTCAATACGGAATATTTTGTGGACTTGAAGCCGAAGAATCGATGGCGGCCCGTCTTTCACCAGAATAAAGATGAACTGATCGCCGCCATGGACCGCGAACTGGAAAAGATTCCGGGCGTGATTTGGAATTTCTCTCAACCGATCGAAGACAATATGGAAGAAGCCGTCTCCGGTGTAAAAGGCGAGCTTGCGGTGAAATTGTATGGCGACGATCTGAAGCTGCTGGAAGAAAAAGGCGATCAGATCGTAAGTCTGATGAGCGGTGTTAAAGGGGTCCAGGATCTGGGCCTGTTTCGCGTTCTCGGCCAGCCTAATTTGAATTTCGTCATCGATCGTACCGCTGCCGCGCGGCATGGCATCAACGTATCGGACGTGCAGGATGCAATACAAACCGCGGTCGGCGGCAATGCCGTGAGTCAGGTGCTAAAGGGAGAACAACGTTACGATCTGGTGGTGCGTTATCAAGCGCCCTATCGAGAAACGAAAGAGGCCATCGAAAATATACGTTTGCTCGCGCCTTCAGGCGAACGCGTTTCATTGGGCCAGCTTTGCAAGGTGGAAGTGGCGGACGGCGGCTCTGAAATCTATCGCGAAGGGAACTCGCGCTACATTGCAATTAAATACAGCGTGCGCGGCCGCGATCTGGGCAGCACGGTAGAAGAAGCCATGAAGAAAGTCCAGCAGCAGGTAAAACTTCCGCAAGGCTATCATCTGGATTGGGCCGGGGAGTACGAAAGCCAGAAACGGTCTGAAAAGCGCTTGCTGATCGTTCTGCCGATTACCATTCTGGTGATTTTTATTATTCTGTATGTGATGTTTGGCTCCTGGAAGTGGGCCGCGCTGATTCTGGGAGTTGTGGTCCTTGCGCCATTGGGCGGATTGCTGGCGTTGCTGATTACCGGAACGCATTTCAGCGTTTCCTCTGGAGTGGGATTTCTGGCGCTCTTTGGAGTTTCGGTGCAAACCGGCGTAATTATGCTGGAATATATTAATCAGTTGCGCGCGCGTGGACATTCCATTGAAGACTCGGCAATTGAAGGCGCGGTACTGCGACTTCGTCCCATTATGATGACCATGCTGGTTGCCACGCTCGGGTTATTGCCAGCCGCCACGTCGCACGCGATTGGCTCCGATTCTCAGCGACCATTTGCGATTGTGATAGTTGGCGGCCTGATCGGTGCATTGGCGATGAGCATTTTTCTTTTGCCGACTATGTATGTGTGGATCGCCGCAGAGGGAGACAAACTGCCTGCGCCGGAAGAATCTTTTGAAGTTTAGCTTGTTCTTTTTCATGGACTGGGTCGGCAAGTGGTCGTCTTCGTGTAAAATCGGGCCGAAAGTCTGCCAGGGTCAGTGACCGAGGCCGCCGAACAATGAAGAAAGAAGAAGTTCGCGCTCGCATCGAGGAAATCGGGATCATTCCCGCGATTCGCGTATCCACGGCAGAAGACGCGCGCTTCGCCGCCGAAGCCGTCTCGCGTGCTGGAATTCCAATCGTGGAAATCAGCATGACGGTGCCGGGAGCCATCGATGTGATTTCTCATTTAGCGGCGCACGCGAAAGACATGATTGTCGGTGCCGGTTCCGTGATTGACTTCGAAACCGCACAGCGCTGCCTCGCCGCCGGAGCAAACTTCCTGACGAGCGATGGACTGGACGTAAAAGTCGTCGAATTGGCAGTGAAAGAAAATGTCGCGGTCTTGCCAGGGGCTCTGACGCCGACGGAAGTAATCGCAGCCTGGAAAGCCGGCGCGGACTTCGTCAAAGTCGTTCCTTGTTCACAAGTAGGCGGTGATAGTTACATACGAGCGCTGAAGGCCATGCTGCCGCATGTTCCGTTGATTGCGGCTGGCGGCGTGAATCAACAAACCGCCGTCAACTTCATTCTCGCAGGAGCCAGCGCGCTCGGAGTCGGCACAGAATTAATTTCGAAGGAAGCGATTCGTTTGCGTCAGGCTGAACGTACGCGCGTGTTGGCTCAAAGATTCCTGGGTTACGTGAAAACCGCTCGCGCCCAAATGGGCCACCGCACCGAGTCCGCCGACGCCCGCAAATAATTTTCATCACCTGCTACTCTCCTGTTCGACAGAAACTTGCTGCCTCACATGTTTGGCGACTCTCCGTTCGTTTGTTAGAATAAAACGCGCAGTGGCGTGTCGCTCAGTTGGGAGAGCGGTCCGATTTCATCGGACAGGCTGGACAGCTTCCAAATGAGGCGCGTCAATCGAGTCAAGAAAAGTTACTGCGGTCAGACATGGGCGTGTAGCTCAGTTGGGAGAGCGCATCGTTCGCAACGATGAGGCCGGGGGTTCGAGCCCCCCCACGTCCACCACTTTTCCTTTATAAACGATGGTTTCTGAATCAGCGGCGGGTAAGGCTCGCTTTGGTTGTACGCTCGTTGTACCTTTCGGCGGCTGGTTATACGGTTTTACCCGCTCTTGACCCCTAATAAATTTTTCGCCACCCTGTCGTCTTTTGCCCGCCGTTTCCGATTACATAGATGGGCCCGCAGCAATAAACGAAGAAAAAGGAGAAAACAGATGAGAATGTTGAAACAGGCTCTGGGAGTTTCGAACGCTTTGGTTGTCCTTGCGGTAATCGTAGCGTTTGTCGCACCCAACAGGGCACGCGCCGTCGCGGCGACGCTGGTGCAGATTGTCCCGGGCAACACCACCCATGTGGGGCAACCTGAAAGTCGCCTGGTCTCATTGATTTGTTTTGCGGGCAAGGCTTATTGCTCTGAGGTTGATGCCGAAGGGAAAATCGACGAGTCTACCGCCTATGTAGTCCCCAAAGGCTACACCCTGATTGTGACTGACTATGAATGGCAAGGCTCATCTCAGAGCTCAGGCCTTATCGGCGATTACCTTTATAATTTTGAAGTGGGCACATTTAACGCCAGTGTGGCCGTAGCTGTCCAAACCGGTGTGGATTATAACGCTTATGGGCACGAACACTACGCAACGGGTTTCCGGGTTGGCTCGGGAGTGAAGCTTGCAGACTCACAAGCCTTTAACTCCACCGGAGGTGGCTACGTCCAGGGCTACCTGGTTCCGAACGACTAGCGCGAGCGCGGATGCTGACGCCCGCAAGATAATCCCAAGTAGGAATGGCGTTCAGGATTTCGGCTCTGGACGCCATTTTTATTTTGTCCCGCGATTTGGAGAACCTAAAAGATGTGCTGCCGACAGATGTCACGGAGACTTCGGGTGGCAACAAGGTACTTAATATGTTCTTCGGGTTTCGGACCCTCTCGCGCCTCGCCTTTGACAAAACGATATTCGGCCTTCTCGAATTCCAAAGCATCCGTGAGTGAGAATAAGAATCGGAATTCGCTTTGCCATCTGTAGCTGTCAAATTTGGACCTAGCAATCAAGTCAGGCAAAGCATAACGGGGAGTTGGGCCTTCGCTCCGATGATAGTATTCGACGCGACCGGCACGAAATATCGCGGTGTGCGGCAAGGCAATCTTCATGCGTTCGCACAGCGTGGGAGTTTTAAGAATTTCAACACACGCAACTGCCTTAAACCGTCCCCGCAGTTCATCGCTGAGCAGTCTACTTACACAGTACACGAAGATTTCTTTTTGTTTCACTCGCGCTTCAAAGGAAAAGTCCTTCATAGTGAATTGTGTTTTCTGCGTTTGATTGTTTATTTGGAGTCCTTCGGTCGGGTGGTAGACGCTAACGCCTTCGTGTTCGTCCTCTCTGACGTTTTGGTCTTCTAAGTCTCGAAAGTAAGCCATGGTTTTTGAAGGTTTTCGAGAATCTTGGGATAATTAATGTATGCCCATCCTGAAAATCGAACGCGCCAGCGTGGTGATTACGCCGGAAGGCAAAGAGCTACACCTTCTCACCTGCGTTGCGTGCGACGTGAAATTCTACGGCAGAGAAAATCAGCAACGGTGTGACGCTTGCGGCAAGGCTAGATTGCAGTCTCAGAAGTCCGGACGGTCACGTTCCAAGCGGGCCATCGCGTAGGTTGGTGCGTTCCCACGAATCAAAGTTCCATTGTTACCTCGATTCTGTTTCGCCTTTAGCAATGGTTCGGGCTTCGGCTCGGACGCCATTTTTATTTACGTTCCCTGAAAGTCAGCGAGCGATAACCTCCACCGGGTCGCCAGTCTTATGTTCTTCAATCTGGAAGCGCAAGAACCTGTGGATAGCGGTGATGGCTTCTTTATCTGTGGAAGAAATAACTACGCGCCCGCCGTTCGGAGCCTCCTGGAAGGAATAACGAATCTGTTCGTGCAGTTTCTTCATTTCCGGTACTCCAGGCGGCACAGTATCGTGGACGAACAGCGGAATATCGAAATCGCCATTTTCGAATGCTTGCGCGATGTGCGCTAGGTGCATGCGAATATTGGCTCTATCGGAAACATTCGCGGAATCCTTCACTTCTACCTGAATCACTCCGCCGCTGGAATTCAGAAAAAAGTGGTGCGTGGTATCCGTCTGCGAAAAGCCCATGCCCTTCTCGCCGCGTTTGTTCATCTTGGCGTCGGCGTCGTGCATCGGACACGAGGTGTGCGAATCTTGAGTCGCTGGTTTTTGATCGCTGGAAGCTTGCTGAGCAATCGCATTGCTGACGCTCGCGATCAAACACAGCGCCACAGCGAAAATCATTCTCATACTCGTTTCTCCTTTTTCGATTTGCCGCGAGTCAGTACTCCGAAAGGAGATCTCCGAGTACCACTCTTCGGGTGAGTTGCGGCAAACGCTTCCAACAATCGAGCTTGCTTACCACGCGGAGTCTTGGCCAGGATGCGGTCCCATTCAGCGAGCGCTTTACGCAACTCGCGGCGACAGGACTGCAACTCGCGAAGCCGGGATTCGACGTCGTACAGCTTCTCGGCGGCCAGCTTCCGCACTCGACGGCAGGGCGCGGCCCCGGTGGCACGCTCGCGGAAGATCTCGCATAGTTCGCTAACCGAAAACCCGATGGACAGCGCCGCTCGAATTAATTGCACTCGATGTAGCGTCTGAGGAGGGAATAGCCTATAGCCGTTAGCCGAACGCGGCACGGATGCTAGAAGTCGGCGGCGCTCGTAATAACGTAGCGTGTCCGAACTCACTCCCGCCAATCGTGCTAACTCGCCGGAATTAAGGGACCGGTTTGTCGCTGCGTTTGCTCTCACACGAATAGCTTCAACCCTGGAACCATTCCAGGGTCAAGTGAAAACGCCGTACATTTGCGCACCCTTGTTATCATACCCGCGTGTCCACCGCGAAGCTCGCCCTGCTCATTGCGATCTTCTTTGTCACCAGTATTGTCAGCGTCGTTACAGGTAGCACGTCCCTCATCACGATTCCAGCGATGATCAGTTTGGGCATGGAACCCCACGTTGCGATTGCAACCAACATGCTTGCTCTGACGCTCATGAGTGTGGGCGGATCGGTACCGTTCGTAGGAAAGGGCATTCTGATCACCGGGAGACGTCTGCACATATGCATTGGTCTCACGCTCTTTGGGTCCGCGCTAGGCGCGTTACTCGTGCTATCCGTTCCCGTCCGCGCTCTACAGATCGTCATTGCCGCGGCGATGGTATCCGTCGCCGCTTTCACCATTCGGAATAGAAACTTGGGAGTGACGGAAGCCCCGCCGTCGCGTGCTGCCGAACGAATCGGATATGCTGCCACCTTCTTTCTGGCAGTTTACGGTGGATTTTTCAGCGGCGGTTACGTGACGTTGCTTACTACTGTGTTTGTGGTTTTACTCGGCATGAACTTCCTAAAAGCCGTTGCAAATACTAAACTCATGAACGTTTTCTCGTCAGGCATCGCAACGCTGATATTCCTCTGGCGCGGCATCGTAGACATCAGGTTGGGCGTGATTCTTGGTATCGCTATGTTTTTCGGAGCCTTACTAGGAGGCCGAATTGTAATGCTTTTAAGCGCTGTCTGGCTGCGCCGCATCTTCCTCGCGGCAGTGTTCGCCCTGGCGATAAACATGTTGTGGCTTCTTCGCTGAAATTTGCTGGAAGAGATCCGAACGACCTCTCCTAGTTTTAATACTACCCGCGCTTGAAGGAGCGAAATGGTCAGAGGGAAACTCATGGCGGCCATTCTATTGGCTTTGATGGCTTCGAGCAGCAAGCGCAGGAACCATGAATACGGGAATGGCGAGAAATTGGGAGCGGTGCACTTTGCCATATCTCACTTCCTTCGGATCGAAGCGCGAGGCGATCTTTGCCAAAGAATTTACTATCCGCCCGGCGGCCCGGTCCTGGCCAGTTTGCAGGTAGGCATAAGTTTCGCAGTCGCTGGCGTGTAACTCTTCCGACGTTTGACCCTCGCGCTGTGCCGATGTGGCAGCCGCTATGTCGCTGTCGATGGAACTCTTGCACCACCTCGTTGAACGATTCGGCGGCGCAGGCCCTCCATCGGCTGGTTATTTTGCGCTGGCGGCGATCCCGGCACGCTACGCGCTGGAACGTCAGGATCGCCTGAAATCGCACACCCCCGGCGTCGCTTCTCACTCCACAATAATCCGGTCTGCCCACTCCACAAGTGATACAAAGATGGCCGGACTGCCGAATTTCGCCCCCCAGGTAATCAAGTCCATTTCCGTGACCCCACGGGCCCGGGAGCAAGCCCCTCAAGAAAAGACCGGAATGTGTTTAGCTACAACTTTCTCGCGCATTTCGCTCAGCGGCGGCCAGCCCACCGGCATGACCGCATCCACTGTCGCCTTACGCATTAGATAGGTAGCTTCTCCCGTAAGGAAAATCTGCACTTCGTGACCGGCATCCGCCAAAGCCAGTCCGTGCGCAAAAGCAAATGAGGCTCTTGTTGGGTCGTCCGATCCCCACGCACTTTTCATCATGATCTTCAGCGGCTTCTTCGATTCCTCCGCTTTCGTTCCTAAAGCCAGAAAAGGTAAACCCGCCAATTGGGCCAAGAATCTGCGTCTCGCCATGTTGTTTTCTCCTGAGTTGGGATTTCCCCCGAGGGACAAGTGCCGCAAGTCTACAATTCTAGTACGTGACTAAGGCTTGGCGGTCGTGACGGCGATCAAATCCCATCCTGGCCCCGCAAAGAGCCACGTTGCCAGGATGGGCTGGTGAAACGCCTTTGCTACGGAGTGCAGCCTCCCGAGTAGGCGCATCCCGTAACCTCAAACCAAAGTGAATTGAGGCCCTGATAGCCGTTGATGCCCTGATTCACTATCTCAATGTTTTGATCGCCCTCATCATCCGTCATGGTTAGGATTTGCGTCGAACTGGCCTGGGACCCAGGGTAGAAGTTTTTGCCGTCGTCAACGTTGATTACAGCGCCCCCGTTCTCGAAGGAGATGCCAATCGAGTTGGCTAAGGCATAGGGATCAGGGTAAGGGTTGCAGCAAGCGCGGTCGACTATCCAGTTGGCAGTTTTGCCAATTATGCCGGGGGTGCTGACGGAATAGGAGTTGTAGGTCAGGGTCGTCATGTCCTCAAGAAACACCGAGGCGTTATTAGGTCCCGTGACGTATTGGTTTGTGTAGAAGAGATCTCCGGGATTGACGTTGAACACGTGTGTCGTCCCGGCCATGCCACTAAAACTTTGCCATCCGAAAAAGGCCGAGTAGATGTTCGGTTCCGAGCAATAAACATCTGCGCTGACACCGCCCTCCAGCCCGGGTTCAAAAAGGTTAACGCCGTCGACGGTATAAATGTAACCGTCGATCCCCGCGATGCTCTCCTCCTCCCAGTATCCGGGGCTACAGCTGCTACTACCGAATGGTTCCTGGACCACTGGCACGCTGATTACGGTGAAAATTTCATAGAACGAATTCTTGTTGAAGGTCTTTTGCTTGTTCGTGAGTATCACTCCGCTCGCGTTGGCGGTTGAGATCCGCTGTGGTCCGGTTACTTCTGGGTGAACCGTCTCCGGCAAAACCGACGAACCGGCTGGAATCATTGCGCGTTTGCCAGGCTGCGGTTTTAGCTCTCCGTTCCAGCGAATCTTGGCGGCTGTCATGGCTCGTTCCCAGAGAGCATAATGATCGGGATCTGCTTGTTGGTCGGGCCGTGGCGGGAAGCCGTAGGTAGCTAACTCTACGTCCGTGGCCGTCACAGGGTTGAACCCATTGGGGGGCTCGGCATAGGTGTGAATGCCGGGGATATTGGTGGAAACGTTAGCGGCCGAAACGTAGATTTGCCCCAAGGCATCGCTCTGTGCCTTCGCCAGGGGACTAACACTCAGGAGCAGGATTCCCATGACCACAAAAACCGCCAGCCCATTGTTGACTGCACTCTGTCTGTTCATTTGACCATCCTCCGTTTTCCAAATTGATTTCTTCTTTCCCGACATCAGGCCATCTTTGGGGCCTCTACTAAGGAAATCGGAAACGGCAAGCAAAAGACGACAGGGGTAATGAAATAATTTATTACGGGCAAGTTTTCGGTTAAGGATCAGCAGTTGTGCGGCGTGGGCGCTCATCCCTAGGACTTTAAATCGTCGGCCCGCGCTTCGTGAGCCAGTCTTGGGGTCGCCTAGCAAGGTTGCAGGGTATGTGCTCGCTTCATCACCTGACAAGCCTTGTCAACTTTTGAAATAAAGTAGGCCGCGAAATCCGAAGCGCACGCTTGCTCGATTTCCCCGCGATGCGATTCCAAAACTTCGGGTAATTTAAGACTCAGCATCGTTTCTTTAATTACTTGCTGCGCGACTGCCGGTGCCAGCGCTGCAAACCGTTCCCGCATCACGTCAAGCGAAACGTGCGATTCACAAGTTGCAAGCGTCGTGAAGATTACTTTTTCAAGAGTATTCATTTTCACCTTGAGCCGCGACGTACAGTTTTGCGTGAAGACCGCCTCCAATCGCGCGACGGTTACCAATCTTGTCTCGTATAAGTTGAAGGAACGCGGAACGGATTCGCAGCCGCTGAATGTTGTTTAGACTTTGGTCCTGCCGTCTCGGCGCAACTAGAATAGTGGACACAATTTCGTCCGCGCTCATAACGCCACGCTGAAACAATCTGTAGAGTTCAGCAGCTTCTCGCGCCGGTCGCTCGTCGTGTTCGCCGTCGTCAGCACCCGTTAATTGGGTGATTGCCGCACGTCGTTCGTCCCACGCGTACCGCGGGCTTTCTATTTTTCGGTCAGCATGAGGGTGTCACCTTTGAAATTCGGTGGCGCGTAAACTTTTAGGGCTCACGCGCCGCCGCCCATTGCCGAGTTCGGTCCCGACAGAGCAAGGAGAAATCGTGTGGGATACGCTCGGCAAACTTTTTACTAAGCCTGCGTGTGGTCAAACAACACCGCGCCCAATTCTGCCGGAACTTTCTCGACTGCCTTTTGTGCTTCGCAGATTTCTTTTTCGGTGCGTTGTCCTTGGCGAACGACGAATTGATTGTCAACTCTTGGAACGGCAGAGACGTTGCTAGGAACGACTGTCTTCAACAGTTGGCGAACGCCGGTGAGGGGTTCTTTAATATCGGTCTGTTCGTCGCCGTCGCCGTCCACCTTTTCGATTTCATCCGGCTCGGCCTTCGCGCACGCGTCAACATGGCGTTGTGCGCTGGCGACGTGCTCGCTGGAAATGTCAGAAAACGCCGCGCCACAATCACGCATGGCAGCCGCGCCCGTTGGATCGCTTTGCAGGACATCAATTTCACCGGTAGCTAGCATCATTCGAGTTGACGCAGATTCAGTACAACAAAACGGTCACCCTCGATTCCGGAAAAACCGGTACCTTTTCATGTGGTCCGGGCAGTGGCTGGGCTTGGGATTTTAGTGGCAAAACCATACCCGATTTCCCGGGACCGGCAACGCTGACTGGCACAGTAACCTACGGCAGCAGCAAAGCGACGACAACGACGGTTGTTTTCCAATAGCGCCGGGCTGTGTCCGGTTCCGGACATACTATTTTGAAATGGGGACACCTTCAGCCACGCATCCCCCCTGTTGTGATGTAAGATCGCGAGAGGACAATCACTTAGCCCGGCTCATGTTTGGAGCGCCAGTTGCCCATCAGTGGGCCAAACATCTCCCAAGGGGTCAGCCATATGACTCTTCTTGAGCTGCGACTCGCGATCCGCTACTTGCTGAAAACGCCGGGCTTTACCGCCACCGCCGTGCTTATGCTAGCGCTGGGGATTGGTGCTACCACCGCCGTCTTCTCCGTTGTGGAAGGCGTGTTGTTACGTCCGCTACCGTTCCCCCACCCGGAAAAGCTTGTGGTGGTATCAGATCTTGCACCAGGCCTGAACTTAAAGGGAAACGGCGAGTCCGGAGTTACGGCTTTTGACATTCAAGCCTACACCCGCGATACCCACAGTTTCGAGAGTCTGGGCGGCTATCAGCAAACCACTTATGAATTGTCCGGCATGGGCGAGCCCATGCAAGTAATCGCCTCACGGCTCTCAGGCGGGGTGTTCCCAGCTCTTCAGGTCGCGCCCCTCCTCGGTCGATTTTTCGCCCAGCGCGAAGATGAACAGAAAGAGCGCGTCGTGGTGCTCAGTTACTCGTTCTGGCAAACCCGCCTCCACGGCGATGCCGGAGTACTCGGGGCCAAGTTTCTTCTGGATCGCCAGCCCTATGTGGTGATCGGCGTAATGCCGCGGGGGTTTGAGTTCCCACTACTGCCAGGACGTCATCTGAACCACAGCGCGTTGTGGGTTCCCGCCAGCCTGACCTCGGCCGAACTCTCCTTCGATCAGGGAGCTGTTTTTGGTTTCGACATGGTCGGACGCCTCAAACCTGGCATCACGCCGGCGCAGGCGCAAAGCGACGCCGAGCGCGTAGCTCAGGAGACCATGCGTACCCATCCGCCCTCCGTCACGGGTTTCAGCTGGCACGCGGTGGTGCGCTCACTGCACGAGGAAACTGTGGAACGGGCGCGTCATCTGGTGCGCACTATGTTTCTGGCCGTCTTTGTCGTGATGCTGATCGCCTGTGCTAATTTTGCCGGACTGCTCCTGGTCCGCGCCGTTCGGCGTCGCCGTGAAGCAGCCCTGCGGTTGGCATTGGGCGCACCCGCCTCCGCGCTTCTGCGGAATGCCATTCTGGAAAGCCTGCTGCTCAGCGTCACCGGTGGGCTTCTCGGTTTGCTTCTAGCCAGCAACGCTTTAAGCCTGGTCCTTAGCCGCCTGCCCGAGGCGTTGCCGCGTACGAACGAGATCGGCCTCGACTGGCGCGTTGCGGCGTTCGCCCTGCTCCTCGCTTTGGCAACGGGCCTGGTATGTGGACTGGCGCCAGCCTTTGCCGCTCTGCGCACCAGCGTCAACGAAGTTCTCAAGGAAGGCGGACGCACAGGCGCAGCAGGCGGCGGCCACGAACGGCTTCGCTCCGCGTTGGTCGTGGGAGAAATCGCTGTCGCCATGGTGCTCCTCGTCGCCTGCGGCTTGCTGTTGCGGAGTTTCGAGAAGATGCGCGCCGTCGATCTAGGTTTCCGCCCCGACCATACCCTCACTGCCTATTACGCCCTTCCGGAGCAACCCTACGGGACGCAAGCTGCGGTCAATCAACTGGGTGAGGAATTGACTCGTCGCCTGCAGCACTTGCCCGGAGTCAAATATGCCGGACTGACATCGTTTCTCCCAGACACGGGCATGTACAACAGGAGTGTGTTCGTGGTCGAGGGCTACGTCCCGCCCCAAGGCGTCGATCAGCCCCTCGGCATCGAGGTGATGGTGCGGGGCGACTACTTGCAGGCCATGGGCGTCCGATTGCTTGGCGGTCGTTTCTTTACCCCGGCGGACTCGGCGAACGCGCCGCTGGTCGTGATTGTGAACCACAAGCTCGCCGATCATTACTGGCACGGCGCGGACCCGGTCGGGAAGCGCATCCGCATGGACTCGCAGGAGACGAACAAAGCGTCGTGGATGACCATTGTAGGCGTAGCCGCCGACCTGAAGGATGGACCGCCCGACGCTCCCAGCATGGAACAGTTCTATCTGCCCGTTGAGCAGGTCGAAAAAGCCAACGGCGGCTGGGCTGTGCCCACCGATCTGAACGGCGACTGGGGCTACATTGCTCTACGGTCGGAAACGCCGCCCGAGCAAATGGCCAGTTTACTTAGCGGCACGGTTCGTTCCATCGATCCACAGCTGGCTCTCGACGACGTCCAAAGCATGGAGCAGGCCGTTTCCAACAGCGAGGCGCTTCGACGCTTCAACACCGCACTCATCTCCGCTTTTGCCATCGCAGCGGTGCTGCTGGCGGCGCTTGGTATCTACAGCGTCGTCGCCTTCTCGGCTGCTCTGCGCTCCCACGAGATGGCCATCCGTATGGCCTTGGGTTCGCAGCGGTCGGGGATTCTAGCGCTGGTCTTTACCTCCGCAGTCAAGCTCGCCATCGTCGGCTGCGCCGTGGGATTGCTGGCCGCCTCGGCCGTGTCGCATCTGATGCGATCGTTTCTGTTCGGTGTGAGCCCCTTTGATCCGCTGGTACTGACGCTGGGCGCGGTCTTCGTGCTGATACTGGCTTTGGTGGCTTCGTTGCTGCCCGCGCGGCGGGCTGCGTCCATCGATCCCATGCGGGCACTGCGGGCGGATTGATTCTAAGCGCACCCTTCGGCCCTAACAGAGCACTTCGCCGACGAAAGAGTTCCTATTTTGACAAGCGGATCCTTTCTGACCGCTAAACGCCGTCGTGTTCACCCATTCAATTCCACTTGCCCGATTAGTCTGGAACAGATTCTCCAGCGGACAAAAATACAATTTCCCAAATCCGGTGGGATAATTTGATTTGGCAGAAACAGGCACCCCTCTGCAAAACACCCCCGGCCTACTGGCTGAAATTGCTTCGCGCTGTTCGTGGAGTTCAGGTTAGAAAATTGTCAGCGTTGAATAGCATCACTTATCACTCCTGACTTAGGTTTTCCTGTGTTGTAACATCACACGCGTGAAGACCCTGGAGTTGCTCGGACAGGCGCTTTCTCGTGACGGTACCGTCATGAAGCTAATGCGCCGCAGCGACGAGTACATCATTCTCGCCAACGGCAAGCCCCTCATGTCGAGCCGCATGCACGGTTCGGAGGAGGTGCTGGCGACCTTGGCCTGCCAACGGGCAGGGGAGCTGGAACAGCCCTGTGTGCTGATCGGTGGCCTGGGGATGGGTTTCACGCTTCGAGCTACGCTCGATGTGCTGCCACCTGGCGCGAAGGTGGTCGTTGCCGAGCTCGTCGCTGAGGTAGTGGAATGGAATCGTGGCCCGCTGGGTGCGCTCGCCGAGGATCCTCTCAAAGATCCGCGGGTGCAAGTCGAGACCGATGACGTCGCCATTACGCTGAGTTCGCGACCGGGACAATTTGATGCAGTGCTGCTGGACGTCGACAACGGTCCGGCCGCGTTTACCTCCTCTTCCAACAACGCTGGCCTTTATGACGACCGGGGAATTGCCCTCGCATTTGCGGCGCTGAAGATGGAGGGGATGCTGGCAGTGTGGTCAGCTCGAGAAGATCGGAAATTCGAGCAACGCTTGCGGCACGGCAGGTTCGACGTTGAGGTCCAAAGCGTTCGTGGACGCCTGAAAAGCGGCGGCCCCAAACATACGATCTTCCTGGGGCACAAATCTTCGAAACGGTGAAAATACGCGCCGCAATCTACCGCTCGATTTCTAGCTCGGTCTCCAGGTTTGAGTCCGGTGCAACCGGAGCGCTGGCTGGCTTACCGGAGTAAGACGCCGGAACAGGTTTAGGCGCAACGCTTGCCGGCTTCCCGGCGCGGCTTCCCGGCGCTTTATTTCCTTGAGCTTCGACGAAGTCGGCGAGGCATAGCCGCAAGTTGCCCTGGTTCGTGCAATAAGAAAGGCCCACCTCCATATCGATCACGCCGGCCCGAATCAGCTTTTCAATTTCATCGTCGAAGGTCTGCATTTCGCCATTCTCGGCGTCGCGCATGGCATCGAGCAACGACTTGCCTTCGGATTCGCCTTTCTGCACGTACTCGCGCGTTCGTATGGTCGCTTTTAGAATCTCGAATGCTGCCACGCGGCCGGTTCCATCGATGCGAGGGATCAAGCGTTGCGAAACAATGTAGCGAAACGATTTGGCCAGACGTCCGCGAATCGCATCCTGTTCTTCCAGCGGAAACACGCCAATGATTCTTTCCACCGTCTTCGAGGCATCAATCGTATGCAGCGTGGAATAGACCATATGACCGGTTTCGGCCGCTTCGAGCGCCACTTCGATGGTTTGTTTGTCGCGCATTTCGCCAACCAGTATCAATTTGGGCGCTTGGCGCAACGCTGCGCGCAAGGCCAGGGCAAAGCTAGGGCAGTCCGTGTGCAACTCCCGCTGATGAATGGTGGCCAATTTATGTTGGTGAAGAAACTCAATGGGATCTTCGATGGTGATTACGTGGCAGGCTTTGGTTTGATTAATTTTGTCCACGAAGGCAGCCAGCGTAGACGATTTGCCGCTGCCAGTTGGCCCAGTTACCAAAACGATTCCGGGGCGAAGGTTCGCCGCTTCATTCAGTTCCGGAGGCAAATTAAGCGACTTGAAGTCCGGTATCTCGGTAGGGATTACGCGCATCACGATGCCGCAACTGCCGCGCTGAGTGAAAATGTTCACGCGAAAACGCGAAAGCTGGGGAACGCTGTAAGAAATATCGCAGGAGCCCTCTTCCTTCAGCTTTTCCATGGCGTGCTTGCTGCGGCCCATCAGATCGTTGGCGATTCGCGCGGTGTCGTCCGGCTTCAGCATTCCTACGCCGGGAATTTTCAGTTGCACAAGCTCGCCGTTTACTTCCACTTGCGGCGCGCGGCCGGGAGAGAAAATCAAATCGCTGATTTTCGACGCAGCGCGCAACATCGTTGCAATAATGGTATTTGTGGCTACAGGCGCCGTCGCGGCTGCCGTGGGGCCGCCAGGGGTCGTCGAGGCCGTTGGAACCGTCAGAACGGCTACAGGAACATCCATCGCACTCCCTCCCTTGAGTCGTCCGACATAGCACCGGGGACCCTAGGTCAAGTTCCAGTATGAAGCATGGATGCAAGCCTCTCAGCAGTCCGCGTGTACGGCTGTTGTCAAAGCATTAGTAGTACTAAAACGCAAGGCCTTCGGTTTCCCGGGACCGGTCGCCGGGGTCGGCGGGAACTCGCGGATGCTCTGTATAACCAATGCCACCCGGATGAATCCTTCGGGTTTCGTTGCCTTCCGCGAATATTGCCAAGGTTTCAGCGGGCGCAGCATGCAACACCCTACGGGTGGCGTGGGCAGAGATCTGCACGACGGATCCCAGCGTCCCGCTGCTCGGTCGGGCGACTGGATGACACTATCTTGTGGAGGGAACCGCGGGTGTTGCTTCGCTTGTCGATCCCGCAAAGATAGGCAGCGGCGGGGCCGCTGCTGGATCGGAGGCGCGATAATCCTGTCCCAACAACGCGGCAATCGTGGCGGCAATTTGGCTTTGCGTCACGCGCGGAACGTTTGACATTTCTCCAAGCGCGGGGGTGTCCGGTCCAATTACGGCGATCCAGATATTCTCCGCGCCATCGATATCTTTGTCGTGATTCTTCCATTGCTCAAGCCCACTGCCACGTCCGTGGTCGGTGGTGACTATGAAGGTAACCTGTTCATGATAAGCAGGCGTGGCCTGCATCATATTCCAAAGCTCGGCGATAGCTTGGTCATCCTGATGTGCCGCTTGCAGCACCAAATCGTATTTTCCTTCGTGCGCCCAATCGTCTGTGCCACCGTATCCGACGAAAAGAGCGCGTGGGCTGTGCGTACCGAGATAATCCATCAAATCCTGGTGCGTAAACGAGTCGAACGTGTCGTCATCTTCCACGCGCGTTGTAGTCTCGTACAGTTTCTTAAGCAATTGTTCGCGCGGAGTGAGCTGCTGCGCCCACGGCAAATCCCATCCTGTGCGCACAGACAGGCCGCTCCGTTTTACGTTGAAAATATCGTTGAATGCATCCCAGGTGGCGAAAACTGCTACCTGATCGTGAAATTCGGGCTGGTTGTTCAACCACTCAAAAACTGTGGTGTTTGGGTTCGGGCCGTACTCGTTGCTATCGATTCTCCTGTCTGGCTTCCCGGTGATCATTTCGTTGTAGCCGGGATAAGAAAATTTCAGGCCGTTGGTGACTTGCGCAACGCTACCTTTGTGCTGGTTGCCATAGATCTCACCTTTTTGAACGATTAGGTCCCAAAGGAACGGCATCAGAGCCTGGCGGCCCTCTGCCGGCGTGTCGCGCCAGAAATCTTTACGCAACTGTTTCACGTCCTGCGCGCCGCCACGCTTCTCGTCCATCAAGTCGTGCTCCGGCCCGTCGAACACTTCTTGCCATCGGAATCCGTCCAGCACAATCAGGACCACGGCTCGCGTTTTCAACTCGCCCGAGCGCCGGGCAGCAGCCGGCACGACTGCATTGATCATGCCGCCAAATAGCGTCCCGCTTTTCTGGCGACTGATCCGCGCGGACAAATACGCCGTAAGCAGCGTCACGCTGCCCAATATTGCGAGAATCACAAGCAAGCGCTTCTTCAACATAGCCTCCCAATCAAATTGCGATGATAACTCAGATAGGGGAAAGAAATTTAAATCGTAGAAGCTTGAATTGTGTGGACATTTAACTAAAAGGAGGAGACTCAGAAACCGAAGTTGTCGACTTCGATTTGGAGGTCCAGCGCGTCGAGTCGGTAGTTGCCAGCTGAAATTTGGCGGACGGTGGCCTTGGAAACGATTATCTGTATTACCAATCCCAAATTCTTGCGAAAGCGGCCTTCTTCACTCCGTGAGCGAGGTCATCTGCCGCGAAATCGTAGGCCCGTAAACCGTGCGACCTTCCAGTCGGCTGCAGAAGATTGGGAGCGTCGGTATTTTCGCCGGTACGGTGTAGCGCAAGCGCGAGGGTTACCACGTGACGTCCGGCATCAAACTCCGGTGCAAGCCCGAGCACGTAGATTGTGGTTCCCTGGGGGTCCTTATCGGCACCGACCGAATTCTAGCGGGTGGAGCAGAGAACGTCATCTGACTCCGCAACGGGACAATGTGTGGTTTGGCAGCAGCCTCGGACAGTAAACCCAAGATCACGAAATACCCGGCCAAGAGGTATTTACTGAAACGATAAATTTTAGATTTCATTAACTCACCGAGGGATCTATGTTGATTTTGATGCCACGGCTTCGGGTGGCTCTGCGGCGTAGATCGGCTCCATTTCGAGGGGGAATTCGACTACGAAGGTTGCGCCTCCTTCGGGGCGGTTGAAGCAATCGATTCTGCCGCCATGCTCTTGCATGATTCCGTAGCAGATGCTTAAGCCCAGCCCGGTGCCTTTACCTACTGGCTTGGTGGTGAAAAACGGATCGAAGACTTGCTGCGGATGCTTTATTCCTGCGCCGGTGTCGGAGAATTGCACGACGACTCGGGTGTCGTTGTGCGAGGTGCGAATCAGCAGCTTTCCGCCGCCGACTTCTTCCAGCGCGTCAACGGCGTTGCTAATCAGGTTGAAAAATACTTGCAGAACCTGGTTGGAATCGCCGCGTACCGTTGGCAAGTCGAGCGCGGGATAGGTTTCCACTTCGATGTGGCGGCCCCGCAAATCTAGATTGCTCAGGTGCAGAGCGGTGGCGATCACCTGATTTATTTCCAGAAGCGTTTTCTCCGTGGGAACGCGCCGCGCAAAACTGAGAAGGCTGGTCACCAGCGTCTTGATTCTGCGCGCCAGCGTGCGGATTTTGTCTGCGACTACGCGCTGGCGATCTCCCAGCGCAGGGTCGTCAACCAGTAAGTCGGAATATCCCAAGATTCCGGCGAGCGGATTGTTGATTTCGTGCGCTGCGCCGGCCGCCAGCTGACCGAGCGAGACAAGTTTCTCAGTCTGAATCATCTGCTCCTGAACGTGCTTCAAGTTGTCAAAAGATTCGCGCGCGGCTTCGAGCAGCCGTGTTCTGTCGCGGTCCACCAGACGCTGGCGGAAGAACGTGAGCATGGCCACCACTAGCAGGGTTACCTGGGCTACGCCGAACCTGAAAGTTTGGACGGAAGAGGGATTTGCGCTGAACCAGAGCGCCCAAAGCGCCATCAGAGGAATCGAAACGACAGCCGCTCTGGACAGCAAGAAAGCCCAGTTCCGTTCGTCATTCTTCGGCTCGGGCGCTTGCTGACGCTGGGGCTTCAGGCTGTAAGCGACAAAACCTGCGGTTCCGAACCATATAAATGACGCAACAAGAGGCAAGTCGAAGACGCTGCCGGTGTAATAATCCTGCCGGTCAATGGCCCGGTTGGTGATGTAGGAACCCGCGGCGTACAAAAGAGAAGCGCTGAAAAGATGGGCATAGACTTCCCGCCATTTTCCCTTCGAGCGATTCATGAGCAGGGCGAAACCCACCGCCAGCAGAAGGTTTTCTGCGGCCGCCAGATGATCGTACATAAAGCCGTAGGTCTGCACGTTGGGCGCGATGTATTGCCACGGAATCACCACGAAGAGATAGAGATACACCCACCAAACCAGCAACAGCGTGAAGTCCATATACCCGGTGTGGACGTTTAAATCGTCGCGGCGATCATGCGGCTTCAGAGCCAGCGCGCCGATCATGGGGACAGGGTGCAGGAAGAGAATTACGTCGCCGATAAATGGATTGGGGGTTTCCTTGCGCAGAATTACTTCGAAATAAGTCCATATGGACTGGCCCACGAACCAGGTGGCGCATCCCAAAGCCAGGAGCAGCCAAAACAGCCGCGTCCGCCGTTCTGGCAGCGATGAATTCATCATCAGCCCAACGCAGGCGAATACGGCCGCGAGGCACTGGAAGATGTCACCGAAGGCGGTTAGCCCCCTTCCCGTGGGGACTGTCAGCGCCACAAGGCAGTAACCGCCGACAATGACAGCCCAGCCTACCGTTAGGGCCCAGCATATGGGTGACATCCGCGGGGCGCGGCTCATGAATCGGTTGAGGGCGGTGTCTGGCGCGTTCATGCCTGGCCTACGGGGAATCTGGCTGCTATTGAGGATACGATTCTAGGAGGTCTCGGTCGAATGGGATTACTGGATGCGTGACTTTAGGAGCAATACACACAGCGCTACAGGTCAAAATTGGGCTGGCTAAGTTGTATGGCCGCAGATGGTTGCGGCCGCGATTCAGCCGTCTAGGGATGAGAAGTCTGGGCGGCTTGGCGCTCGGCTACGATTTTGCGCGCGTTTTGATAAAGTGCTTTGGACTGTGGAATCAATTCGATGGCTTTATCGAGCTGCGGATCATCCTGCAGCGCGACTTTGAAGCCCTCGTACAATCCGAAAACACTGGTGAAAACCTCGCGCTTGATTTGCCATTTCAGCCAGGTCAGGTTCTCCTGAATTTCAGGCTCGGTGTACTTGATGTGCTGGTCGGAGAGGTATTTCCGGAATTCGTTGATGACCTGGTCGTCGACCACGAAGTCCTTGCTTACATCGGGCTTCGCGCTGAGGTAAAAGCGGGTGAAATCGCCGACGCCTTGCGGAGTGGCGTAGAACACGCCACGGCGATAGAGCGACTGCTGGAAATCGTCCTGCTTGGGAGCAGCGACAAAGTCGTCAGGAGTGATGCCACCCTGTCCGAAGACCTGACGGCCACTGTCGGTGAGCTTCACTTCCGGCTGTTTGGGCTTCTGCGGATTGTAGTGGTAATCGTAGAGCGAAACGTTTTTGTAATCGCGCTGAATCAGGCGACCGCTGGGGGTGTAATAACGCGCGGTGGTGAGCAGCAGGGCCGTGTCTTCGCTGAGCGGGAGCTGAGTCTGGACCAAGCCCTTGCCGAAGCTGGTTTCGCCGACGACCAAGCCGCGGTCGTGATCCTGTATGGCGCCCGCAACGATTTCGGAAGCGGAAGCACTCTGTCCGTTGATGAGCACGACGATGGGGACTTCCAGTCCCTGGTTTCCGCGCACGGCGTAATAGCGGCGCTCCGGGGAGGAACGTCCGCGATGCGAAACCACGATTTCGTTTTTGTCGAGGAACATATCGGAGAGACCTACGGCTTGACTAAGTAAACCGCCGCCGTTGTTGCGCAAGTCAAGGATGAGGCCGTCGAGCTTGGGGAAATCGAGTTGCTTCAACGCGTCGGCCACATCGCTGTCGGTAGTTTCGCTGAAAGATACCAAGCGCACGTAACCAATGCCGGGCTTGATCATTGTGGAGTACTCGACGGCAGGACGCAGAATTTCGTCACGCGTGACACTGACCTCGATAGGTTTGTCCCAGCCTTCGCGACCAAGTGAAATGTTGACCACGGTGCCCTTGGGGCCTTTGAGCATTTCCGCAACTTCCGTGCCGGTGAGACCGTCGCAGGATTTTCCTTCTACTTTCAAAACGATGTCGCCGGGGCGTATGCCGGCTTTGTAGGCAGGCGAGCCAGGGAATGGCGCGAGGACTACGGTTTGGTTATCGCGCTGCGAGATGGTCATGCCCACGCCGTAATATTTTCCCTGCTGCTCTTCTTTGAAGAGAGCGTATTGCTTGGGATCAAAAAAGTTTGAGTGCGGGTCCAGAACGTGAAGCATGCCGGGGATGGCGCCGTCGTAGATTACTTTGTCGGTGTCCACCGGGTCAGCGTAATTGCGTTCGACGACAGAGAGGACGTGCGTGAAGCTTTTTACCGAGTCCTGCAGCTGCGCGTCAGAGTTGGCCGAAGTGCCGGTAGTGGAGGCGCGGGCTCTGAGCGTGGGGCCGAAGAGGCCTCCCAGGACGGCCGAGATGCCGAGGACGGCGATTAGTACGAAGATTCCACGCTTAGACGATGCTTGAGAGTGCATGCGACCTCACTGTGCGCCAAAATTAAATTGTACCACACAAGCTTTAGACCTCTGTCGAGGTCCGTGCGCTTCTATGATCGAGTGCGCGGCTCCGGGACCTGGACCAGCCTTCGTCGGGTGAAGGCTCTCGGGGAGCGCTGAAAATGCTCGGTTGACGGTTGAGAATTGCAATTTGGATTTCTGTATTTTTGGCCCTTTGAGCAGGTTGCCGGTCTTTGTTTTCTGTAACTTACGCACGTTTCTAATTCAGCAGTTTGGCGATTTAACTCTCTTCTAAACCGGCCTGCGGTGCTGGTTGTTTGCATGTGCAAGTATAGTGTTTTCAGATCCGTAGAGTAATACAGTTGAGACGGCTGCTGGCCGCCTTTGTTAGCGCGAATGCTGAAGCCAATCAGCATCCAGGCAACCGATAGGAGCATTTTCTTGAAACATAAGTGTGCGAGGCGGTGGACTTCGGTACGAAAGAGTTCGATTTATTTCTGGCTCAGGAAATACAGATCGTGCTGTCCGCCGGGGCGCGCGTAGACGAAGGTGGAAAGATCGTGCGAGAAGTCGTAGCCGTTGCCGCTGAAGGCAATGCTGAACGAGAAGGGAAGCGTGAGCGCGACCTGAACCGGGCCCGCCAGTTTTCCATCGTTCCAGGGTTGGCGGTAAATCGTCATTTGTCCGCGGGCGGCCACGGCGTACAAATATGATTTGTAATCCGGGGCGAATACGACGCCGAAAGTTAACGCGCCTGGAACCAGCGCGTCGCATTTACCGTCGCCGAGAGAAATCTGGTAGATTCCCGCGCGATCACCTCTTGGTACGAACGCCAACAAATATTTTCCGTCCGCGCTTGCGTCGGTGGCAAACGCGCACGAGTCCGAGATTTTACGCGAGTCAGAACCGTCAACGTTTACTTTCCAAGTGGATATCTTCGAGGGTGGTAGAAACGCGCCGATGTAAAGGGCCTTATCATCATTGCTCCAGATGCTTGTGGGGATATATTCCCCCTTCCACGGCACTTCGTGAACTCCGCTCCCATCCGCTCCCGCGATGTAAATCCGGCTTTTCTTGTTTGCGGAGTCGATGTAATTAATCTGGCGGCTGTCGTGCGACCACGTGCCGGTCGCTAAGTGTTCCGACGAGGCCACCTTCACTTTGTTCTTCCCGTCGATGTCGGACACCCAAAGTTCGGAGCGGCCTGCCTCCGGAGAAGTGATGTACATCACGCGCTTGGCGTCCGGCGAAATCGATGGCTGGGTGGCAATCTCGGAAACGATGTCCACGGATTCTTTCGAGCGCACATGGTACGCGGTGAGAAAGCCGGACAATTTTCCATTTACGTAGTAAAAACCCTTCCCTCCCGGATCCGGCATCGGTGAAAGATCGGGACCCGCGCCCAAGGTCACTTGCGTCAACGAGCGGTCCGCCAAATTGTATTTCCAGATGTTCGTCAGTCCGTTAACGCTGTGGCCAAAAATCAGCGACTTCCCGGGCTCGGCCCATTCTGCGTGACTCACGTCTCTCGATACTTCGCCTAGATCGGCCAATGAGTGAGCTGAAATGTTCACTTTGTAAAGGCGAGTGTCACTAAATGCGGAAGTTGAGGTAGCCGCCAGCAAGGCATCCCCACCTGGATAGGGCAGTAATCCGATTGGATAACCAGCGGCTTCGTCGAATTTGAAGATCTCTTCCGCGCCGACCCCGGACTTGTCTGCGCGGAATATCGTTGGAGCCGGCGGATTCAAGAAGAAAATAGAATTGCCATCCGCGGATTGAACTGCTGCGCTGCCCGTCAATACTTTTCGCGGTGTGCCGCCCAGAGTGGGGACCGCCCAGATTTCGTAGTTTCCGAGGGAGCGCTGATAGAAAATCTCGCCGCCGTCGAACGAAAAACCGCTCACATTCTTGTCGCCTTCGTCGGATGTGAGCTGTAGAGGTTCGCCACCGGAGGTGAGCATGACGAAGACCTGAAACGTGCCGCTCACGGGTGAAGCGAATGCTACCGTATGGCCGTCCGGCGAGAGCGTTGCTCGCTCCATGGGTTTATTCCAGTGGCTGATTTTCTTCACTTGACCGGTGGCAATTGGCGCGCTTGCCTGATTCCAAAAGTGAAATGCCGCGAACGACGCACCTAGAACGACCAGGGCGCACAGTGCAACGAGAATATATTTCCAGCCTCCGCCGCCGGATACGGGCTTGGCAGCCGCATCGCGGACGCTAGGAATTGATGCCGAGGAGCCGGAAGATAGGACAGCGACATCGCGCGGACCGCTTTCGGCGGAGGAGGGAATTCGGCCCGAATCGGTATCTCGCCGAAGGCGCTTCAAATCCGCACGCATTTCCGACGCCGACTGATAACGCAGGTCGCGCTCTTTTTCGAGCGCCTTGTTGATGACGTCTTCGAACTTTGCGGGAACATCCGGATTCAGTCGCACGGGAGCCACCGGAGCCTGGTGCAGAATCGCGTCAGTGATCACTCCGGATGTGTCGCCGCGAAACGGAAGAACGCCGGTGGCCATTTCATACAGCACCACGCCAAAAGAGAACAGGTCGGTACGTGCGTCGAGTTCCTTGCCGCGTACCTGTTCAGGCGACATGTATGCCACGGTGCCGACTGTTGCTCCGGGACTGGTCAGCATCTCGGCCCCGACAGTGGGCATTGACGAAACGCCGACGCCTGGTGCGATGCGAGGTGAGGGCGCCAGCTTGGCAAGGCCGAAATCGAGAATCTTGGCGTGTCCGCGCTTGGTGACAAAAATGTTTGCGGGCTTGATATCGCGGTGAACGACTCCTTCGGCGTGGGCCGCGTCGAGGCCGTCCGCTACCTGAATGCCCAAGTCAAGAATGGCGTCCATTTCCATCGGCTGGCCGCCGATGCGATGTTTCAGCGTCAGGCCGTCCAGATACTCCATGGCGATGAAGGCGTGGCCATCCTCCTCGCCGATCTCGTAAACGGTGCAGATATTCGGGTGATTTAACGCCGAGGCGGCCTGCGCTTCTCGTCGAAATCGTTCCAGCGCTTGCGGGTCGCGCGCGACGTCGTGCGGGAGGAATTTCAGCGCCACGAACCGGCGCAGGGTAGTGTCCTCAGCTTTGTACACCACGCCCATTCCGCCGCCACCGAGCTTTTCTGTGATTCGGTAATGCGAGATGGTCTGGCCGATTCGAGATGGAGTTTCCTGCATCGGCGCACATATTAGGGTGGAGCAGAACGCAAGTCAACGAAGGGGGACATCGTCTCTTAGCTTTCGGCGCCTTTTGGAGAGGGGGCGTAGCGGCGGAGAAGCACGATGGAAATTACCAAGGCGAGGATTAGGAATCCCAACAATCCAAGCTCACCCATGCTCGCTCTAAATATGCCGGCACCATCGGCTGACCAGATTCCGGCTTTGGTGAGTGCGGCGGTCTCCAAGGTGATTACGAGGATTCGCCGAATGGAAGCGATCAAGGCCACGATAAGAAATGGCTCGGTGACCAGAATGTGAGAGTGGATGGAAATGCGCACGGTGTGGAGGATTTCGACGAGCATCAATACGAGAAGGAGCTGGTCCAGCACAACCAACGTTTGACTGGCAATGTTCCAATGAGCGAAGCCATCCCAGAGCAATTTGCCGGCGCTTGCCATGCTGCCGAGAGCGGTTACGAAGATCAACACAGCAAGGACGGAATAGATGAAGACTTCGGCGTTGGCTAGAAAGCCGCTGAGAAAGACCCGGTGTTTTTCTTCGGCCATGGGGACGCTCGCGCGCTTAAGGTCGTCGAAAAGATAGTTCGACCGGGAGTATATAACGATATTTGTATCTGTCGAAGACTGAGAACCTCGCTACGGGCCGCTTGTTGGGCGGTTATTCATGGCGGAGGGCGATTAGAGGATCTACGCGGGAGGCGCGGCGGGCGGGGAGCCAGCAAGCTACCAGGCCAGTGAGGAATAGGAGTGTGGGGACGAGCGTTAGCGTCCAGGGATCGTAGGCGGAGACGCCCCAGAGTTGAGTGGCGATGATTTTTCCCATGGCCAGGCTGGCCAACAAGCCGACGACGACACCGATGGCTACTAGGCGGAGACCCATGCGGATTACCATTTTGAGGACGTCGGAGCTTTCCGCGCCGAGGGCCATGCGAATTCCAATTTCCTGGGTGCGTTGCGCAGTGGTGTAGGCTAGCACGCTGTAAACGCCGATGGTGACGAGAATCAGTCCGATGGAGGCGAAGATCATCATGAGCATGAAGCCGAAGCGGGGGCCGGCGTAAGACCATTGGCTGATGTAGCCTTCCAGGGTGCCGGTTAAGGTGAGCGCCACGTTGGAATCAGTGGCCCAAATTTCGTGCCGCGCCGCGTTCATCAGGGTAAGAGGTTCTTGGGTCGTGCGCACCAGGATGCCGCGGAAGGCCGAGCCGGTAACCGTGTAGGGGACCCAGAGTTCCGGACCGGGTGGTTCCTGAAGGCCCTTATTTTTGACGTCGGCAGCTACGCCGATGATTTCGAAAGTGGGGTCGGACACTTTGTCCGCGAATTCGGAGAGCCGCCTGATTTGAACCTGCTTGCCGATGGGGTTATCGGGGGAGAGATATTTCTTCACGAATGTTTGATTCACTACCGCGACTTTGCGCGCTGCGCTCACTTCGGATTCGTTGAACGGGCGTCCTTCAAGGAATGGGATCTTTAGGACTGGGAAATACCCTTCGCTGCAGAGACAGACGCTCGCGTTCCATTTCTCTGAGTGGGACTTGCCGGGAATTTCGATTTCGGTGTCTATGCCGCCGTAGGGAGGGAGCGCGGTGGTCTCGGTGGCATCCACGACACCGGGCAGGGCTTTTATGCGTTGCAACAACGGGCCATAAAAGCCGGCAATTTGGTCGGCTGTTTTATAGCGTTCGACAGGAAGCGCGATCCTGGTGACGAAAATGTGATCCGCTTGCATGCCGAGAGGGACTTGGCGTAGCGCCACAAAACTGCGCATCAAAAGTCCGGCGGCTACCAGAAGCGTGAGGGAGAGCGCGACCTCTGTGATGACCAGCGCGTTGCGGAATTTTCCGTGGCGGAAACCGCCGGTGAGACCTTTGCCGGTATCGCGTAGAGGCTCGTTCAAATCTTTGCGGGCGGCTTTCATAGCAGGAATTAATCCGAAAAGGAGCGCGGTGGAGACAGCCACTGCGAGAGTGAAGAGGAGGACGGGCAGGTTCAGGCGGATGACGGATTCGGCAGGGATGATGTCCTGCGGCATTAACGCTACGATGAATCGCAAACCGACCCAGGCGAGGAGAGTTCCCAGCAAGGCACCGGCCAGCGCCAGAATCAGGCTTTCCACCAAGAGCTGACGGAGGACACGACCACGGCTGGCGCCTAAAGCTGAGCGAATGGCAAATTCCTTTTCGCGGGTGGTGGCTTTTGCGAGGAGAAGATTTGCAACGTTTCCGCAACCGATCATAAGCAGTAAGCCCACGGCGGCAAGCACGATGTAAAGAGTGTTGCGAAACTGGCCGACCACCTGTTCGGTGAGAGATTGAATTCGGACGGTAAAGTGTTTTGGATATTCCTTGGGATAGACCAGGGCCAGACGCTTGGCTAGCACGGCGATGTCAGCTTCGGCTTGTTTCATTGAAACGCCGTGGCGCAAGTGCCCGAGGAAATACCAATAGCGGGTGGGCCAGCTGCCCGCGTAGCTACTGCTAGCGGTGCGGCTGAGCTTTTCGGGAATCCATAGGTCGGCGTCGCCCCATCCGAAGCGGGGGGGCATGATGCCGATCAAAGTCCGGGGAGTGTCATCAAGGACGAAAGTTTTGTTGATAATGTTTGGATCGGCGCCAAACTGATTGACCCAAGTTTTGTAACGCAGGACGAAAACCGGAGGAGCGCCAGGTTCGTAGTCGGCTGGCTGCATTACGCGGCCGAACAGCGCAGGCATTCCGAAAAATTCAAAGGTCCCGGGAGAAACGAGATTTCCGTTGAAGCGCTGAGTGCCTTCGCCTGAGCGATAGAGCACGTCGAGTGTGGAGTTGCCGATTACGCGATCGAAAACATGATTCTGGTCAACGTAATCCAAAAATTCGGCGCCGTTGAAGTCAGCGCGTCCTTCTTGCTCGTTCTCTTCCGTGTTGTGGATCAGAACGGACATGTAGCGCTGGGCGTCGGGGTAGGGGAAAGGCTCCATCAGGATGTTTTCGATTACGCTGAAGATGGCGGTGGACGCGCCGATGCCGAGGGCCAGCGTTAGGATTGCGACGAGGGCAAAGCCCGGGGATTTTCTTAAGGTGCGGAGCGCGTAGCGGATGTCTTGCGCAAGCGTTTCCATAAAACCTTTTGCAGCGCGCGGCTTCAGCGATTTAACGTTACAGGGACTAACGCCAACAGCTTGCTTTACCCCTCAGCCCATAGACTTCGCTTCAGAGCCGTGTCTCGCGTTCGTTTTATCCTGATTCTAGTACGTATGGAAACAATTAATTGTTCGAGGTTGCTGGTGAAATGAGCTGCTCCGCATGCCTGAAAGGTTGCTAGGTCTGACTGGCCTTGAGGACAGGTAATTTGGACGATGTGCGCGTGACCGGGCGCGTTGACCCCGGATGGATGCCGGCATACGGTTGTGTCAGGGCCATTCCCTAAAATTTGAGGCCAGCATGCCGGGCTAAAAGCCCGGCGCTACGAGAGTTCAAAGTGACCGAGTAGGAGAATAACAATGAGCGATATGAGCAAGAAGCTTGTACCCGAGAAGATCGTGGCAGAAACCCGCGTTGGGCAGGAATTGGGAAGGCAGAGGCCGAACTTTGCGCGTGTGCGAGACGCGTTTGGGTTGTTGGTTGTGGCGGCGTACTTCGCGCTGTGTCCCGCGCCGGCGGCGTTTGGTCAATCGTCGCAGGCTGGGTCTTCTTCGACGGCGGCAGCGCCTGCGGCTGGACAATCCCAGGCGCAGGCATCTGGTTGGACTCACGCTCAAACACAAACGCAAGTTCAAGCGCAGACTAAGGCGGCTTCGGAGCCGCAGATGGTGGACCAATCAGCGCCGCAGGAGCAATCGTTGGGAGCTATTGCGCGTCAGGCGAAGGCGCAGAAGCCGAAGACCGAGACTACCAAGGTGTACACGGAGGACAAGCTGTCTGGGCTGTCGGGCCGCGGTGTTTCATCGGTGGGAGCGGGGAGCCAGGGCGGAGGAAACTCGGACGGGGGAAACTCTTACGCTAACTCCGGAGCGAGCGCTGCTTCTGGCCCTCCAGGCAATAACGAAGCGTATTGGCGCGGGAGAGCGAATGCCCTACGAGATCAGATGGCTGGACTGGATCGGCAAATCGCTGGAATTCAGGATGAGATTAAGAAGAAGGGCGCGGTTAGCGTGGACCCTATGAGTGGCGCGTCGGCGGGCGTAATTTACATTGAAGACCGTAACAGGCAGATCAAGCAGATTGAGGAGCAGAAAGAGAAACTGCAACAATCGCTGGAGGATTTGGCCGAAGAAGGGCGCAAGGCTGGCGCGGATTCCGGGTGGTTCCGCTAGGACGGTCGAGTATCGAACCGGCAGTGCCTCAGCGTTACTTAGAGCGTTGAATCGGGAAATTTCCGAAAGAAAAGGCGTGCTCTGGGTTCGTTTGCATGAAGACGGCTCTTCAGAGTTCGGTGGCGGTGTTGGCTCACAGGACCGCTGTTGAAAATGGCGGAACTTGGCTTCTTGTTTTTTCCGACGGCGTTCGTTCTGTTTTTTTCTTCGGCGAATTTCGGCCACGATTGCGCTTGCAGCTACGCTTCTCTGTCTTCCATTTTACCTATACACATTGATGCCCGGGGGCTTACCGATGGATATTCAGTGGCGAATTTTCCGTCCCAGAGTCACGATCGTTCCATTGGGACAGCTGGGCATTTGCGGGAGTATGTAGTCTGCTGTCCGTTTCGATTCTGAGTGTTCGCAATTACTCCAATCTATGTGGAAGTATCAAGTGGCATTTCGTTTTCCGGTAACTGCGTTAATCACGCGCGGTTGCTGATATTACTCCTGCCGCGCGAGGGTCTATTCCTGACGCAAAACTTTCATGGGGTCGACTTGGCTGGCGCGGCGGGCTGGGATTAGGCTTGCCGCCACTGCGGTCGCGACCAGCAAGGATATGGTGATGGCATAGGGCGATGGACCGGTGGGCTGCATTCCTTCTACTAAATGCTGCAAGAGATGTCCGGCACCGAGGGCGGCGAGGGTGCCGACAGCGACCCCCACCGTGATCATCGCGAGACTATCCCGAAGAATCAGCCACATAACATCGGCGGGGCGCGCTCCTAGCGCCATGCGTATGCCGATCTCGGGTACGCGTTGGCTCGTTAGGTAGGCGAGCACTCCATAAATGCCGACGCAGGCGAGCACCAAAGCCAATCCCGCGAAAATACTGAAGAGGAGCAGCAGGAAGCGTTGGCGGGCTAGGGTGCCTCTTGCTAATTGCTCCATAGTGCGGACTTGGTAAACAACTTGATCGCGGGTGGCGCCACGCACTTGCTGGCGAAGCGACTCGACCACACTCAACGGCTCGACATTTGTGCGTACTGCTACCGACATCAGCTCGGACCAACGGCGCAGGTCGCTGTCCGGGAGTTGCGCGAAGGGATAGTAGAACTGCGCGCGGACTTGGGCTTGGTCGTCGCCGGCGAGGCCCCAATGGCGAACATGGCCGACCACGCCGACTACGGTGAAGGGGCCATAATACATGTCGGGCATCCAGAGAAGTTTGCCGATAGGGTCGTGTCCGAGGAAGGCGCTTTGGGCCAGGACGTCGTCGATCACGACGACGAGCTGGCTGCCCGCGCGGTCTTGATCGCTCAAAAAGCGGCCGCGACGGAGATGCAGGCCCATTACGTCTAAATAATTCGGCGAGACGCAGGTGGCCAGGGCGGTGGGCCGCTGGTTTTCCGGCGGCACGTTGGCGCTGGGCCAGTAACCGATTTGATTGACGCCTTCGCGCATGGGAACAGTGTCAACGATAGCGACGGACTGAACGCCGGGGACCTGGCTGGCGCGATCGATTACATCCTGCCAAGCGGGGCGGATGCGGCCGGGGTCGGCGAGGACTCCGGGAGAAAGCGCCATGCGAGTAACTAGAACATCGTGAATGTTGAGGCCAGGGTCGAGCGAAGAAACTCGGAGCAGCGTGCGGCCTAGCATTGCGGCAGCGACCAGGAGCACGAGCGCAAGAGCAATCTCTGACACTACAAACATGCTGTGAAGGCGACGCGCGGCCCCGGTGATTGTGCGCGACCCGGACCGGAGTGTTTCATCAAGGTGACGCGCGGGAGCCCGGAGAGCGGGCGCGAGACCAAAGAGAAAACCGCTGAGCAAGGATATGCAGACAGCGAACAGCATCACGCGCCAGTCGAGCTGGACTTCTTGCGCGCGCGGCAGATTGCCGGGCCAGAACGCGAGGAAGGGGCGGATCCCAAGGTAGGCCAGGAGGACTCCGAGGACACCTCCGGTGAGCCCTAGCACGGCGCTCTCGGTCAGGCATTGGCGCACCAAGCGTCCGCGGCTAGCGCCGAGGGCGGCGCGCATCGAAAGTTCACGCTGGCGCGAAACTGCGCGGGCGAGGATGAGGCTGGCGACATTTGCGCAGGCGATCAAGAGCACAAGACTGACCGCGCCTAAAAGCAGCCAGAGAGTTGAGCGGACGTCTCCGACTTCCGCGCGCAGGGGCCATGCGAGAAAAGTGCGATCGGCGTTGGTGTTCGCGTACGCTTGCGCCAAATGATGCGCAATCAATTGCAATTCGGCTTGTGCATTGGGAGGCCTGACGCCGGGGCGCAGGCGCGCAATCACGTTAATGGGGTGGAGGCCGCGACTTTTCAGAAATGGCGCGGTGTCCTGGTCTAGGGGGACGAAAACGTCGGCTTCGTCGTCGTCTTGGCGGAAGCCAGCGGGCGCGATGCCGATTACGGTATAGCGCTTTTGATCGAGCACAACTGAGCTGCCGAGAACTGTGGGGCTGCCACCGAAGTGCTGTTGCCAGAAACTGTAGCCCAGGATCATGACGGGTGCGGCGCCTGGGCGGTCTTCTTCAGGGAGGAAAGCGCGTCCGTGCAGAAGATTCACGCGCAGGACGGAAAAAAGATTGGAAGAGATTTCGTGGAGGTCAACGTATTCGGGCTGGCCCGGTTCACTGAGGGTCGCGTTGTTGAAGAGAGTTCCGGCGAGGTCCAGAGAATGAGCCTCACGCTGCAAATCCAGGAAATCGGGATAGGCGACGTTTTGTTCGCCAAAAATTTTTGTGTTCCAGGTTTCCGTGTGACCGTGAACGGCGAGCAGCTTGTCGGGATCGGGGTAGGGCAGCGGCTTCAACAGAACGCCGTTGACCACGGTGAACATTACTGTGGTTGCGCCGACGCCGAGAGCAAGCGTCAGTAGCGCGACCACTGCGAAGCCGGCATTTTTGCGCAGCGTGCGCAGAGCGAAACGAACATCTTGCGAGAAATCGTCCAGCCAGCGGGTGCCGCGGGCGTCACGACAATTTTCCTTCACTTGTTGGGGGCCGCCGAGAGCGAGTCTGGCTTGCCGCCATGCTTCTTCGGGCGCGTGACCTTGGGCGATTAGATCGTTCGCGTGTTGCTCCAGGTGATAGTGCAGCTCTTTTTCCAGCTGCTCGTCCATTTGCGTTCGGCGCCAGAGGCGCTGCCACCAATTCATTGGGCACCTCCTTCGGACAATTTGAGGATTAGGCTGACGGCGGCAGTCAGGCGTTCCCAGCTTACGGCTTCGGTTTCAAGTTGTGCGCGGCCTTTGCGAGTGAGGCGATAAAATTTTGCTTCGCGGCCGGTGTCGGTTTCCTTCCAGTCGGCGGTGAGCAGGCCGCGATTTTCCAGGCGATGCAGCGCGGGATAGAGCGAGCCTTGGGGAACTTGTACCACGTCCCGGGAGACTTGCTGCAAGCGTTGCGCAACGGCGTAACCGTGGACCGGGCCGAGGGCCACAACCTTCAAGATCAACAGGTCCAGAGTGCCTTGGGGAAGATCGGATTTTGCGCCCATCGCCATACCTCCTACTTCTACATATATCTAACATAGGACGTGTAGAAGTGCAAGGAGTTGGCATTTCTGTGACAAGACACGCTTAGGGGCGGCATGTTTTTGGCGATTTGCAGATTCCGTGTTCCAATGCGAAAATACCAACATGAAAAAATTGTTAACGATCGCTGCAACGATACTAGTGTCATGCCTTCTGGCGGCTGGAAACGCCAGAGCACAACAGACACCCGATAATTCACAGGCGCCAGCGCAACAAGCACCCGCGTCGCAAACTCCGCCCTCTCCTGATGCCAAGAAGCCGGCTGCGAAGACATCCGATTCGAAGGCGCCTGCCACAAAAACCCCTGCGACAAAAACACCTGCTGCAAAATCGCAAACTTCCGATGCCACGAAGACGCCTGCGACGAAATCGCAGAGCGCCCCTGCCGGGAAAACGCCGGTGCATCACACGGCCGCCGCTCCTCTGGTGTTGAAGACGGACAAGGACAAGGTCAGCTACGCCATTGGAATGAATATTGGCAAGAGCATGAGCAAGAACGCAGTGGACATCGATCCCAACATCTTGGTGCGGGGGATGAGGGACGAGTTGGCAGGCAAGGCCCAGATGACGGACGATGAAGTTAAGACCGTGATGACTGCGTTCCAAGGCGAGATGAAGAAAAAACAGGAGGAAAAGATGCAGGAAGCGGCGACGACAAATAAAAAAGATGGAGACGCATTTCTAGCGGCCAATAAAGCGAAAGAGGGAGTGCTGACGCTGCCGAGCGGGCTCCAGTACAAAATAATTACAGAAGGCAAGGGACCGAAGCCTACGGCTCAAGACACTGTTCAATGCAATTACAAGGGAACGCTCCTGGACGGCACGGAATTCGATAGCACGGCCAAGCACGGCGGGAAGCCGGCAACATTTCCTGTTGGCGGAGTGATTAAGGGATGGACCGAGGCCTTGCAACTGATGCCCGTAGGATCGAAATGGCAGCTCTTCATTCCTTCGGATCTAGCCTACGGAGCGCGCGGTGCGGGCGGAGTGATCGGGCCCAACGCGACTTTGGTGTTCGAGGTTGAACTGGTTTCGATTCAGCCCAAGCCTGCCGCCGCGGCCCCCGCAAAGTAGGTTTGGCGGGCGACGGGAAACTTGCAGAAACGGCGTCTGGTGAGCAGGGATTAGAGATAAACTGCAAACGCGGCGCCGTACTCCGCAACTGACCTCAAAATGTTCAGCGTTCCACACCTGATTATCATCTTCGTGGTCGTCCTAATTGTATTTGGGCCGGAGAAGCTGCCCGATCTGGCGCGAAATCTGGGAAAAATCATGGGCGAATTCCGACGCGCTACGGGTGATCTGCGTTCCACGTTTGATGAACATATGCGTGAGATCGAACGCGAAGCGAGCATGCGCGCAGCGGCGGCGGCAGGAGCGGGGACCACCATCGCTCCAACCGAGCAGACCACCATGGGGCCTCCCAAACTTGTGAGCGCTACAGGGACGGTGACTGCGGATGCGCCGCGCGGGTGGACGGTGGCGCCTGCGGGTTCGTCGACGGGAGAGAACGCGGAGGCAGAAACGACTGGGGCGACACAAGCAGACGCCCCGCTGACGCACACGGATTCCTCCGACGGCAAAAATGCCGAAGCTCCTGCGAACGCTGGCGCTACGCAGGCTCCGGTGACCTCGGGACGCGTCGATAGCGAACCGGAACCCGCAGGGGAGTCCGCCAAAGCGGAGCACAGCAAGGGGAGCGATGGCGGCAGCCGCCCAGCCTGATCGGAACGCTGTTCCGCCCCCGGATAATGATCCGGGCGGGCGCATGTCGTTTTTCGAGCACCTGGTAGAGCTGCGCAAGCGGCTAATTCACGCGGCGATTGCAATTGTGATTGGAACGGGCGTGGGGCTGTTCCTCTCGAAGCACTTCATCACCTTCATCGTGCAGCCCATGCACATGGCGCTGCGTTCGGCGCATCTGGAAGACAACCTCTATTACACAAGTCCAGCGGGTTACGTGAGCCTGGTAATTTCGCTGGGACTTTATCTGGGGATCGCGCTGGCCATGCCGTTTGTGTTGTACCAGATTTGGTTGTTTGTGGCGCCGGGACTTTTCAAGCACGAACGCCGCGCGGTGGCTGGCTTCATTATTTCTTCGATGTTTCTGTTTATTTGCGGGCTGGCTTTTGGTTATTTCGTGATGTTGCCGACCACGCTGAAGTTTTTGATTGGGTTTGCGAATGAAGGTCCGATCAAGCCGCTGATCAGCATCAACGAATATTTTGATTTAACGTTGGTGATACTGCTGGGGCTGGGCGTGGTATTCGAGCTGCCGGTGCTGATTTTCATTCTTTCGCTATTCGGAATTGTGACTCCGAAATTTCTGCTAAAGAATTTCCGGTACGCCATGCTGATTATTACCGTGGTGGCGGCGATTGTGACGCCGACACCGGACGCAACGACGATGCTGGTGTTCATGGCGCCGATGATCCTGCTGTATTTTATCGGCGTGCTGGTTTCTTACGTGGTGTTGAGGCGAAAGCAGGCGGATGCGGCAACCGGGGAGGCGCAATAGATGTTGAATTCTTGCAAGAGACGGGCGCTGGCGGCGGGATTGCTGGCGGCTGCGCTGGGCGTCGCTGCGTGCGGCCATAGCGGGGCTGGCTCGGAGTCTGCGGCGTCTGCCTCGCAGCAAGGCAGCGCCACAGCCTTGCGCACGCCTGCCGATACGGCGCCGCCCGCTTCACAGACCGGGGGATTTGATGGGGCCAAGGCGTACCAACACGTCGCCAAGATTGTGAGTTTTGGGCCACGCCCGCCGGCGTCAGAAGGAATCCATCAGGTTCAGGATTACATTCGCGAGCAACTGAAAAGTTACGGATGCACGGTTGGCGAAGATGATTTTCACGCGTCCACGCCAGTTGGTGAAGTGGCCATGAAAAATATTATTGCCAAAGCGCCGGGAACTGGGCCGGGAATTATTTTGCTGCTGACGCACTACGATTCGTTGAGTAGCGTGCAGAATTTTGTGGGGGCGGAAGACAGCGCGTCGTCCGATGGAGTCATGCTGGAGATGGCGCGGCTGCTGTGTGGAAAAAAGGAGCCTAATTCGGTGTGGATCGCGTTTTTGGATGGCGAGGAAGCGTTTGTGGATTGGGATAAAGACGAGGACCACACCTATGGGAGCCGCGAGCTGGCGGCCAGGATGGCCGTTTCGGGCGATTTGAAGCGCTTGAAGGCGGTGATACTGGCGGACATGATTGGCCAATATGGGCTGGCCATTCCGCGCGAAGGAAACTCGACGAAATGGCTGACGGATTTGGTTTGGAAGACGGCGGGGCATTTGGGTTATGGAGATGTTTTTCTGTCGCGCAGCGAGACGATATCGGATGACCACCAGCCGTTCTTATCGCGTGATGTTCCGGCGGTTGACATTATTGATTGGGATGGATTTCAGAACCCGAAATATTGGCATACGCCGCAAGACACCTTGGATAAGGTGAGTCCGCGGAGCGTTGCGATTGTGGGGCACGTGATCTTAGAGACGGTTAACGAGCTGCAGAAAAAATCCCACTAGTAGAGATCCGGCAACCCCGCCACGCAGCTATTTGCTATTCACTACGCAATACTTCCACTGGATCGAGAGACGCTGCTCGCCGTGCGGGTACATAGCTCGCTAAGAGCGCGGAGGCGCCGAGAACTACGGCTACGGCGGCCAGCGTTGAAACATCCCAGGAACGCACTCCGAACAACAGGCCGCGCATCAAAGTTGCCGCAGCGATGGAGCAAGCCAAGCCTATCGCGACCCCAGCGGCGGCCAGCCATCCGGCTTCTTTCATCACCAGTTGATAAACCATGCGAGGTTGCGCACCCAGCGCAAGGCGGATTCCAAGTTCGCGAGTTCGCTGGCTGACGGAATAGGCCACCACGCCGTAGAGTCCAATGGCACTGAGGAGAAGGGCGATTGCGGCAAAACCGCCCACCAGCCAAGCGGAAGAGTGGTGCAGGTAGGCGGTTTGCGAGTGATTGATTCGGTCCGTCATGGTGACTTCGTTGAGCACCGCGATATGGCCATCGATTTGATGGATGGCTGCAACCATGGCGGGTAGCAACGATGCCTCGGACTGCGATGTCCGGGCGACCACGGTAAAGGAGTCGGATGGGTTTTGGTTTAAAGGAAAGTAAAGAACCGGAGGCGTCGCGATATCCAGCGGCCCTTCCTTGATATCCTCGACTACTCCGACAATTTCAATAGGCTTGGTAGCGACCGGAACGAAAGAAAGTTGTTTGCCGATGGCGTCTTCATCGCTGGAAAAATATTTTTTTGCGAATGCCTGGTTGACGATGGCTACGTTAGGTTTGGAGGTGTCTTCGTTTTCATTGAAATAGCGGCCGCGCACTAACTTCGCTTGGAGCGTGGTGAAATAAGAGGAACTCACGTTGCGCTGCGGAGTGTCATTGTGCTCGCCGTGCCAGGGGCGGCCGATAATGCGGAACCAGGTGGTATTGCCATTGCCGTCCATGGGGATACCCAGATAAGAAACGCCAACGGATTGGACGCCGGGAAGTTTTGCCATCTCACGGATGACCCGGCGTTCCAACGCCATGGAGGGCTCGTCGTTGCCATAGACGGCGTCGGGTGCGTCGATTTCCAGCGTGGCGAGATGATCGGACCGGAAGCCGATGTTTATGTGGAGCAGGCGATACAGACTTTTTCCCAGCAGTCCGGCTCCCACCAGCAGGACCATAGCGATGGCGATTTCGATCACGACGAGGTTAGAGCCAAGCCGGCGCCATGAATTTCCTGACGAGCCGCGAGTGGCTTCTGCCAGGCCTCCTCGAAGGGACGACAGGGATAAAGGCCAGGTGGGAACTCCCGAAAATATCGCCATGCAAAATATGGCCATGCTGAACGCGAAAATGCCCACGCGAAGATTGAAACCGAGTCCCTGCAGGTAGGGCATATCAGCAAGCATATCGGATGGGATAAGGCGGGTGAGGAATCGCATGAGCCAACCGGCCAAAACGATTCCCATCGAGCCGCCGGCTGCGACCAACACCAAGCCTTCGGTGGCAAATTGACGAAGCAGTCTTGTGGATGAAGCGCCGAGTGCGCCGCGAACTGCAATCTCACGTCTGCGGCCCTCGGAACGTACCAGGAGGAGGCTGGTGACGTTGACGCAGGCGATCAGGAGCAACAATCCGGCTCCCCCGAGAAGGACCAACAATATGGGGCGGATGTCTCCGACAATTACTTCGATAAGAGGCGAGACCGCTGCGCCTTGTCCTCGATTTGAGTCAGCATACTGTATTTCGAGTTGCGCTGCGATGGATTTCGTGTCGGCCAATGCCGTTTGGATTGAGACACCGTCCTTGAGACGTCCGATCCCATTGAGACCATGGCAGCTTCGCCGGACTTCGCAAGAATTCGGCGCGTGGAGAGTGGCCCAAAACTCCGCCGACCTGGCTGGAGCGAACTGAAATTTGCCTGGGAGCACGCCGATGATCGTGTGCGGGACACCATCGAGTATTACCGTTTGTCCTAAGACGTCCTGTTTTCCACCGTAGCGCTGTTGCCAAGCGGCGTAGCTCAGCAGGACTGCGGGTTGAGCCGCGGCTAAATCTTCACCGGGGTAGAAATCACGTCCAAGAAAAGGAGTGATGCCAAGCGTGCCAAGAAAACCATCGCTCACGCGAAGGCCGCGCGCCGTCTGTGCCCCTTCGGGAGTACTAAGCAGAAAACCGTTGCGCTGAAAGACATCCAGCGACGAGAAGACGGTGTTGAGCCGCTTCCAGTCGAGGTAATCGGGATACGAAAGCGGGCATTGTGGACATTCCGGGATACTCTCAAAGACGCCAACCAGGCGCGAAGGATCGCGATAGGGCAAGGGCTTGATCAGAGCGGCGTCCACGAAGGCGAAGATGGCTATGCTGGCGCACAGGCCTAGAGCGAGCATGCCGATGGCGGTGAAGGCAAAGCCGGGACTTTTACGAAGTTGGCGGATGGCGAAACGGAAATCTTGGAGAACGGTTTCGAAACGGAAGGACACGACTTCCTGAGCTTGCTCCTTTAACTGCGTGGCGTTGCCGAATTGGCGTTTTGCGGCGTAGTGCGCGGACTCCGGGGCGACTCCATCGGCCAGCAGAGCTTTTTCTTTCTGTTCGTGATGGAAGGCCATTTCTTCTTCCATCTCGCTGTCGAATTTTTCGCGGCGAAAGAGAAGTGCGAGTTTACGGAAGAAAAGGAGAAGCGAGTCCACAATGGCTCCTAGGCATCCTGAAGGACACGGCCGATAGCGGCGATCATTTGTTCGAATTGCGAGAGTTCGGCGCCGAGTTGTTTGCGGCCCGCGGTAGTCAAAGTGTAAAAGCGCGCGCGCCGGTTGGTTTCAGTTTTCTTCCATTCGGCTTTGACCCAGCCTCGGAGCAGAAGGCGCTGGAGCGCCGGGTAGAGCGAACCTTCCTCGACGGTCAGCACATCGTCGGAGAGGTGCTTGATGGAAAGAGCGATTCCGTAGCCATGCTGAGAGGCGCGCTTGAGCGTTCTCAGGATGAGCATGTCCAGGGTTCCGGGGAGCAGATCGGATTTCTTAGCCATAGGCAGCCTACTATAGTCTATCTATGGATAGATGGTCAATGCTTGTGACTGCGCCTGGAATGGCCCGGATGTGCTACATTTTTATTTCGCATGGCAACCATCCGTATTAAGTCTTCTCGCGGCGTCTATCCGGTGCAGTGTTCGCGGGGCGAGCTTGCGCACACCCCCGCTGTACTTGCGCGACTGAGGGATGCGAGCGGGACGTTTGTGATTTCGTCGCCCAACGTTTGGAACGATTGGGGGCGGAAGGTTTCGAAGAGTGTGGGCGGGCTTCGCGCTCAGAATACTTTTCTCATCGACGATAGCGAAAGCGCGAAGAATCTTCAGACGGTAGAACTGCTGTGCCGAGCTTTAACCCATGCCGGAGCGGACCGCCACGCGGTGATTGTGGCCGTGGGCGGCGGCGTGGTAGGAGATGTGGCAGGGTTTACCGCAGCGAGCTATTTGCGCGGAGTTCGGTTGGTGCAGATTCCGACCACCCTGGTGGCGCAGGTAGATAGTTCGGTGGGCGGCAAGACGGGAGTGAATCTGCCGGACGGGAAAAATTTGGTGGGCGCGTTTTATCCCCCCGATGCGGTCATCGCGGATATGGATACACTGGGGACGTTGGCGCACCGGCAATATCGGTCGGGCTTGTATGAAGTGATCAAGTACGGCGCGATCGCCGATGCCGGGCTGTTTCGTTACCTGGAGCGCAATATGCTGGCGCTGCTGCGGCGCGATGCGGCTACGCTGGAGCATGTGATTTATCGGTGCATACGAATTAAGGCACACATTGTGGAACGAGATGAACGCGAGAGCGGGCTGCGGGAGATACTAAACTTTGGGCATACGTTTGGCCACGCCCTGGAAGCGATTACCGCATACCGCAGATTTCTCCATGGAGAAGCGATTGGGTGGGGGATGTACGCGGCGACCTTGCTAGGGGCGGCAACTGGGCGCCTCGGAGAAGCGGAAGTGGTGCGAATCATGCGACTGGTGGCCAGGGTGGGTCCGCTGCCGTCCATAGGAAAGATTGACACCGCACGATTGCGACAGATCTTAGCGGGCGACAAGAAGACCCGCGAGGGCGAGGTCCGCTGGGTGCTGCCGCGGCAAATTGGAAAAGTGCACAGAGGCATAGTGCTTCCCTGGAAACTGGTTAGGCGCACGATTTCAGAATTACCGGAACTCGCGATGAAGGCCAGGGATTGAAGGCGGCATGCCGATTATGACGCCCATATTACCGACGCAAGCGCCGGGATCGCGGCCGAAGGGAGCGCGTGATGAGCGCGAAGCCGCGGCGCAGGTGCGGGAAATGTTCACGAAGATTGCGCCGCGCTACGATTTTCTGAACCACTTGCTTTCTTTGTCGATCGACCGCGTGTGGCGTCACCGCACGGCTGTGAAATTCGGGAAAATTATTCGACGAACAGACGCGCGCATTCTGGATCTGTGCTGCGGAACCGGGGATTTGACCTTCGCCATGGAACGTGTGCGTATGAAAGCCTTGCGCGATTCTGGGGCGCATCGAATACCGATGGTCGGCTGTGATTTTGCGCGGCCTATGTTGGAACGGGCGCGCAAGAAAGGCCAGGAGCACCACCGGGCCGCTGAGTTTGTGGCCTCGGATGCTCTGAAACTGCCATTTCCGGATGCTTCTTTCGATCTGGTCACCACGGCGTTTGGCTTCCGCAATTTGGCAAATTATGAGAGTGGGCTAACCGAAATCGCGCGCGTTTTGAAAGACGGCGGAGAACTGGGCATCCTGGAATTTTCCGAACCTAGCGGCGGAGCCATGGCCGCCCTTTTCCGATTTTATTTCCGCTACGTACTGCCGAACGTGGGCGGAGCGATTTCGGGAAGCAAGGACGCCTACCGATATTTACCGGGTTCGGTAGCGAGATTTCCGAACCGCAACGAGCTGGCGAAAATGATCAGGGAAGTGGGCTTTGTGGATGTGCGGATGTATTCCTGGAATTTCGGCAGCGTTGTTTTGCATACAGCTCGAGTGCCGGTAATCAGCGCAGGCGGGACTAACGGGTTTAAGAGTTAGTTCTCCAAGCCCAGGGTGCGAATCTTGTGGAGCAGGGTTTTGTAGGAAACTTCCAATTTTTCCGCTGCACGGGTCTTATTCCATTTGGATTCGCGCAGCGCGTTTTGAATTTTAAAGCGCTCCACGTGCGCCACGGCGCGTTGCGAGACTTCTTCCAGCGGACCTTCCCAGATAAAACGTGCGTCTAACATGCCTTCCGGTAGTTGCTCGGCGGTAGGCTTGGCGACAGGTAGCTGCAGCGCGCGGGCGTCGATTTCTGGGCCGTTGGCCAAGATGGCGGCGCGCTCGATGGCGTTTTGCAACTCGCGTACATTTCCGGGCCAGGCATAGGTGGCCAAGCGGGCGCGGGCTTCTTCGACGAATTTCAAGGCGGGCTTGCGAAACTCGCGGCGGAATCTTTCCAGGAAATGCTCGGCGAGCAGAAAGACGTCATCGCCGCGTTCGCGCAAAGGCGGAATAGTAATCGGCACGGCGGAAATTCGGAAATACAAATCTTCGCGAAAAGTTTTTTCAGACACGGCTGCATGGAGATTTTTATTGGTTGCGGTCAGGATGCGCACGTTCACTTCGATTTCCTGAGTGCCCCCGACGCGCTCGAAACGTTTTTCTTCCAGCACGCGCAAAAGCTTGCTTTGGATGGCCAGCGGAAGTTCGCCGATTTCGTCAAGGAAAAGCGTACCGCGGTGGGCCAGTTCCAGTTTGCCGATTTTTCGCGCCCCCGCACCGGTGTAGGCACCGCGCTCGTGTCCGAATAATTCGTTTTCAACCAGGCCTTCGGGAATAGCCGCACAGTTCAGCGCAACGAATGGATGATCCGCGCGCGGGCTGAGGTGATGTATGGCGCGGGCGAAAAGTTCTTTGCCCGTCCCGCTTTCTCCAAGCAACAGAACGGTAGAATCGGTGGCCGCCACGCGCTGGGTCATCTGACTGGCGTCCTTCATCGAGGGATGTTCGCCAACGATGCGCGGAAAACCGTAATGCAGCGCGTATTCTTCGCGGAGAAGCAAATTTTCGCGCAGCAATTCCTGCTGTTGTGCGGCGCGTTCGAGCAGGAGCTTCAGATGATCCAGGTCCACAGGCTTCTGGATGAAATCGAAGGCGCCGTCTTTCATGGCGGTAACGGCTTCTTCGACCGAGCCATAGGCGGTCATTAAAATCACGGGAAGTGTGGGTTCGACGCGGCGCGATTCGCGCAGCACGTCTAATCCGGAATTTCCGGGAAGTTTCAAATCGGAAAGGATTAGAAGATAGCGGCGACTGCGGATTTTATCAATCGCGGTGTTTCCGTCAGGAGCTTCTTCAACCCTGTAGCCGGTGCGTTCGAGAGCTTTGCGCAGCATGGCGCGGAGCTCGGGTTTATCTTCAACGAGAAGGACTGGCTCCATCGCGGGAACTTCTAGCGCGCCCAACCGGGATCGCCGCCTTCTTTGCGCAAATCGTCTTCGGCATCGGAGATGGCCTGCTTGTCGGCTTCAATTTGTGCTTTCTTGGCGTCGATGTCTGAGGTCTTTTTGTTGATGTCGGAGCGTGTCAATTCCTGCTGCATGGCTTTTACCGGATTGTTGTAATACTGCACGTCGAGGACGCCGAGCTCGCGCTGCATCACGTCGAGTTCCTGCTGATCTTGTTCGAGTTTATGACGCAGGGTGGCAAATTTCTCGCGCCACATTTTTTCCTGAGCGTCGAGCGATGCGGAACTCCCGGAGCCGCTTGCTTTATCCGTACCGGCTGAAGCGGGTGTTTCGCCAATGGCGGAGACGCCGCCGGTTGAGGGTAGATTGTCATTGGTGAAAACTTTTGTGGGCTTGGTTTGATCTTTCTTTTCTTCGCGAGCGCGGCGGGCGGCGGCCACTATCGGATCGGGCTTCGTGGGAGCTGAATCAGACGATTGCGCAGTCGGCTTTGCCTGGGCGTCGGACTTCTGCGACGGATTTTGCTGGGAACTCGGCGGAGGATTCGATTGAGAGCTCGGCTGCTGGCTTTGCTGCGATTGATCCTGTTGGCAGGCGAATCCGCGAGCGGGAATGAGTAACAATCCCGCCGCCGCTAAACCAACGAAAAAATGTTTTCGCATGACGTTCGCCTCCGGGGAGGCATTTCTGC
>DATNLR010000010.1:0-46356 GCA_035602755.1 Binatus sp. (SeqCode) | reverse complement strand
GTTTTGCCGAAACGATCGCGCGGCTAGGCCATATCCCGTTACCGCCCTACATCAAGCGTGCCGACGAGCCACTCGACCGTGAACGGTACCAGACGGTTTACGCGCGGAAGGGGAGTGCGGTGGCCGCGCCAACTGCCGGCCTCCATTTCACGCCCGAGATTCTTGGATTGATGCGCAAGCGCGGAATTGAAATTGCCGAGATAACTCTGGACGTGGGGCTAGGGACGTTTGAACCGGTGCGCACGGAGCGTTTGGAGGATCATAAGATTCACCCGGAGTCCTACGAGATTTCCGAGAGCGCGGCGCAAGCGATTGTAAGAGCAAAGAGGGAAGGCCGGCCCATCCTGGCTGTGGGGACGACCGTGGTTCGCGCGCTTGAAGATGCCGCAGAGAAGGCGGCAGTTCGTGGGGAACTGATTGCTCCGGGCCCCGCCGACGCGGAAGTTTTTATTTATCCGGGAAAGCCGATCCGAATCGTGAATCAGATGCTGACAAATTTTCACTTACCACGATCGAGCTTGCTGGCGCTGGTAGCGGCCTTTGCCGGGCGCGAAGAAATCTTGCGAGCTTATGGCCACGCCGTGGATCAGGGATACCGTTTTTACAGTTATGGCGACTGCATGTTGATCCGCTAAAGAGGCCAGAGGCCATTTTTCGCTACACTTTTTTCCCTTGGGAGTTTCGTGCAACGCGCCCCGGGTTCGTCTATAATCCGCTTCCTGCCCAACCGGGGTGGTTGAATGCGCTATCTGATTCTGAGCGATATCCACGCGAACGCCACAGCGCTGGAGGCTGCGTTAGAGGCCGCCAAAGGGCGCTGGGATAAGGCTTTGTGTCTTGGCGATGTGGTTGGATATGGACCAGACCCGAACGAAGTGATCGACAAGGTGCGCGAACTCGGTGCGACGACGATTCGCGGCAATCATGACAAAGCCGGGAGTGGCATCGCGAACGCGGACGACTTCAATCCGGTGGCGCGGAACGTGGCGCTGTGGACCCGGAATCAATTGCGGCCCGAGAATCGCACATGGCTGGAGGAATTGCCTACCGGTCCCGCAACAGTGGACGGATTCTCGCTGGTTCACGGTGCACATCGCGACGAAGATGAATACGTTTTTGCGCCGGCGCAAGCGCTGGACGGTCTGCTGGACGCGCCTTCGCCGATAACTTTCTTCGGTCACACACATCTGCAAGGCGGTTTCACGTTACGAGATAATAAAGTAGGGGTACTGCATTTCAAGCCTGCGGAGGGCGCTCCATTTTCCACGCTGACGATTGAGCCCGGCACAACGTATCTTTTGAATCCGGGATCGGTGGGCCAACCTCGCGACGGAGATCCACGCGCGGCATTCGCCATCGCCGATCTTTCCCACAATTCGGTAGAATTCTGGCGCGTGCCCTACAACATCGAAGCGGTGCAGAAGAGAATGGCCGCCGCGGGATTACCGGAACCATTGATAAACAGGCTATTGTTCGGCCGCTAAACCGACAGGAAACCATGGAACCAGGAGAAACCCCGTATCGCGAAGAGCGCCGCCGTCTGCCTGTGGCTTTCTTGGCCGGCGCGGTCATTGTGCTGCTGATTTTTGGCGGGTTTCTTCTTTTGGCGCACGTGATCGATTCCCGCACTGCAGCGACGGTAGTGAAGTTGCCCTTTGGTCCGGGAGAACAAGCCTACACGCCGCACATTCAATTTCTGGACATCCAGTTGGCGCACGCTACGAATTTTCTGAATCAGGATTTTACCTACGTAGCCGGCACTATGTTCAACGATGGATCGAAAAAAGTGCGAGGGCTGGAAGTTACCGTAGAGTTTCACGATCCTTTTCATCAAGTAATCTTGCGAGATACAAATCCGTTGATTGGTCCGGCCGATGCGCCGCTGGACGCAGGAAAACGGCGGGATTTTCAGATTCAGATGGGGCATCTTCCTGTGGAATGGGATAAGCAGTATCCTTCGATACGCGTCACCGGGCTAGCTCTGGAATAACCGCACGACTTTTCGTCTTTCTTTATATAAACAAACTGGTGATGCACTTGAGCATCTTACCCGACGCGTGGTGCGTGTGAAAGAGAGCAGCGAGAATCGCGTTCTGCTGGGCGTGTTACTCGAGAACATTCCGCGCGAGGCTTCGACGCTTCCTCACTGAAAGTTTTCCCCGGACGCAACGATTGACTCCCTGGAGCGCGTGGTTTAGGGCAAAAAATTAGGGAAGCGGCCTGAGTTGAATCAGTACCACTTCCCGGGGTGTGTCCTAGAAGTATTTGAAAGATTAGACGTGAACGGCCAGAAAAGGTTGCACCGGGATTTAAATCTCGAAGGGGCTTGAAAACGCTAGTAGAAAAGGTACTTGCGCCATTTCTCGTCGCGATGACCGATCAGGCGCATCAGTTGGCGCGAAGTGTGAAGAGTGAAAGGGCGCGGGCGGCGCTGAAGTTTCAAGCCAGCCTCTTCCGGCGTTCGATCGCCTTTGCGGTTGTTGCAGCCATAGCAGCAGGCCACCAGATTCTCCCAGGAGGAGCGGCCCCCGCGCGAGCGCGGCATCACGTGGTCGAGGGTTAATTCAGAAGCCGGCAAAGCGTGGCCGCAAAACTGGCAGGTGTTGCGGTCGCGCAGCAAGATATTTTTTCGCGAGAGCGCGCGGCTTTGCTGCGGAATGTGCCGGTAAGTGAGAAGACGAATCACGGAAGGCACCTGCATGGCCTTGTGCGTGGTATGGACTTCTGCGTGATTGGTCTCTTCGGCTTGCGCAACGCCTTTGAGCATAAGCACCAGAGCGCGACGCACGGCGGTAACGTTGATGGGCTCAAAAGTTGCGTTGAGTACAAGCACCGGCGCTTGCATCACGGAAGGACGGCTCGCCGGCGAGGGCGGCAACTTGGAAGCGGCAGCGTCCGGCGCGACCCCACCCAACCCAATCTTCGGTCGGGGACGTAAGCCGCTCTTGAAACGCTTGTCCATTCGCTCGCCTTTGACGTGCTGAAAGACTGCGTTACTTTTGGATGCTCGCGTTACTCGCGCGGTTACTCGGCTAAACCTCAACCGCTAGCGGGCGCCGCGTTTCAAAGGCGGCAACCCTGTCACCACACGAGCTACCATCAATCCTAACACGGCTTTTGCGCCGGCCTTCTTTAAAGCGCGCGAACACGAATCAAGAGTCGCGGCAGTCGTCAATACATGATCTACCAGCAGGGCGCGGAGGTTGTCAACTTGGACACCTTCGCGAGTAGCGTAGGCGCCACGTACAGAATCCCAATGCTCTTTGCGAGAGAGCCCGCGGCTTCGTACGCATGAGCAAATAAGCGCCTGTTTTTAGCTTTTGACGACGGGAGGGCGGCCGAGCGATTAACTCTGCTTGGTTGTAACCACGCTACCGAGAGGCGGTCGCTAGGGAGCGGTACGCGGGAACGACGACCGCAGATTCGGCAGGGCGCCTGGAAGAGCGCTGCGGCGACTGCATAGACCGCTTATCGAATGATCACAGAAGCGCTGTTGTTTGTGAAGGCAAGTGAAGTAGGGAAGATACCTACGGGGACCGATGCCGCCGGGGCACACCGATCCGGATGCGAGCAGACGCCAAATTTAAGAAGGAAGTTTTACAGCAGGCCCTGCTCCATCTTTTCCTGGCAGGTGATGCAATAGCGGGTCCACGGCACAGCTTCCAGGCGCTTCTGCTGGAGTTCTTGATGGCAGGCCACGCATTCGCCGAAACTGTCGTCCTTGATGCGCGTTAGAGCGTCATTCACGAGCTGTAAAAGCGAACGATCGTTATGCGTCTGCCCGAACAGGAATTCCTTGGTGTAGGAATTGGCAGCCTTGTCCGCGAGGTCCACGGTAGGGTCTTCGTCCGCTTCGCGGCCTTCTTGTTCAGTGCGCGCGATACCCTTTACAAGCTCGTCGCGTCGCGTGACTAATTTCTTCTTGTAGTATTCGAGTCGCTTCTTTTCCATGGTTAGGTCCCTAGGCGGGGTAAACCGCCTTACTAAAATCCCACGATTTTAACGACACCTTCTCTCCAATGTCAAATTGAGGTGAAGATTGAATAGTGAGACCTGATGTAGATGCTTTGAACGCCGGAAAGGATTCCGAGGGTCTAAATCAGGAGCGTAATGGCTTCGCTGGAAATAAAAAGTGTACGGCAGCGGCCCAAATCAGCAAAACGAGAAAAACGAACGCGCTGCCTTCGGGTCCCACGGAGCCGCCCGTGAGCCAGGTTGGTCCACGGAAGGAAGAATGGAGCAGATGGCCTTGCGCGATGAGTCCGCTATCAGGAACTGAGTACAGATAGGTCTCGCCCCAGTCCCACGATGCATGCATGCCGATCGCGAACCAAAGATTTCCCGTTCGCAAGAGCGAGAAGGCAGCGACTAATCCGAAGCCACCGGCCATGACTGCACCGTAGATCGCTTCACCCGAGTTTTGAAGGTGGATTGCTCCAAACAAAATGCCGAGAATGATTGCCGCGGGCCAGAAACCTATTCCGGAGGCGAGCGTGGATTGCATATAACCGCGAAACGAGAATTCCTCAAAAATGCCGACCAGGATAAAGCCGAGGGCATACAGAACGCCGTATTTGATTGCGGGAGCACCGGTGATCGCAAACCCTTCAAGCGAAAAGCCGCGGAATATTCCGATCAGAGCCATCAGCAGCGACAGCATAGCGAGACCGAGGGGCACGCCTTGCCAGAAACGTTTGCCGAACGCTTCGTGCGGCGGCAAGCCGTAATCGGCGAAGGACCGCTTTTCGATCTTGGTCATGATGAAGGTTGAGATAAGCAAGATGACCACGACCAACCCCTCGGAACTAATTTCCCCGGCTGGCGTGAGCATCCCTTTGGGTTGGGTCCGCTGAAATGCTCGAACGGCGGGAATGCGTGAGAGCGCGAATCCGGCAGAGCTCAAAAGTCCGATGAAAATCGCCAAGAAAATCAGAAGCCGCCAGCCAGCGCGAAGACCGTTGGGACCCAGGAAAACATTCCCGGCATCGGGCGGTAGCCGAGGCGGATCCGGCTGATTGTTAATCAAAATTGGATCGGGTTGTGCTGGGTCCACGGTCATAATTGTCTCTGATGTTTTACTACATTACGGCCCCAGGCGGGTGGTCGTTTCAGAAGGATACCGCTCGCTCGCCTGCACCAGGATATTTCCAGCATGTTGGAATCGCCTGATTCCGAGTGCAAGATAGCCCGTGAGAGACTTCTGAATGCGCTGCTGGTGCTAGAGCAAATTATCAGAAAGCATCGGTTCAGAGTGCGGTCACATTTTTCTTCGAAGGATAGAGCTTAGCAAACGCCATGAATGCCACTGCGAACACTGCAAAATCTATCAGGCTGCCTTCCGGGCCGATGGTCCCACCAGTGAGCCAGCGCGGCCCGTGAAAACTGGAATTCAAAAGGTGCCCCTGAGCCAATAGTCCGCTATCCGGCGTGGAAAATAAGAAGGTTTCAGCATAATCAGAGGCGGCATGAAAGCCGATCGCAAACCAGAGATTTCCCGTGCGCTTTAGAGTAAAGCAGGCAAAAAGGCCAAACACTGCAACGGAAAGCGCCCCAACCCATCCTTCCCCGGCATTGCCAAGATGAATCGCACCGAACGCCGCGGATAGCAAAACGGCTGAAGGCCAGAAACCGATTCCAGTACTCAGCGTAAATTGTGTGTAGCCTCGAAAAGTGAATTCTTCCGCGATTCCCACCATAACGAAGCCGATAGCCCACAAACTTGCGAACTTAACGAGTGCAAGGCCTGAAAGCGCGAGGTTCCCAAACGAGAAACCGCCGAGCGCGGAAATTATCAGCATGGCCGCCGATTCAAATAGCAGTCCCCACAGAACGCCTTGCCAAAAGAGCTTTCCAAAGGCTTTTTCAACAGGCAGGCCATAAACTCCGAAGGGCCTGTTTTCGAATCGCGCCATGAGGCCGGCTGCCACTAACGCTGCTGCGATAACCGTGCTTTCGAAAATGAATTCAAACTCCGGCGTAAGAATTCCTTCTCTCTGGACCGCACGCACGATTTCCACGAACGAAGGAATGAACTTCAGGATTCGTTGGAAAAGAAATACAAGTCCGGCGAAGAGCAAGGCGTACAGTATGAATCGCCAGCCTGCGCGAACACCGTTGGGGCCCCTGAAAATCTTCCGCCCAACGCTGCGGGGAGGCAAATCAGCTCGGAGAGTTGGAGCTACCGTTTCTGGAACAATTGGTCCTGAGCTCATGAATCCTCCCCACTCGATACGTTTCCCTGCCCGCTTTTGTTCCCCACTCGAAGCGCCAGGTCTAAGATGGAAGCCCTTTTTAACTCAGACGTAGCTCGATGGATTTAAGGGAGCAGGGTTGCGGCTGCCGAGCGCGGCTGCTAAAATCTTGGGTTTGCGCACACTGGAAGAGCCGCATCTTACACATCCCTTCATGCATCTATAGGCACGGCGGAATTGAGAATCGCAGGGAGGACTGGCTTGGCTAACTACGATGTAGCGGTTATCGGAAGCGGTCCCGGCGGTTACGTGGCAGCGATTCGCGCGGCACAATGGGGCCTGAAGGTTGCCGTGGTGGAGAAGGACCCCTTCCTGGGCGGAACCTGCCTCCACGTCGGCTGTATTCCTACAAAAGTTTTTCTGCACCATGCGGATATTTACGACCATTTCAAGCGCGCCGAAGAATTTGGTTTTGAAGTGAAAGACTTGAAAATCAAATGGCCAAGCATACTGGCGCGCAAGGACAAGATCGTAAAGAAGCACGCCATGGGTATCGCCAGCCTGTTCAAGAAACACAAGGTTGAGACCATCACTGGTTGGGGAAAAATCGCGGGACCTGGGCGGGTTGCTGTTGAGAAAGACGGCAAGAACATTGAAATCGAAGCCACAAATATATTACTTGCCACTGGATCAGAGGCGCGCTCGCTGCCGGGCGTTGAAATCGATGGCAAAGTTGTTCTGACCAACCGCGAAATATTGGGCCTGCAAGAAATTCCGAAGTCCATGATCGTGGTGGGTTGTGGAGCTGTGGGCGTCGAGTTCGCTTCGATTTTCCGCACGTTTGGTTCCGAAGTCACGCTGCTGGAAGCCGTCTCACGAGTTGTGCCGCTGGAAGACGAGGAAATTTCCGCTGAATTACACAAGGCGCTGACCAAGAAGGGAATGCGCATCGAGTTGGAAGCGAAGGTGGAGTCGGTAAAGAAGAATGCGAATGGCGCGACGGTCAGCTACAAAGACAAAGCCGGGAAGTCTCAGATGATTAGCGCGGAGAAAGTATTGATTGCCGTTGGGCGCCGGCCGCTTACCGAAAATCTGGGGCTCGAGAAAACAAAAGCTAAAGTGGAACGCGGGTTCATTCACACCAATGCCTTTCTAGAAACGGATGAGCCGCATCTTTACGCTATTGGGGACATCGTGGCAGGGCTGCCTCAGCTTGCGCACGCAGCCTCGATGGAAGGAATCATCGCGGTAGGACGCATGGCCGGCAAAACAGTACAGCCGTTTGATCGCAAGCGCTGTCCGAACGCGACCTACTGCGAGCCGCAAATTGGCTCGATTGGTTTGACGGAAAAGCAAGCGCGGGAAGCGGGCTTCCAGGTGAAGACTGGCAAGTTTCCTTTTATCGGCAATAGCAAAGCAACCATACTCGGCCAGCATGAAGGATTCATCAAAGTGGTGGCGGAAGAAAAGTATGGCGAGATTCTTGGCGTGCATGCCATTGGGCCGCTGGCGACCGAGATTATCGCCGAGCCGGTCGCGGCGCTGGGACTAGAGGCTACCTTGGACGATATGGCGGCCACGATCCACGCGCATCCGACGGTTTGGGAAGCCATGGGCGATGCGTTCAATTCGGTTCGCGGCCTGGCCATAAACATTTAGCTCCACAAGTGGTGTTCGAAGCCGAAATAGTGACAACCGTAACGTGATTCAAAAAGAAAAAACCTGCTGGGTAGTGAACGTAGGCCTTGTGCCCTACGATTATGCGAGCAATTTTCAGTGGAAGCTCGTTCAAGCCCGTAAAGAGGGCGCGATTCCAGATGTGCTGGTGCTTTGCGAGCATCCACACGTAATCACGCTGGGACGCAACGGCCATCGCGAGCACTTGCGCGCGTCGAGCCATTTGCTGACGCAGATGAATGTGGAATTTCATCTGAGCGACCGGGGCGGTGATATCACGTATCATGGTCCGGGACAAATTGTTGGCTATCCGATTCTGGATTTAGCGGAACACAAGCGCGACGTACGCTGGTATGTTGGTCAACTTGAAGAAGTAATGATTCGCCTGACGGCGGATTTTGGGCTCGATGCGAAACGCCTGGAAGGCCAGCATGGAGTTTGGCTGGATTCGCAAGGCGGAACACCGGACGAGAAACTTGGCGCGTTGGGCGTGCATCTCAGCCGCTGGGTGACCTCGCATGGGTTCGCGTACAATGTTTCCACCGACCTGCGTTACTTTGACTTGATCGTGCCGTGCGGCATCGCAGGAAAGCGCGCAACCTCTCTGGAACGCGCGTTGGGCAGGGCGGTAAGTGCGCAAGAGATTGAGCGGTGCTTGATCGCTCGCTTCGGAGAGATTTTCGAGCGAAAGATAGATTCCGTTTCCTTGAGCAAGGTTCAGAACATACTGGATGGTTTTCAATCCTCCGTGCCAGCAGCGACCCCAGATCGTGATAACGTGCCGGTAGGAGCCGCAAAAGGGAGTGAAGTATGAGCAATCCGCTGACGCGGGAGCAGCATTTAGACCTGTATTACTTCATGCAGCTCAACCGGCAGCTCGAAGAGCGCATGGTGCGGCTCTTCCGGCAAAACAAAATTGTGGGAGGGCTTTACTCCAGCCTAGGGCAGGAAGGCGTTTCCGTGGGGACCTGCTATGCCCTGGAGAAGAAAGACTGGATCGCCCCCATGATTCGCAATATCGGAGCGCTGTTAGTGAAAGGCGTTCCGCCGCGCGATATTTTCACCCAGCACATGGCGAAATACACTTCGCCGACGCAGGGCAAGGATGGCACCAGCCATTTCGGCGATTTGAAAGTGCGCCACATCGTTTCGCCAATTTCGATGTTGGGAGATCTGATCCCGGTGATGACGGGTGTGGCCATGGCCGGCCGCTACCTGGGACAAAAGATTGTTGCGCTCACATGGATTGGCGATGGCGGCAGCTCGACCGGAGCATTTCACGAAGGATTGAATCTGGCAGCGCAGCAGGGCGCGCCGTTTGTGTTGATCGTCGAGAATAATCAATGGGCTTATTCCACGCCTGTTTCGCGCCAGGTGCCGGTGAAGAATCTCGCTGACCGAGCGGTGGCTTACGGAATTCGAAGCTGGATCGTGGACGGCAATGATGTGGTCGCTGTTTACCATACCACGAAGGAAGCTGTCGACGAATGCCGTGCAGGACGCGGCCCAGCGTTAATCGAAGTGAAAACGATGCGCATGCGGGGCCACGCCCAGCACGATCCGGCTGAATACGTTCCCAAGCAGATGTTTGAGTATTGGAAGGCTCGCGATCCAATAGCGCTTTACGAAAAATATCTTACTGAAAATAAAATTTGGGACGCGAAGACGAAGGCGGAAATCGACGCACGCATCGAGCGTGAACTGGATGGGGAGCAGAAGTTCGCGGAAGAATCGCCCATGCCGCCGGCCGAACTGGCCGAAGAAGGCGTTTACTGCGAAGGTTGCCACGCGATAGAGGCTACCTGGCAGCGTGCGAAGGCAGAAGTTTCGCCTCCGGCGTCGAGCTTTGAGCCCGGCTGGGAAGTGAAAGATTACGGCGCTTTTGCAGAAGTAGAAACCATTCGCAAAGAAATTGCTGCGCCTGCGGTCAGCGCGCCCGTAGGCAATGCCGCTGGCAACGGCGCGAAAGTTTCCAAGCCGATCGTCAAAGCAGAGGGCAAGCCTCAGCCGAAACCTCCCGTGCGCGCTGTCGAGTCTGAAGCGCCGGAAGTCCCCCGGGTTCCGTTTGGACGCGGGCCGAAAGATAAATCCGTGCGAGAAGCGCAAAACCCGCGCGACCGGCGCGCCCATCAAAATCCACGCGATAAACGCGGGAGACGCTGACATGGCTCCCATAACTATGATCGAGGGAATTCGGCAGGCTATGTTCGAAGAGATGGACCGCGACCCGGCGGTGGTGGCGATTGGCGAAGACATTGGCGTATATGGCGGAGCTTTCAAGGCCACCGAAGGACTGCTCTCGAAATTTGGACGCGAGCGCGTGATTGAAACTCCCATCAGCGAGACCGCCATCGTTGGCGCGGCTTGCGGAATGGGATTTCTGGGGCTGCGGCCGGTGGCGGAAATGCAGTTCATTGATTTCATTGCTTGCTGCTTCAATCAGGTAACCAATTTCGTGGCGAAATCTCATTATCTTTGGGGCGCGCCGGTGCCCATGGTGATTCGCGGGCCTTCGGGCGGCGGCGTTCACGGCGGGCCATTTCACTCGGCGAACCCGGAAATGTATTTCGTGCACACTCCGGGGTTAAAGGTGGTTTATCCTTCTACGCCGTCAGATGCCAAGGGTCTGCTGAAGTCCGCGATTCGCGACAATAATCCCGTGCTGTTTTTCGAGCACAAATTCCTATATCGACGGATTAAAGAAGAAGTTCCGGAAGGCGATTATCTGGTTCCGATTGGAAAAGCCATTGTTCGGCGTGCAGGTGATGACTTGACGATTATCAGCTATGCGGCAATGGCGCACACGGCGATGGAAGCTGCCGAGAAGTTGGCGATCGAAGGCATCGAAGCGGAAGTGATCGATTTGCGCACGCTGCTTCCGCTGGATCGGGAAACTATCCTGAATTCAGTGAAGAAAACGAATAAACTTTTGATCGTTCACGAGGATACGCGCACGGGAGGCATCGCTGGGGAGATCGCGGCCATCGTATGTGAAGGGGCCTTTGAGGATCTCGACGGACCTATCACGCGCGTGACCGCTCTGGACACGCCGGTGCCGTACGCACCAACGCTGGAAGAAAGATTTTTACCAAATACAGAAAAGGTTGTCGCGGCCGCGCGCGAATTGTCAAAATACTAATGCGGAGGAGGCCGGCATTCTGACATGGGAAAAACAAAGGGCGTAAACAATGCGGAGTTCGCGGTTGGCACCGAGGTGCGCATCGCAGATCGCGCATTCCTGGAAAAATTTATGGAAGCCGGCCAATACCACAATGAGCTGGAACCGGAGCAGCTGGACTACGCCGGACGCACGGCGCAGGTGAAAGACGTATCGTTTTTCCACGGAGGCGATGAAATATATACGCTGCAAGGCGTGCCAGGCGTATGGCACGAGGAATGCCTTACCGCTGTATAAGCAAGCATTGAGCGCATAGGAGATCACCATGGCTGTTGACGTCATCATGCCCCAGATGGGCGAGAGCATTTTTGAGGGCACCATTACCAAGTGGCTGAAAAAGGCTGGCGACAAGATTGAGCGGGACGAACCGCTGTTCGAAATCTCCACCGATAAAGTGGATGCGGAAATTCCGTCGCCGTCTGCCGGAGTGCTGAAAGAAATCAAAGTGAACGAAGGTCAGACGGTCCCGATACAAACCGTTGTTGCGATTATCGACGCGGACGGCGCCGCGGGCCAATCAACTGCGCTTGCTGCGGCCAGCGCTGATGCTGTTCCTGCAAAATCCAGCGCCCCCGCTGCGGCAGCGGCCGCCAAGCCTGCGCCAGCGAAGGAAGTGGCGCCTCAGCAATCGGAGAGACCCACTCCTGCCCCGGCCACAGGTTCGCCCACAGCTCCGCAGAAGCCTGGGGTTTCAGGCGGCGGTGAAAAAGTACGAAGCTCTCCGCTGGTGCGAAGAATCGCGCGCGAGCACGATGTGGACCTGACGCAGGTTCCCGGCACGGGTGCGGGCGGGCGCGTCAGCAAGCACGATATTTTGGCCGCGGTGGAAGGAGGCGCGTCTTCAACATCGGCGCCTTCGCGCCCCCCGGCAACGGGAGGCGCCTCCGCATCCGCGGTACTCGAGAATGCGGTGCCGCGCGAGAAAATGTATTTCGGGCACTACGACGTGCAGCCCATGTCGGTGATGAGGCAGCGCATCGCTGAGCACATGGTTTTGTCCAAGCGCGTTTCTCCGCACGTGTATTCCGTGGATGAAGTGAACGTTTCGGGGATTGCAGCGTTGCGCGCAAAGATGAAGACCAAGTTTGAAGAAACTTCCGGAACCAAGCTTACGTTTATGCCGTTTTTCGTGCGGGCCGCGGTGGAAGCATTGCGGAAATATCCCACCGTGAATTCCTCCGTGGACGGAACGAATATCGTGCTGCACAAGGAATGCAACATAGGCATCGCGGTGGCGCTGGATTGGGGATTGATCGTCCCGGTGATTAAGAATGCCGAGGAGAAAAACTTTCTGGGGATCGCGCGGGCCATGAACGACTTGGCGGAACGCGCGCGCGCCAAGAAGCTCAAACCGGAAGAGGTCGCCGAAGGAACCTTTGCAATCACAAATCCGGGAGTCTTTGGCGGGTTGTTCGGGTTGCCGGTGATCAACCAGCCGAACGTCGCAATTCTTGGCTTGGGCACCATCGAGAAGCGTCCTGTGGTCATTGATGACGCCATCGCGATCCGCTCGATGGTTTACCTCACGCTTTCCTACGACCATCGGGTGGTGGATGGCGCCGTGGCGCACCAATTCATGGCGCATATAAAACACACGCTGGAGAATTGGACCGAAAGCATTATGTAACGCGGCCCTGGCTGGCAGCATCAAGAAGGCCGTGGCCACAATCTGCCGCTGTTTAGCCTCTCTGCGAGCTTTATAAGCCGCTAGCTCTTTTTGTCTTATGCACAGCGCTCCCAAACCGCACAACTGGGGAAACCCGCCCTGGCGAATTGATTTCACTCCCACCGCACGAAGGACGCTGCCTGATGTTCTGGATTTCGCCGTCATCGGTGCCGGCTTCACCGGCTTAGCCGCGGCTGCTTGGCTGCGAAAAATCGCGCCGGAGAAATCCGTGGCGGTCTTCGAAGCCTGGAAAGCGGGCGACGGTGCGAGCGGCCGGACCGGGGGCATGGCCCTTTCTGAATCAGCGGCGGGTGATCTACGGGGTTTGGGAGACGTGCTGGCTGGGTTCAAAGAGATTCTCAAGGAGTTTGGCATTGACTGCGAGCAGCGCTTCACCGGCGCTTGGGAAATAGCGCGCCAGAGGGGTTTGGCGAAGTCGCCAGTCTCCTGGAACGATTCCGGGACGCTTCACGTTACCAAGGAAGTGGAAGGTGGAACCGTTGACCCTGGGAAATTGGTAAGCGGCCTAGCCCGAGCGGCCGATCGTCTGGGCGCGTTGATCCTGGAAAATCATCCCGTAACGCATATCGCATGGAGTGATATTCCTGAAATAGAAGTGACGCCACGTGCATCTAGGTCGCGGAAAATCTCAGCGCGCAAGATTATTTTTGCGACGAATGCTCTTTCTCTGAAATTAACGGAGCTGGAAGAAGGCACGCATCCGAAGCTGACGCTCGCAGCCGCGACGGAGCCCGTCAATGAAGAGCAACTTGCGCAAATCGGCCTGGCGGAACGAAAGCCTTTTTACACTGCGGACCTGCCCTATCTCTGGGGACGAGTCTGCGAAGACAATTCCATCATTTTTGGCGCGGGGCTTGTGCAGGCTCCGCACTCGGATGACCTGGACGATGTGGATATTTCGGCTGCCGAGGTCGCGCAGATTTTCGATTCGCTCGAAAGGCGGGTTCGCGGTCTCCATCCGGCGCTAGAGTCAGTGCAATTCGTGCATCGCTGGGGTGGGCCTATCCTGTTCCGCGATTCCTGGGAGCCGATTTTCATGTGGCATCCGGAGGCCAAGAAAACGAAGAATGCGATCATGATCGGTGCGTTCGCAGGGCACGGCGTGGCGCTCTCGTCGTATCTAGGACGCTGGGGCGCAGAAGCGCTGCGGGGCCATCGCAAATTGCCAAGCTGGGGAAAACTCGACACTTAGCGGAGCAGCGTGCGGGCGAGCTGGGAGCTACCCGCAAGGACCTGGCCAGGATCCTCGCGCCTGGGGGATTATTTTGGAATTTCACAACGTAACAGGACAAGGCGCCTTCAGGGAAGGACTCCACTTGACGGTAAGCAACGAGCGGACGGCAAATTGTTTGCCGTCCGCCCATGAACTACGTCACGATAAGGATGGTTAGCGCTTTTTGCGCTTGCCGCCTTTCGCTTTCTTGGCTTTTGATTTACTTTTCGGTTTGGGCTTGCTCTTGGATTTGGCTTTCTTTTTGGGAGCAGGCTTTTTGGCCGGTTTCGATTTGGAGGCCGGAGCGGGTTTACGCGCAGCAGGGGATTCCTCAGAATCCTCGTCGCCATCTTCGCTCTCAATGGCTATTTCCTCGATTTCTATAGTTCCCTCGTGCGGCTGTTCGGCGCCTTCGCCTTCGTCTTCCTCTTCCTCATAGCGCGGCAGTTCGTCGTCTTCTTCGTCGTGAAGTTTTGCGTTAAACATGCGACCCTCCCTATTAGGACGGATTATTAGTCCTTCGGCGCTTATAGACGGAGTGTAAGAACTTTGTCAAGCGCAATGCCTTGAAAAGTGGGCATTTTCAGCGCACCTTGAAGCTCAGTAAAGTCGGGAGATTGCCGGGCGCAACACCTCTTGCAGGTCTAAGTGGTTAGAAACAAATAGGATACGGGAGGAGAATAAATCCACTACTATCTTAGCGGCTAACTTTCAGAACATCACCGGCTGCCAGCGAGCGGCTCGCCAAGAATGGGTTGGACTGGCGCAGGGAGGCCACGGTGGTTCCGTAGGCGCGGGCTATCGAGTAAAGAGTCTCGCCGCGCTGGACATGATGTTCAACCGCTTCCGGTTGTGCAGAGGTCCGACTATCGACTTTCTGCAGCGAAGCGCTAGCGCTACTCTGTGCCGCGGCCTTCGGCTTCGCGTGTGGCGCCGCATCGTCTGGAGGACCACCGGCATAGATGCGTAGCCGGGAGCCGCGGGGCACACTAGAACCTCTGATGTTGTTCCATTTCTTCAATTGCGACACAGTTACGTCAAAACGACCGGCGATGCCTTCGAGCGAATCTCCCCGCTGAACTTTATAGTGCACCAGATGAATCACAGGCGGCGCGGTTGGCACATTCACAAGAAAGCCAGCCGGCAATGACGCATGAGGTTGCAGGTGGTTGGCGCTTTCAAGAGCCGCGACTGAAACGTGGTAATGCCGCGCGATGTCGGCCAGCGACTCGCCATCTTCCACGGTATGCAGGCGCCAGCTGGTCCATTTTTCTTCGGGGACTTGCTGGATGTTGGACTCGAACTTTTCCGCGGTGCCCGCCGGAACATTCAATTCGAACCCCGGATCGTTCGGCGTTACGCCGCGCAAAAGTTCTGGGTTCAGGCCCCGCAGATCATCAATGTCGGCGCCCGAGGCATCCGCAACCAAGTGCAGATCAATCGGGTGACCGGGCTTGATCGTATCCACTTGCGCCGGCTTCTCAGGAGCCACTTGGACGCCGTAGAGGGTAGGAGCCTTGGCTACCAGCGCCATTGCTATAATGATCGGCACGTAATTCTGCGTTTGCTTAGGCAGCGCGTGAAGTCTTTGAAGTTCCCAGAAATCTGCGTAACCGGTGCGCTCGATGGCTTTCACTACGTTCATGGGCCCGGAATTATAGGCGGCCATCACCAGATACCAATCGCCAAACATGTCGTACAAGTCGCGCATATGGCGGGCTGCTGCGCGGGTGGCTTTCTCGGGGTCGCTGCGCTCGTCAACCCAATAGTTGCGGTCGAGATCGTATTCCTCACCACGGAAGGGCATGAACTGCCACAATCCGCGCGCGCCGGCCCGTGAAACGGCTGCTGGTTGGAAAGCTGATTCCGCCTGCGCCAAATAGATCAAATCCTGAGGCACGCCTTCCTGACGGAGCACCCGACGAATCATGTCGTTATAACGCCCAGCGCGTCCAAGGCCATGCTCCACGACGGCTCGGCCTTTCGGGGTCGAGAAAAAATTCAGGTATTGCAGCACCGAATCGTTGACCGTAAGCGGAAGGTCGTGGGGAACGCTGATCAATTCCTGTTCCACTTTAGCGGCCAGCCGTGGATCGCCCTTGGGCAATTCCATGTTCGCCAGCGCGTCGATGGGTGCAGGCTCTCCAACGGGTTCTTCGTCTTCTTCCGCATTGCGTTCGGCGTTTAGCTCGTAGGAGTGAAGTGTCTCGCCCAACTGATCGACTAAATCGGAAAGGCGCGGGTCAAAGTCGGCCTGAAAACCACTTTGCACTATGAGGTCCATCGCGCGATCGAAATCCACACGAGCTTGATCGAAATGATTAGCCTTGTACTTCTTCTGGCCCTCATTAAAGCTGGCTTGAACCTGAGCCACTAAAATATCGATTGCGGGTCTTGGATCGTTCTGCAAAGAGGCCAGATCAACCGGTTTTTCGGGGAACGGGAGGCTCTCGCGAACTTGCGCGGGAGCGGGTGCCGGGGTTGCCGCCGGAGGATGCGCCTTGGCTTGCTTGGTCGATACGACGTCGTTGCAGCCAGCAAGAAAGACCGCCGCGGCAGCGGTAACCGCCAAGATCCTTGCGCGTTTCTTCATAACAATCACACGGTCCCCGGTAAGCGGTTGAGGTGTCCTTCTCAGCGATAATACCGACTCGCCGAGACGATACAAAATCTTACGGAGGCCCAGCGTTTCGGTCAATGGGACTTGGTACCTATTGGTGACCCTGGCAAGGCATCGAGACTAGCTATTGTTGCTAGGAACAGGCAACCTTGCGGCCAGCCGATGGCCCTGACGACGTCGATGGCAAAGTGTACACCCGGCTCCACGGATTTTAAAACTGGGAGAGGAGGTCCGGTGCGTTTGGGAGCCTTAGGCTGGTTCTTTCCGGCCGCGAGCGACTCGAACGGGCGGGAAAATCCAGAAAGATGGTCTAGAGACACGGGCGTCGACCACGCCGCAGCCCTTCAAATCTTCCGCGTACTGCCCAACGTGTTTGAAATCCATAAGAGCGATTTGCCCACCCGGTTTCAGCACGCGCACAATTTCAGAAATGGCCTCGCGGCGCCCTTCGCGGCTCGAGATATTGTGGATTGCAAGATTGGCCACTACAGCGTCCACGGAGGCGTCTGGGAAAGGTAGTTTTCGCATGTCGCCATCGCGCACTTCGACGCGATCAGACACTCCTTCCAAGCTCGCGTTCCGCACAGTGGCGTCGCGCGAATTATTTCCCTGGTCCACTTGAGACCACAGATCGATTCCGAGGCTGCGGCCGCGCGGCAGTCTTTTGGCGGCGCCGATGAGCAATAATCCGTGACCGCATCCTACGTCGAGAACGGTTTCATCTCCACGCAGGTGCAAGCTATCAAGAAGGTCGTCACGGGCCCGAAATTTCCCGTAATAACTGCTGGCCATCATCAGCAACGATTCCAGGAAAAAAACGATTCCGGAATAGAACATTGCGGCGCCAAAACCAATCAGTGGTCCGTAGTTTTTCTCTTTCGCCCAGCCACTCAGAAACCATCCGGCGACGATCAATGCAGGTCCGCCGAATAGAAATCCCCGGACGAGACCGGGCGCATCGAGACCATAGTCGGGTTTTTTCATTGCATCCGGACTCGCAGAGAAAGATATATGCCCAAAGGCGTCTAATCGCCGCCAAGCTTTACCGGCAGATTCATTTTTTTGCCGTCTCGCACAATGGTAACCGTGACCGTATCACCGGGTTGGGAGCGGTTTAGCAAGAGGCTTAAGTCCGACTGGTTGGTGATCTGCTTTCCGTCAATGGCAATTAAAACGTCGCCGCCCACACGCAGCTCCTGCATGCCAGCCACCACGGATTGGGTTCCACCGCGAATCCCAGCCTTGGCCGCTGGGCCGCCCGGCTCGACCCGTTCAATTAGGATTCCCTGTTGTACAGCGAGGTTGAGGGCCTCGGCCAGGCGAGGCCAGAGCGCCCGACCTTCGGCACCTAGTGTGGCGTGACGCACCCGCCCGCGCGTGATCAGGTCTTCGGCCACGCGTTTCGCAGTGTTGATAGGAATGGCAAAGCCGATGCCGGCAGTCGTGCCGGTAGGAGCGTATATAGCGCTATTGATTCCGATTACTTCGCCGTGAGAATTCAGCAACGGTCCGCCCGAGTTACCCTGATTGATGGAAGCGTCGGTCTGGATCGCTTCATCGATAAATGTATTTTCGCGGGTCTGGACGGTACGACCTAGCGAGCTAACAATGCCGGTGGTGAGAGTGCTCTGAAATCCAAAGGGGTTCCCGATCGCGAGCACCCGCTGGCCCACCAGAAGGTTCCGGGAATCGCCCAGTGACAGCGGAGTAATTTTCCGTCCGGCCAGATCAATTTGGATCAGGGCAATGTCATTGTTTGGATCGGAGCCGACTAACTTGCCTTTATAGCGCGACTGATCGCCTAGAGTGACTTCGATGGTTTGGGCACCTTGCACGACGTGATAGTTCGTAAGGATGTGGCCGTCGTTGTCGATCAAAAACCCGGAGCCGGCGCCCTCCACGGGGACGGGGTTGAAAAAGAAATCGTATTCAACGGTGCGAGTGACTACGTTGGCCACGGCCGGGGCGGCTTGCCTGTAAATCCGAACGTTTTCGAGCTCGGTGGGATCTAGTCCGGCTTCACTGGGAGTCGGTGCCGGTGAATGCAAGGCCTTGACCACGGAAGGGACGGGCGGACCCCAGCGCGAACCTGCCCAGTAGGCTGCGAGTCCGATGATCAGCCCGATGGCCAATAAACGCATGGCGCGTCCCTGCTTCCCAGATCGATGCATGCGACGTCCTTTTGCCACCATTACCAACGACTGCGCGATACCAGTGCTGGGCTACCTACTGATGAATACGCCGGCGCGTCATGGAATGTTTCTTCCAGAGGCGGGCGATCCTAGTTGTTCCACTGCTTGATGGACTTGTCTTTCCGTCTCTTCGAACGAGCCCGAACAATCTATTACAATGTCGGCCCTTTTACGTTTCTCATCGAGCGGCATTTGAGCAGCGCTGCGCCGCTGCGCTTCCTGCTCTGTAAGTCCGCGCTGTAGCAGGCGCTCCATTTGTTGTTCAGGGCGGCACCAACACACGATGAGCTTGTCGAGATTGCTGGTGTAGTTGGCTTCCACCAGCAGCGCAGCCTCCACAACGGCAAAAGCCGGACCGTCCGGTTCATCCAAGGCGGCGAACCACTTTTGCACAACCTGGAGAATTCTGGGATGCAGAATTTGATTCAGCCGTGCGCGCTTTTCCGCATCTGCAAATATCAAGGCACCGAGTTTGGCGCGATTTACATTTCCGTAGGCGTCCAAAATGTCTTTTCCAAAAGCGGCAACGGTTTCTTCGTAGGCGGCCTGCCCGGGTTCCAGTAGAGCGTGACCGAGTGGGTCGGCGTCGAGCACTGGAACATCGCGTTCACGAAGCATCGAAGCCACCGTAGTTTTGCCGCTTGCGATTCCGCCTGTAAGGCCGACTCTAAGCATGAGCGATTAGCGCTGAACGGCTGCGGCAGCCGGTGCGCGAAGGCCGCGACGCAAGCGGGCGGCTTTTACCGTATTGCTCATGAGCATGGCGATGGTGAGCGGACCGACTCCACCGGGTACCGGCGTGAGAGCACCGGCGATGTTGGCTACATCGGGATGCACGTCTCCAACCAGCGCAGTGCCCTTGGCGCGGAATGCGGCGAGTCGCTCGGGAAAATTGGCGAACAATTTTTCTGCATGCGAAATATCGGTGATCCGGTTAATGCCTACATCGATGACGGTGGCGCCGGGGTGCACGTAAGGGGGGGTAATCATTGCGGCGCGTCCCATGGCGGCAACCACGATGTCGGCACGGCGAACGGTTGCAGACAGGTCTCGGGTCTTCGAATGGCAGATGGTCACGGTGGCGTTCGCGTGCATTAAAAGCAGTGCCATGGGCTTGCCCACAATATCGCTGCGGCCCACAACGACAGCCTGGGCACCTTCCAAAGGAATAGAGCTGCGGCGCAAAAGTTCCATCACCCCTGCTGGCGTGCAGGGGACGAGAGTTGGGCGGCCTGCGACCAAGTGGCCGACGTTGAGCGGGTGAAATCCATCCACATCTTTCGCCGGATCGACAGCTTCGAGGATTTTTTTGGCGTCAACCTGTGGAGGCAGAGGAAGCTGGACCAGGATGCCATCCACATCATCGCGGCGATTCAAATCTTCGATGGTGGCCAGAAGCTCGAAATTGGTGATCGTTGCCGGCGGAGTGATTTGGATGCTGGTAAGCCCCAACTTTTCGCAGGCAGCAATCTTGTTTCTTACATAAACTTTCGAGGCGGGATTCTCGCCTACCAGTACCGCAGCCAGTCCGGGGCGAACTCCGGCAGAAGCGAGCGCCGAAATTTCGCCGGTTAACTCGGCATAAATTTCGTTGCGTATAGCAATTCCGTCAAGGACGCGGGCAGGCAAAAGTGCTCCTCTTTGCTTGATTACGGAAAACGCTATGATAGCAAAAACGAACGAGGCGTGAGACTTAAGTCGACAACTCGATGAAAGTCATCGTCGTTCTGATGTGCACGGTCGCGAATTCTTGTTTGCGAAAGATTCGTCCTGTGCGATGCGGAAGGTGGAGTATGCTTTGTCGGTAAAAATCTAAAGCCGGGTGGATTCGCGCCGTTCTCCCGGTGGTCAAAATCTTCGGGGGAGAGCGTGAAGTATGAGAAGCGGGACCGCGAATTGGGAATGGATCGGGGCATTACGCGGCGCGATTTTCTGAATGGATTTGGAATCGCAGTAGGCGGAGGTTTCGTTTTATCGAATCACGAATGGCTCAACGCTTTTGGTCTTCCGCAGTCTCCTTTCGCCCCGGAAAAAGATCCTAATTACTATCCACCGACTTTGACCGGCATGCGCGGAAGCACGAATGCAGTGATGGAAGCGGGGCACGCGCTTCGCGACGGTCAGGAATGGAGAAGTGCGGCGGCGGATTCTGAAACCTATGATTTGATCGTAGTGGGTGGAGGGATCAGTGGGCTTTCAGCGGCTTATTTCTTCCGGAAGATCGCCGGACCCAAAGCGCGCGTTTTAATTCTTGAGAATCATGACGACTTTGGCGGTCATGCGCGACGAAACGAATACCACGCGGGCAATCGAACGATACTGGGCTACGGTGGGACCCAGTCGATTGCCGGGCCGGGTCTCTACAGCAAACAAGCGAAAGAATTGCTGCAAGATCTGGGTGTGGACGTAAAGAAGTTCTATCAATATTACGACCAAGACTTCGAGCGCTCGAACGGGCTTTCCCGCGCGGTTTTCTTCGACCAAGAAACGTTTGGAATGGACAAGCTGGTGCCCGGAATGGGGAAACCTTCCTGGGCCGAATTCCTGGCGAAAACCCCTCTCTCGGCAGACGCGCAAAAGGATCTGGCGAGGCTTTACACCGAAAAAGTGGACTATCTGCCAGAGCTGAAATCGTGGGACAAAAAAGTTTTACTGGCCAAGACGAGTTACCAAGACTATTTGCTGAAGTACGTGAAGGTGCACCCGGACGCGATTCCGTTTTTGCAGACCGAGACGTACGGGCTTTATGGTGTGGGTGTTGATGCGGTTCCGGCCGGTGATTTAGCGGGTTTGGGATATCCCGGATTTGCGGGGATGGATTTGTCCGGGCCTCCGGGACCGGGCTTGGGTCTGGAAATAACGAAGCAGAGTGACGACGAACCGTACATCTTTCATTTTCCGGACGGGAATGCATCGATCGCCAGGCTTTTGGTGCGATCGCTGATTCCTGCGTCAGCGCCGGGCCATACGATGGAAGATATCGTCACTGCGAAAATGAACTATGCGGTGCTGGATGAGCCTTCGTCTCCCATTCGTTTGCGGCTCAACAGCACTGCGGTTTCCGCTCGGAATGTGGGCGACCCAGCGAGTTCCAAGGAAGTTGAAGTTAAGTACGTGCGCGGTGGGGAAGCGCGTTCGGTTCGCGGCGCGGCTTGCATCTTGGCATGTTGGAATATGGTGATTCCTTACATGTGCCCTGAACTGCCGCAGAAGCAGAAAGAGGCATTGGCGTACGGAGTGAAGGTGCCGCTGGTTTATACCAATGTGTTGATACGAAATTGGGAACCATTCAAGAAGCTTGGAATCAGTTACGCGAGGTGTCCGGGAAGCTATTTCGAATCGGTCACGCTGGATTTTCCGGTGAGCATGGGCGAGTACCACTTCGCAAGCAAGCCGGAGGATGCCTGCGTGCTGCATCTGGAGAAGGTTCCATGCAAACCGGGTTTGCCAGCTCGCGAACAACAGATTGCGGGACGCGAGGAACTTTATCGCACGCGTTTTGAAACTTACGAGCGCAATATTCGCGATCAGCTTGCACGAATTCTTTCGCCCGGCGGCTTCAACCCCGCAAATGACATTCAAGCGATCACGGTGAACCGTTGGCCGCACGGCTACGCGTACGAATATAACTCGCTCTACGATCCCGATTGGCCGGAGGATCAACAACCGTGCGTGATAGGGCGGCAACCGTTTGGCCGGATTTCGATAGCGAATTCGGATGCGGAAGCGTTTGCTTATACCAATGCGGCTATGGACCAGGCTTACCGTGCTGTTACGGAAGTTACTCGATTCCAGGGGAGTGCGAAAAGCTAGCCGGCGTGATTTTTATTCCATGCGTGGCAGAGAAAGCGTCACAACGAAACGCTTTTGAGCCTTGCAAAGCAAAGCCAAGGCTGTATTCTTCCGCGGATAACCGTTATCCTGCGTGACGCGATATCAAGGACATCGAAGCTTTGAGCACGCAACTTCCAACTCACCTTCTAGGGCATCTTTTCACCACCGAAGAGATGCGCGCGATCTTTTCCGATCAACGCCAAGTTCAAGCTATGTTGGATTTTGAGGCCGCTCTCGGGCACGCGCTGGCAAGAACCGGAATTGCTCCTCAAGCTGCGGCGGCCAAGATCCAATCCAAGTGCAACGCAAAACTGTTTTCGATGGAAACCATAGCGCAGGAGGCGGCCCTCTCGGGCAACCTGGCGATTCCTGTGGTTAAGCAGCTAACATCGCTGGTAACTAAAGCGGATGAGAAAGCGGGAGGGTTCGTTCATTGGGGCGCGACTAGCCAAGACGCTATCGACACCGGGACGGTCTTGCAACTGCGCGACGCTTTGGATTTGACGGACCAAACACTCACAAAATTGTGCGACGTGCTGGCACGAATCTGCGAGACTCACAAATCCACTTTAGTTGCCGGCCGCACATGGCTGCAACAGGGCCCGCCGGTAACTTTGGGACTGAAAGCCTGCGGATGGCTCGCCGCTATCGAACGGCATCGCGAACGACTGCGAGAAATCCGAAAACGCGTGTTGGTCTTGCAGTTCGGTGGAGCGGTCGGCACTTTGGCTTCTCTCGGGAATCAAGGACCGGCCGTAGCTCAGGCTCTAGCCGACGAGCTAAAATTGACACGGCCCAATCTGCCGTGGCACACGCACCGCGATCGGTTTGCGGAAGTGGCGACGACGATGGGATTGCTGGTTGGATCGCTTGGGAAAATTGCACGCGATCTTTCGTTGATGGGTCAGACGGAGGTTGGTGAAGTGGCGGAGCCTGCCGCGGCAGGACGCGGTGGGTCATCCACCATGCCTCACAAACGGAACCCGGTGGGTTCGGCGGTGGTCCTGGCCGCATCGATTCGAGTGCCCGCGTTGGTGTCGGTGATGTTGACTTCGATGGTGCAAGAGCACGAACGGGGATTAGGCGGCTGGCACGCGGAATGGGAGACGCTGCCGGAAATCTGCACCTTGACTGCCGGGGCGCTGGCTCATCTGACGACTGTGCTAAACGGTTTGGAAATCGATTCGGGAAAAATGAAGTCGAATCTGGAAATCACGCATGGACTGATTATGGCGGAAGCGGTCGCGGTCGCTTTGGCGGAAAAAATCGGACGTATGCCGGCCCATAGGATTTTGGAGAAGGCTTCGAAGCGCTCTGCGGAAAAATCCCAGCCCTTGCAAAGTGTTTTGATGGAAGATGCGGAAGTGCGGCAGCATCTTTCCACCGATGATATAAAGCGTTTGTTGGAACCAAAGAACTACACAGGTTCGGCGGAAATAATGGTGGACAAAGTTTTAGCGGACCGAAAACAAAAGTAGAACTAGCCATCTTAGAGAGTGTCGATCATGCCTTACGTCGAGTCGGGCGATCTTCGATTGAATTACCGTTTTGACGGGCTGCAAAAAGCGCCGGTGATCGTTCTTTCCAATTCTCTAGGAACCAACCTGTCCATGTGGGACCCGCAGGCGACCGTACTTTGCGAAAAATTTTGTGTGCTGCGCTACGATACGCGGGGGCACGGGCTGTCGGGCGTTACTGCGGGGCCCTATTCGATCGAACAGTTGGGGCGCGACGTTATCACCTTGCTCGATGCGTTGAAGGTCGAGAGCGCGTATTTTTGCGGACTTTCCATGGGCGGCATGATTGGGATGTGGCTGGGCGTAAATGCAGCCAGTCGCATGAAAGGCCTAGTGCTCTGCAGCACGGCGGCCAAGATTGGAACGGCGGATACCTGGAATGCGCGGATCAAAGAGGTGAAAGAACGCGGTATGGCGGCCATAGCAACGACCGTAGTGTTGCGCTGGTTTAGTGAAAATTTTGTGAAGAAATCGCCCGAGGTGATCGAAGCCATGCGTCAAATGCTGCTGCAAGCGCCGCCTGAAGGTTATGCGGCGTGCTGTGCGGCAATACGGGACGCGGACTTGAGCCGCGATCTCTCGCGCGTGACTGCGCGAACGCTTGTGATTGCCGGAGCGCAAGATCCCGTCATTTCGACCGCGAATGCGCGCCTTGTTGCCGAAGGGGTTCCCGGGGCCAGTTACCTGGAATTGCAAGCTGCGCATTTGTCGAATATAGAAGCTGCTCCGCAATTTACCGAAGCGCTGTTGAAATTTCTGAACGAGCCGGAGGCGAAATAATGGACGAGCGCGAGCGATATTCCTCCGGCATGCGAGTGCGGCGGGCCGTTCTGGGCGAAGATTACGTTGAAAAAGCACAAGCTGCCACGACTCCCTTTAACGAGCCGTTTCAGGATTTGATTACGCGCTACGCTTGGGGGGAAATCTGGGCGCGTCCCGGGCTTCCGCGGCACACGCGGAGTCTGTTGACTCTGGCTATGATGGTGGCTCTGAACCGCAGCGACGAATTTCGCATGCACGTGCGCGCGGCCGCGAACAACCATGTGACTCGCGAGGAAATCCAGGAGGTTTTGCTTCAGTGCGCGATTTATTGTGGTGTGCCGGCGGCAAATTCAGCATTTCATATCGCACAGGAAGTTTTTGCAGAGATGGATGCTGAGGCATAACAATTCTAATTGCGAAAACCTGAGTTTCCGCGCGGTAACTTCTAATCAGAGTGCCGGCCTCCATCCGAGAAGTGATTCGCGCTGCAAGCTGGACACGTCACATACCTAATCATACGGAGGAATAGATGGCGATCGAGAAAGTGGGAGTAGTTGGCTGCGGCCTGATGGGCTCGGGTATTGCTCAAGTTGCAGCGAACGCGGGATGCCAAGTTACCGTGCGGGAGGTTTCGCCGCAATTGGTGGAAAAGGGTTTGCAATCCATCGACAAAAATCTTCAGCGGCTGGTGGACAAGGGTACGCTGACGCCGGCTCAGCGCGACGAAGTTCGAGCGCGCCTGCAGGGGACCACGAATCTGGAAGATTTGAAAGATTGCGACATCGTGATTGAAGCGATTATCGAGCAATTACCGGCGAAACGCGAGTTGTGGGGCGCGCTGGATACAATTTGTCCAAAGGCGACCATCTTTGCCAGCAATACCTCTTCGCTCTCCATCACCGAGATGGCCACTTTCACGCAGCGGCCCGACCGTTTCCTGGGCTTGCATTTTTTCAATCCGGTTCCGGTCATGAAGCTGGTGGAAGTGATTCGGACCATCGCGACAGATCCGAAAGTGAATGAAGAAGTGCTGGCATTTGCTGGACGATTGGGCAAGACGCCCGTTCGCACATCGGACCGCACCGGATTTATCGTGAACCGTTTGCTGGTGCCTTATCTGCTGGATGCCGTTCGCGCTCTCGAAGAAGGGGTTGGGTCGGTAGAAGACATCGATAACTCGATGAAGCTGGGCTGCGGCCATCCCATGGGGCCGTTAACGCTGCTCGATTTTGTGGGTAACGACACCACTTATTACATCGCGAATATTATGTTCGACGAATTCAAGGAGAAGCGCTTTGCTTCGCCGCCGCTATTGAAGCGCATGGTGCTTTCCGGATGGAATGGCCGGAAAGCAGGACGCGGTTTTTATGATTACAGCGATCCGGCCAAGCCGAAGCCGATGCAATTGACATAGAAGTTTTGTCACTTCTGGCGATGGCCGCCTGAAACAGGAAGGCCAGCAGAAAGGCGTTCGATAACTTCCTTCGGAAGAGGACGCGATTTCATTTTGGATGGATCGTTGGGATCGAAGCCGGTCCAAACTCTTGTTGTGTATCCCTCCACTGTCAGTGCGTCTGCTTTTGTGATGTGGTGACGGACCACAAAACTACTTTTACCAAACTCAGTGACGGTTGATTCCGCTTTGAGTTCGTCACCGAATTTTGACGGCAGAATAAATCGGGCCCGAACATCCACGACCGGGACGCCGATCACGCCATGCTCTTTAAATAAAGACTGAATAGGCATGCCGGCATCCAGGAACAGGGCGGTGGTGCAGTCGTCGAACCAGGCAAGATATTGGGGGAAAAACACGATGCCAGCCGGATCGCAGTGGCCCCATTCGACGAGCAGTTTTTTGTGACTGACGAGCATCGCACGGCCCCCGGGAAGAACAAGTTGAGGCCGCATGGTAACATTCGCAACTCGGAGCGTCCAAGTTTTCGGAGGAATCGCTCGCTGATCTCATGCGCACACAGGTAGGAATTGTCGGAGCAGGACCGGCTGGACTGGTGCTCTCGCACTTATTGCATCTGCAAGGGATTCAGTCCGTAGTGCTGGAAACTCGCAGCCGTAAATATTGCGAGGAACGCGTTCGTGCGGGGGTGTTGGAGCAAGGCACGGTAGATCTGTTGAATGAAATTGGCGCGGGCGAACGCATGATGCGGGAAGGAATGGTTCACTACGGCGTGAACTTGCGGTTTTCAGGAATCACCCACCATATCGACTTTAAGGAACTGACCGGCGGCCGCGGCATCATGATCTACGCGCAACACGAAGTGATTAAAGATTTGGTGAAGGCAAGACTCGCGTCCGGCGGCAAGCTTTTCTTTGATGCGGAAGACGTCTGCATACGCGATTTCGGCGAGGCGAAATCTTCGTCCAAACCTAGCATCCTGTTTCGAAAGGACGGCAAAGCGCAGCAACTCACTTGCGATTTCATCGCCGGATGCGATGGTTCCCACGGAGTTTGCCGACCGTCGATTCCGCACGGAGTGATCACCTCTTTTGAGCGAATTTATCCGTTTGGCTGGCTGGGCATTCTGGCCGAGGCCCCGCCTTCGTCGGAGGAACTTATCTATGCCTATCATGATCGCGGCTTCGCGTTGCTCAGCATGCGTTCGCCGCAAATCAGCCGACTCTACCTTCAGTGCAAGCCAGATGAGGATCTGGACGAATGGCCCGACGATCGAATCTGGCAGGAACTGCATGCGCGGCTTGCTTCCACGGAAGGCTGGAGGCTGACCGAGGGGCGCATCATTCAGAAGGGCGTGACTGGAATGCGTAGCTCCGTGGTTGAGCCGATGCAATACGGCAAGTTGTTTATTGCTGGAGATGCAGCGCACATCGTTCCACCTACTGGTGCGAAAGGGTTGAACCTAGCAGTTGCAGATGTGCGCGTCCTCGCTCAAGCATTCGCGGAATACTATTCATCGGGTCGCCAGGATCTTCTGGAGGCTTATTCCACTACTTGTTTGCGGCGAGTGTGGAAGGTGCAGCGGTTTTCATGGTGGATGACTTCCATGCTGCATCGGTGGGAAGAGGAAAATGCTTTTGACCATCGGCGTCAGCTGGCTGAGCTTGATTACGTGACCAGTTCTCGCGCCGCCTCGCAAACGCTTGCTGAAAACTACGTTGGCCTACCGATGGATTGAGGTTTCCCCTGCTTCAAATGAATGACCGTTCCCCTGTGCCGTTCTGGATCGCTCTGCTCAAATGACTTCCGTACTAATCGAATGAAGCGTTCGGTCCCTAGGGGCTAATCCAACCCGCGCAGTACCCTTTTATCAGTCGCAAACGATCGGGTGGCAGATGTGTTGCGACTTCAGGGGATTGCAACGGGGGATTCGGAATGCGAGTAAAGGTGCTTCCGTGTACAGTCCGCACTTTGGTGATCTTTGCGCTAGGTTCGGTCTTCTTTCAGCCGCTTTGCGCCCAGCAGACGCTTTACCTTCCCATACAACGAAGCGAAGACGGGCAATCACCGATCAGCTTTATGCGTCCTCACTACTTTATTCATCAAGCTTCTGGCGCGGGGTTAACGAGCCCGCCGATTTCAGCATTTCAGCCAGTACAGATACGCCATGCTTACGGCTTTGATCTGGTTAGCGATCAGGGTGCGGGTCAGACCATTGCCCTGGTGGATGCGTACGATGACCCAAACGCCGAATCCGACCTTGCTGTTTTCAGCCAGCAATTCAAGCTGCCGGTCGCCAGCACAAGCAACGGTTTTTTCCGTAAGGTTTATGCCACCGGGCACAAACCGGCGGCGAACGCGAATTGGTCGGTGGAAATTTCGCTAGACGTAGAATGGGCACACGCGATCGCGCCTAAGGCGACGATTATTTTGGTCGAGGCCGCCTCCAATAATCTAAGCGATCTGCTGAAGGGAGTGGACGTCGCGGTTCGCAACGGAGCGACGCTGGTTTCCATGAGTTGGGATTCGGGTGAATTTTCGGGCGAACGCAACTCAGACAATCATTTCGTCACAAATGGCGTGACATTTTTGGCGGCCTCAGGTGACTCCGGCACGGGGGTGACTTATCCGGCCGCGTCACCGGATGTGATTGGAGTTGGCGGAACTTCGCTTACGCTTGATTCAAACGGAAATTATTTGAGCGAAACCGCATGGAGCGGAAGTGGCGGCGGCTTAAGCGCGTACGAACATCAGCCGCTTTATCAAGCGCAGTTCGGAATACCGGATGATTCTCGAGGCCTGCGAGGCGTCCCGGATGTCTCTTACAATGCGAATCCCGGCACTGGTTACGCGGTGTACGATTCTGTAGCCATTAGCGGAGCCAGTGGGTGGTTCCAGATTGGCGGCACGAGCGCAGCGACGCCACAGTGGGCCGCCACCATTGCGATCGCTAACTCGACGCGAGCCGGATTGCGTAAAACAAACCTGAGCAGCGCCGACACCGCGCTTTATTCTTTGGCCGAGGCGAATCTGAATAGTCACTTTCACTCGGTTACTCAGGGCGAGAATGGTTCATGTGGGGCACTATGTGATGCGTTGGCTGGCTATGATTTTGTCACTGGGCTCGGAACGCCGCGGGTGAATGTACTGGTTCCGGCGCTGGTGTCGCGGCCTTAGATGAAGAGCTAAAGAGGTCGTCGAAGGCTTTCAACGAGGTTTATTTCTTTTGCGCATCAGAGGGCGGAAGTTAAGGCCTCCGTCTTTTTCGTCCCAACCATATTCCGGTTAGGCCTGCCGACAACATCAACCACATTTGAGGTTCCGGAGTCTGGACCGGCGGAGGCGTAGATCCGCCCCCTGGAACGGGGATGATCGGAGGCACGATGATGCCGCCGCCGGGAGGTAATGGAGCACCAGGCGGCGCGAGAGACGTGGTGGGCGGCGCGCTAGTTGGTAAGGGGGGAAAAGCCAACGCGGGCGGGCCTACCAATTCAGGTACTCCGGGGAATGCTTCGGCTACTTCCGGTGGTCCAGCCTCAAATTCAGGCCCTGCCGCGAGAACCGGACCCGCTGGAGCTTCCGATAAACGATTGCCGCAACGAGTTCTGGCCAGGTGTTCGCCGTCGGTGATAACGGCTTCGCCTTTGGGCAACAAAAGGGGTTTTTTCGTCCAGAACACTCGATTGCCAAGGCGATAGGACACGTAGAGCAAGCGGTCCTGATTCAGGCGGATTACATGAGTTCTTTCGACCTCAAAATCTTCGTAATGCTTTGCCGCAACTGAATCATTCGTGAGTGAATTCTTCAAATCCGCAGCGCTTTGAACCCCGCCGGGTATCACGGAATAGGGATAGACTTTAGGTCCAGCGCCATTTTCAGCAACAGGTATGCCGTCTTGGCTGAGTAGGGGTCGAAAGGACGAAACGTAAGAGGGAGCGAGTTGAACTTGGCTGCTTGAAGAAAGCGCGCCCCAGACTAAGAAGATCCCCAGGGTAAGGACTGCGAGCGCTCCGATGCGGCGGAGGTCAATTTTCCCGACTAGATTGTTCCCGAAGATCCGAAACTGCCCCATCTCCCCCAGATTGACGACAGGATGGAATTGCTGGGCACCTGTGTCGGAGGTGATTATGCAATTTTTTTGCCACAGTTGCCACTATCGATTTCAGTTCCATACCAAGTATACACGGCAATCTGGCTTCGAAGAGAGGCTGGCGTTTGGAGGTTGATAGATTCCGAAATAAAAATTTAGGAATTCTTTTCCCTAAAATGGTACTTCGCTTTCGATTTATCCCTACTCACCCGAGATTGACAGCCGCCAAATACACCATGATTGTTAGTGCTCACTCGAAGCGGCGAAGCGAATCGTTTGGCCTAGAGTTCGGTTCCAAGTTGGCACACTGCATACCGGCAACATAATCCGATCCAAATATTTGGCCTTTGTTCCATAGTGCGTAACCGACGCCGAGAATAGGCATAAGGATCATTGCGATCACGGCCAGCAAGAAAGCGACCAAGAACATCAATACAATCACAATTATAGGCATGGACCTTTTCACCCCTTTGCCGCGTCTAATCCAGTGAGCGAATGGTCTAGTGAGACGCTAGGCTGAGTCTTCCAAAGTCACATTCTTAAACCCTGGCCGGCGAAAAAGTTGCGGGCCTAACCGGCACGTTGTGCTGGAAGATAATCCTCGCTCTGGGGCCTTGTTTGTAGGCGAGATTTGATCGAAAGCTCGACTGTCTGGAGTGCATTGGCACGACGAGAAACAGTTCCAACTTGGCTGGTTTAAGTTTGTTTTTTCTAGCCGCTTAACGATGATAATGCGCTTCCGTTATTGCTAAACTTGCTGGGCGAGTATTTGGCGCCTTTCCCAATAGTTCGAGGGCTCCCTGAATGTGGATAGTTCGATTAGCGTTACGCAGGCCTTACACCTTCGTTGTAATGTCGATTTTACTGCTCATTTTGGGCCCTGTAGCCATCCTGCGCACTCCTACCGATATTTTCCCGAACATTGATATCCCGGTTGTCAGCGTTATTTGGAACTACACGGGATTATCTCCGGAAGATATGTCCACTCGAATTATCTTTAACTACGAGAGAATTCTCACTACCACCGTTAACGATATCGAGCACATCGAATCGCAATCGTTGAGCGGGATTGCGATCACCAAGATTTTCTTCCATCAGGGCGTGCAGGTGGCCAATGCAGTTGCGCAGGTCACGGCCGTGTCACAGACCATCCTTCGGACCTTGCCTCAGGGAAGCACGCCACCACTGGTCATCACCTACAACGCCTCCACAGTTCCCATCCTGCAACTTGCTCTCTCTGGGCCTGGTTTATCGGAACAGCAATTGGGTGATATTGGTTTGAATTTTCTGCGGACGGGTCTTGTAACCATCCCAGGAGTAGCGATTCCCTACCCCTATGGCGGCAAGCAGAGGCAGGTGCAGGTAGATCTGGATACCGCGGCTTTGCAGTCAAAAGGGCTTTCACCGCTCGACGTTGTGAACGCCATCTCACTCCAGAACCTGATCCTTCCAGCAGGAACTACGAAAATCGGACCCTTTGAGTACCAAGTGGACATGAATGGCGCCCCGACTACGGTAAACGAGCTGAACGATCTGCCGATAAAGACAGTGGGCAGCACGACGATTTACATTCACGACGTGGCTCATGTGCGCGACGGTTTTCCGCCACAAACGAACATCGTGAATGTGGATGGGAAGCGCGCGTCGCTTATGTCCATTCAGAAAAACGGAGACGCATCCACTCTCGACATTATTTCCGGAATTAAGGCTTTGCTGCCACAAATTGCGGCCGGCCTTCCGCCGCAGCTCGTAATCAAACCTCTCTCGGATCAGTCAATTTTCGTGCTGGCGTCGATCAAGGGAGTCGTTCGCGAAGCGATCATCGCCGCCTGTCTAACCGGGCTTATGATCCTGGTATTTTTGGGAAGCTGGCGCAGCACTCTGATCATCGCCGTCTCGATTCCGCTTTCGATTCTTACTTCGATTATCGTGCTGAGTGCGTTGGGCGAAACCATCAACATTATGACTCTGGGCGGTCTGGCTCTAGCGGTGGGAATTTTGGTGGACGACGCAACGGTGGAAATCGAGAACATCAACCGCAACATAGACCAGGGAAAAGAAATCGTCCAAGCCATTCTGGATGGAGCGCAGCAAATTGCCGTGCCTGCGCTCGTTTCCACGCTCTCCATCTGCATTGTATTCGTGCCGATGTTTTTTCTGTCTGGGGTGGCTCGTTATTTGTTCGTTCCGCTGGCCGAGGCGGTGTGCTTTGCCATGCTCGCTTCTTATCTGTTATCGCGGACGCTGGTGCCCACCATGGCCAAGTATCTACTCGTGGCCCAGATCGAAGAGGGACACGAAGGGGCCGCAAAATCTCGTAACCCTTTTGTGCAAACCCAGCAAAAGTTTGAACAGGGATTTGAGAAGCTTCGCGAGCGTTACCATCGTCTGCTGGAGATCTGCATCCATCACAGCCGCATATTTGTGATCTGCTTCTTTTCTGCCTGCGTACTGTCTTTCGTGCTTTTGCCGATGGTCGGACAGGACTTTTTCCCCGCTGTAGATAGCGGCGAATTCAAGCTGCACCTGCGCGCGCCGACCGGCACACGTATTGAAGAGACCGCCGCGCTTTGCGAACGCGTAGACGACGATATTCGCCGGCTGATTCCCAAGTCCGAATTGGCGACCATCATCGACAATATTGGTGTGCCTTACAGCGGTCTTAATCTTTCCTACAGCAATTCCGCGCCGATCGGGCCTGGGGATGCCGATATTCTGGTGGATCTATCGAAGGACCATCGTCCCACGGAAGAATACGTTCACTCTCTGCGCGAGCGGCTCAATCACGATTTTCCCGGGGTCACGTTTTATTTTCTTCCTGCGGACATCGTGAGCCAGATTCTAAACTTCGGTCTTCCAGCCCCTATCGATGTTCAGGTGGTAGGAAGAAATTTGGACGAGGATCGCGAATTCGCAGACAACTTGATGAACCAATTGAAATTCGTTCCCGGGACGACCGACCTGCGGATCCAACAGCCATTTGATCAGCCTAAGCTGCATTTTGACGTGGACCGTACGAAAGCGCAGGAAATTGGTTATACACAGCAGGATGTGGCCAATAACCTGTTGATTTCGCTGAGCGGAAGTTTTCAAACCGTTCCCAGTTTCTGGCTCGATCCAAAAACGGGAGTAACCTATAACATTGCCGCTCAGATGCCGCAGTACCGCATCGACACGCTACAAGATCTCCAGAATATTCCGGTGACGGGAAAGAATCCGAATGCGCCGCCGGCGATTTTTGCCAGCCTCGCCTCGGTCACTAGGGGAGCGGAGATGGGTGTTGTTTCGCATTATAACGTTCAGCCGGTTATCGATATTTACGGGGCCGTGCAAGGCCGCGACCTGGGCGGAGTAGCCCGCGATATTGCTCCGATCATCGAGCGCAGCAAAAAGAACCTTCCCAGAGGCTCACAACTTATCGTGCGGGGACAGATTTCGACCATGCAATCCTCGTTCTCCGGGCTTTTGTGGGGCCTCGCGTTTTCAATTGTTCTTGTTTATCTTCTGATTGTAGTGAATTTTCAATCCTGGCTTGATCCGTTCATCATTTTAATGGCGCTCCCGGCTGCTCTAGCGGGCATCGTGTGGTTCCTATTCATCACTAGAACGACGGTTAGCGTGCCGGCCCTCACCGGCGCAATCATGTGCATGGGCGTGGCAACCGCGAACAGTATTCTGGTGGTTAGCTTTTCACGAGAGAGACTCGATGAAGGTAAACCTGCGGCGGAAGCTGCTCTCGAGTCCGGAGCTACGCGCTTCCGACCGGTGATTATGACCGCGCTGGCGATGATTATAGGAATGCTGCCGATGTCTTTAGGGCTGGGTGAAGGCGGCGAGCAAAACGCGCCTTTGGGACGGGCGGTTATCGGCGGACTATCGTTCGCTACGGTTGCCACTCTTTTCTTTGTGCCGGTTGTTTTTAGCATTGTGCATGGATGGAGAGAGCGCAATGGATAGTCCTTCAAGTCAGAGCGTGGGTGAATCTGTTGCACGTAGTAGGCACCTAGTAGATAGTCCGAAGAACAAAATGCAAAAGGATAAGGTTTAATGACTGACGAGCCAGTGAAACAAATCCCGCAAGTCGAAGCCACATCCGGTCAGCAGGTCCCTGCTGAAAGCGAACACCGCGGTGGTCCTGGGCCATCGGCGAGGTCGGGCCATGGGGTCTTGATCGCCATACTCGTGGTGATCATCGTGGCCGGCATTGTCGTGATGGGGGTTGTTCCGCGGTTGAAGGCTAAAGCGGCGCTGCGAACCGAAACAACCAACCTAGCTATTCCCACGGTCGCGGTGATTCACCCCCGGCGCGGCGATCCGGAACAAGAAATAATTCTCCCGGGCAACATCCAAGCTTTTGAAGATGCGCCTATTTATGCGCGCACGAATGGCTATCTGAAGAAATGGTACGTGGATATCGGCGCCCACGTCACGGCGGGCCAGCTGCTAGCCGATATTGATACGCCTGAAGTAGAGCAGCAGCTTCAGGTCGCGAAGTCAGATTTGAACACCGCTCAGGCGAACCTGAACCTCTCCAAGATTACCGAAGATCGCTACAACGGTTTGAAGAATACCGATGCCGTGTCCAAGCAGGATGTGGACAATGCGCACGGCGATTTCGAGGCCAAGAAAGCCACGGTAGCAGCCGCGGAATCTAACGTGAGGCGGCTGGAGGAAACGCTGGCTTTCAATAGGATCTATGCGCCGTTTGACGGCATCATCACGGCGCGCAACACCGACATTGGGCAGTTGATTGATACCGGCAGTGGCGGAGCCGCGAAGGAGATGTTTCACTTGCAATCGACGCGCGTGCTGCGTGTGTACATCAACGTTCCGCAACAATATTCGCAAGCTGCCAAGCCCGGCCTTACGGCCGACCTCACTCTCGCGGAGTTTCCTGGCCGCAGGTTTAAAGGCCAGCTGGTGCGCACGGCTAAAGCTATTGACCCGGCGTCACGCACTCTGCTGGTGGAAGTGGATGTAAATAACACCACAGGCGAGCTATTCCCCGGCGCATATACGGGAGTTCATCTGAAGCTTCCGGAAGGAGTTCCTACGTTTATCCTTCCGGTGAACACGCTGATCTTCCGTTCGCAAGGTTTGCAAATTGCAACTGTCGCGGACGGTAAAGCTTCGCTCGTTCCGATTGTACTGGGCCGCGATTTTGGCAGCGAAGTGGAAGTAGTGTCTGGACTCACGGGACAGGAAAACGTGATGGTCAATCCGCCAGACTCGCTGGTGCAGGGCGAGCAAGTTCAAATGGCTGAACAAAGCCCGCCACAGCCTAGTGTACCGAGCGTACCGCGGTCGAATCCGGAACCGAAACCCGGTCAGCAACCGGGCGGCCCCAAGATTTAAGGAGCATAGAACCCAGAAGTTTCGGCGCGAAAACGATTTCTAATTGGATAATTGTTCTAATATTTGGGGGAGTGGCATGAGACGTTCTTTTCTTGGAATCTTGGCAATACTATTTGTCGCACTACTGTCTGCTGTGGCTTATCGAACGGTATCGGCAGCGCGAGAACTTCGGGCCTTGACACAAACTTCGGGTGAAAACGGACCGTTTACCGATTACCGCATGGAAAAGCCTGGAAATGTTCACCACATTTCGGCGTCCGATCTTCCGCAACCTTACGCGACGCCGGCTGTCGATAACAGCGCGCACGTAGTGTCGCGCCCTTCCGCCGCTTGGCCGCAAGCTCCGGATGGATTCAAGGTGCAGCTCTATGCGCAGAATTTAAAAAATCCTCGATTGATTCGCACGGCCCCGAATGGCGACTTGTTCTTGGCGGAAAGCGGGCCTGGCCGCATACTCGTGTTCCGCGGCGTCACTTCGGACGGAAAACCCCAGACAACCGAAACTTTTGCGACTGGGCTTACCCGACCATTTGGCATAGCATTTTATCCTCCAGGCCCTGATCCGAAATATGTTTACGTTGGTAACACGAATTCTGTTGTGCGGTTTGCATATCAGAATGGGGATCTGAAAGCACGTAGTGGTCCGGAAACTGTGATCGCGAATATTCCGAGCGGGAAGGAACATTTGGGTGGCGGCGGGCACTGGACACGGGACCTGGCATTTTCAGCAGACGGAAAGAAAATGTACGTGGCGGTCGGCTCTCGGAACAATATTGCCGACACGGATGAAGACAAATCCGAATATCACCGGGCGAATATTCTGGAGGCCAATCCCGATGGCTCGGATTTGCGTGTGTACGCATCGGGCATCCGTAATCCCGTCGGTATAGCATTCGATCCCGCGGCCGGCGTGCTATGGACTTCCGTAAATGAGCGCGATGATATCGGTGACAATCTTCCCCCGGATTACATCACGCACGTTCAAGACGGCGGCTTTTACGGCTGGCCCTGGTATTACATCGGCGGCAACGAGGACCCGCGGATGAAAGGCAAGCATCCTGAACTCAAGGATAAAGTGATGGTCCCGGACGTCTTGCTCGAACCGCACAATGCTTCCTTGGAGCTGACTTTCTATGAAGCGGAGCAATTTCCGGAAAAATACCGCGGAGGTATTTTTGCCGCCGAGCATGGCTCCTGGAATCGTTCTGTGCGCACGGGCTACGAAGTGATTTTTGTGCCGGTGAAAAATGGCAAAGCGACTGGAGAGTATGAGGATTTCGTCACGGGGTTCGTCACTTCTGATGGAAAGGTTTGGGGGAGACCGGTGGGAGTGGCGGTGGCGAAAGACGGATCGTTAATGGTCACCGATGATGGCTCGAATTCAATCTGGCGCATCCGTTATGCCGGCAAGTAAGAAAAATCCGATGCGCGCAATCAATCCAAAGGGTGGCGCTTCGCCGTGCCGTTGCATTTTTGCGTTTTCCGTCATTGCGTTATGCCTCGGCGGATGCATGGTAGGTCCAAATTATGTTCGACCTAAGGCGGATGTCCCCAGCGATTACAAGGAGAATAAAGATTGGAAGGTCGCTCAGCCTAGCGCAGACGCGGTAAAAGGGAAGTGGTGGGAGATCTATCAAGATCCGCAATTAAACGCTTTGGAAGAGAAAGTGGATGTATCGAATCAAAGCCTGAAAGCGGCTGAAGAGCAATTTGTGCAAGCGCGCGCTGCCGTGCGTATATCGCGGTCCTTTTATTACCCCACGGTGACTGCGGACCCAGCCATCGCGCGTGAACGTTTCTCGGAAAACCGTCCTTTGGGAATTGTCGGAAGCACGCAGACCTTTAATGATTTCCAAGTTCCCGGAATCGACGCGACCTATGAGCTGGATGTTTGGGGGCGTGTGCGTCGCACCGTAGAGCAGAGTCGTTCAAACGCGCAAGCAAGTGCTGCCGATCTTGCAAGTTTCGGCCTCAGCCTACATGCCGAACTTGCTATGGATTATTTTCAACTACGCGGTCTCGATGCGCAGGAACAACTTCTGGACTCCACCGTGGTTGCTTACCAGAAGGCTCTTGAGCTTACCGAGACTCGATTCAACGGCGGGCTAGCTTCGGCCGTTGACGTGGCACAAGCGCAGACTCAGTTGGAAACGGCGCGCGCGCAATCGATCGACGTTGAAGTTGAGCGTACGGCCTTTGAACACGCCATCGCGGTTCTTACCGGCCAGCCTTCCTCCACTTTTGCTATTGCACCGATACCGCTGGAAACTCCACCACCGTCGATCCCTGCGGGATTGCCGTCCGATTTACTCGAGCGCAGACCCGATATTTCCTCTGCGGAACGAAGGATGCAGGCGGCCAATGCGCAAATCGGTATCACCCGAGCTGCGTATTACCCGACCATTACGTTGACGGGTCAAGGCGGGTTCGAAAGCATCTCGGCGGGCACGCTGTTTCAAGGTCCCAGCGGGTTGTGGGCCGCGGGCGGGTCGGCACTGGAAACTCTCTTCGATGCGGGGAGGCGGCGTGGAATGTCGGATCAAGCAAAGTCTGCGTATCAGCAATCCGTTGATAATTACCGGCAATCTGTGCTCACCGCGTTTCAGGAAGTGGAAGACAACCTTGCGTCTTTGCGGATTTTGGCGAGGGAAGCGCAAACCGAAGATGTTGCCGTGGGTGCGGCGAAGCATTCCGTGGAGTTGTCGATTACTCGCTATAAGGGCGGCGTCACGAACTATCTGGAAGTGACCACGGCGCAGAGCGCCGCGCTGACCGATGAGGTGACCGCGGTTACGATTCTTACGCGCAGGATGACTGCTAGCGTTCTTCTGATTAAAGCGATCGGCGGCGGATGGAACGTTTCACAGATTCCTCGCGTTTAGCTTTCTTAAACTGCTATCCTCCCCCAAGACTGCGAAGCGATCCCCCCTTCGCATAAACATCAAGCTAGCCTCGTTCCGCTGGTCTGGTTGAGACGGCTATGGTAAAGATGTGCGAACATTTCTGACGTTCAGAATTTCACGCTGCTAGGGAGCACGCTTGAAGAACCGCAAGGCCGCGAAATCGGGAGTCACGCTGCGCGACGTGGCGCAAGAGAGCGGTGTTTCTGCGGCTACGGTTTCCATCGTTTTGAATAATGCTCCGCTTGCTCGATATATACCGCCTTCCACCAAGGATCGCATTGAGCGAGCCGCGAAAAAGTTGGGTTATCGCCCGAAAGATGTATCGCGTTTTCTCAGTGCTAAGCGAAACCGCACCGTCGGCGTGATGGTGTTTGATATTACCGATCCTTTCTGCACCCTGATCCTCCGGGGAATTGAGAACTCGCTCTATCAAGCGTCTTATTTACCGATTCTGACGGATGTGCACAATCAGCGCGGTCGTTTCGAACGTTACCTCGAAGTGCTGCTCGCGCGTCAGGTGGAAGCCCTGGTCTTCGTGGCTAACTGGCTTTTTGTTGACATTGATCTTCTAGCAGATTTGGAGAAACGAAATATTCCTGCCGTGATGATTGCTCGCGAACTCAGCGGTTCCATCAGCTCGGTCATGGTGGACAATGAAGCGGGCGCGCACTTGGCGATTGAACATCTTTATTCGCTCGGGCATCGAAAAATTGTGTTTGTCCGCGGGCCGAAAATGTTGGCGGACAGCGCGCCTCGTTGGCGCGGCGTGCGTTCCTTTGCGCGCTCCGTAGGGCTTGAAATCGATCCCACTCTGGTGGTGGACTTGCCGGATTCGCTGGACCCAAATTCTGGTTTCGAAGGCGGATTCAAAATCATTGAAGAATTCCTGAAGCACAAGAAGCGTTTTACCGCGGTGATGGCGTTCGACGATATGACGGCTTTTGGCGCCATTCGCGGATTGGCTCGCGCCGGATTAAAGGTGCCTGAGGATTGCTCGGTTATTGGCTTTGATGATGTGATGCTGGCGGGGCTTTCGGTTCCATCGCTTACTACCGTGCGGCAACCGATGGAAGCTTTGGGATCTGCCGCGGTCGGGATTGTGCTGGAGGCCATCAACTCCGCAATCGAAGAGAGAGAATTCGAAGTAGTTCACCGGAAACTACCGCCTGAGCTTGTGGTGCGCGAATCGACGCGTTCGGTTCCCTGGTCTGGAGCGGATTGAAACAGCGCAAATAAGGTTTCGCTTGACAGCATGTGAAAGCTTGGAATAATACGTCAGTTTAATAAAATTTAATAAATCGACAGAACCTGCACAACCACCGTCTCGCGGATTTGCTGTCCTTATGGGAACCGAAGTTTTCGGAGCGTGGGTCATGTTTTGTAAACGACTGCCAAACATTCGCCTCGTTTTTCTCTTCATCTGCTCAGTCTTATTTTTCGTACTTGCGGCAGTCCTGCCAGCCAACGCCGCTGCTGAGGCGCCCGCGGGGTCCGCCAAAATATCTTTGCAGGAGGGCTGGAAACTGCAGTCTTCCTGCCTTTTTCTTGCGCAAGGTGAACAAATCTCAACGGCTGGATATAAAACGAACGGCTGGCATTCCGCCACCGTTCCAACCACCGTGGTGGCTGCTCTGGTCAGCGATAAAACGTATCCCGATCCTTACTATGGCAAGAATTTGCGGGACCTCCCCGGAACAACCTATCCGATAGGAAAGAATTTTTCATTGCTCAGCATGCCGAGGGATAGCCCGTTCCATTGCTCCTGGTGGTATCGCACCGAATTTAGGCTGCCCGCGGATTACAAAGGGCGGCACGTTTGGCTGCACTTTGGCGGAATTAACAACCACGCAAACATCTGGCTCAACGGCCACTTGGTGGCTGGCGGAAAGGACATTGCCGGGGCCTATCGTACGTACGAATTTGACATCACGCCGCTGCTTTCCATCGACGGAGCTAATGCTCTCGGCGTCGAAACGATTGCGCAAACCGAAAAAGATCTGGGAATTAATTGGGTGGACTGGAACCCGGCGCCTCCCGACAAGGATATGGGCCTATGGCGCGGTGTTTATGTGCAAGGCAGCGGCGCGGTGGCAATTCGCCATCCGATGGTGGCCACACATTTTGCGGATGCATCGCTCAACGAGGCTGATCTTACGGTGGAAGCCGAACTTAAGAACGCGAGTGAGGCAACGGTCAGTGGTTTACTTGATGGGCAGATCGAAGATCTGAAATTTGGGCAAGCAGTCACTCTGAAGGCTGGGGAAACCCGCACCGTGCGCTTTGCTGTGGATGAATTTCCGCAGCTGCGCATGAAAAATCCTAAAGTGTGGTGGCCCTATCAAATGGGCGCGCAGAATCTTCACCAGCTTACATTTCGTTTTACTGTTGGAGATGATTTATCGGACCAACAAAGCGTCCGATTCGGCATTCGCGAAATTACTTCGGAACTGAATGCACAGGGCGCGCGGCAATTCTACGTGAACGGGAAAAAGATACTGATACGAGGTGGCGGGTGGTCGCCGGACATGCTGTTGCGGCAGGATCACGCTCGGTTGGAGACCGATTTTAGCTATGTTCGTGACCTGAACCTAAACGCAATCCGTCTGGAAGGAAAAATGGAGACGGATGATTTCTACGATCTCGCGGATGAGCGCGGCGTGCTGATTATGGCCGGTTGGTGCTGTTGCGATCATTGGGAACAGTGGAAACATTGGCAGCCCGGTGATCTGGAGATTGCGACCGCATCGTTGCGCTCGCAGATTCTGCGCATGCGAAGCCATCCGAGCTTGCTCGTGTGGCTGAACGGCAGCGACGGTCCGCCGCCAGCGGACGTTGAAACTGCCTATATAAACGTGTTGAAGGAAACGGATTGGCCCAATCCCTATATTTCTTCCGCGTCGCAGAAACCCACCTCGGTCACAGGAAAATCGGGCGTGAAAATGACCGGTCCCTACGATTATGTTCCGCCGGATTATTGGTTGACGGACACCAGCAAATACGGCGGCGCGTACGGGTTCAACACAGAAACTGGGCCGGGGCCAGCCATACCACTCGTCAGTTGCCTTCGTAAATTTATTCCGCCCGATCACATGTGGCCTCAGGATTCTTTCTGGGACTATCACGCGGGTTCGGAAGGCTTCAGGAACTTGAATCACTTTGAAGGTGCGATGAAATCGATCTATGGCGCACCGTCCGGACTCGACGATTACGAAACCAAAGCGCAGGCCATGGCTTACGATGGCGAACGGGCCATGTTCGAGGCCTATTCCCGCAACAAATACACTTCAACGGGGATCATTCAGTGGATGCTGAATAATGCCTGGCCTTCGACCATCTGGCATCTTTACGATTATTACCAACAGCCGGCCGGCGGATATTTCGGCACCAAGAAAGCTTGTGAGCCTTTGCACGTTCTATATTCGTATGACGACAACGGCGTCGCAGTGGTGAATAGCCGATATGAAAAGTTCTCGGGCCTGACGGTCACCGCGCATGTGTATGACAATTCGTTGCACGAAACATTTTCGCGTGAAGCGAAGGCGGATGTAGATGCGGATGGGGTCGCGAGGGTCTTGACGCTGCCTGCAGAGGCTTTTAGTCCTGGATCTCCACTGTATTTCGTGAAACTCGAGCTGCAGTCGAATGACGGAAAAACCGTAAGTACGAACTTTTATTGGCTCTCGCCTAAAAAGAATACTTACGAGTGGGGCAAGACCGATTACAAATACACGCCGGTATCCTCCTACGAAGATCTGACCGCTCTTCAGAACTTGCCGAAAGCCAAACTCGAAGCCAGCGGAACTTCTGTTTCCACGGCGGACGGACCAGAAGTTCACCTAACGCTGAAAAATCCCAGCGACCATTTGGCCTTCCAGGTGCGATTTGGAGTTCGGAGAAAGGGTCAAGACGCCGAGATACTTCCGGTGTTTTGGGACGACAACTATATCGAGCTGATGCCGGGAGAATCCCGCGAAATCAGCGCAAAGTACCTTCGCACTACAGACATTTCCGAGCCGCTTGAAATGACTGTTGCGGGCTGGAACATTGAAACCATCACGATTCCGTTACCAGGAAACGCTCTATCTTCTGCCCAAGGTGCAGGTGGCGGGCGCTGATGCCCAACGAACACTCAAAGCCCGCTCCTCCCAGGCCACCTCGCTTTCCGAATTCCATGCTCCGTGAAATCTATGAGCAGCCGCAGGCGATTCGCGAATGCATTCGCCGCAACGTGCCGGGAGATTCCATTTTCCCTGATGCATTGCAACCCATCGACAACGCAATTTTCGCTTTCAAGAAAATCATTATCGCCGCCAGTGGCTCAAGCCGCCATGCCGGCCTGGCAGGCGAGATCATGATGGAAGATCTGGCCGGGATTGCAGTGGACGTGGAGTATTCCAGCGAGTATTGCTACCGCTCCACGCATGCTGACACCGAACCGATTGTGGTGCTCATCACGCAGTCGGGGGAAACAGCTGACACGATCGCGGCGCAACGCCAGGCGCTTAGTCGTGGAGCGAAGACGGTGGCCATCTCGAATGTGGCAGATTCCACCATCGCTCGAGAAGCCAGCGCCACCCTGCATACATTTGCGGGTTTAGAAAAAGCGGTGCCGGCAACCAAGAGCTTTACTTCCCAGTTGACCATTCTTTATCTGCTGGCGTTGTTTCTGGCGCGCAAACGCGGACGGATCACTTCAGGCGTAGTGCGGGCTCATCTGGAATCTTTGGGATCGCTTCCGGGGGAAATTGAAAAGGCGCTGCCATCGTGGGATGCGCAAGCGGCCGGTTGCGCGCGCGATTATCAACATGCCAAGGCATTCTTGTTTCTTGGCCGCGGCGTTCATTATGCGATTGCGCGCGAGGGCGCGCTGAAGCTGAAAGAAATTTCCTACGTGCAGGCAGAAGGTCTTCCTACCGGCGAACTCCGCCATGGTCCTAATGCTCTGGTGGATGAAAAGCTTCCGGTGATAGTTCTTGCCACTCGGGATTCCGCTGATCCGGATTCGGTGCTGCGTTACGAGAAGACGCTTGCGGTACTTGAATACATCAAGAGCCGCGGCGGAAAGGTGATTGCGATTGCATCAGAAGCAGACCGCACCATTGCGACGCTGGCGGATCGTGTACTTCATGTTCCGTCCGCGCCGGAACTACTGTTACCCATCCTTGAAGTTGTGCCGCTGCAGCTTTTCGCTTACCACTTCGCTACTCTGAGCGGCTGCGATGTGGACCATCCCAGGAATCTAGTAAAATCGGTCACCACTGAATGACCGCGGAAATAAGTTCGGCCACCTCCAGCGCACCCAAGCTGAAACGCACCCTGCTCCTTTGGGACCTCATCATCATCGGCATCGTGATCATCCAGCCGATCGCGCCGATGGGCATTTACGGTGTGATTAGTAACGCAGCCCGAGGACACGTGGTCACCACCATCCTGATCGCCATGGTGGCTATGCTTTTTACCGCGGTTAGTTACGGCAAAATGGCGCGCGCGTACCCGAGCGCCGGCTCCGCTTACACCTATGTGGGGCAGGAGATTCATCCGGCGCTGGGTTATGTGACCGGCTGGGCGATGTTGATGGACTACATTCTGAACCCGCTGATCTGCACGGTGATTTGCAGCAAGCTGACTCAAAATATTTTGCCGGGCGTGCCTTACGGGGTGCTTGCTGTGGGATATGCAGTGGGGTTTACGGTTTTAAACCTACGCGCGGTGAAGACATCGGCGCGAATTAACGATGTGTTAGCAGCTGGGATGTCGATCGTGGTGGTGATATTTTTCGCCTTCGTAATACGTTTCCTCTGGGGCCTGCACGAATACGGCAGCGGTTTCTTCTGGCAGCCTTTCTACAATCCGCAGACGTTCAGTTTCAGCGGCGTTTTCCGAGGTACTTCGATCGCTGTCCTCACGTATATCGGATTCGACGCAATTTCGACCCTTTCCGAGGAAGTCGAAAACCCTCGGCGAAATATCATGCTGGCCACCGTTCTGGTCTGCGTGATCACTGGGATATTGGCGTCGCTTGAGGTATACGCTGCGCAGCTTGTATGGGGCTCAAATCCGTTTCCGCCGGACAAAGTGGAATCTGCGTTTCCTCTCGTAGCGTTACGAGCAGGGGGCTTCTTTTTATTCCATCTGTTGAATTTCACGGTGTTGATTGCGAATATCGGATCGGGAATGGGATCGCAACTCGGAGCGGCCCGTTTGCTTTACGGAATGGGACGCAGTAACGGCATACCAAAAAAGTTTTTCGGCGCGATTGATCCCAAGAACCACATTCCGCGCAACAATGTATTGTTCGTGGGCGCTCTGGCCCTCACTGGGGCGTTTCTAATCAGCTACGAGCACGGTGCGGAATTGCTTAATTTCGGTGCGTTGATCGCGTTCATGGGAGTGAACGGTGCAGCATTTGCTCGCTATTACTTGCGTGCGCAGGAAAAACGCTGGACCAACCTTGTTTCACCGGTTCTTGGGTTTTTGATTTGTTTTTTTATTTGGCTAAACCTGAGTCCGGCCGCAAAAATCGCCGGGTGCGTATGGATGGTAATTGGCGTAGCATACGGCGCAGTCAAAACCAAGGGTTTCCAGTCGGACCTGGTGAAATTCGACGTTCCTGCCGAAGACGATTAATAACCGCCGCTAGTCCGGCTCTTGTGTGACGATGTGGACGTCCACGGCGGGGGCATCGCGTAGAAAACGGTTGATCGCGTTCATGTAAAGCAGTTTTCGCCAACCTTCTACCGCCGACCTGCCAAAAATAACTTGTGTCACGTGCTTGTCGCGCGCAAATTGTGCTGTCACGTCAGCAATATTTTCGCCTTTCAGGCGAACTGGTTTAGCTCCCAAACTTTCCGCAAATTGTAAATTTGCAACCAGAGCTTTTTCTTCTTGCTCGTCGGACGGACGATCATCGACGTGCACGGCATAGAGTTCCGCGTCCATGCGTCGCGCCATCCTGGCCGCTCTGGCCACCAAATATTGCGCCTTTGGACTTCCGCTGATGCAAACCGCGATTCGTTCGCGCACGGCCCAGCTTTCGCGAATGTCCTTTTCCACCATGTAGGATTCCAAGCTGCGATCTACTTGTTCGGCCACCTGGCGAAGAGCGAGTTCACGCAAAGCGATCAAGTTGCCGCGGCGAAAAAAATTCTTCAGTGCTTGTTCCACCTTCTCCCCGCCGTAAACATCACCGCGCCTCATGCGGTTCTGTAGGGCTTCAGGCGTCAAATCGATCATCACCGTTTCGTCGGCCATTTGTAGGACCCAGTCGGGGACGGTTTCGCGAACCTGGACTCCGGTTATTGCGCGGACTGTCGGCGCGATGCTTTCGATATGTTGGATATTCAGAGTGGAGAGGACGTCGATCTTGGCTTCAATGATTTCGAGCACATCTTCGTAGCGCTTGCGGTGCTTGCTGCCGGGAATGTTGGTGTGCGCGAGTTCATCAACCAGGACTACCGTCGGATTTCGCGCGATGATCGCGTCGGTATCCATCTCTTCAAACAGCGTTCCTTTGTAATCGATCTTACGCCGCGGGATGACCTCGAGTTGAGGAACCAATTCCGCTATGCCCTTTCGCCCGTGGGTCTCCACCACGCCAATAGCCAGATCTTCGCCCCGGCTTTTTCTCCGGATGGCCTCGCTGAGCATGCTGTAGGTCTTACCCACACCCGGCGCGTAACCAAGGAACAGTTTCAGTATGCCTTTGGTTTTTTCCGCGGGCCTG
>DATNLR010000086.1:0-30707 GCA_035602755.1 Binatus sp. (SeqCode) | reverse complement strand
GACGTAGAAGATCTTTTCGGTGTGCATGCTTTTGAGCGTCTGATCGAGCGTATCGAACTCCGATGCCTTCGATAGGTGGCTCAGGTCGCCGGTGTGCAGAACAAATGCCGGAGGTTCGCTCAGCCCATTAATTTTTGCGATAGCTTCTCGTAGGGTTGCCGTAACGTCTGGATTGGCCGCCTTGTCGAAGCCGATGTGGCTGTCGCTAATCTGGACGAAGCTCAGATCGCCCTTCATCTTTGATTGGTCCATGTTCGCTGCTTCACTTAATGCAACCGATTTCAGTACCCCGCCCTGAATAAGGCAAAGCGTGCCGGTTCCAGCCCAAGCCATGCACTTCAGGAAACCGCGCCGGTCGACGCCGTCGTTGTTCAGATTCTCTGTAATGATTTTTGCCATCCGATGTCTCCCTTTCCGCAAATACCGAGAATTTTCTCTCCCGGCTCGCGGTCACCTACCTAGACAGTCCGACAGCCTAAAATATTCCCGTATAAATCCTATTGATCCATAACCAGCGGACGTTTCTTTCGCTGGCTGCGTATCCCGCTCGGCAGGGAGGTGGTTTTGGCGCTACACGTAGCTAATAGAATCGAAACGCGGCCCCTGGTAGGGGTGACCTCAAATAGACCAATTTACTGCCGGGGTCTGCGCAGGAAGCGGAGGGATTATTTACTTTGCGGTAGGCGAGTCTCGCTAAGCTCCTTGGCGCTCTCGATCGCAATTGAAGGCCAAGCCTAAGCCGGTCACTAACGATTGGTTTCTGTCAGTTTGGTACTTCAACGCTTTTCTTTACGCGTCGGCCACTTGGAGAATGAGCTTTCCAGTGTTCTCGCCATTGAAGAGCTTCAGCAACGTGTCGGGAAACGTTTCGAGGCCCTCTACGATGTGCTCTCGCGATTTGAGTTTACCGGCAGCCATCCACCCGGCCATTTCACGGGCGGCCTCAGGATAACGATCGGCATAGTCAAACACGACCATACCCTTCATGCTGGCGCGATTGACAAGAAGCGAAAGATAGTTCGAGGGTCCTTTGATTGCTGTGGTATTGCAATACTGCGAAATCGCGCCGCAGACGACCACTCGCGCGCCGCGCGCGAGCTGTGTGAGCGCAGCGTCCAGGATTTCTCCCCCGACGTTGTCGAAATAAACGTCAACGCCCTTCGGGCAATGTTTCTGGAGAGATTTGCGGACATCCTCCGACTTGTAATCAATGGCGGCGTCGAAGCCGAGATCTTTCACAATGTAGTTACACTTCTCAGGCCCGCCTGCGATCCCCACCACCGTGCAGCCTTTTATTTTGGCGATTTGCCCTACTACCATTCCTACGGCTCCAGCTGCGCCTGAGACGACTACTGTCTGGCCCGGTTCGGGACGGCCGATATCCAGCAAGCCGAAATAGGCAGTCATTCCCGGCATTCCGAGAGTCCCAAGAAAGACCGGCAGAGGAATCGCGCCAGCATTTACCTTGGTGATGCCGTTGCCGTTCGAAATCGCGAATTCCTGAACGCCGAAGGCGCCATAAACGTGATCGCCCGAGGCGAACTTGGGGTTCTTCGATGCCGTGACGCGGCCCAGGGCTCCAGCACGCATCACTTCCCCGATACCCACCGGAGCAATGTACGATTTCCCTTCGTTCATCCACCCGCGCATCGCCGGATCAAGCGAGATATACAAAATCTTTACGAGCAGCTCGCCTTCAGCAGGTTCGCGAACCGGCTCCTCCTTGTATGCCCAATCGGTTCGCTTAGGCATACCCACGGGACGGGAGGCGAGTTCGAATTTGTGATTCAACTGGCTCATAGGTTATCCCTCCAGTACTAACGATCGGAGTAGAGCCGTCATCTAACCGACTGTTGAGAGTCGCTTACAGATGACGGTGACTAACGCGGCGGGCATTGTATATAATCGCGGGCATCGTGCCAAGTCAGCACACTCAATAGACACGGGAGGTCTAAATGGCCGGAGCGCCCGCAAATATAGCGAACATACCGCGACCGCCTGTCTTCGTCACTGTCGAGGAAGACCGTTTGCATCGAAAGCGAATGCTGGCCGCTGCCTTTCGGCTCTTTTCGCGTTTCGGATTCGATGAGGGAGTGGCGGGACACATCACGGCGCGCGATCCGGAACGACTCGACCACTTCTGGGTGAACCCTTTCGGGATGCACTTTAGCCAAATTCGCGCCTCCGACCTAATTCTGGTAAATCACCGCGGCGAAGTCTTGGAAGGAAATTATCCGGTCAATGGAGCGGCCTTTGCTATCCATTCGCAGATTCATGCTGCGCGGCCTGACGTGATCGCGGCGGCGCATGCGCACTCGATGTATGGGAAATCCTGGGCCTCGCTCGGGCGGCTGCTCGATCCCATTACGCAGGATTCCTGCGCGTTTTATGAGGACCACGGACTTTTCGCCGAGTTCACTGGTGTTGTGTATGAAACGTCGGAGGGCGAGCGGATCGCGCAAGCACTGGGGGAACACAAAGCTGCGATTCTGCGGAATCATGGTTTGATCACGGTCGGCCACTGCGTCGAAGAAGCCGCCTGGTGGTTCATCACCATGGACCGCAGTTGCCAGGCACAGCTGCTCGCAGAGGCAGCCGGCGTACCGGTAAAAATCGATCATGCCACTGCCGTTGCAACAAGGGAACAAGTGGGAAATCATCTCGCGGGATGGTTCCAATTTCAGCCACTTCTCGCGCGTATAGTCCGAGACGAGCCTGATTTGCTCGACTAGTTTGATCGACGCGCAACGCGTGAGAAGTTAAACTCGGCTCTGCTGTTCGGCACGCATCGCAACGGCGCGCCGGACTTGGCAACTGCACACACATACCGATGGAAACAAAAGAGCATTTCGACATACTGATCATTGGCGCCGGAATATCCGGCATTGACGCTGCTTATCGACTGCAGACTGCCTTTCCCAGAAAGACCTACGCAATTCTCGAGGCGCGCGACGCAATCGGCGGAACGTGGGACCTGTTCCGCTATCCAGGCGTCCGGTCCGATTCTGATATGTACACCCTCGGATTCCCTTTCCGGCCGTGGCAGGCCGAGGAGGCCATCGCGGGTGGACCTGCCATCTGGAACTATATCCGCGAGACCGCGACGCACTATGGTATCGACCGCCACATCAGACTGGGGCACCAGATGATTCAAGCTTCCTGGTCTTCCACCGAGGCCTGCTGGACGGTCGAGGCACAGACAAAAGATGGACGGATCGTGCGACTGGTCTGCAATTTCCTCTATATGTGCAGCGGTTATTACAGCTATGACAAAGGATTCAGCCCGGAATTTCCGGGTATGAAACAGTTTCAGGGCCAGTTCTTGCATCCACAGGAGTGGCCCGAGACCCTCGATTACGCGGGTAAGCAGATCGTTGTCATCGGCAGCGGCGCTACGGCGGTGACTTTGGTTCCGGCGCTTGCTGAGAATGCCGCCCATGTGACGATGTTGCAGCGCTCTCCCAGCTATGTGGTGACCCGTCCTAGCAAGGACGCCAAGGCCCTCTGGATGTACCGGCATTTGCCCAAAACAATTGCGGCGAAACTCACAAAATGGAAGAACGTGCTTTACAGCATTACCATGTTCCACCTCGCGCGCAGCAAACCAGAGAAGATGAAGGGCATGATCCTCAAAGGGATTAAGCTACAGCTCCATCCCGATTTCGACGTCCAGCGACACTTTACCCCGCGTTACAACCCGTGGGATCAGCGTATATGCCTGGTACCTGACGGCGACCTGTTTAAGGCGATTCGCTCCGGACGAGTCGAGATCGTCACCGACACGATCGAAACTTTTGTGGAGTCCGGCATTCGTTTGAGCTCAGGCGAAACACTGCCGGCGGATATCATCGTTTCTGCGACAGGTCTTGTCGTAAAACTGATGGGCGGTGCCGACATTTTTGTCGACGGTGTGCCGGCCAAATTTGACGACAAACTAGTCTACAAAGGCGCAATGTTCGGCGGTATCCCAAATCTAGCGTTCGCCTTTGGGTACACGAATAATTCCTGGACGCTGCGGTGCGATCTCACGGCGCGCTTTGTCTGTCGGTTGCTTAAATATATGGATCGCAAGGGCTGGTCCGTGTGTGTACCAAGTGTTCCCGATGCTTCTGTTGTTCCCGAGCCTATGCTCGATTTTAGTTCCGGCTATGTCCGTCGTGCCGATGGCGTGTTGCCCAAGCAGGGACAGAAAACGCCCTGGAGGGTGTACCAGAATTACGTGAAAGACTTGGCTGCCTTTACGTTTGGATCGGTAAGCGACGGGACCATGAAATTTCTTCGAACGTCGGGAGGTTCCCAGCGTGAGCAGAAACAAACGGGCGAGGTTATGGCTAAGACGTCACTACAAAGCGGGCCGTCCTCTTAACCGCGGGGCTTGCAACTTAACGTTAGTCGCTATAATCTCAGGGTCACTATTTAATGTGAGTCGTGCACGACACCCAATGCCACAAGCAGGAGGACCCGTATCATGGGCCGCGCAAAAACTGCCGCGACACAGACATCATTACCAGCGCCTGTCAGTCTTGACAACATCGAGGCAGAAAACAAGCGGCGCGGCAAGGCGGCCTCCGGAAAAAAGCCCACGGGTCTTCGCGAGCGAAAAAAGGCGCGGCTTCGGCAGCAGATTGTCGAGACCGCTCTGCATCTTTTTCGGCAACACGGCTACGAGAACACCCGCATCGACGACATCGTGCAGACGCTGGAGATCAGCCAGCCCACATTTTTCCGTTATTTTCCCAGCAAAGAGGCGGTGTTGCGCGAAGTTGGGCGCCGCGCATTTGCACGCCAAGCGGAAAGTCTGAAGGCTGAACTTTCCACTAAGGCCTCCACTGAACAACGCCTACGACGATTTTACGAATCTCTTGGAAATGTAACGGAAGTGGGGCGCCCGCTCTGGCAGGCCGTCATTCTCGCTGGAGCGATGGATCCAGTACGCTCGCCGGAACTGCGCGGAGCGGAGGCGGCGACTGTCAGCCTTCTCCGCGAGATCATAGCGGAAGGGCAAAAAAATGGCGAGATCACCCGCGATTTTCCCGTCGTGCACCTGGCCGAGTTCATGGAGGGCCTTTTCAATACTGTCGTGCGCCAGTGGGCCGTCGATCTTACCGGGCCCCATAAACTTACCGAGCGAGTGAGAAATGCAGTCGAGTTTTTTTTGCGGGGGGCGCATCCGTAACCAATTTTTCTCTCTGTGGTCAGGTGTGTAAAATAGAAATAAGTAAGTTCACGCATCTGAAATTCCTCGAGGTCGATTCCGTGAAAGCCGCCATCCTGCGTGAATTCAAACAGCCTCTGGCTATCGAAGACGTTGATCGGCCAAAACCCGCTGCGCAAGAAGTACTGATCGAAGTGGAAGCGTGCGGGGTATGTCATTCGGATTTGCATTTGGCCGAGGGCGATTGGCCGCAGCTTATTCCCATTATCAAGAAACGCTTGATTCTCGGGCACGAAATCGCTGGTCACGTTGTAGAAAAAGGTGCCGCTGTTAACGATTTGAAAGTCGGCGACCGTGTGGGTGTTCCTTGGGTGCACTGGACTTGTGGTGAATGCGATTTCTGCCGCGAAGGCAATGAGAATCTCTGCCAGAAGCAACAGATTACGGGTGTGACCGTAGACGGTGGGTATGCGGAATTCGTAAAGGCTCCCGCGAGTCATGCTCTAAAGATTCCCGACGGCCTATCCTGCATCGACGCAGCGCCTCTTTTCTGCGCGGGAGTTACCGTTTACCGCGCCTTGAACAACGCTATAATCCAGCCCGGGCAGCGTTTAGCGGTCTTTGGTATCGGAGGTCTGGGTCAACTGGCGGTTCAAATTGGAAAAGAATTGGGAGCCATCGTTACTGCCATTGACGTCTCCGCCGAAAAACTTTCACATGCGACAGCTCTTGGCGCATCCACAACGCTAAACGCCGCTACCGAAAAAGTTGTCAAGGAGCTGCGGCGTATGGGCGGCGTACATGTCGCGCTGGTAACTTCTGCAGCAAAGGCGGCCTATGACACCGCCTTTCTCTGCGTCAGACCCACCGGGATGCTTCTCGTCGTTGGCCTGCCTTCTGAGTCCATTTGCTTCCCACCTATTTCGATGGCGGCGTCGGAAGTTCGAATCCAGGCATCCTCCGTGGGTACCCGAAAAGATCTACGCGAAGTGCTGGCTTTGGCGGTCGCGGGCAAGGTTCACTCTGAGGTAACAACCCGGCCTCTCGCCCAAGTCAACGAGGCAATGGCTGAATTGCGAAACGGAACCGTCTCCGGACGCATCGTGCTTACTCCCAGCTAAGTCGTGTTTTGTCCGGGGTTCTCGGACCGAACCCACCGACAAGTCCAACCCGTACCTACTTCGGCAACCTTATCCAATATCCGGGCGCAGCTTCGTATTGACGTTAGTAACTACAATGTGATACGAACGCTCACAATTCATCGGGAATTAGGTCGGGGTGGCCGTGATTCTTCGAAACTGCGAAAAACTCTTCGCGACCGTGCATGAGCACCGCCCGTGCCAACCTCCCATCGGTTTAACCCCGCAAATTTTGAAACACCTAAAAGGAGAAGCCATGAGGGGACTGATAACATTCGCATGTGCCTTGATCCTATCGATGTGTTTGCTGCTGGCGAACCCAGCGACGTACGCTCAAGGAGTGGGTGCATCGGGCAGTCTCAACGGTACTGTGACCGATCCGACGGGCGCCGTCGTTTCCAAAGCCACGGTGACCGCAGACGATCCGACACGCGGGATACATATCCCGGTCGTCACTGACGATAGCGGCCAATATCGCTTCACCAGTCTGGCTCCCGGCAGCTACGACTTGACCGTGCAGGCATCAGGGTTTCAGTCGCAAGTGGCAAAAGGTGTCGCGGTCACGGTCGGACAGGCGGCCACACTAGATTTCCATCTGCGGGTAGCCACGTCGGCGCAGACGGTCGAGGTCACCGCAGTCCCCCCTGTAGTGGAAACAGAACGAGGAAGCCAAGCAGACACGATCACGCAGACCTATATCGAGGACTTGCCGATCGACCGGCGCGATTACCTAACATTTACGCTGCTGCTGCCGGGAGTGGCGGATTCCACGCGCTTGGCGGATGACCAGGATTTTCGAGTAAAGCAAACGCCCCAAAGCGGGCTTTCCTTTTATGGGAGTAATGGCAGAGGGAACAGTGTGACGGTAGACGGCGGCGAAACTGGAGATGACGCGGGCGGCGTCCGATTGACAATTAGCCAGGATGCGGTCCAGGAGTTTCAGGTGAACCGAAGTAACTATGCGGCTGAGTACGGCGGTGCAAGCGGCGCCACGATCAACATTGTGTCAAAATCCGGTACGAATGATGTCCACGGCAGCATTTTTAGTTTTTTCCGCAACAGCGGCTTAGATGCGCGAGACCCTTTTGCCTTTAATCAAGCGCTTCAACCAGGCCAGGTGTTCGATCCCTCGCAGCCCGACTCCGTAGGTTCGCCGGTCAAGGACACTTTAGGGCGCTATCAATTTGGAGGCAATGTAGGGCTGCCGGTGCACAAGGACAAGACATTTTTGTTCTTAGCTTTCGAGGGATTGCGCCAGGATGCACAGAACGCGGTGCCACTGCTGACGGACACGAATATTTTCCGTACGACCTCGGATCAAAATACAGTTCTTGGCCAGCTAGCGCAAAGCACAGCGCCGTCGGTCCCTTGCATCAGCAATCCCAACCCCGCGCTTCCCCCTTCATTCTTACCCGCAGCGCAGTGTGCTTTGGCCCTCGGGAGTTTGTTAACAGTTAGCCAGTCAACTGGGTTGAGCCAAGGCCAGATGGCGCTCAACAGTTACCTCGTTAATCAGTTCGAAAGCAACGGCGGGCTGTTCAACTATAATACCCGCCAATACTTGGCATCCGGGCGCTTGGACCATCGCATTAGCGACGCCGATCAGCTTTCCATTTCTTATCGGTACGGATATGACCTCGAGCAGAATCCTGACGTACAATCGCTGACTGGATTTTCCGCCGGCAGTTCAACCCGCGACTACGACAATAACCTCCAGGCATCCTGGTTTCACGAATTCAGCCCACGAACACAAAACGAGTTCCGTTTTCAGTGGGACTACAATAGTTTCAACGTTATTCCGAACGAACCGGGTCAGGTGGGCCTTCAGATTGCGGGCTTCGCAAACAATTTGGGAACCAATATTTTCCTGCCAAATCTCACCATTCTCCGACGTTATGAGTTTGCTGACAATGTAACGATGGTACGAGGCCGTCACACCATAAAGTTCGGTGCCGACGAACTCCTCCGCGGTAACCACACCGAATCGCACACGTTTATGCCCGGCCGGTTTGTGTTTGGGTCACTTCCCGGAGTTGCTGTGAGTCCCTGCTTCCTACCTACTGCCGAGAATCCGTGCGGCGTGACTACCAACGGGGCCACTATTGACTCGCTGCAAGCTGCCTCACTCGGGCAACCTAACCTCTATCAACAGTCGTTTGGAGACCCGGATTATCCGGCATATACCCGTCCGCTTACCGGATTCTATCTGCAGGACTCCTGGAAGATTGCTTCGAATTTCACTCTAAATTACGGTGTGCGATATGACATAGATTCACAGTACAAACCGCTGAATACCTACTATGGAGATGTCGGTCCTCGGATTTCATTCGCCTGGGATCCGTTCAAGGATCACAAGACGGTGGTACGCGGCGGGTACGGCATTTTCTACGGACCTATCGACGCGCAAATAGCTCAAGTGGATTTGAGCCTGGGCGTTTTGAATAAGAACCGCAGCACGGTGGAAAACCAGCATAATACTTCGGCGGTTCCTGATCAGGTCAACAATCTAGTCAATACTTGCGGCCTGGGATTCCCCGGCACCCCCATCTTTCCAGGGCCGACTCCGCCCACCAGCCCTTGCACGCGTTACATCTCCATTTATGCGGACCCGATAACTCCGACAGGACTTCCTATCGCCAACTCGGCTGCCGTTTTTCAGGGCCTTTTCGCTGAGGGATTAATCCAGTGCACTACACCTACCCCTGGCAACGAGGCTTGCATTACCCCAGGGGCGGTAGCCCCGTTTGGAATCATCGCCGCTAACAGCGGCCAACTTGCTCCATTGCAAGCTTTCTTTAGCAATCCTCCCAATTATAAGCCGCCTTATTCGCAGCAGGCTTCGATTGGGATTGAGCGCGAAATCTCGCCGGGATTCTCCATAGGAGTCAGCGGCATCTACTCGCACACACAAAGGCTGCCGGTTGCGATCGATACGAATCTACTTCCAGCGCCGATGAGCACCATTCAACTGGCCAATGGACAAACTTTTTCCTATCGGAACTGGAACACCTCGGCTTTAACTGATCCGGCCGCCGGGTTGCAAACTTCAGGTCCAGGCGCCGGCGGCGTCTACCCTTGCGCGGTAACTCTAAACGGCTTTGGCCAGCCCGTGTCGTCCTGCTTCGTGAATCCCCTAGTTACCCAGAATAACCAGTACAGTTCGGCGGCTTCGGCTCTTTACGAAGGCCTGATTGTGGAAGCGAAAAAGCGCTTCAGCGATCACTTCACGGTTTTCGGAAACTACACTTACAGCAAGGCATTTGATACATCCACCGATTTCAACACCGATTACGGCCCGCAGGATCCGACGAACCTCAGCTTGGATCGAGCGCTTTCTGAGTTCGACGAGCGGAACAAGGTAGTAGTCGCCGGTGTCTTCGATAGCCCTTGGAGAGGCTGGCTTTCAGGCTTCTCGCTTTCTCCAATCTTCCAGTACCACAGCGGACACCCTTTCAATCTGCTAGCTGGAACCGAAGTGAACGGTGACAATCACACGACCAATGAGCGACCGATCGGAGCTCCTCGCGACAGCGGTCTCGGTCCAAACTATATTGATTTCGACATGCGTTTGACCTGGCAACACAAACTGGGTGAGAGGGTCAACATGATACTTACCGCCGAAGGATTTAATATCGCAAACCGAACGAACTTTGCCAGCGTCAACAACGAAGTGAGCCCGTTGTTTGGCCTTCCCACCGCGGACGGCGGAGGTGGAAACACGACGTTCAATGTTCATGGTATCCGTCCCGGAACCGTTCTGCCCGACGGCAGCATTGCGACCTCAAGCACGCCGCTAGGGTTTACGTCGGCACTCCCGAAACGGGAGATTCAACTCGGGATTCGGTTCACGTTCTAGATTTGCCCGAACATCATTAGACAGGAAGGTAAATTGACTCCGAAACTCAGGTTTGTGATTTTTTCCTTGGGCTTGCTGGCGACGATTTTACTGATTTGCGGCAGCGGTTACGCACAGTCAGGAGTTACAACGAAGCCTAGGATGCAACGGGGAAGCAGTTCTTGGTTTCACCCTGAAGCTGCAAGCTCCGAAGGGTTTCGGGCCTAGTAGGCAGTGGCCTAAAAACGAAACGCTGGCATTCTCGTGAAACAGCGCTTGCGCCGAGCCACTAGGCGCAGTGAATTCTCACCTTGGCCCATTCTTAAACGACGGTTGAGAGGAACGAATGCTATCGCCTATGTTCGGTGAGTTTATGGGCACCATGGTGCTGGTTTTGCTGGGGAATGGCGTAATCGCCGACGTGGTTCTGTCCCGTTCCAAGGGAGAAGGCGGCGGATGGATTTCGATCTCGACGGGCTGGGCCGTCGCAGCCATGGCGGGAATATTCACTGCCTTAGCCTGTGGAAGCGCTGACGCTCACATCAATCCTGCCGTGACGCTGGGTCTGGCCGTCGCCACGGGCAATTTTTCGAAGCTCGTGCCGTACGTCACCGCTCAAATGCTGGGGGCATTCGTGGGGTCGGCTCTAGTCTGGCTACATTTCCTGCCACATTGGGCCGCTACGCCAAGTCCGATCATGAAACTGAGCTGTTTCTGCAGCCACCCTTCCATTCCCAACAAAGTAGCCAACCTGGTCAGCGAAATTATTCCTACGACCTTGCTGGTGTTCGTTGCCGTTTGCATTCTGACACGCGCCAATTTGCCCGCTGGTTTTGGTCCAGTTCTGATTGCTGCCTTGGTCTGGGGATTGATTCTCGCTCTAGCCGGGCCTACAGGCACCAGCATGAACCCGGCGCGTGATCTCGGCTCGCGGATCGCCCACGCGATTCTTCCCATCGCGGGCAAGGGTGGCTCGGACTGGGGATACGCTCCGATTTCGCTTATTGGCACTTTAGCGGGCGGCGTGCTTGCCGGATTGGCTATCCGTCTTTTGCACATCTAGGAGGCGAGCCGCGCAACGACGTTCTGGGCAGCTGATCGCGAGAGTGGAAGGCGTGCGATTTCGTGCAGGCCGCCCCGAAGTGATGGCGGCAGCAAGGAGTATTACGCTTGGCAACAGTTCAGACTGCTCTAGGCCAGGATTCTTCGCAGCTTGGTTAGCGATAGCTGCTAACATGTGATATAAACACACGTTTGTCACTAAGAGAGAATACTCCTTTATTCCGACAATGAAGGCTACACAGATGTTCGACCTTACCGGCCGGGTGGCCATCGTTACCGGTGGCTCCGTCGGGCTCGGCCGGCAGATGGCCGAGGGGCTGGCGCAAATGGGCGCGAATCTGGTTCTTTGCGCACGCAAAAAGGAGCGCTGCCTACAGGCTTCTGAGGAATTGCAAAGATTAGGCGTGCAAGTTCTCGCGCTCGCTTGTGATGTGAGGGAGCCAGCGAGTATTCAAGAGGTTGTCGACACCACCGTCAAACAATTTGGGCATATCGACATCTTGATCAACAATGCCGGCACTTCCTGGGGAGCGCCGGTTGAATCAATGACACTCGAGCAGTGGAATAAAGTGATCGAAACCAACCTGACCGGAACCTTTTTGTTTTCTCAAGCCGTAGGCAAGGTCATGATCGCGCAAGGCCGCGGCAAGATCATCAACATTGCGTCCGTTGCCGGGCTGCGCGGTTCATCCCCGAAATTGTCAGCCATCGGCTACAGCGCCAGCAAAGGTGGGGTGATTACTTTCACCAAAGACTTGGCCTGCAAATGGGGCATGCACAACATTCACGTCAATGCCATTGCTCCCGGTTGGTTTCCAACCGACATGTCGGGAAAAGTTATCGAACGAAACAAAGAATCGCTATTGGCGGCGGTACCCTTGGGACGCTTGGGCGGTGCGCATGATTTAAAAGGCGCCGCGATTTTTCTCGCTTCTGGTGCATCCGATTTTGTGACCGGACACATCCTGGTCGTGGATGGAGGTCAGTCCGCCTAATCCGGGCGAGGCACGCTATGAATATTCCACTCACGCCTCTCCGCTTCCTTCGCTATGCGGAACAGCAATATCCCAGCAGGACCGCGGTAGTCTGCAATCAGGAGCGCTTTACGTACGCACAATTTTCCGAGCGCGTCGGCCGACTAGCGGGCACCCTGCGACAGGCCGGGGTCGAGGCGGGAGATCGCGTCGCTTTCCTCAGCGCGAATTGTCACCGCTTACTAGAAGCCTACTACGGCGTTCCTGAGGCAGGCGCTGTTATGCTCCCGCTAAATATCCGGCTCGCGTCGGAAGAGCTGGCTTACATTCTGAATGATTCTGGCTCGACGATACTCTTCGTTGAAAAGCAGTTTCTCGGATTGGTGCAATCCTTTCGCAAGAATCTTCGCACGGTAAAAATGTTCGTCCAGCTCGATGGTTCTCCCGAGGCTTCTTGGCTCGCTCCACAAAACTATGACTCTTATCTCAGCGCGAACAGACCCCATCGCGCGGACATCGGCTCCGTTGACGAAAACGCTCTCGCTGAACTCTTCTACACCAGCGGCACCAGTGCAAATCCAAAAGGTGTAATGCTGACGCACAGAAACATCTATCTACATGCGCTGAACGTCTGTCTGGGATTTCAGATCGAAAAAGGGGCCGTCGAACTTCACACCATCCCCCTGTTCCATGCGAATGGATGGGGTGTTGCGCATTTCCTCACTTTACTGGGGGGAACGCACGTCATGATCCAGCGTTTTGAGACCAAAGAAGTGTTCCGACTGATTGAAAAGGAAAAGGTTCACTCCTGTAGTCTGGTTCCCATCATGGCCACCGCCCTGGTGAATTGCCCCGAGCGCCATAACTACGATTTAAGTACGCTTCGGCGGATTGTTATCGGCGGCGCCGCATCGTCGCCAACACTGATTCGCGAGGTTGAAAAAGCACTCGGCTGCGAGTGCTTTTCCGGTTACGGCCTGACCGAAACGTCGCCCTCGCTTACGATTTCTCCCATGAAGTTAGGTCTAGGCTGGGAAGGCGAACAGCGTTACGTCGGCCAAGCGATGACCGGCTACGCCTTTCCCGGCACGGAAATACGAGTTGTCGATGCCGAGGATCACGACGTGCCGCGCGATGGGAAAGCCATTGGCGAAATCATCGCGCGTAGTGACGGAGTGATGGAGGGTTACTGGCGCCAGCCAGAAGCTTCCGCCGAAGCTTTACGCGGAGGATGGTTCCACACCGGGGACATGGCCACATTCAACGAAGAAGGTTACGTTCTGATCGTCGATCGCAAAAAAGATATTATCGTGAGCGGCGGAGAAAATATCTCCTCCCTTGAGCTTGAAAAAGCCATCCTGGCGCATCCGGCCATTTTGGAAGCCGCGGTCATTCCGGTTCCCGACCAAAAGTGGGGCGAAGTTCCTAAAGCACTGGTGGTCTTAAAGCCGAACGCCGTCGCGACGGAGTCCGAGCTCATCGAGTTCTGCCGTTCGCGCCTGGCACACTACAAGTGCCCTCGCTCATTCGAATTCTTGGATAGTTTGCCAAAGACTGGCACTGGAAAAATTCTCAAAAAAGACATCCGGAAAAAGTATTGGCAGGGGCAGGAGACGATGCGCCCGAGTTCCGCGTCGCCAACACGGAAATCCGACGCTTGAGCCAGATTAATTTTTGAGATGCTTTTTTCAACTGACAAAGCAGCCGGACGACAATCGGTGCCTGGCGATCCGAAGGAGTCTTGATCATGGATCTAAATTTAACAAAAGAGGAATTGACGTTTCGCGACGAACTTCGCGCATGGCTTGCCAACAACCTCCCGCAGGACTGGAACGAGTGGCGCGAAAAATCCATCGAGGAATCGTTTCCATATCTTCGCGCCTGGCAGCGAAAACTCCAAGAAGGCCGCTGGGCAGCCGTTTCATGGCCTAAGGAATACGGGGGTCGCAGTGCTACGTTGATGGAACAAGCCATATTTTGGGAAGAGATGGCCCGTGTCGAGGCGCCACCGATGGCCAATTCGCTTGGCTTAGGCCTCATCGGGCCCACCATCATCGCCTTCGGAACAGAGGCCCAGAAGAAACGCTACATCCCGAAAATTTTGAGCGCGGAAGAAATCTGGTGCCAGGGCTTTTCCGAACCCAATGCCGGTTCCGATCTCGCCGGTTTGCAAATGGAAGCCCGATTGGACCGCGATCACTACGTCGTTAACGGCCAAAAGGTCTGGACTAGCTACGGTTGGATTGGCGACTGGTGCGAACTCGTGGTTCGCACGGATGCGAGTGTAGCGAAACACAAGGGACTTTCGGTGCTCCTCGTCGATATGAAGTCGGCCGGGGTCGAGGTTCGACCTTTACGCCAGATGACCGGCGAATCGGAATTCAACGAGATTTTCTTTCGCGATGTTCGCGTTCCAACTGAGAACGTCCTTGGCAAAGTGAACGACGGATGGAATGTGGCAGTGAGCACGCTGATGTACGAGCGAGGCTCCTACGGCGCTCGCCTCCATCTCATATTCAAGCGCGCCATCACACGCCTTATTGAACTTTCTCGAAGCGTCCAACGCCACGGACGGCCCGCTGCCCAAGACCCGCTTATGCGCCAGAAACTCGCGCAGTGCAGCGCGGAGATTGAAATCATGCGCTTTAACCAGATGCGGGCATTCAGCCGCATCACTACTACAGGCGTGCCTGGCCCGGAGGGTTCCATTCAGAAGATTTTCTGGAGCGAGCTCAACCAGCGCCTCCAACAAATCGCGCAGGAGCTGCTCGGTCCCTACGGTCAACTGCTAGGCGGCGACCCGCGCGCCGTCGATAAAGGCATTTGGTCTTACGCCTACCTGCGCACCCGCGGAAATACGATCGAGGCAGGGACCTCCGAAGTGCAGCGGAACATCATTGGACATTTCGTTCTCGGATTGCCGAGAAGCTACTAAGGGGATACGCTATGGAATTCGGTTTGACGGAAAGCCAGGAATTCTTAAAGGACGGCGCGCGCAAGTTTTTCGCAGGGGAATGCCCTAGCTCCGAAATGCGGCGCCTGATGGAAACGGATACGGCCTATGACGCCGCTCTTTGGTCCAAACTGACTGACCAGGGCTACACCGGCATTATCTTTCCGGAAGGCCTGGGTGGCGTCGGCCTGGGCAAGGTTGAGCTTATGCTCTTGATGGAAGAAGCCGGACGCGCGCTGTTGCCCGGGCCGTTTTTCTCAACTGTCGTGCTGGCGGGAACGGTCTTGGATGCTGTAGCTTCGCCGGCCCACAAGAACAAATACCTCGCTCCGATTTGTCGGGGAGAGGTTCGCGCCACGGCGGCCATTGTGGAATCCAATGCGAGCTGGAATCCGCGGGACATCCATCTGAGCGCGGCGAATGGGAAGTTCACCGGAGAAAAACTCTTTGTCTCGGATGCCGCCGTCGCCGATTTCATAATTGTCATTGCGCGTAACGGTGTTTTTGTGGTGGATTCGAAGGCTCGTGGCCTGAAAATTTCTCCCATGCGGGCTATGGATCTTACGCGCAAACTTTATGCCGTTGAATTCAATGACACGCCGGCTGAGGAAATTGGTTCCACTGCGAATCTCGCGCGGGCTTTTGACATCGCTACCGCCGCGCTTGCCGCCGAACTAGTCGGTGGCATGCAGCGAATCCTCGATATCTCGGTCGAATACGCCAAAACTCGCAAACAATTTGGCAAACCTATTGGAATGTTTCAGGCCGTGCAGCACCAATGCGCGGACATGTATTTGGAAACCGAGAGCGCGCGTTCGGCTGTGTATTATGCAGGCTGGGCGCTGGAAGAAAACTCGCCGGATGCGTCGACTGCCGTTTCCATTGCCAAAATGTACGCCAGCGATGCTGGCCGCACGGTGGGTAATCGCGGCATACAGATACACGGCGGCATGGGTTTTACCTGGGAAAACGATATTCACCTATATTACCGCCGAGCAAAAGGCTCGGAAACCGCATTCGGCGACGCCACCTTTCACCGCGAGCGTATTGCCTCCCTGGTGATTGATTCCGGCGGCGTCACAGCGAAAAGCGCGTAAATCCGCAAGCCAGAGGAATTTTTCCATGAATGATCTAGTGCAACTCACCAAAGAGAATGACGTCGCGGTCATCACCATCAACAATCCGCCGGTCAACGCGCTGAGCCCGGGCGTTCCCGAAGGCATTTCCGAAGCGCTTGACCGCATCGCGGAGGATGACAGCGTAAAAGCCGTTGTCCTGATCGGCGGTGGTCGTACTTTTGTGGCCGGCGCGGACATTAAGGAATTCGGCAAAATGACCTCGGGCAAACCGCGCGGTGCTGGCTTACTTCCCTTGCTCTTGAAAATTGAAGATAGCGGCAAGCCGGTGATCGTAGCCATTCATGGGACGGCCTTTGGCGGCGGTTTGGAACTCGCAATGGCTGGACATTATCGTGTGGCTGTTTCTTCCGCGCAGGTCGGCCAGCCGGAGGTGAAGCTCGGCATTATTCCTGGGGCGGCGGGCACGCAACGTCTTCCCAGACTCGCAGGCGTCGCAAAAGCTTTGGAAATGTGCACTACCGGCAATCCCGTCAAAGCCGAAGAAGCGCTGAAGTTCGGTATCGTCGACCGCATCATCGAAGGCGATCTGCTCGCGGGAGCAGTTGCATTTGCGCGCGAAGTTGCAGGTAAGCCGGCCCCCAAAACCCGGGAGCGAAACGGAAAACTTGGAAATGCCGCGGACAACGCGCCGATCTTTTCCGCCGCGCGGGAAACGGTGGCCAAGAAACAGCGCGGTTTGCTCGCTCCAGTTGCCGCTATCGATGCCATCGAGATCGCCACCAAAATGCCTTTCCAAGAAGGCTGCCAAGCCGAACAAAAACTTTTCGTCGAGTGCCTGTTCTCCGAACAATCTAAATCGCTCATCCACGTCTTTTTCAGCGAGCGCGAAGTCAGCAAGATTCCCGGCATTCCCAAGGAAACCGCGATTATTCCGATAAAATCTGCCGCGGTTGTTGGCGCAGGTACTATGGGCGGTGGCATCGCCATGGTCCTCGCTAACGCCGGTATTCCCATACTTCTGAAAGAAATGGACCAAGCGGCGCTCGATCGCGGACTGGCGACGATCAAATCGAACTATGCGACTTCCGTCAAACGTGGACGATTCTCTCAGGAAGCTGCCGATGAGCGCTTCAACCGCATCACACCCACACTTAGCTATGACGGTTTTTCAAACGTTGACCTAGTTATCGAAGCCGTGTTCGAAGGCATGGCTCTTAAGAAGGAAGTCTTCAAGGAGCTGGATCGCGTGTGCAAGCCAGGCGCGATCCTTGCCAGTAATACTTCAACACTGAGCATCGACGAGATTGCTGCATCTACCTCGCGGCCCGAATTTGTCATCGGCACGCATTTCTTCAGTCCCGCGAATGTCATGCGCCTGCTCGAAATCGTCCGTGGTAAAGCTACTTCAAAGGAAGTTATCGCCACTTGCATGCAACTCTCCAAAACGCTCGGCAAAGTGGGAGTGCTGGTCGGCAACTGTCGAGGTTTCGTCGGCAATCGCATGTTTGGTCCCTACCGCCGCGAAGCGCAGTTCCTGGTCGAAGAAGGTGCAGCGATTGAAGCCGTGGATAAGGCTCTCGTCGATTTCGGCAACGCCATGGGACCTCTAGCCGTCGGCGACCTCGCAGGTCTCGATGTCGGCTGGCGCATTCGCAAGGAGTATCGACACTTGGAAGTGCCTGGCATTCGTCAGCCCTTTGCGGAAGATCGTTTGTGTGAGCTCGGTCGATTCGGGCAGAAAACTGGGGCGGGTTGGTACAAATATGACGACCAACGACGGGCAATCCCGGACCCAACGGTCGATGAACTCGTTCGCAAATGGGTTGCCGAGGCCGGCATCGTGCAACGTCAAATATCAGCTGACGAAATCACCGACCGTTGCATCTACGCGCTAGTCAACGAGGGTGCGCGCATTCTGGAGGAAGGTTACGCGCTGCGTGCTTCCGACATCGACATCATTTATCTGAATGGCTACGGATTCCCCGCACATCGCGGCGGTCCCATGTGGTATGCCGACACGGTTGGCCTCAAAAAAGTCTTGGAACGTGTCTCGGAATTCCATCGCCAGCATGGTGAAACCTGGCGGCCTGCCCCGCTGCTGAAGCGGCTCGCAGAACAAGGTAAGACCTTCGCGCAATTCGGCAAGGAAGAAGGCGCGGCAGTCTAACCTCTCTTCAAAAAAGACCCATGGGAATCCTCTTCGTTGTCCGTCACGCGCAAGCTTCCTTCCTCGAGCAAAACTATGACAAGCTGTCTGCGCTGGGAGAAGCACAAGCGCGCTTGCTCGGCGAATATTGGGCGCGACACAATCTCATTTTCGACCGCACATGCGTCGGCCCGTGTGTCCGCCAGCAAGACAGCTTAAAAATCGTGAGCCACGCCTACGCCAGGACCGGTCTCGAGTTTCCAGAGCCTCTCGTGCTTCCGGAATTCGATGAATACCAGGGCGAAGCTGTGCTCAAACGCGGTCTGCCCAGATTGCTCGAAACGGAACCGAAGATCCGAGATCTCCATGCAACCTTTCAATCCGCCACCGGCGACGCGGCGCAACGTGCGTCCTTTCAAAAGCTTTTTGAGGCCGTCATCGGTCTGTGGGCCCTCGGCGCGATTTCTTTGCCAGGCGTAGAAACCTGGTTGGAGTTTTGCTCACGAGTGAATTCCGGTCTGGCGAAGTTTCTCTCCGCCTGCGGAGGCGGTGAACGGGTTGCGATTTTTACTTCCGGTGGTCCCATCGCTGTTGCAGTGCAGCGTGCTTTGCGACTTTCGCCGGAAAGCACATTGCAAGTGAGCTGGATGTCGCGGAATTCTTCTTGGAGTGAATTCCTTCACTCCGCCGACCGTTTTACGCTCAGTTCTTTCAATGTCCACGCCCATCTCGACGATCCCGCAATGCTCACTCACCGCTAGGGGAGACTTCCGATGAGCGATTTTCTGGACTATCCAGCAGCCATTCGATCTGGCGAAGAGCTGGATGTAGTCAAGCTCGAACCCTTCTTGCACCGTCATTTTCCTAACGAAACAGGTGCACTCGAGATTCGCCAATTTCCCAGCGGTCATTCTAATTTGACTTACTCTTTGCATCTAGGCACCAAGGAATTGGTTCTTCGGCGGCCGCCGTTCGGAAGCAAGGTGCGATCGGCCCACGATATGAGCCGCGAATTTCGCGTGCTCTCAAAACTTCACTCCGTCTATGCGCCGGCTCCCGAAGTGCTTCTCTATTGCGACGACGCTTCCGTGATCGGCGCGCCGTTCTATGTCATGCAACCGGTCCACGGCATCATCCTTCGTAGGCATCTCCCGTCCGGTTTGGATTTTTCCGCCGAAACGGCAGGCCGGCTCAGCGAATCGTTTATCGACAATCTCATTCGCCTGCATGGTGTGGATTACCGATCCGCAGGACTAGCTGATCTCGGTAAGTCGGACGGATACTTGCAACGACAGGTCCGCGGATGGACCGAGCGCTACTACGGTTCCAAAACACATGATTATCCGGAAGTAGAGAAGATTTCTCACTGGATGCAGGAACACACGCCAACCACAAACGCCGTCTCGCTGATTCACAACGACTACAAATATGACAATGTCGTGCTCGATTCGGGCGAGATCACTAAAATCGTGGGAGTACTGGATTGGGAGATGTGCACCATTGGAGACTCCCTTTCGGATCTGGGCACTGCATTAAGCTATTGGGTGGATGCAACGGATCCGCAGGAGCTGCAAGAAAATCGTTGGGGGCCCACCAGCGAACCTGGCAGCTTTACTCGCGAGGAAATCGTGCACTACTATTCTCAAAAAACCGGATGTAACGCTTGCCAAATTGCTTTCTACCTTGCATTCGCACGCTTCAAACTGGCCGTCATCGTACAGCAAATTTATTTTCGCTATCACCAAGGCCTAACAAAAGATGAACGCTTTGCGTCTATGCCTGAAATAATCCGCATGCTCTTACGTGCTTCTTTACACACTGCGCAGACCGGGCAAATTTAGTGGCTTATCTCATCTTGCGATTGCCCCTTGAAAATCCCGGGGAAAATCCTAATTCATCAGCGGTAGTAACGCACGATCCATTCCGCAACGCATCCGGGCTTATCGGATTTGTCGATCTCCACGGTAACCGCAAAAATAGCTTCCGCGGAGTCAGCAAGCTCCTTCAAAGCAAGTAGCGTGACCCGAGCCCGGACTCTGGAATCGGTCCGCACGGCGGCGGGAAAACGCACTCGATTCAATCCGTAATTCACAGCCAGTCGCACCCCGCTTCGTATTTCCATCACGTCTTTCATTAAACAGCTGATGAGCGATAGGGTGAGAAATCCATGAGCGATTGTGCCGCCATAAGGTGATTCCTTGCTTGCGCGCTCACGGTCTAGATGAATCCATTGGCGGTCTCCGGTGGCCTCGGCAAAGCGTTCGACCCGCTCTGGCGTAATAGGAAGCCATTCCGAGACGCCAACCTCCCGGCCAACCAGTTCTTTCAGCGCTTGCAGATCGTTGACAATGAAGGGTGCCATCGATTTCTTCCAATTCAAGTTGCGGCGCTACATCGGAGGTTGATTATCAAAATCAGTCCGACCCTGATGTTCCTTCCGTATTTTTATTTTTGGTCAGTTCCCATTTGGCGATCGATTCGAGGTGTACTTCATCGGGTCCGTCGGCTAACCGCAATGCGCGAACCATCGCCCAGGAGCTAGCCAGAAAAGTATCCTGTGAGACTCCCGCGCCACCGTGTGCTTGAATTGCTCGATCCATAACCCGCAATGCGACGTTGGGCGCCACAACTTTGATCATCGCAATTTCTCTCCGTGCTGCTTTGTTCCCGACCGTGTCCATCATGTGCGCGGCTTTGAGCGTAAGCAGGCGCGCCTGTTCAATTTCCATCCGAGACTCGGCGATCCAAGCGCGAATGGTGCCCTGCTCAGCCAGCGTTTTCCCGAAGGCCACCCTCGACTCCACCCGTTTGCACATGCTTTCCAGAGCGCGTTCCGCGATACCGATGCAACGCATGCAGTGATGAATTCGCCCAGGACCCAGGCGTCCCTGTGCAATCTCAAATCCGCGCCCTTCGCCAAGCAACATATTCGCGGCCGGAACACGCACACTTTGGAACTTCATCTCAGCGTGGCCGTGCGGTGCGTGGTCGTAGCCGAAAACAGTTAAAAGCCGGACGATTGTGACTCCCGGCGTGTCGAGCGGAACCAGGATCATGGATTGCTGTTTGTGCGCCGGCGCCGCGGGATCGCTCTTACCCATAAAGATCGCGATCTTGCAGCGCGGATCGCCTGCTCCAGAAGACCACCATTTCCGTCCGTTGATCACGTAATCATCGCCATCTCGTACGATGCTTGCGGAAATGTTCGTGGCATCTGAGGAAGCCACATCCGGCTCCGTCATCGCAAAGCAGGATCGAATTTCGCCCGCCAGGAGCGGCTTCAGCCATTTCTCCTTCTGCTCGGGCGTTCCATAACGCGCCAGCACTTCCATATTTCCGGTGTCAGGCGCGGAACAATTGAATACTTCCGGCGCCATATGACTGCGGCCCATGATTTCGCAAAGCGGCGCGTACTCTAGGTTCGTTAGGCCCGCGCCGTTTGGATCTCGCGGCAAGAACAAATTCCATAATCCCTGGTCGCGTGCCTTGGACTTGAGCTCTTCGACGATCTTCGTCGGTTTCCAACGCTCGCGCGCTACTTCCTCGTGGAATCGCTGCTCGTTCGGATACACGTAGGCAGCCATGAATCGCTGCAAACGCTCCTGGAGTTCCTTGGCCTTGGCGCTCGGTTCAAAGCTCATAGATCTCGGTTATTTCCCGGTGAAAACCGGAGGACGCTTTTCAACAAAGTGTGCCACTCCTTCCTTGAAATCTTCGCTTTTCAGGCTCGCCAGCATTTCCTGCTCGGAGATTTCAAACGACTCAGCGAGCGTTTGGAACATTGCGTTGTACACTTGGCGCTTAATCACGCGCAACGACCGCGGGCTAACCTTGGAAGCTAAATCTAGCGCGTAGTCCCGCACTTTCTCACGAAATGTTTCCTGCAGGTAGACCTGATTCACCAAGCCCATCCTCAGTGCTTCTGCTGCGTCGATCATTCTCGCGGAAAAAAGGAGGTCCAGAGCGTTGGCCTGCCCCACCAGGCGAGGCAACATCCATGCCATTCCATACTCTGCGACCAATCCCCGCCGCGCGAACGCTGTGCCGAAACGCGCCGCATCAGAAGCAAAACGTAAATCGCAATATAAAGTAATCACTAAACCCAATCCCACTACCGGGCCGTTGATGGCCGCAATCACGGGCTTTGTGAGCGCCGGAAAATACGAGTACTTCCTCTGGAAATCGGCTCGCGTATCTTCGCTGATCCCGCCGTCACGCTGCGTGGCCTGCGCCCGTTGCCTGGCGTCGATTCCCTTCTCCGCGATCGTGCTCAGAAGTGACATATCCGCGCCCGCACAAAATCCGCGCCCGGCGCCGGTCAAAATGATCACCCGGACGTTTTCGTCGTTTTCCGCTGCTGCCATCGCAGAGCGCACTTCGTGCTCCATGGTTGCGGTCCAGGCATTCAGTTTATCGGGCCGGTTGAGTGTAATCGTGGCGATTCGATCAGCTAGGTCATACTGCGTTTCTTGGTTTGGCATGATGGTGCGGATTATATACAATGCCAACCGCGTTAGTAACGTTCATCTGTTGGTCACTATCTGATTCGATGGTTTTTTCCGCGACTGCCGTGCGGTCTAATCGGAGGGTCGATGCCGTTTGTGGAAAATCAGGACGCCAAAATTTACTGGGATGAACAAGGCTCTGGCGAACCTTTATTGCTCATCGAGGGCCTAAGCTATCCCTCCTACATGTGGCATCGCACCCGCCCCATTCTTGCGCAAACCTATCGCACCATCGCTCTGGATAATCGCGGCGTGGGACAAAGCGACGTACCGCCTGGGATTTATGCCATTGAATTGATGGCCTCCGATGCCGCAGCCGTTCTCGACGCTGCGGGCGTCCAAAGCGCGCATGTATTCGGTGTTTCGATGGGAGGCATGATTGCGCAGGAATTTGCGCTGCAATATCCGGCGCGCGTGCGTTCGCTGATTTTGGGTTGTACCGCTGCGGGCGGCCCCGAGGCGGTGCGGGCGGAACCCGAAGTGCTTGAAATTCTTATGCGCCAAGGCATGACACCGGAAGAAGCAAAGGAAGCCATCATCCCGTTCATATACGATGCGGGCACGCCACGCGAGCGAATCGACGAAGATATGGCTATCCGCATGAAGTGGTATCCCGCTGCGCAAGGGTACATAAGTCAATTACAAGGGGTTCTGGGTTGGGAGGCCTACAGCCGCATCGCGCAAATAACGGCTCCAACACTGGTCGTTCACGGCGAGACCGACTTGCTCATCCCGCCCGCAAATGGCCGTCTAATCGCGGAACGTATTCCGGGCGCCAAGCTAGTGATGATTCCTCGAGCCAGCCACATTTTCGAGACCGACCAGCCTGGCGTAGCAAGCCACGCGATTTTAGAATATCTAGCCACCCAGCGTGGACATGTGCAAGCCTCCGCGACTTAGACCGCCGCCTGGAGTAGAGTCATCGCTCCTCGAGAAATCGTGACCATGTGGCTGCGCTTCGTTCTAAATGGGCGATTATGACTAAGGCAATGAAACTTAAGAATCGCACGGCGGTGGTCACGGGCGCCGCGAGCGGCGTTGGTCGCGCCATCGCCCTTTCGCTCGCTCGTCGTGGCTGCAACCTCGCACTCGCTGATGTACAAGATGCGGGCTTATCAGAAACGGCTGGTATGGCGCAATCGGCTCAAACGCACGCGGCAAACGCGACCCCGTCGGCAACTACCCTGCGCATCACCCAACATCACCTTGACGTTGCAGACCGTCACGCCGTGGCAGCGTTCCCGCAAGCCGTGATCGCTGTACACCCCGGCGTGCACATCCTCGTTAACAATGCCGGTGTCGCCATCGGCGGCACTTTCGAAGCCGTCAGCGAGGAAGATTTCGAGTGGCTCTTCGAAATTAACTTCTGGGGCGTGGTGCGCATGACGCGAGCCTTTCTGCCTCTCTTGCAGAAAAGCGATGACGCACGGGTGGTGAATCTTTCGAGCATTTACGGGATAGTCTCGCCGCCCGGCCAAACTGCCTACTCCGCAAGCAAGTTCGCCGTGCGCGGATTTTCGAATTCACTACTATACGAACTCGCGGGTTCAAAAGTCGGAGTCACCGTGGTGCACCCGGGCGGCATCGCGACTTCCATTGCGGATAATGCTCGAGTGCCCAAGGGCATGTCCGCGGAAGAAGTTGCCCGGCGTAAAGCCATCGCGAAAAAAGCGTTGCGGATGCCGCCCGCAGAGGCGGGCGAAATCATCGTGAAGGGCATCGAACGCCGCTCGCCGCGTGTGCTGGTCGGCAACGACGCAAAATTCCTGGCCCTCCTCGAACGCCTTGCGCCCATATGGTATTGGAAAATCTTCAGCCGCTTCCTTCCCCGGTCGTAATTGCTGGTCCTACTAGGCGAAGTCGCACGTTCTTTTTGGAATGAACGCCGACTTACTCGATCCAGTCGAAAGAACGTGTCACCGCCTTCTTCCAGATTTTGTAGAGACTTTCTCGCGTTTCTTCATCCATATTGGGTGTCCAGGTGCGGTCGACAGCCCAGTTCGCGCGTAGATCGTCGGTGTCCTGATAGTAGCCGACAGCGAGGCCCGCAGCGTAAGCGGCTCCCAGCGCCGTGGTTTCTTTGACGACCGTACAGACCACCGGAAGATTCAGAATGTCCGATTGAAATTGCATCAGAAGATCGTTCTCCACCATTCCGCCATCGGTTCGCAGAACCTTCAGTTGAATTCGTGAATCCTTCTCCATGGCCTCCAACACTTCGCGTGTTTGAAATGCCGTCGCTTCCAAGACTGCGCGTGCCAAATGACCCTTGTTTGCAAAGCGAGTCAAGCCGGCGATCACCCCTCTCGCATTGCTCTTCCAATATGGCGCATACAACCCGGAGAACGCTGGAACGAAGTAGACGCCTCCATTGTCGCGAACTGTTCGTGCCAGCGATTCGATGTCGGCGCTTTTTTGAATCAGTCCGAGGTTATCGCGAAGCCATTGCACGACTGCGCCGGTAAAAGCGATGCTGCCTTCCAGCGCGTAGTGCGCAGGCTGGTCGCCGAATTTGTAAGCCACCGTGGTGAGCAGTCCAAACTTGGAATGAACGATCTCCGTTCCGGTATTTTCCAGCATGAAACAGCCCGTGCCGTAAGTGTTCTTTGCTTCACCTGCATGGAAACACGTCTGGCCAACAAGCGCTGCCTGCTGATCGCCAAGAAGTCCGGCGATGGGAACATTTCGGATCGAATCCAGCCTCGCCTTTCCGTAGACTTCGCTGCTCGATCTGATTTTAGGAAGCATTTTTTTCGGAATGCCATAAACCTCCAACATCTCCGAATCCCAATCAAGAGTCTGGAGGTTCATGAGTTGCGTGCGGCTTGCGTTGGTCACATCGGTTACGTGCATACCGCCATCTGTGCCGCCCGTGAACTTCCAGACGAGAAAACTATCGACGGTGCCAAACAACAATTCTCCGGCTTCGGCTGCCTTTTGTGCGCCTTGGATATTTTTGAGAATCCAACGAATTTTTAGTCCACTGAAGTAGGTGGCTAGCGGCAGGCCAGTCTTTTCCCGAAAACGATCCTGGCCCCCTTCGCGAGAAAACTCCGCCACAGCATCGTCCACCCGAGTATCTTGCCAGACCAACGCGTTGTACACCGCCCGTCCGGTCTTGCGATTCCAAACGACCGTAGTCTCGCGCTGGTTGGTAATGCCGATGGCGGCAAGATCCTCGGGACGCAGCTCTTTAGCCCGCATGGCTTCTTCGATAACTTCCTGAGTCCGGCGCCAGATTTCATCTGCATCGTGCTCAATCCACCCGGGCTTGGGAAAGATCTGTTCGTGTTCTTTCTGAGCAACAGAAACGATCCGCCCGAAGTGGTCGAAGACGATAAATCGAGTGCTGGTCGTGCCTTGATCGATGGCTCCTAAGTATGGTGCCACCTTGATTTCCTCCTCTCAGAAATAAAAAACGGCGAATTACAATTGGCCAGGGTACGGATTTTCTTACTTTACCATCGTAATTTTCTTCTTGAAAAGTTCCAAGAACGCAACGGATTGCGATCAGCTCCGCTTCAGGGACAACTTCAACCAATTTTGGTGTTGGCGCGAAAACCACCCGGTGTCTTTGGATCAGCCCGTGAGGCACGGCCTTCGTGGTGTGTCTACCTGAATCGTCCGAGCGTGCAATCTGCTGGAAAGGTCGGTGCTCCTACCGCGCTGCAGATGCTCGATAGCGCCTACATCTCCATAAATTCCAAGAAGTGCTTGCGCTTTGCAAGCCCCCTAGGTACCGAGTCCTTGCGGGATATGTGGAGTTCGATCCGTGGACATTTGTTCAATTCACCCCATAAATGGAGATATCAAGAGCAAGGGTTGCTTTTGATTGGTATAAAGTGTCCAGCTATGCAGGAGAGCAAAAACCCGTCTCCCGTAGCGTCAAGCCCATGGCGGCCCCTTGGGATCCCGTTATTCCGAAACCTCCTGATTGCCGATTTCGTTTCCGATGTGGGAGCGTTTATGCAGGGTGTGGGCGCGGCTTGGTTGATGACTTCGCTGAGCAGCAGTCCCTTGCAGGTCGCACTCATCCAGACAGCTTCCACACTTCCCTTCTTCATTCTCGCGCTCCCGGCTGGATCGATCGGAGACATCGTCGACCGCCGCAGGTTAATTCTGGGAACAGAGTTTTGGATGTTGGCATTGGCTGGCATCCTGGTGGTCGCGACATTCACTCATCTCATCAATCCTTGGCTGTTACTCCTCCTGACGTTTGCGCTGTCTATTGGCGACGCTCTGGAGTCACCGGCCTGGATAGCTATTTTCCCGGAATTGGTACCCAAAAAGGATCTATCGCCGGCATTGGTTCTGAACGGGATTGAGTTCAACCTCGCTCGCGCGGTCGGCCCCGCGCTGGGGGGTATCGTCATCGCTGTTGCGGGGGTCAGCACTGCTTTCCTATTGAACGTGGTCTCTTTTCTGGGTGTGATCGTTGTAATCGCTCGATGGAAACGTCAGGTCCCGAAAAGTAAGTTGCCCACGGAAACTTTCACAGGAGCGACTTCAGCCGCCATTCGATATGTCCGGTACTCTCCTGGCATCCGTCGGCTACTGCTCAGATCCGCCTGCGTCATTTTCTTTTCCAGTGCTTTCTGGGCCTTGTTGCCGGTTGTTGCTAGGAACGTCAGCCACAGCTCGCTCGGATATGGAATGTTGTTAGGCTTTTTTGGCACAGGCGCTGTGCTGGGAGCCGTCGTCCTTCAGCGGCTGAGAAAAAGGTACTCTATTGAAGCCGTGGTCGCAGTCGCAACTGCAGTGTTCGCTGGCGTCCTCACTGCGATTGCTCTTGTGCCTCAGCTCTGGATCCTGTGCTTCTTCTCTTTTTTCGGTGGGGCGGCCTGGACCATCTTCATGTCTGTCTTCAACACGCTGATTCAGCGTCTCGCTCCCGATTGGGTCCGCGCTCGTGTCCTGGCCGTCTACCTCTTCGTGTTCCAAGGCAGCATGACACTTGGCAGCGTTCTTTGGGGTGCTTCGGCACAGCGCACGAGCTTGGAAAAAGCTCTTCTCGCCTCTGGAATTGGAATCGCCGCCTGCCTACTCTTGCAATTGCCGTTTCCGTTGCCTGAGCCCGATGCTGCACTCGAGGCCTGGAATCATTGGCCAAAACCCATAGTGTTTGCTGAACCGAAACCCGACGAAGGTCCGGTGCTTGTTACCACCGAATACAAAGTGGATCCAGGCAAAGCCCACGAGTTTCTCGAAGCTATTTACAAGTATCAGAGAGTTCGCCGGCGTGATGGTGCGACGCGCTGGGGCGTGTATTATGACTCCGAATTTCCGGGACGCTATCTTGAGGTTTTTCTAGTCGATTCCTGGGTCGAACACCAGAGACAACATGATCGTTTTACCCTCGCTGACCGGGCGATTGAAAATCAAGTGACCCGTTGCGCACTCGAGCCTGTCCGGACCCGTCACTTCATCTATGCTAGTAAACCACTACACGGCTAGAGCGCAGCTGCTCACGACGCAGGCGTGTCCCAAGATCTTAGCGGCAAAATGTTAGGAGTGGTAGGGCTTGACAACATCGGCGGTAAAGTCGCGCGGATTGCTCCTGCCTTCGGCACAAAGATCATCGCGTGGAAGCAAAACATGACTCCAGAGATTGCTGAAGCGGCGGAAGCGAGATTGGTTTCTAGAAATGAGCTGTTCCGCCAGGCAGACGTAGTTACGATCGAATTACATTCAATTTCAAATTAGGTGCACGCCCGGGAAAGAACCATGGAAAGGAATTACAACATTCAAAAGTGTGCCTTCATCTGGTTAGGTTTCCTCTTCAAATTGTGAAGAGGTTCGCATCGATGGGTTTTAATCTAAAATTCTAAGTCCTTTTAATTCCCCTCGAGTTAGCTCACTTAGTGATTCTCGCCGACGGATGATATCGAACTGTTTATTGTGCACTAACACTTCTGCTGGTCGGCGCCGCGAATTGTAGTTCGACGCCTGTGCGAATCCGTACGCCCCCGCTCCCCACAACGCGAGCAGATCGCCCGTTTCTGGCATTTCAATCGGCCAATCGTGAAGAAAGCAATCGCCGGTTTCGCACACCGGTCCGGCGATATCTACGTGGATAAGTTCAGAAGAACGGCGGACGACGTGGGTGATCGGATGAACAGCATCGTATAAAGCCGGCCGAATGAAATCATTCATTGCCGCGTCAACGATGATGAAGGTCTTGCCCCGGTTTCGTTTGATATAGAGGACCCGCGTCACGAGCACGCCTGCCGGACCTACAATGGCGCGCCCCGGCTCCAGTAATAAACGGCACCCCAGCCCTCGTATCTGTCGGACAAGCACGCGCCCGTACTCATCGATGTCCGGAGCATTTTCTCGAACATACCGGATGCCCAGGCCCCCACCCAAATCTACGAAAGATAATTTGATTCCGACCTTCGAAAGTGACTGCACTAACGAAGCGATTCGCGTGACAGCGCGACGAAATGGATCCAATCCAAGAATTTGAGAACCGATGTGAGTGCTGATACCGCGCCATGCAATCCATCGCGAACGCGCTCGGCTCAAATAAATACGCCGCGCATCCGCCCAGTCGATGCCAAACTTATGTCCATGATGTCCGGTAGAAATATGCGCGTGCCCCCCTGCCTTTACGCCCGGATTCACTCGCAGCGCAGCGAAAGCTTTCCGATTCGCAAGAGCTGCCTCCGAAGTAAGTAAGTCCAGCTCAGCCTCTGACTCAACGTTAAAAAGCAAAATTCTTGCCTCAATCGCTTCGCGGATTTCCTCCCTTGTCTTTCCGACGCCCGAAAACACAATGCGGCTCCCCGGCACTTTGATTTGACGCAAACGATACAGTTCGCCCCGCGAGACGACATCAAAACTGCTGCCAGCACGGGCGAGTAATCTGAGTAAAGCCAGATTCGAGTTGGCTTTAACCGCATAGCAGATGGAGTGTCGGATATCCCGGAATGCGCGTTGAAATCTCCTGTAAGCTCCCAGCACGCTGGCACCGCTGTATACGTAAACCGGAGTTCCTACTTTGTTTGCGATTTCTGTTAGCGGAATATCCTCGCATCCGAGTATCTCGCGCTGATACGAAAAATAACTTGTATATAGTGTCGGATCAAGCCGCTTAGGCGGGGTTTTTGGATGTACTCTCAAATTAATCAGTCCTAATTTAAGATAGGATTATACCTAAACTTCAGCAGGCATTCGGACGAGGAACACGTTGCTAAATCTTGCGATCTTTTATCATCGCAAGGACCAATGACGAGGAGCCAGGAAAAGTCACCGCAGAAGGATGTTGCGCGTCAGAAAATAGCCGGTAATTCATCGGGTGTAAATCCAAAATCGGACTTATCGGCGGTTAGCCACGCTATCGAGGCCGATCGCGTATAGCTCGGCTGCGATACAAAAACGAAACGGGGAGATTGCTCTCCCCGTCGTCGTCTTAAGATGGAGCTGAAAATTACTGAAGCGGAGGGCTGGCGACTGTTGGTGCGCTGCCGTCCGTGGTGTAACGGATGACGCCGCTCTGGTCGCTGAAGAACCCGCGCTGTCCAGTCTGTCCAACGATTCCAGGCTGTCCCACGATCGTATAGGTCTGGAAACCCGTGCAACCGCCAACTGCCGGGGTTGCCGTGGCTCCCACATAGGTAAAGTAATAACCGCTCTTCGCCGTGGCTGCTGCTGTTGCCGCGGCCAGGACCGGGTCAATCAAAATCGCCGCGCCGCAAACTGCAACGCCGCCCGGTGCACCAGCCATCGCTGCCAAAGACCCTGGGAACTGCACGCCCCAGCTCGAAGAGTAGGTAACCGCAGAAGTGTTGATGGTACGAATCGAACCGACCGCGGAGGCTTCATTGGCCGCCATGCGGGCGCGCAGCAAGTTCGGAATT
>DATNLR010000075.1:0-2095 GCA_035602755.1 Binatus sp. (SeqCode) | reverse complement strand
ACCACGCGGGCGTCCAAATGAACGATCAGATCGTTGGCGGTGGGAGCCAGAGCGTTTATTTTGTCAGCGATATCGGCAAAACTGACGAACTCTTTTGACTTGAGGGTGTAGCCCGCAGGGGCGCGCGCTGCCGCGTTTGTTCCTGGAATGATTCCAAGAAAATTTTCGCCGAGAGGGCTGTTGCTGGTAATAAGGACGGTACTGTCCGTTTTCACCGGAATGTTCGGATGCACGGCAAAATCGACTTTCATGCGCGTTGCATCTTGAGCATCAACCTGAACCTTCGAGACGCGGCCGACGGGCGGGCCGCCCGCGTAGCGGACTTCCGAGCCAGGCTGCAGTCCTCCCGCGTTCTTGAAATAGGTGTGAAAGGTAGTGTCACCGGTCGTCAACGCGCCCGAAAGAAGAATCAGCGTGACGATGAGCAGCCCACCTGCCACCAGCACAAATAACCCGACGAGAGCCTGTTCCCGCTTCGCTTCCATCTGTTTCCTCGATTACCGCTGCCCGGCAGCTTTAGGCGCCGGGAGTATAACACGATGAACTAAGTTAGCTAGACTCATTGCCGAATGGGCGGGATATCTCCCGTTAACATCTGCAAGTAATCAATTTCTCCAGTCAATTCGGGCTCCGGCACGCGGTCAAGGAACTGCCGAACGCGAGGCTGCGTGCTCTCCTGCAGTTCTTTGGTTGTGCCATTGGCGACGATCACGCCTTTGTCGAGCAGAATCATGCGGTCGGCAATCAGGAACGCGCTGGCCAGTTCGTGGGTGACCACCACGATCGTAATCCGAAATGCTTTCTTTAACTTCAAGATCAGGTCATCAATTCCGGCGGCGATGATGGGATCGAGTCCAGCGGAAGGCTCGTCGAAAAACAAGATCTCAGGGTCCATGGAGAGCGCGCGAGCGATCGCGGCGCGCTTTTTCATTCCGCCGCTCAATTGCGCTGGCATATAGTTTTCAAAACCGGAGAGACCAACCTGGTCTAGTTTCAGGCGAACCATAATCTCGATCGTGGATTCGTCGAGTTTTGTGTGTTCCTGGAGGGGCAGCGCAACATTTTCGCCCACAGTCATCGAGCCGAAGAGCGCTCCGCCTTGAAAGGACATCCCCATTTTCTTGCGGAGTTCATCACGATCTTCCTCAGACATCGCAGCAAAATTCTTTCCGCGCATCCAAATTTCGCCGCCGCTCGGTTTTTCCAAACCCACGAGCGTGCGTAACAGCGTGCTTTTGCCCGAGCCCGATCCGCCCATGATGACCAACGTCTCGCCCGCGGGCACTTCAAAATTAATTCCGTGCAGGATTTCTCTGGCGCCATAGTTCACGCGCAGATTGCGCACGGCGACAGCCGCGCCGGCCGGAGCTTGTGACTGGTCGCCTTTTGATGGTGTGCTGAGTGCCATGTTCTCTTTATCTCGGCGCCGTGAGGTAAAAAATAGCAGTAAATATAAGGTCCACGACGACGACCATAAAAATAGATTTGACCACGGCAGAAGTGGTGGAACGCCCGACTTGCTCGGATCCCAATCCCGTCGAAAAGCCTTCCTGGCATCCGACGGCGGTGATTACGAGGCCGAACATGGCAGCTTTGATCAAACCGGTGACGATATCGCGGGACTGCAAAGCGTCGAGGGTGGCGCGAATGTAACTGCCCCAGGTGAAGCCCGCTGCCGACACACCGAAAACGCCGCCGCCAAGCACACCCATGAAATCGGCCCAGGTTGTGAGGCAAGGGACCATGAGTAGCATGGCAAGGAACTTGGGCGCGACCAGAAAATCCACCGGCTCAAGGGCCATGGTTTCCAGCGCATCAATTTCTTCGTTCACCTTCATGGTGCCGATCTCGGCGGCGAATGCGGAACCCGACCGGCCGATTACGACCACAGCAGTCATCAGCGGTCCCAACTCGCGAGTGACGGAAATGGCCACGGCACTTGCGACGACTTGCAAGGCGCCGAACTTGCGGAGTTCGTACGCGGCGTTCAAAGCGAGGATGGTGCCGATAAAAAAGGAAATCAAGGAAACAATAGGGAGCGCTTCGACTCCAACGGCCATGGATTGATGGATGGCACGGCTAAGGTGAAATTTCT
>DATNLR010000062.1:0-9988 GCA_035602755.1 Binatus sp. (SeqCode) | reverse complement strand
CGATCTTTTACGCCGCGAAGGCTCAATATTCGATTCGACAGGTCTCGAATTGTGGCGCTGCGGCCTTTCATGATGATGACTTCCAAGCAGTTGTGATGGTCCAAGTGAACGTGCGTGGCGGCGAGCACTTGGCTACCGGCGTGGTGCTGCGCTTCTACTAACTCCTCGGTTAAATTCGGGCGATGATGGTCGTAAACGATTGTCAGCGTTCCGACGATTTCCTTGTTCTGGTCGGCTTCTAGGGATACCAAGTGATCGCGGATCAGGTCGCGCACGGCTTCGGAACGGTTTTTATAGCCTTTGCCGGCGATGGCTCGATCAAATTTTTCGAGCAAATCGCGGTCGATGGAAAGGCCTGTTCGAGTTAACTGTGACATGTTCGATCCTTTATTCCGGAGCCCAGAGCAAGCGGCCGATTGAATCTTTGTATATAGCACGCAGGGCGCAGGAGAGGCCAGTTGCACCTGCGCTTCGACCTGCTTGCGAAAGGCCGGAACGGAAGCCGGCCTTCCTTTCAGGCTATAGGAAATCCCTGATAGCACGATTTCTAAAAACGTGATACACAATCCTTGGCCTCGGTAACACGTATTTCAGAGTCGTATGTCGAGGAGGCCATGCGATCTAGAAGCATCTTGGGAAGTTTGAAGATCCTCATCGCGCGGACGATCATTCTGGTTTGCTCGGCAACGACATTGTGGGCAGGGGCGAATGGCAGCCTTTCCGGGACGCTCACGGATCCGAGCGGCGCGGTTGTGCCGGGAGCGCAAGTCACGTTAACCAATTCGGCGCTGAAAACACAGTTCAAGACAGTGTCGAACGGGCAAGGATTCTATTCGTTCCCTACGATTCCGGTCGGGCACTACGATCTATTCATTGCAGCGGCTGGGTTCAAAACTGAGAAGAAAACAAATTTGATTGTGGAGATGGATGCCGCGCTGAAATTCGATGCCGTTCTGCAGATCGGGGAGAGATCGGAGACTGTTACGGTGGAGGCCACGGCAGCTGTGGATACAGTTTCCACGCATTTGGGCGAATTGGTGACCGGGTCACAGATGACGGCACTGCCCTTGAACGGGCGGAGTTATACGGATCTGCTTTCGATCCAGCCTGGAATTGTCCCGGTTACGACACTGCTGCCCAATTCCGTGATTATGGCGGGCGTGACGGGAGGTCTTTCTCCATCGGGTGATTCGAATCCGGGAAATTTGTCAGTGGCCGGGCAGCGAGAATCGTCGAACGGATTCATGGTGGACGGGATTGACGTGCAGGAGCACATGAACGGCGGAACGTCCATGGTGCCGAATCTTGACTCGATCTACGAATTCCGTGTGCTGACTGACAATTTCGATTCGGAATATGGGAATTACAACGGCGGCATGGTCACCGTGGTCACCAAGTCGGGAAGCGATTTATTTCATGGCAACGCGTTCGAATTCCTACGTAACACCAACCTGGATGCGCGGGGCTACTTCGATCCAACGCGGCCGGATTTCAGACAGAATCAATTTGGAGGGACGCTGGGGGGGCCGCTGAAACATCAGAAAGTTTTTTTCTTTTCGGACTATCAAGGGACGCGCACGAAGGAAGGTGTGGAAACGGGATTAATCACGGTCCCTTCCGCCGCGGAGAGATCGGGGAACTTTATGGACGCGGCCGACTCGTTTTCTACGACTACTACGTTCGATGGCAACCAAGTGGTGATACCGAAAACTGTGAGCGGTTCTTACTTGGCTGCGGATGTTTTATCTCCGGGACTTGGTTACACGGTTTCCGCAGGGGAGCCTTATTACTTCACCGCTGGGCAGCGCAATCCACAGAATCTGGGGCGGGTATATCCCTCAAACTGCACCACGTCGGCAGAATGTGTATTTCCGAACGCAGTAATTCCGCCGAAGGCATGGTCGGCACCAGCGACCAACCTATTGCCGTACATACCGGCGCCGAACGTGGGGACGGACCAATATTCCACTTCGGCGTTTCCGCAAACGGTGCGCGACGACAAGTTTTCGAGCAGAATCGATGCCAATAGCCGGTGGGGCCAACTTTCGGCCTACTACTTCTTCGATGATTACAACCTCGACAACCCGTATCCGGGGCAGCAAGGAGGAGCCAGCATTCCCGGCTTCGACGCGCTGACATTCGGTAGGGCGCAACTCATCAGTGTGGGCGACGCCAAAGTTTTTGACACCGGCACAGTGAACGAATTCCACGTCGGCTTTCTTCGCTACGCCAACGTAATCGGAAAACCGAAAGGTGGTCTGGGTGTCACGCTGACATCGCAAGGTTTCGCGCCGCCGCCGGCCGGGATTGTGGTGCAAGCACCGCAGTTCGAAGGCGTGGAAAATATTACTTTTCCGGACTTCGTGATGGGCGTCCCGATCACCAATGAAACCCAGGTGAACTACACGGTGTACTTCAGCGACACGGTTTCGAAAGTAATCGGAGCACACACGCTGAAATTGGGCGGGCAATTTCACATCGATCAGGTGAACGAGCATCCGAATGCCACGTTCAACGGGACTTTCAACATCGATGGGACCGAGACAGGTAATGCGTTTGCCGACTTCTTAATCGGAGTACCCAGCAACTTCACACAATCATCGGGGCGGCCTTTTTATCTGCGCAATCGCTATGCGGGACTCTTCGTACAAGACAGTTGGCGAGCAAGAAATGATCTAACCATCAATTTCGGAGTGCGCTGGGATTACATCATGCCATTCTGGGAGAAATATAATCAGATTCAGACGATTATACCGGGACGGCAGTCGGTGCTCTATCCAGACGCGCCGGGAGGCTTGGTGGTTCCGGGCGATCCGGGAATTCCAAGCACGATTTCACCTTCTCAAGGGGATAATTTCGCTCCACGATTGGGTGTTGCTTATGCTGCTCGATTCGACCACGGAATTCTGAAGGCAATTTTTGGGGACAACGGGAAGAGCAGCATTCGAGCGAGTTATGGAATTTTTTATACCGCATTTCCGGGACTGTCGGCGGGCGTGATGTACGCCGTTCCGCCGTTTGGCTACAACTATCTGAGTCCAGAGCCGCCGTTATTTGCGACGCCATTTATCAACGCTGCAAACGGCGGACAAAATATCAATCCTTTTCCCCTAACTTTTCCTTCGCACAACGTTTCGGCAAAACATCCGGACACTACTTTCGATTGGCCGAGTGTGCTGCCTATCGCCGCCGATCCGTATTTTTACTACCGCAATGCTGTTCCCTACACTGAAAATTACATGCTTTCGTTCGAGCGGCAGATCACGACCAGGATGCTGCTGACGACGAGTTATGTGGGAAATCAAGGGCATCACATTCTTGCTCTTGTTTCCACCAACCCAAGCAATCAGGCACTTTGCCTGAGCCTGAGTCAACCCAGCGAGGTGGCTCCCGGCAGCCCTACTTGCGGTCCTTTTGGCGAGGACGCAGTGATCACCAGCACCAACGGTACGGTCTATCATGGAACGAGAGTTGGATTGGGGCCGAATTACGGGGAGAATACCGCGCAGAGGACGATTGCTAATTCAAATTTCAATGCGCTGGAAACGAATCTGCGTTATGTGGGAAAGAGATCGGATTTTCTGCTTGGATATACCTACAGTAAGTCGATTGATCAAGGATCAAATCTGGGGGAGCAACTGAATCCGCTGGATCTGCGAGCAACGCGTGCGATTTCGGCGTTCGATATGCGACACAACTTTGTGGCCAGCTACCGGCTGGAGCTGCCTTTTGATCGGCTTTTTCGGCGGAACAACCGGCTGACGGATGGATGGAGCGTCGCCGGAACCACACGTTTCAGCACCGGATTTCCGGTGACTTTGTACGACGACTCAGACAATTCGTTGCTGGGAACGCTGGGGAACGGCATCAATAATTATTTGCTGGACACGCCCGAGTACAATGGCGGGCCGCTTGAGATCAACACCAACCCGAGAAATGGGAAGACTGCGTTCAATACTTCGGCATTCAGTCCGGAGAACCTTGGGCAACTGGGAAATGTACCCCGTCGATTCTTTTATGGACCAGGCATCGAGAATTTTGACGTGACGCTCTCGAAAATTCTGCGCGTGCGAGAATCCAAATCGTTTGAATTCAGGCTGGAAGCTTTCAACGTCTTCAATCATGCGCAGTTTTACGGGCCGGCGTCGGTGGACGGCGAGGTGAACGATTCGAACTTCGGCGAGGTGGTGAGCGCGGCGCCCCCTCGCCTAGTTCAGATAGCCACGAAATTTACGTTCTAACTTAACCTTTCCGCGATTCAGGCATGAAAAGCGCTAGTGAGCGTGTGTCGCGGCTTTTTCGATCAGGGCCGCGACTTCCTTCGGGTGCGAGATATAGGTGAAACCATCGGAGGTCTTCTCGATCGCGGTGGATTTACTGAGGTCGCTGGGGAAGCGTTAAATGGTGATTTCTTTTAGGATTGCTTTTTGGCGGCGCAGGATTTTAGTGTGACCCATTGCTGCGGATTTTGTGGCACGCCGTTTACGTAAATGACCCAGTGGAGGTGAGGGCCGTTCGCGCGTCCGGTGGCGCCGACATAGCCGATTATGTCACCTTTGTTTACGTGAGCGCCTAGTTCTACGTTTAATTTCGACATGTGCAGATACATGGTTTCCAGGCCTTGGCCGTGGTCGATCGCTACCGTACCGCCCAGGACGTTGAATGGCTGCACGATTTTTACGACGCCTGCCGCCACAGCGCGAATGGGAGTGCCATCTGCGGCTCGCTGGTCAATCCCGGCGTGAAATTCACCGGTGGGCTTTCCGTTGTGGAGGCGCTTCACTCCGAAGGGGGATATGACACAACCGGGAAGCGGCGGGACGAGCGGATCTTCCCAGTATTTCACGTCGGATACGGAGTCACGAAAGGTGGTGAGGGTTTGCATCTCTTCGGTGGTGGAATGGAGCGCTTCGATTTGCGGCGCGAGAACTACATTTTGCGATGGAAAGATAGTTTTGCGGATGGTTAGGCTAACGGAGGCGAGAGTGGTGCCGTCGGCTGCAAGAAATTCGATTGAGTAGGTGCCCGGTGTGTCGGCTACAGCTACGGGCATCAGGCCTTGCCAATCGCCGGTTTCCTGTTGGAACAGGCGCACGGTGCGTGTGTTCAGGCGCGCAGTAATTGCGGGGACTTCGCAGCGGAGCCGAACTGTTTGGCCCAGCGGGATCGACGCGGGCTTTACAGTGCACTGTTGAGCGCCGGCTGCGGACGCGAATATGGCAGCTACGAGCGCTGTGGGCAACGCAGCAAAGATGCGCCAGGACATATAACTAAATCTGGGATATTTCATTCCTACTTAATTTACACGCTTGGGAGTCCGGCTTGAAATTTTGGAGAAGAAGAGTTCCTGATTGTTACCGAACGCCGCGATTCGCCGGTAGAAATATCGGGCAAGCGCTGCGGCTTGGATTAATCTACGTATGCGGCGCCGGTGTAATCGACATGAAAGATGCTTACGCCGTTGGGACCTACAACCTGAAAAACATCGTACTGCAGCGGATTCTGGGCAAAGGCTTGGGCGAAGGTAGCGCCGACAAATTTTGCTAGAAGCGCAGCGGTTGTGGGGGAAGCCGGGTTTAGGTTGGTGGAACCGTCCGCCGTCAAATTCCAGACGACTTTACCGTCTTTGTTTACGACTTGGATCAAATCGAGATGCAACGGGTTGGAAAACGCAGCGGCCAAGGTCGACGCTTCAACGAAGTATGTGCCGGCTCCTACTGTTCCGTCGGTTTGTTCGGCCATGACCGCTCCTAGTCTTTAAATATTTATTTGCAATGGTCATCAGGCGGAGTATACCCTCTCGCGAAGTTTCCGCCGAGGGCGGTTATTTGGCGACAGACTAGCCCGGGGCAACCAGTAAGGCAGAAGCGGAGGGAACACGATGGAGCCTAATCCGACCGGCGGGTCGCGTGTCGTGGCGCAGCCAATCGTTGCGCCGCTCTCGCGGGCCGCGATCTTTCTGATACTGACAATAAAACCTGGAGACGAGAACCGCGCGGCTCTGCGGTCGTTTTGCGGAGACCTGAGCGGGATTTTTCGCGCGGTGGAGTATCGCAATATTGAAGCCGGGCTGTCCTGCATCATGGGGATTGGGTCCGACGCGTGGGACGGGCTGTTTGGGCAGCCGCGACCGGCCGAGCTTCACCCGTTCCGCGAGGTTCGCGCCGGAACGCGGCATGCGGTGTCCACGCCGGCCGACTTTCTGTTCCACATCCGCGCAAGGTACATGGACCTATGCTTCGAACTTGCGACGCAGATCATGGCGCGCATCGGAAATGCGGTTGTTCCGGTGGACGAAGTGCACGGCTTCAAAAACTTCGACGACCGCGATCTGATCGGCTTCGTGGATGGAACGGAAAATCCGCGAGGGGAAGGGGTGGCCGATGCCGCGCTCGTGGGGCAAGAGGACGCCGCGTTCGCCGCCGGTAGCTACGTGATGGTGCAGAAATATCTGCACGATATGAAGGGGTGGAATGCGCTGTCGACGGAGGCGCAGGAAAACATTATCGGGCGCAAGAAACTGTCCGATATTGAATTGGACGCATCAGTGAAGCCGACCTGCTCGCACAGCTCGCTGACGACGATCGAAGAGAACGGCAAAGAGTTGAAAGTATTGCGCGATAACATGCCTTTTGGCAGTGCCGCACAAGGTGAATTTGGGACGTATTTTATTGGCTACTGCCGTACGCCGCGCACACTGGAGCAGATGATCGAGAATATGTTCGTCGGCCGTCCGCCCGGCAATTACGACCGCCTGCTCGACTTCAGCCGCGCCGTCACTGGGAATTTATTCTTCGCGCCATCCGCAACATTTCTGGACGCGTTGGGCGACGACTAGCGGGAGATTAAGGAGCCGCGCTTGCGTCTTCGTCGGCGGATTGCTCCAGTGATCGCGCTATCAGGCAGTGGATTCTCAACCGCGTGCGGCGTCAAGCAAACCAAGTCCCCATAACCCGCAAAATCCCGCGCTACAGCGCGATACGCAGCAAGTTTCAATTGTGGCTTGCTCCCATTCGGCCGGTATCTGCCAGGGCTACTGATGGCAGGAACAGAAAAAGACCGAGAACATAAACTGCTGCTAGCTCGGTCTTATCTTCACGGTGTTACGTTCTAGGTGCCTTCGGACCAAGAGGCCAGGTATTGCTCTTGATCTGGCGTGAGCTTATCGACCTGGATGCCCATGGAGTCAAGTTTGAGTTTGGCGATATGACGGTCGATATTTTCGGGGACGGAATAAACCTGATGCTTTAGGGTGCTGGCGTTCTTGACCAGGTATTCGGAAGCGAGCGCCTGATTGGCAAAGCTCATGTCCATCACCGAAGCGGGATGGCCTTCGGCGGCGGCGAGGTTAATCAGGCGGCCTTCGCCGAGCAGGTAGAGCTTGCGGCCATCTTTCATCACGTATTCGTCAACGAAGGGACGGACCGGTTTTTTTGAGCTGGAAAGCTTTTCCAGCGCGGGAATATCGATCTCGACGTTGAAGTGGCCGGAGTTCGCGATGACCGCGCCGTCTTTCATTCTTTCAAAATGATCGTGGGTGAGAATTGATTTGTTGCCGGTAACGGTGATGAAGATGTCGCCAATTTTCGCGGCTTCAGGCATGGGCATCACGCGGAAACCGTCCATCACGGCTTCGAGAGCGCGCACGGGATTGATTTCGGTGATGATCACATCTGCGCCGTGGCCCTTAGCGCGCATAGCGACGCCTTTGCCGCACCAACCGTAGCCGGAAACAACCACGCGAAGTCCTGCGATCAGAAGATTCGTGGCGCGCAGAACACCGTCAATCGAAGACTGACCGGTGCCGTAGCGATTGTCGAAGAGGTGCTTGGTCAGCGCGTCGTTCACGGCGACGATGGGGTACTTCAACGTGCCATCTTTGGCCATGGCGCGAAGGCGGATCACGCCAGTGGTCGTCTCTTCGGTGCCGCCAATGATGTTCTGCACCAGGTCAGGGCGCTTGGTGAGAAGTATGGTGACAAGGTCGGCGCCATCGTCCATGGTGATTTGCGGTTTGTGGTCGAGAGCGGCATTGATGTGCGCGTAATAGGTGGCGTTGTCTTCGCCCTTAATGGCGAATGTGGGGATGTTGTAATCCTTCACCAGGGACGCAGCGACTTCGTCCTGGGTGGAAAGGGGGTTTGAGGCGCAAAGAACTACATCGGCGCCGCCATCGCGGAGAGTGATTGCAAGGTTGGCCGTTTCGCTGGTGACGTGCAGGCAGGCGGACATGCGAATTCCCTTCAGCGGCTGGTCCTTGATGAATTGTTTGCGGATGAGTTGCAGAACGGGCATATGCTGATTGGCCCATTCGATTTTGCGTTTGCCCTTTTCTGCGAGGGCAAGGTCTTTCACATCGCCAGCCATCTTCGTTGCAGTCGTTTCCACGAGAGCTCCCTTAAGTTCTTTAGTTTGCGGAAAATTTAGAAAAAGGCGCCGAGCTAAAGCTCGCCGCTACAAAACCCGAATCACAAGACCAATTCCCTCAGAGTCGCGCGCTGATTATGCGCGTGACGACGCTACTACTCCGCGCGAGCCTGCTTCTTTCTTGATGGCCTGGGCCTTATCTGTTTTCTCCCACGTGAAGCCCGGGCCAGTGCGTCCGAAATGGCCGTAAGACGCGGTGGGACGGAAAATCGGGCGACGGAGATCGAGCGTTTCAATGATTCCCTTAGGCGTGAGTTTGAAGAATGCACGAATCAGCTCAGTGATTTGGGAATTAGGAATCGTTCCGGTGCCAAACGTGTCGGCCATAACCGAAACCGGCTCGGCCACACCGATGGCGTAGGCCAGCTGAACTTCGACTTTCGTTGCGAGGCCAGCGGCTACGATATTTTTCGCGACGTAACGCGCCATGTAGCACGCGGAACGGTCAACCTTGGTTGGATCTTTTCCGGAAAGCGCGCCGCCACCGTGACGGCTGTACCCGCCGTAGGTGTCCACGATGATCTTGCGACCGGTGAGTCCAGCGTCACCCATGGGCCCGCCGGTAACGAAACGACCGGTGGGATTGATGTGATATTTGGTTTTCTTATCGACCATGGATTCGGGGAGAACAGCGCTGATGACTTCGGTCATCACTGCTTCTTCCAGGTCGCGGTGAGAAACTTTGTCGCTGTGCTGCGTGGAGATGACGACAGTGTCGACGCGCGCCGGGCGGCCATCGATATATTCGATTGTAACTTGTGATTTTCCGTCCGGGCGGAGGAAATCAACCGTACCCTTTTTGCGGACTTCAGCGAGCTTATGCGTGAGGCTGTGCGCGAGCTGGATGGGCATGGGCATCAGCTCGGGGGTCTCATCGCAAGCGAAGCCGAACATTAAGCCCTGATCTCCCGCGCCGCCGGTATCGACTCCCATCGCGATGTCAGGAGATTGCTTGTTGATGGCGCAAATTACGCCGCAGGTTTCGGCGTCAAAGCCAAACTTTGCGCGAGTGTAGCCAACGTCCCGGATTACATCGCGAGCAAGGCCGGAAAAATCGACGTAAGTGCTGGTGGTAATTTCGCCGGCTACCACGACAAGTCCCGTGGTGACCAGGGTTTCGCAGGCCACGCGGCCCAGGGGGTCGTCTTTCATGACCGCGTCCAGGACGGCGTCGGAAATCTGGTCGGCTATTTTATCGGGATGACCTTCGGTTACAGACTCAGAGGTAAACAGGAATTTTTCGTCAGCGTGGGCCAAAAAAGTATCCTCCAGCGGATTGATGGGCAATTGTGGGGCCAAATCGCGCTACGTGCAGTTTGGGCCGACTTCCGAACCTAGCATAGGGGTAGGGGGGTGTCAATCTTATGCACCGAAAGGTCTTAAATCGGACTTGAAGTGCGACTAATGCAACTAAAACGGCTCAGGCGATGACCTCAGCGAGCTACCCGGATAGCGAAATGGGCAACAAATTTCCCTGCTTTACTTGGCCACAGACGCCGCGCTGCCGCATTCGTTATCGCGACGGTAGAGCAGGTACGCGCGGATGAAAGGGGCGAGGTCG
>DATNLR010000051.1:0-6680 GCA_035602755.1 Binatus sp. (SeqCode) | reverse complement strand
CATTGACGTCATTGAGCTGCACATCGGAAACTACAAAGTCGTGTAGTTTCAGCAAGTATTCAAGAGATTCCAAGGAGTAGTATTCCAAATGTTCGTGGCAAATATTTCCGAAATCGTGCTGTTTTAGCATGAGCGGCAGGTAGCTCATCTGCACGACCCACACTCCGTCCGGGTGCATGATGCTCGTGATATCCGAAACAAACTTGTTTGGGTCTTCCAGGTCGTAGAACATCGCAATGGAAGTCACGATCTTAGGCCGGCAAGTATTCAGGTCAGGATCTCGGTCAAATTCTTCCGCTTCGAAGAAGCCGCTGACCACCCGGTCTGCTACCTTTCGCGAAGAAGCGGCCAAGTTCGCCGCGGGGTCAAAGCCGATTCGGAAAATGCCTTTTGTCTCGTACGAGGCGAGCAAAGTGCCATCGTTGCAGCCAATATCGAGTACGGCCTCTCCTGCGCGAAGATTCATCAATCGTTCGCTGGTGTTGGCGATATCGGCGAGAGCGTTTCGCATGGTTTGATTGGTGCCCGAACGATACCAATAGTTTTGGTACATCGCGTCACCGGGCACGGTGTGACGCAACTGCAGCAACGTGCATCGCTTGCAGAGTACCAATTCGAGCGGAGCCTTGACGCCATCGGGTTGCTCAGGCAAAAGAAAGTTTGAGACGTACTGCTCGCCGAGGGAAAGAACGGGATCAAATTGCCCGTCACAAACTCGACATGTATTTCGGATTATCACGCACGTCCTTTTATTCCGTTAGATTTTCTTACAATATGCTGGTTCTGACGTCGGTTGTGGAGGAATGGGCTCGATCCGCGAGCGTACGTTCCTCCCGAATCATCTTCAGATCAGCGTCCACCATCATTCGCACCAGCTCGTGAAATGTGACCATCGGTCTCCAACCCAGGTCGCGATGCGCCTTTGTAGCGTTACCCACAAGTTGTACAGTTTCCGCCGGCCTGCAGTCGTCCAGGTCCTCAATCACAAACTCTCTATAGTCCAATCCTGCGTGCCCAAAGGCCACCTCACAAAAATCGCGCACCGAGTGAGTCTCGCCCGTAGCGACAATATAATCATCCGGTTGAGATTGTTGAAGCATCAGCCACATCGCCCGGACGTAGTCGCCTGCGAACCCCCAGTCACGCCGCGCGTCCAGCCGTCCCAATCGGACCTTCCTTTCCTCCCCAAGGCTGATCATCGCGACGGCTCGCGTGATTTTTCGAGTGACAAATTCAAGTCCACGTCGAGGGCTTTCGTGATTGTAGAGAATTCCAGAACAGGCAAAAAGTTGCTGGTGCTCGCGGTAAAGAACGGTTGTCCAGTGGCCATAGGCTTTTGCCGCCCCGTAGGGGTTCCGGGGATGGAAAGTCGTCGTTTCAGTCTGCGGCATTTGTGTCGCGTTGCCGAACATCTCGCTGCTGGACGCTTGGAAAAAGCGGATGCGGGAATCGAGCTTGCAGATACTTTCGAGTATGCGCACAACGGTTAGCCCATTGAGTTCTCCGGTCGAAACAGGCTGCGTCCAAAGGTCACGGCTCGACGCACGCGCTGCCAGATTGTATACCTCGTCCGGTTTGTACCTGCACAAGAGATCCTCCACCAACTCCTGGCTGAGTAGATTCGTGTCGACGATTTCGATTCTGTCACGAATTGGGAGAATGCGCTGCTGATCGGAAGATTGATCCGGCCCGGTGCCCGCTACGCGGTATCCCTTCGACAGGAGAAACTCCGCAAGGTAAGAACCATCTTGGCCGCTTATCCCGGTAATCAGAGCAGTTGGCATAGTGTATGTAAAGTGACCGTCGTGCTTGCTCAACAGCACTGAGCAAAAGGCCGAGGCAGCTATAGATCGCTGCGCCGCAATTCTTGGGAGACACGCAGGCTAGGCTGGCGTTCGCTTACTATCGGACGCCGCTTGCGAAACCTGCCGATGTAGACGGGGCTATCGGTCAGGTCTAAAAGTTCAAGCAGGCGCGTAGAGCCGCGGATGAAGAATGAGAGATAAATGAGTGCCAAAAGGTTCGCAATGCGTCCCGGAAAATATGCGATTGCTTTGCTCGCGGCCCGAGCCGAGAAGGATTCTAAACGCGGTTCTAGCCACTTGCGGTACATATTGATCGTGTAGGCACCCTTGGCCCTTTGAAGCAATAGGGTCTTGAGCCTGCGCCACGGCTCTTCGCGGCACACACGGAGCTTCGCGGCGTACGGGTAATCCCCGAAGGACCAGATCAGGCTGGGCCATTTGAACATCCAAATCTCAAAATACTTTTCAAGCCATGAGGCGTTGCCATAGCGGATGGAGATAAGCGGCTTGGCAATGGCGAGCGCTTGTTCTGGCAACGGGCTCTGGAATATCACGCCGACGTGGATGAAAAACGAGCCGAAATATTTCTCTTTCTCTCTCGCATCCCACAACTCACGTTTAATAATTACGCAGCCGATAAAGCTTAAATAACCTCCGACATCCGCCAGGAGACGATCGCTCTCGCCCAGCTCATAAATCCGGTTCGCATTCAGGATAAGCCTTTGCGGCTGGAGCACCTTCGACAAATCGGCATTTCGTACTTCGGCATTTGCGATGATGAGCGCGTACCCGCCATTGATGGCATCCAGCACAGTCTGAATCGCTCCAGGCATCAGGACGTCGTCATCGCTGAACAGCCAACAGTATTGGCCCTGCGCCAGAGCCACGGCTGCAGCAAAGTCACGATCCACTCCCATATTTGCCTTCTGGCAAAAGTAACGCAGCCGTGGAAAACGTTCTTGATATCGCCGAACGACGTGCTGGGTGCCGTCTGTAGAAGCTCCATCCAACACTACAATTTCGACTTCATCGGTCGCTTGGGAAATGATGCTCTCCAGGGTCGCACCGATGAAACTGCTCCGGTTCAACGTCGCTATGCACACGGAGAGCTTGAGGTTATTCATTCTTTTCGAACTCCAAGCCGATCACGCCTTCTCCAGGGAGTTCCTGGAGATCATCGAAATAGCAGAAGTCCTCGCCCATCATGTATGGCTCTCGCCAGCGGGGATAGAGAGGGTCGGTCCACTTTCGCTCCAAACATCTGCGATGAGTGCCCGGATATCTCTCACCATAAACTATCTTCCGGCGTGGACGCCCGGTGACAGAGAAAATTCGCTCCTCAAGTAGTTTGTCGTCATAGAATCTTTGAAAGAAAAAAAACCCGTCGTCATCTGCGGCCAGCAGGCCGTACTCGTTTCTGTCGATATACTGCTCAGAAGATTGAGCCGCGCAGGGCAATGTTAGAAGCAACCGCCCTCCCGGCTTTAACAACTTCCACATATGGGCAATGGCCTGGGTGTCTTGTGGAATGTGCTCCACGACCGAGATGCTTGTGACCAAATCAAAAGAACCTTTATCAAACGGGGCGCGGCTGACGAGGCAGCCATGAAGATTACAGTGGCTCTCAAGGTGTAACGCCTTAACCAACTCGGCGGTCGAAGCCAGGTCAGCAAGGTCCGGATTCATCAGGTCAGAAAGAAGGTTTTTCCTTTCTAGGGTCAGGATAATTGGGAAGAGACGAGGTGATGAAACATCCAGGTAGCGGGAGAATGATAGCCGTGAGACTGCATCCCACATGAACGCAAATTCAAAATACCTGGTGGAGTCCATCGGCCAGAAGAGAATATGATAGATTTCCCTGTAGGAAAGTGGTGCTTTCCCACCAAGCAGCAAACGGAAGGCTAATAGAGCGCAGTCTCTTTGAAATTTCAATCCCGGTGCTCGGTGGCGATGCGCCAGAAACCAATAGATTGGGGACAAGACAGTTCCAAGCAAAGCACGGCCAAGTTTCATTCCCGTGCTCAAAGTTCGCCTAGCAGGAACTCGAATCAGCGTTTTAACTTGGCTCACTTCGCGCAATAACCCTTCCAATCCAGGAGGCTCGTGGTTCGCACCGGCCGTGTCACGCCTTGACCGCTACGATAATGTCTTGATATCCCAAAACGCTGCTCTTCAGGCCGGTCCACGAGCCGTGCTTGAGCTGCGTGATTCTCATACCAGTCGCAGAGTACAACTCGGTGATGTACGCCTCATCGAAGGCGCTAGCTCCGTCTGGATCGTGCTTATTTTGTACCCGCCCTTTGTCACTGGCGTAGCCAAAGACTCTATCGCTGGAACCAGCATCCATAGCGGCAAGAGAAGCGGAATTGAGCAAGAAATATGTGGCGAACACATAGCCACCCGGCACCAGAACACGGCGAATCTCGCCCATATACTGCTCGAGCTCGGGCCGCTGCATGTGGGTGAACACCGACGTCAGAAACACGAAGGTAAAGGCGCGGTCGGAATAGGGAAAGCGAAAGTCCGCCGGGCGAATCGTGCCCTGAGGGTTATAGTTCGAGTTGTAGATGTCCGCGTGCTTAAATCGGAAGTTCGGATTGTGCGGTGCGATTGCTTGCTCGCAGTGCTCAACCGACTCTTTGACAATATCGAAGCCGTCGTAGCTGCCTGTCGTCATGTAACGCATCATTGCGATAGGCATGCGCCCTACACCGCAACCGACTTCGAGCACTCGATCTTCGGGCTTAAGTCCACCCACATTGATCAGGTAGTCCAGTAGCATTTCGCCGATGGCGGTGAAATCGCTTCGGAAACGCGAGTTGGAGCCCACGTTGATAAGGCGGCGAGGCGGCGTCATTGGCCCCTTGCGGCCAATGAGCACATCACGAGCGTCGAGCATTGCAAACGCGGCATGACGGATTTTTTCGCGGATCACGGGTGGGATTTTCTCGTGCATCATAGTCACGATCACCCTCGCGCTTCGAAATGTTGAGCCATGATCGCCCCTATTAATGAAACTGCGCCACTATCCGTTCAGCATAAAGCCTGAGCTGTCTTACCATCAAATTTTCGGCCTCATCGGTCTCAATGTCTGGGTTACCAACCAACGCCTAATCGAGGACGACGCTAGCGCAGCCACACTTGTCGCACAAAAGAGTAGGAGCAATATCGCGGAAATTGCGACAGGCTGAGACATCGAAGATGCAACCAATGCTCTGCCGATAACGACTATGAACAGCACAGGTACAAGGGGCATCGCAATGTCGCCTAGCCAGCGCTGCGCTTCTCCCTGCAAGAAACGGCGGTGGGTGAGAGGAACACCAATCAGCACATAGACACAGTTTAATGCGGCCCAGACAGACGCAGCACCTACGGCGCCGTACTTGGTAGCCATGAACCAAGTCGCGGGGACAAAAACGATGGCTAGAAAAATGGCGATGCGCAGGCCGATACTCGTCCATCCGTATGCCAGTTGCAGGGAGTAGGGCAAATTCATCAAGGCGTTCAACGCGGATCCGATCACCAATACAGTCGCAATAGGCCCGGCATGGCGTGCTACATCGGCGTTTCTCGTCCACATCTGCAGAATGTCAGTCGAAAAAAGCGCCAACACGGCTGCCAAAGGCAAAATGAGCACCGCCATCAACTGAGTCGCTTGATGATAGAGCCGTATCAGTGTGTCCTCGTCACCCTGCGCCACCAGAGCAGAGAGCCGTGGGTAGATAGCGTTAAATACGGAGGCGGCGATCATGGCCAAGCCGGCCCCGAACATTCCTGCGATCGTGTAGTAGCCAAAGACTCTGAGGCTAAACACCTTGCTCAGGATCACCTTGTCTGACTGAGTGAGAACCAAGGCGGATGCAGTGATGCCACTGATTCCGGCGGCGAACCTCGCGATGTTTCGAACTCTCTCGAAATCGAATCGAGAAGGTCGAGTAGCTGGCCGGAGACTTTTCCAGAGAAAAGTGACGAAGAAGACAGTCTTAACGGCGCTGGTTGCGACAAGCCACAAGAAAAAAGCCCGAATGGTAGGAGACACGCGCCACAAGATCAACACAGCTCCGACATTTGAGAGAGTGGAAAAGGAAATGACGAGGCCATTATAAAGAACCTGCCGGCCAAGCCCCATCAGCCCACTTTGATAAAAACTGACGGGCCATTGGAATAATGCCAATACGCCAATCAGCATCACGGCTTCTCTGACATTGCTGACTGGAATGGAACCAGACTTGATCCAATGAGTGGCGATCCACGGCGATGCGGCCACCAGTGCAGCGCTGATAAGCATTCCGATGAGCCAGTAACCAAGCTCCAGCGTGCGCACGAGGTCGCGGGCCTCGTCCGCCTTCTCCGGCTGTACCGAATAGCGAGCCATTTCTCGATTCATCGTAGGGCTGAGCCCTAAATCCAAGACTTGAAGCACAGCCTGGGACATCAAGTAGAATCCGATTAGTCCAAAAGCCTCGATGCCCAAGAATCGAATGTAAAGAGGAACGCACACCAACTGCATCAGTGTCGACCATGCCGAGCCGGCCAAATTGGCCAAGAGTCCGTGTCTGAAACGTGGAAGGTGTCTGAGTTCCAAGGATGCCTTCAGCAGCTGATTCAGGACCGCTAGAGAAGAAAAACATGGCATTCATAGTTGCTGCCAGAGCTCTGTACAAAACCTCGTCCGGAAAAGTGACGACAGCAAATCTACTGCGAGGTTGTCACTCAGGGGAATCCTGGAAAAAACCCTAGTCACGGGCCGAGTCTTGGAGTATCGGACGGCCACTCAGTTCATCTTCAATCAGTTTGATATCAGAATCCACCATCAACCTTACCAAGTCGTGAAACTTGACCTTCGGACGCCAGCCCAAGACGCGCTCAGCCTTG
>DATNLR010000050.1:0-5442 GCA_035602755.1 Binatus sp. (SeqCode) | reverse complement strand
AACCAGCAGAAAGTGCGTCGTCGGTCCGGTGGTCACATCCATTTCTTCAGTGGTCCAGGGATGGGTGCCAGTAAAATTGTCACTGAGCACGTTCACCGCACCATCATGATTGGGATCGACGATCGAGAAACGCATGCCGCTTTCGGTGGTTATTTCTTCGGTCCGCATGTAAGCATGAAAATGATAGACGCGCCCGGGCTCAACTGGAACATATTGCGCAGGTTCGCTGAGTTCCAGGTTTCGGCCGCCGCCAAAATCCAACCGCACGGCGCGCCCGTCGTGGGAGAGAGGCGCAGAGTCAAAATCGATCGTTACGTCCCACGGAGAGTTCCATCGCCAACCCAATCCGCCGTTCTCGAAACCGCGCAGGAATTCGCCGTTCCACATCAGCGAATGATTTATTGGTTCGTCGTGCGGCAGACCCGCCGCGGTGAGCGCTTCGATCCACACTTGTTTGGCATCCACTGAGCGGTCGTCCTGAATCAATTCGTCAAAGAACGGAAATGTTTGCGCTAGAGGGACCGGTTTCCCCAGGGTAATGAGCCTGCGCCATACAGAAATGGCAACGTCGGTTTGATGGTTGGTGGCGAAAAATTTCAGCGCTTGCATGTAAGCATCCACATCGGGCGGCAGCGCCTGGTCCAGCAGGACATTTACGTCACGGCTCGCTCGCCACACACGCGAGATGGCGAGCGGTAGCAGCCTCGGGTCCGACTTGACCGCGTGGCGAATCTCGGCGTATCCCGCGGCATCCTGATCCTGGCGCACCAGAAAATTTCCGTAGTTCCATGCAACTTCAGCCGAGAGCGGGTATACGGAGCGCGCCTGCTCGAACGCGTGTTGCGCGCCAGTTAGATCTCCGTTGGCCTCGTAGGCGCCGGCCAGGTTCATCCAATACGTCGCGGAAAGCGGATCATCCTGGACGGCTCGTTGGAAGTCAGCGACTGCCTGCACGGGATCGGCGTTCGCGAAGTCGAGTTGCCGATAGCGGCCCAGAAGGTCCCAGCCTGCGGCGTTTGCCGGTTCGAGCGCAACGCCGCGCTCGATCACATCAAGGCGGGTGGAGTGAAGGCGGTGGTCGGCTAGCCAGAGCCGGCCCGCCTGGTAGCTGAGCAAGGCGCCGGCTGCCAGCGCAAACACCAGAATCGCGGGACGCGCTGGGACTCCCTGGAGTGAAGGCTGCACAGAGCCGTAATGTGCTATGAGTATCGGTACTTCCGCAAGGCCAAATTCCAATGTGCCCGTTGCGAAATCTTACGGTTGCTGCGCGCGCATGTGCGGCACAGCTCGTGCGCTACTGCGCTCGCCCTGGTATTCGCCGTCGCGTTAGATCGTTGCGCGATGAATCCCGCGGAAATCCGGCGCTTATTTCTGGCCGAAGCGGTAAATGAAACCCACAGCGCCGCGATAATTTCCCTGGCTGTAGCCGCTGTAGGGGGTAGCGTTAATCTGGAAGAAGCCGGTATGTTCGTAGTCGAACTCGATCAAGCGTATGGTCCAGCGCTTCTTGAATTTCACGTCGAAGCCGCCTCCAAACATCCAGGCTTTGGCCCAGCCCCAATGACTGAACTCATTGAAGCCTCCCTGCGCCTCCAGGTTGTAACCGGAGTAGGCCGGCCCGAATAATACTTCGCCAAAAGGAGTGATCTTGTGCCGGTGGCCCAGAGGATAAATTCGCGCGCCAAACATTAACGTATAGAGCTGGGTGTTTCCGTTCACGTTGTTGAAGTTATAGGCGCCGGAAAGATCGGCAGCCACGCTCAACCAGCGGAAAACGCGGTAGTCGGCGTACATCGAAAATCCGTTCATGTTCAGCCGGTGGCTATCGGCTTCCAGCAGCGTTCTGTACATGTATCCGCCACCCAATTCGAAATTCGCCCGCGAAGGTTTCTGCAAGTGCGGCTTCGGGATATGCGGCTTGTGAATACCCCACAATAGGTTTTCCGGCGGGGGACTGACCGGCGCGGAAGGGATCGGCAAAGGACCGTACAACGACAACTCTTGCGCCGACACACGCACCCCGAACAGCGCCAACAAAAGCAAAATCCCCGCGACCTTTTTCATCAACTTCATCAACCGCGCCCTCCAGTAATGGCTTCGAATCCAGATTCTTTCATTGTGCGAGTTTTCAGATGCAGGCGGCCGCTAATACGTTGGCACGCAGCGGCACACTAGGATAGATGGAAAGCCCTGCAAAGTGTAGTGCCGGAGGAAAATCGCCTGAAGACGAAGCAGGGCCCGGGTCTGCGGCTCCTGCGTGCGGGGCCGGAGGGAAGCGCCAGGCCGATTCGGACCCTCGGCAACATCCATAGCGTCGTTCATGTATCGCGCAGTGTTTGCAGATAATTCTCAGAAAGCGGGTTTGCCCGCCATCGGACCCAATTCCTGGCAAACGCGGTGGTCTCAATCGGTCGACGCAACGCTAAGCTTGAACCTCCGGGGGCATTGAAAACAAAAGCCAAAACCGCTCGCTAGGGTTAGACCAGCAGGAGCGATACCCTGGCCAGCTTTTGGCCGCGTGCAGCCAAACCGATGGTTCTCCCGCGGAGGCATTGCCGAATCAATGCGCTGGATGGTGTTGCATCGACCGGTTGAGCTGGCACGCGTAATCGGACAAGTTCCCTTGGAGCAATCCCAGTGGAGGTTAGTTCGCGAAGACAGCCCGCTTTCATCGAGGCGGACTCAGTTCTTTGGCACGCTCGTTCGAGTGGACCAACCCGAGCTTGCCACGCGGTCCCAAAACATTCTTCTCGAAGGTACGTACTTCGCCATTTTGCCGGTCGAGCCTGTCGGGACATACACCTGGAATCGCCAATTCAACACATCCGCGACGTATATTTTTCCATCTCTTCCGATGGCTAAAAAATGTCCCCACGCAAGCTGTCCAGGCGCGTGCCCCGGCTCGCCGAGTGCGCCGATGATTTTGCCATTTGTATCGAGTTCAACGATTCGGTCATATCCTCCGTCGATCATCCAAACGTGTTGGTCGGCGGTTATGAAAAGACCGTATGGATATCCGATGCCCGTCCATTGCTTTAGAAAATTTCCGTCTGCATCGAAGATTTCTATCCGCTGATTCTCGCGATCCCCGACGTAAACGTTTCCTTGCGCGTCCACCACGACACTGTGCGGCAAATTGAACTCGCCGGGCCCTGTCCCGTACTTTCCCCAAGCTTTCAGAAAACTTCCATCGCGATCGAACTTCACAACACGAGAGTTTCCGTATCCGTCGGAAACATAGATGTCCCCGTTCTTGCCGAAGGCTACGTCCGTGGGCTGATTGAATAGCCAGTCTGACTCTGCGGCAACGTTTTTGCGGCCGAGCACCAACAGAACTCGCCCGGTTGAACTCAGCTTCAATACCAGATGACTTCCATCATCCGTCGTCCACAGATTGTCATCCTTGTCGATTCGCAATCCGTGCGGATGTGTGAAAAGCCCGCTACCAAGGCTGCGAAGGTAGCTCCCATTCTCGTCGTACTCGGCGAGCATGGGCTCAGCCCGCTGAAACAGAAAAATGTGCCCTTTCGAATTCAATGCCACCGCCGAGGCTTCTCCAACACCTATTCCGTCTGACGAATGAAAGAAATCTGGGACGACTCGGTAGCCCAATTCAGGGACGGGCTGAAAACTAGTCGAGCTTGTATCCTGTGCTCGCGCCGTTCCAGACAAACAGAACACGAGTATCAGAGCAAGTCGAAATAGGCTGTTCATAGCTCCTCGCGTCGGTAACTCCTACATTCGAGCGTGGATTATAGTCCGGGATGGCGTCCAACTGCCCGGTTAGTAGTCGCGTGACCGGAAACTGCGGGAATCCACTTCGACGGTTAGGGCGTTAATCGGGCATCGGCCGATTACGCTGCGATAATCTCCGTTCTAGCAGTTCATTCAGAATGCCATGCACAGGAGGGGCTTTCGCTTGACCTGATGTCTAACTACACATAATCTCGTGCGCACAACTGGGGAGCCAGAACATATGAACGTACAAGAACAAATCAAGAAGTATATTACCAGCCAACCGGAGCCAAAACGCAGTGACATGCGAGAGTTGCATCGGCTCACACTTCAAGTGTCACCAGAATGCAAATTATGGTTCTTCGACGGTAGAGACAGCAAAAATCATACTGTTTCCAACCCCACGATTGGATATGGATTGCACACAATAAAATATGCCAATGGAAAAAGTAGAGGGTTTTTTCAAATTGGTGTGAGCGGAAACAAAACCGGAATCTCTGTCTATATTCTTGGTCTCAAAGATAAGAAGTACTTAGCCAAAACGTATGGAAAAAAACTAGGCAAGGCGAGCGTGACCGGATATTGCATTCGGTTTAAAGCTCTAAAGGATATAAACATCGATACGCTTGAAACGGCAATGCAATATGGGCTTGCAGCTCAGAATGAAAAAGGCAAACTGACGAAATAATTCCACTGTTAAAGGCGAGCACCTACCGGTGTAAAGACGCTCCATATACGACGCCTACAGCCCTGACCCGCGCCACAAAGCCATTCTCTATAAAACGGGTCTCCCGCAATAGCCGTGCGGCTCTCTGTCAGCACTCGTTGCCTTTCTCTGTTTGCCGTTGCCCACTGCAGAAGTATCACGAGCTAACCGGAAGTTATCGAGCATGCCTGGTTAGTCGCGTAATCGGAAAAGTCAAACCGCCTGAAATCCTCATAGAAGGCGTTTATCATCCGCACCTGGGAAAGTGCGACCCCGCATGCAACTTTTGTTGTCCATTGCTATTCAGAGCTAATTACAGATCGTCCGATGACCGACAATAAGCGACGCTCAAGCGAGGCCCTATGACGAATACCCTCCTCGTTGTTTGTTTATTGCTGCTGCCGCTCAGCGCTAGGGCTCAGTGCGCAGCAGCTGACTTGCTCGAGACCGATCGAGATTTTGCCAACGCTATCACGCAGCGTGGTCTCGAGGGCTGGATGAGTTTCATGTACGAGAACAGCATGCTCTCTATGTGGCATTATTTGCAGCCGATAGCAGGGCAGGCAGAAATTCGCAAGTACATGGAAATGTATTTTGGCATCCATGGATTGAAAATCACGCTGAAACCGGAAACAGCTCACCTCGCGCCGTCCTGCGACGCGGGCTACACCACCGGCACGTATGAATGGCTGAGCCCCAACACGGTCTGCGGCTGCACAAACGATTTTCGAGGAACATACGTGACGGCGTGGCGGCTCGGGCGCGACAACAAGTGGAAAGTAAAATCGTTCACAGTGCTAGAAGAGTCGGGCACCGGGTGCGGGTGCGGTCGCCCGTGAACCCATTCCCAGTCAACTCCCGGTAAGTCGGGTGATCTCAATGGGTCGAGGCAACACTAAGCTAGAACCAGCCCGGCATTGAAGACAAAAGCTAAAATCGCTTGCTAGGGTGATGCCAGCCGGAACGCTGCCCTGGCTAGGTTTTGACCGAGCACAGCCAAA
>DATNLR010000070.1:0-2488 GCA_035602755.1 Binatus sp. (SeqCode) | reverse complement strand
GGCGTCCTGGCCAACTCGTTTGCGGTTATCAAGTGACACCCCGGGACCACCGGCGGAAAGGAATGGCCGACTTCGCACTTCCCATGTTCAAGGCCTATAGCTCAACCCGTGAAAATTCATCTTGTCAATCCAAGCCACATTTCTTTTGGCACCGCTGTGATTACGCCGCGCTGGCTATATGTGCTGGCGGGGGCCACGCCACAGTCGTTCGGAAACCCCATTCTAGTTGACGAAACACTCGCTCAGGTCGAACCGGAACGTATCCATGCAGGCGATATTGTCGGTATCGGCATTCACACCGGTAACGCGTTGCGCGGGTATGAAATTGGGAAAATGGCGCGAGAGAAGGGTGCATACGTCATTTTCGGCGGCATTCACGCGACGCTTTATCCTGAAGAAGCCATGGAGCTGGGCAAGGCCCACGGAGTCGTCAAAGGAGACGGCGACGTGGTTTGGGCCAGCGTCTTGGCCGACTGCATGAAAGGCGACCCGAAGGCCATTTATCTGGGCGGTCGCGTGGACGCCTCGCAATTTGTTCCAGCGCGTTGGGAATTACTGCCGCGCAAGAGCTACATGTGGGGCTCGGTGCAGACGGTGCGCGGCTGCCCGAAACATTGCTCGTTCTGTTCGGTGTGGCGGACTGATGGGCAGAAACCTCGCCAGCGCTCCTCCGATGCTGTAATCGAGGAGATTGTAGAATTGCGGCGCCTCGGGTTTCGCTTTGTGGCGTTGGCCGATGATAATTTTTATCCGGTTACGCTTACCGACATTAAATTGGCTGAGCGCCAGGGCGATAGGCATCGTATTCAGGAACTGACCGACTTGCGCGCAGAACGCTTCGCACTTATGCAGCGTATGACGCAGCTTCCGCGGGACATGATATTTTTCACGCAGATAACGATGGAAGCGGCAGAAGACCCTACATTCCTCGATGCTATGCGACGGGCGAACATTAGGGGCGCACTGGTGGGCGTGGAAGCGGTTACGCCGGAAGGGTTAAAGGACGTATTCAAGGAGTTCAATTGCGCCGGAGTGGACCTGATCGCGCAGCTAAAGACGTTTCGCCGCCATGGTGTCCACGTGTTGGGATCGTTCATCTTTGGGCTGCCCAGCGATAGGCCGACAACTTTTGATGCTACGGCGGACGTAGCGCAGGAAGCCGAACTCACTTTCGCACAATTTGTGATGTTGACGCCCTTCCCGGGAACTGTGGATTTTGCGAAGTGGGAAAAGGGGCTGGAGCTCAGCTCGATTCGCATCGGCGGAATCCCGCTTACCCGGCACTGGCTCATTCCGCAGGAACTTCGCCCTAAACTCTACTGCGCGCATGCCATTATGGACGCTGAGGAAATTCGACAGCGTACGCAGGGCGTGTGGGACCGTTTCTACAGTCTTGGTTTGATTTGGAAGCGCTCGCGATGTGTAAAAAGCCTGCGCGGCCGATTGACCTTCACGCTAGTGTCCAAGCTTTATCGGCAAATGTATGCGAACACTGGAATCGCGACCGATAGCGCCCGCGCGGCGCGATCGGCGCGGTGGGCGCGATGGATGGCTATGCCACTGCAGTATCTCTTTTCCGCGACTCCTATGCCGGAGCTGCGACTGTCCGGGCCTATCGACACAGAGACTGCCCGTATCGTCGCGAGTGCGTCATAACACCGCTATGAAACACGGTTCGATATAGCTAGGCGCGGAGTACACTGCGCTGGTCGCCGGTTTCCCATCAGAAGACTTCGCAGAGCCTGAAGATCGAGAGGGTCTACGGGCCCCGATAGCAATATCCAGGGCCGTATTTTTTGGGAATACGAGATCGCGTCCGCGCGCGATAAAATGCGAATAGACCGACATGCTTGCGCCATAGGCGCCCATGGCCATGCCGAGCGGCTGCGAGTGAACGAACGCACCAATCGCCATACCAACAAGTTTGAACCCGCCAGCGCCACCTGCTAGCCGATTGTTGGTGTTGCCACTAACATCGCCATCACGAGCGTCACTATCGCCATGAGCAGAGGCGAAAGCCAATGCTACGGAAATCCCAGTTGCCAAGTATCGTGTCTTAGGAGAATTAGCCTCAACGCCACCTTCTGAATCGAGCCTTGCGTCTTGTCCTTTGCCCGATTGAATACCTTCCAAGCTCGCCCCCACTTTTTCCTCGATGCCATCCGGCAACACAAGCTCGTTGAACCCGATTCGCAGCTGACCATTGCGGCTGAGGTGGCGTGCCGGGCGAACCTGAACCACGGATCCCTTCAGGCGGCTGCCCTGAGGAAGGATTAGGCGGGCTCCCTCAAACAGTGGTTGCGAGAGAACGGCCTCGATTTCCTGGCCCTTCTGTGCTGTCGCTGAGCTCAGTCCCGACGTTAGCCTCACGTGCACAGAGCTGCCGAGCGGTGGCGAGGCATTGATCCAAGCTGCAATTTCTGCAGTCAAAGGCTCGGTTCCAAAATCGAGCGGCTCCTCCAACTCGGCGAAGTAGACGGTTCCAGCG
>DATNLR010000049.1:0-8106 GCA_035602755.1 Binatus sp. (SeqCode) | reverse complement strand
CGCGCTGGCGTGTGTGCCGCCGCCGTCCGATGCGCCATGAGGAGTGTAAATGTCGAAGGAAATGGTCATCTCGGCGAACCCGCACGAGACGCGGGTAGCCATTTTGGAAGAAGGACAGCTTTGTGAGTATTACGTTGAACGTGAAAAAGAATTTGCATTAGTTGGGAGCATCTACAAAGGCAAAGTTACACGCGTGCTGCCAGGCATGCAGTCCGCCTTTGTGGAGATTGGCCTGGATAGCGACGCTTTCCTGTACGTGAGCGATTTCCTTGAGGACATTGAGGATTTCGACCACATCGTCACCACCGTCGAAGACAAAGTCCAAAAGATGGAGGCGCAAGGCGGCCAGGTTTTTCCTGCGTCCGGAGTTACGGTTCCGGCCCTGGAGCCAACGGATGTGGAAGCTCTGCCGTTCGCGGCCACCGAAGAATCAGGTCCCGAGCCAGCGGCCGATGCCATTCCACAGACGCCGCCGATTATTCGCAAGGAACCAAGCTATAACTCTGCGCCCAGCCGTCCGCGATTTGAAAATCGCGGGCACGGTCATGGTGCTGATCGAGGCGGACGCAATTTCCGAGGCCGAGGCGGCCGCGGGCGGAACAATCGGGGTGGTGGCGGAGGGCGTGGAGGCGACCGTAGATTTGGGCGCGAGCTTCCATCCTCGAAGTACGCTTCGCCCCGGACTTTCGAAGACAATGCTGCGGACGCGCCAGCGGCGGAGGGGCATGTGTCGATTATTTTGCCGGGAGAGTCTTTGGCAAAGTATCGAGACAAGCCGGTAGGATCGGCGCCGTCCAGCATTTCCGCTGAAAATAGCGCGGTGGAAAATTTAGCAGTGACGTCAGTCTATCCTGCCGGAGAAACCTCGCAGCCGTCGGGTATTCAGCAAGCTCCAGCGCAGGAATTGACAGAGATGGTAGAACAGGATCCGGTCGCGCGTATGGCGCCGCCGGCGTCTTCTGCGCGCCGTCCGTTCTTGTCCGGATTGGAACCGCTTCCGGGAGAGAAACTTTCCAAATGGAAAACGCACCAGCATCTTCCGATGGAACCGAAGGATGTAGAGGCGAACGATCAGCTGCCAGTTCCCGAGGCGATTCGCTTCGCGCCACTGTCGCCTTTGCTGCCCCTGGAACAAACCGAGACAGAGGATCGCACCTCCCACGATGCACGGGGAGGGCACGACGGGTCGGAAGAAATCGCTTCGCCCGCAGAACATCGTTCAAGCGACGGTCACCATTACCAGTCACATTCCGACGGGCATGAGTCGGAGACCTTGCACGCCGACCACATTCCCGCAGACTTGAGCGAAGAAGAAGTGACTGCGCTTACCGAGCACATTGCGGACGCTCAGGACGACGCAGCCGCGCGTATTGCGCAGGATCGGATTTTCGCCGCGGCAGACGCTGCAGCGGACGCCCCTGGTTCCGAAACAGACTCTGAAACGGAAGCAGAGGAAATTGATGCCGCAGAAGAAGAGGCGGAAGAAGAAATAGAGCACGGACATCAGCAAACTTCTTCGAACGAAGGCGAACAAACAGAAGGCAGCCGTTTGGAAGCAGAAGAAATCGATGCGGCCGACGAAGAAGCCGAAGAGCAGATAGCGCAGAGCGCGGAAGAACACCAAGAGCGCTTGGATGGCGAGCACGCGGAACAAACCGATGATCAAGGCGAGCAGTCCGGACTAGCACCGGGGGCTGAGGGTCTAGCGGCATCGGCGGAAAATTCTCAATCGCTGGTGCAAAAGCCGGTGCAGGCTCGCGTGCGCAATGATTTCCGTTCGCGGATGCAGCATCCAGCGCGGCGCGGCGGCCAGCGCGACCGCGGACGACGCGATGATCGTGGACGACGCCCACAGCAAGGGCAAGGGCATCATCGCCCGCAGCAGCCTCGGCGCACCCAGTTGATCGCCGATATGCTGAAGCAGGGCCAGGAAATCATCGTTCAGATTGCCAAAGAGCCGCTCGGTAAAAAGGGCGCGCGCATTACCAGCCACATCGCGCTGCCAGGCCGCTATTTGGTTTACATGCCCACGCTCGATCACACCGGCGTGTCGCGAAAGATCGCTTCGGCGGAAGAGCGCGCTCGCTTGCGCCATCTGGTGAACGATGCCAAGGGAACAGCGGGAGGCGGATTTATCGTTCGCACCGCTGCTGCCAGCGCTGCGCCTGAAGAAGTACGCGCGGACGTGGAGTTCCTAACGCGGACTTGGACCGAAATCAAGACCCGTTCCGAACAGCGCAAGGCTCCGTCGATTCTGCACCGCGATTTAAATCTGGTGGAACGCATCCTGCGCGATTACATCACTGCCGACTTTGGCGCGATATGGGTGGACACCGAAGAGGAGTACACAAAAGTTGTGGACTTCATGAGCCGGTTCCAGCCGCAGCTGGTGAATCGCGTGAAGCTGTACACCAAGGAAACGCCGGTATTCGAAGAGTTCGGCATTCAGCAGGAAATTGACAAAGGTCTGCGGCCCAAGGTGTGGTTGAAATCGGGCGGCTACATCGTGATCAATCATACCGAAGCGCTGGTGGCGATTGACGTCAACACCGGAAAATTTGTGGGCAAGGGCTCCAACCGGCTGGAAGACACCATTGTGCGCACGAACCTGGAAGCGGTGAAAGAAATCGTGCGGCAGATGAGACTGCGCGACCTGGGCGGAATCATCATCATCGATTTCATCGACATGGAAGAGCGCCGCAACCGCGAGAAAGTGATGGCTGTGCTCGAAGAGGCGCTGCGAGCGGACCGCGCTCCTTCGAAGGTTCTTCGGTTCAACGAATTCGGACTGGTGGCGATTACGCGCAAGCGCACGAAGCAAGCGCTGGAGCGCACCTTGTGCCAGCCTTGCCCGTATTGCACCGGCTCCGGCATGGTGAAATCGATTCCGACACTTTGTTACGAAATCCAGACGGAAGGCCGCAAGATGGCTCCCCAAATCTCCTCCGGCAGCTTGACGTTGCGTGTGCACCCGGAAATTGCGAAGGCGCTGAAGACGCGCGAATCCGAGCTGATGGAAGAGCTGGAGAAGTGGACCAAAAAGAGCATCATCATCCAGGCGGATCCCACGCTGCATTGGGAGCAGTACGACATCTACTAAGCTTCAGTTTGGTTCTTCCGCAAGAAAGTACCCGGGCCGGGCGCGCACTGTGACGCCCGGCCTTTCGACGCTAACTTTTATTTCGTGAAAACCAGCAGACCGCTCCCCTGCCGGGAGGTAGGTCAAGATGTATTGTGCGTGGAGCTCTGCGCCGATGCGATCTAGCGCGCTGCGTATAGTCGAGTCCCGGAGGGCTCGATAGTGAACTCCTCCGGTGGCTGCTGCGGCAACTTCCAGCTGATGATTTTGTATTTCATTCGTACCGCGCATAATTAACCAGATGGCCGGCGTCAGAAGATCGAGCTCTGGGTGTGTGAATTGCGGGCGATTAAGCGGATCGTGCGGTAGAGCGCCCGTGGTCACTGACGGGAGCGGTCCCGGAAGCCGAATGGTAGGCAAACCATCGGCCCCGTAGCGCAAGTCGGCGGTTGTACTGCTTGGGCCCAGGGCATAAATTGCGATGTTGGAAAGTTGCGCTTCTCTCAAAACCAAGCCCAGCTTCGAATCACTCAAATAATCCTGGGATTCTCCAATGATTAGCATAACGCGCCGAAAACGGGGGGACTGCTGCTTCAGCATATCCACGGATGTGGACATGGCATCGTACAAGCGGGCTTCGGGCGCTTCGAAATCCAGTTTCGCTATTGCGCGTGCGACGGCGTCATGGTCCTGGGTGAACGGCTGACGGACCTCGACAGTGCTGTCATAGGTAATCACGGCGGCTTCGCCATCCAGCGCCATAACAGTTTCGGTGAAAATACTGCCGATTCCGCGAATCACCGGTGCCATCATTTCAATGTGTGTACTGGTTTCAAGCACAAGCGCCACGGCAAGTGGATCACCTCCCAGTTCCCAACGATCGATCGGTTGTTCCACGCCGCGGTCGAAAACATGAAAATTCTTTCGTGCGAGATCGAGAACTAACTCTCCACGACTATTCAGCGCGGTGACCGGCACGATGACTTCGTTGGTATAGACACGGATGTTCTTTTGGGCAACCGGCAACGCTTCCGTCGCCGGTTCGCTTGCGGATGCATCGAACGGTTCGAGTTGCGTCGCTAGGGGTTCGGGAGTTGTATCCATTGGTTCGTATGTCGGAATGTTCGGCGTTTGATTCTGGTTGGGATACACGTATGGATTCATGGGCTTGAAGTTGTGGGAGTTCGAAACCGGATCTGGTTTGGATGGAAGATTTTCTGAGGAAGGGGCCGGATTTTGAGCTTTGGCGGGAAATGAAGCGAATCCGGCTAGAATCAACAATGCCGCGCTAGTTAAAAGGCCATGAATTCCTTTCTTCACCTTGCGCAGTGTGATTCGGCCATTCACGTGAGTGTTGCTTCGGTAAATTCGTTAACCGAACGTATATTTTCATAGTCCGTATAACTTGGCGGCGTTCCCTCGCAAAACCAAATTTGCGATTTCTTTCGCGCGATCCCGCGTGATTACTCCGTCACGAACCATTTCTGACAGCACGATGGCCAGGGCCCGGCGCGCGTGTTGCGTGCCAAGGAGGGTGGTCTCTTCCCATTCAAGTCCTGGAGCAAAGGGACCGGCATCGGTGCCGAACATCACATGCTCCGGCGCCATCTCCAGGTAAGGCCTTAGAATGCGAGCCAATTCGGGGGGCGACCAAAGGAGCTCGAGCACGGAAATGTCTGTGTATACATTTGGTTTCAAGATGAGCATCGATACGTTGCGCTCGCGAGGTGGATTACCGTGCAGTAACACGATGTTTGTCTTGCGCAGGTCGGGATCGTTGAGAATGGGCGACAGCAACATGGGGTCCGCTCCGGCATCGTCGAAGAAATCGCCGCACCCGCTGCCGGTGTGAAAATGTACCGCCAGACCGAGTCGTCCGGATTCCAGGGCGATCTGCTTAAACAGGAAATCTTGCAGTGTTTTGTATTCTGCAGGCGTTGCAATCCCGCTAGCCGCGTATTTTGCGTAAACACGCGCGGCTTCGTCCTTTGAGGCTGGGGCGAAATCCAGCGGGCGCAAATAGGCTGCTTCGAACTTCACCGCCATGGCGCCCGCGTTTTTCTGTCTCTGCAACGTGGCGCGAACTACGTTGTCAACATAGGTGTCGAGCGTGGGGGGAATTCGGCTCATTCCGGCGTCTTGCAAATAGGTATTTAGCAGATCTTCCGCGTAGCCGTAAAACACACGCCGATCTGGGTTCACCGCCTTTTGCCGGCCGTTGTCGAGCGGGAAAATCAAGCCGTCTTCGTAGGCGACCCAGCGGAGCCGCGGTGGCTTCATTTCCGGAGCCATCGCGGTTCGGTTGGCGAATACTGTTTCGATGCCAGCTTTTTCCATCACCCAGGCATAAAAATCAGCGCCATGCTCCCGGCGGGCGGCGGCTTCCAGTTCGGTGATCTTCTTCAATTCCGCATCGTCGCCGGTTTTCGCGTCGAATCCGTAGAGTGTTCTGTAGGCCGCCTGCTGGTCGGGTCCGAAGCGTATGTTCGCGGGAGGAAGCGCGCTGGAAGAGGGCAGACCATCGCAGCGGAGCTGGTCGTATCCTTTATCGTGCTCGCGATCCAGGGCTGTGACGTGCGCGTGATTGTCGATGGCTTTGATGGAATTTATGTAGCGGACGATTTCCGGATCCGGCTGCTGCGCCCGGCCGGGGGCCGCCACTGCGAAGAACAGAAGCGCAGCTAGACAAACTCGATTCATCTTTCCTCCTCGACTGCGAACGGTCGGACTTTGACGTATGGCAAGATGCAAGACCATTTTGGTTGCGAGATTGTACTGCCATCGGCATGGTCTTAAATGAAAAAGCTTGGACCGGAATATTAAGATGACCTAAGAGGCGGCGGATGCTCCATGGAGGCCGAGCTGGGGAGCTACGGCGCGAAGGGCGTGGATGCAGAAGGCAATATGGTCTTCAAGGGGAACGCCGAGTTCTTCGGCGCCTTGGTACACGTCGTCGCGATTGACGCCGCGAGCGAAAGCTTTGTCTTTGAGTTTTTTCTTCACACTGGCAGCTTCCACTTCGTGGATGCTTTTGCTGGGCTTGATGAGAGCGCAGGCGGTCAGAAATCCGGCTAACTCGTCGCAGGCGAAAAGCGTGCGGTCGAGTTGCGATTCGCGAGGCACACCGCAGTAATTGGCGTGGCCTAAAATCGCGTGAATCATTTCCTCGCCATAGCCGCGTTGGCGGAGAATTTTCGAACCTTCGTAGGGGTGCTCTTCGGTGGGGTGGTGGGCGGCATTGGGCCAGCGCTCGTAATCGAAATCGTGAAGAAGGCCGGTAAGGGCCCAGAGATCTTCGTCAGCGCCGAGTTTTCGGGCGTAGGCGCGCGTGCAGGCTTCCACGGCGAGAGCGTGCTTGCGGAGGCTTTCGCTTTGGGTGAATTCGCAGAGAAGGTTCCAAGCTTCGTCGCGTGTGGGCATTGTTTCCTCGACACAATGCTGCGGATAAGCGTAACGAAAAGCAAGAGTGTTTCCCTCACACGGCCTCGAACGGGGCACTGCCGTCTTCCGTGCGGTTGGATCAGTTTCGGTGGGTGAAACACTTAGACCTGGCTTAGGGTCTTATGGGTATTCCATGTACGCGGCGGTTATGACCGAATAGAGGTACGGGAGCGTCCTATTTCCTACGATGAAAAAACGAATCCTCGTTGCAGACGACAACCCGCTTATCAGGAAAATGCTTTGTAAGATTTTCAGCGATCATAAGGCGCTGGAAATTTGTGATGAAGCGCTGAACGGCCAGGAGGCCGTAGAAAAGGCCGAACGACTGAGGCCTGATTTGATCATTCTTGATCTAGCGATGCCAGTACTCGACGGACTGAAGGCCGCCGAAGCGATTTGCAGATTCATGCCGGACGTTCCGATTATTTTATTTACTTTGCATGCCCAGACGCTGAAGGATTTCGACCTCAAGAACTCAGGCATTAGGAGGGTGGTTCCAAAGACTGAGATGGCTAGCTTGGTTGATCACGCAGAGGATTTACTCCGTGTGGCGTGAGCTTCCTCCGAAATTATTAGGCCATTTTAGGCGGTGAGTTTGGATGCTTAGTAGTTCCTCGCAGGCCCTTCGGAAGCGCATCGAATTCATCTTGATCGCCGAGTACCATGCTGGTTTCTTGCAAACGCAGGAATACCGCTGCTTCTGCAGCGTGCACTTTCCCGCTTAACCTTCCAAATTGGTTTCGTTTAGGGCTTCTGGCAAGAGCTCTTGCCACGCAGGATATCGAAATTCGCTGGATAGCCGTGCGGTGATCCGGTGATTGCCACGCCGAAATTATCTGTAGGCGCGCGGGCAGTCAAGCGCGCCTGTTATAACCAAAAGGTTAAAACACCCGATCTGCTATCTCTGGTATCGGCGTTATGCCCAGGGCAAGATCAGGTGCCGCCTGTGGCTACTGTTGCCGGGCTAACCCTTGTTGGTGGTACGAGCTAGCGGGACGAAGAGTGCCTAGTCGAGAGGCCCTTCCGTTCAAACCCAATTTTGGCGTGTGTGCGTATCGGAATGAGACAGGCGACGACTGATTGAGACGATGCGGGCCCGGAATGAGACAGCGGAACAGGGGTTTATTAAGCGCGCGAGGCCGTGGTACAGGCGAAGAAATTGCGTATCTTGCGATAGAAAAGAAACTTATGGGAAATTTCCAGCGCGGAGGGCGAAAGGGCGAAGAGGAAAACCTTTTCGGAACCCGAAGTGCAAGAGATGGAAATGTAAGCCAAAAATCGTCACCGAATGACGCCGCGGGACGATGTGTTCAGAGAGATAGCAGACTGTAAGCGTCAGGCGAACAATCAGAAAAATCTTTTCGGGTGATGCAAACGGGGCAAGCAGTTTTGTTTGTAAGGAGCTAAGAAGATGGCACTAAAATTGGCAGCTCGGGCGGGCGAAATAGCACTTGACAAGAAATGGCACACTATGGACAATCACTCGCGCGCCGTCCCTGCCTTCCCCCTGTCAAAAGAGTCCTCCCCTTCGCATCGCCGGAATAGTCTGCGAGGAGAACCGGTGGCGGAAAAAGAAAGTACAGCAA
>DATNLR010000148.1:0-11100 GCA_035602755.1 Binatus sp. (SeqCode) | reverse complement strand
TGCCAGTTGTGTTGTTTCACTCTGTTACGGGCGAGTGAGCCCCGGCATGCCTTCGGGCCGCGACAGCTTCCGTCGAAACCGTGTCGCCCCCTTGGGACTTACAGTTTACCACCCACTGGTGACGCAGCCAAATCCGAGCCGTATTCGTGGCGCATAACGACGTTTTTCGTAGGAAAGAAGAGTGTTTGCTGTCCGCAGGTTAGGCGGTGCGCTGACAGCGCACCAGCAACATTGATTGGTCATCGGTGGCGTCGCCGTGGTGGTGGACCGCATCCACGATGAACCTGAAGATGGCGCCGAGCGGCGCTGCCACGTGCGCGAGCATGACTGGCCTTATTTTCCAGTATGAGTAAACTCCTCGCCCTTTGCGTTGGTAACTTCGAGCAAACCGTCCGTGAGAATGAGAAACAAGTCGTCGGGAGCGCAATGCACTGACGCGGTGTCGAAGTTTTGCTGGTCAAACATTCCCAGCGGCATGTTGAGGCACGAAAGTTCGGAGATTTCTTTCGTAGCGGCGCGGTAATGCAGGATCGCGGGATGGCCTGCCATCAGGTCGCCGCCCACTTCACCGCTGGGTACCGAGTGGCCATAGAATTCAACTTCGCCGATTTTCGTTTCGATGGATGGAACGAGTATTAGGTGGAAAGGAAGGCAACCAGTGATGCAGCAGATTTATCAGCAGCATGTGGACAGCAAAAATTGGGAAGAAAGCCTTCCACATTTTCTTTCGAAAAACGAGGCCGGCGGCAGCGTAGATGGTAGTGAAAACGCCGGATATCAGGACCATTAAAACATAGAGAAGAGCAGGCTGGCGCCCCATTTCTGCCAGGTCACTCGCAATTCCGACGGTGCTGAAGGTGAAGAAGACTCCGGCCAGGAAAACGAAAGTGGATTTCCGCGGAAAACTTTTAGCAGAAGGCTAGCGTGGGATTCATGATTGTGCGCGAGCTGGCGGCATCCTACCACAGCCGTCGGCCTGGCCTTCCTGTAGCGTAAGGCTTCAGAACGTATGGTCCTTGCTGGACTCCGCTGTGACCCTTTAGCCGACGGCTTGGCTCCCAGAGTCGTTTTTTGCTTCAGGAACGCGTGGGAGGAATGTCAGTTGACACTCTGTTCTACCGTTTCCATAATTCAAATAGGTAGAACCATTTGACAGCTCGGAAAAATTCGCTGGAGCATGCTCTGGAAGAGGCGGTTTCGCGCGCTTTGCGCGATAATCTGGCGCCTCTGCAGCGCACTGCGGATGAACTACAGCAGGCGTACGCCGACCTGGTTGCGGCTTGCTCCTCAAGCCGGCCAAGCAACGCTCTGCCCGCGCTTCTTCGCGCGCAGACGTCCGCGGCGTCCCTGGCTGCCGGCCTCTCCGTCCTTTCGAACTTCGTTGCGGTGGCGCTAAATCCTCGCGAGGAAGCTGGATCTGGCGCACGAGCCGGCGCGGTTGCCGCTGCGACCGCAGAGGCCGAAGAGGAAGAGGAAACTTCCGCACCAGCTCCCGCGAAAGAGGAAGAAGAAGCTGCTACGCCTGCGACTGTTGCAGAAGCAGAACCCGAATACGAGTCCGAATGGGCCGAAGAACCTGCCGAAATGCCGGCCGGCACGATGGTTCCAGAAGACGTGCCGCTCGAAGAGCCCGTAGCCGCGTCCATAACCGCCGAGATTCCGCTGGAAGCGGTGGCCACGGAGCCAGAGGTAGTGGCATTCGACGTTGCAAGCTTACCGTCGGACATGAAAGAGCTGCACCGCCGCGCGAATCGTGCAGCCAAAGTTTCCATGCAAGACATCAAATTATTGCGGCCGAAAGAGGTTAAACTGGGCCGCGAACACAAAGACATCTGTCACAGATTGCGTGGAGAAATCGATAAAGCCCGCAAAGAATACGACCGCCGCTTCCGCGCGATTCAGGACCACCCAGTGGATTACTTCCATCACTGGATGGTGGAAATCCTCGGTGAGGGTGACAGCAAGACCCTCGGAGAATATCCTTATCCCTCGCCCGTTCTGCGGCACTAGGAAGGCTGGGATGAAATTCGCCGTCCGTTTTATAGGTGTGGCGGCAGCCTGCCTGATTTTTTCTCTTCCTTCGTTTGCAGCAACCTCTACGGACACTACGAAAGCTAAGACAGCGGCCGCGGCGGCGAAAAAAGCGCCCGCGTCCGGCGAAAAACAGCTCGAACAATTAACGCGCTCTCTGAAACAGAAAAACCCAACGGTGGCTTATGCGCGGCTCAGCGCCTTCGCCATGCAGAAATCTTCCGGAGCGCTCGCGTCCCGCGCTGCCTTAGCGCTGGGCTACTACGATTACAGCAAGGCGCATTATCAGGACGCCGCCAAATGGCTGGCGCGCGCAAAAAACGATCCGCTGCTGAGTGATTACACACTCTATTGGAGCGCGGAAACAAATATCGCGCTGAATCACGACGCGGATGCGTTAGCGCAGCTGAAAGAATTTCGCGAGAAATATCCAGACTCGGTGATGACCGAACCGGCTCTGCAAGCCATCGGCACGGCCACGCTGGCTTTGAACCAGCCCAGCGACGCTCTGGCAGCACTCGATGCGTATGCGCTCACTTCGCAACGCCCGGCCCTGCTTTTTCTGCGCGGCGAAGCTCACGAGCAATCCGCCCAGCTAATGGAAGCCGCCAAGGATTATCAAGCAATCTATTTGCAATATCCCACCAGCACGCAAGCTCGGGAGGCCGGGGAAAAATTAAATTTTCTGCGCAGCGGCAAGGCTAGCGATCAGATCCCGCCGATTCCGCTCGATCAGCAGCTCACGCACGCCGGAATACTTTTCGGCGCAAAACTTTGGGGCGATGCGCGCAACGAGTATTCGCATATGGTGTCGCAGCTGTCCGGCGCCGAGAGCGAGCGCGCTGCAGTGCGCGTATTGGAATGCGAACTGCAGCTGGGAAGCGCTCCCACCGCGATAATAAATCTGAAGATTGCCGATGCGGACGTAGACGCGGAAAGATATCTTGCGTTGGCGCAATGGTATCGCTCGCAACATCGTGACACGGAAATGGCCACCGCGGTTGAATCGGCGGCATCGCGTGCGCCCGCCAGCGAATGGACCGAGGCCGCTCTGTATTTAGCTGGAAATTATTATTGGGTGCAGATGGATCGCGATCGCGCAGCCGGCTATTACAAACGGCTCGCCGATAATTTCCCGATGATGGCGGACGCTAAGCCTTCGCAGTGGCGAGTAGCATGGGTTGCGGTGCTAAAACGCCAGCCGGACGCGAGCGATCTGCTGACAGAGCATCTTCGCCGTTTCCCAGGTTCTCAGTTCACACCCGATGCCTTGTATTGGCTAGGCCGACTGGCCGAGGAAGCTGGCAATCCGTCACTGGCGCGCGGATACTACGGCAAATTGCAGGAACGCTATCCGCAGAATTATTTCGAGGGTCTGGCCATGGTGCGCGCGCGTTCACTGGGCGCCGAGCCCGTCGTCAATGCGGAAGTGCTGGAAAAAGTCCCGCCGGTTCTACCCGCGCAGCCGCTCGGCGCGATTCCGCCGGCAGCAGCAGAAAGGCAGGCGCGCGCGGACGCGTTGCGCGCGATCGCATTTGACGCATCTGCAGAACTTGAACTTCGCGCTGCCTATGCGTCCACAGGCGAGCCGCGTCTATTGCTGGAAGCTGCGCAAGCAGCGGTGGCTGCCGGGCACGTGGGAGCCGCTATCGTCACCGTGCGGCAAATTTATCCGCAACTGGATTCACGTCCATTCGATCAGGTGCCCCACGACGTTTGGCTGGCCGCTTACCCGCTTCCCTTTGGTACTTCGATACGGCAATGGTCGGCGCACGCGGGAATCGATCCGATGTTGACCGCCGGCTTGATCCGTCAGGAATCAGCTTTCGAACCTGACGCGCATTCCGGCGCGAATGCATTTGGATTGATGCAGCTTTTGCCCAAGACTGCGCGGCAAATGGCCAAGAAGGCCAAGGTCCGATACTCTCATTCACTGCTCACAGACCCGGATTACAACGTGCGGCTGGGCACCATCTACGTGGCCGGTTTGAAAAACGATTTCGGCAGTGTCGAATCGGCGCTAGCCGCGTACAATGCTGGCGAAGACCGCGTAGCTCTGTGGACCGCAGGGCAATCGTATCGGGACCTGGCTGAGTTTGTGGACTCGATCCCGTTCACCGAGACGCGCGAGTATGTAGAAATAGTTACGCGCAACGCGGACATTTATCGCAAGCTGTATGGTGGCCAGAAAGATGATCCCGTCAAACTCGCCGCGAACCGCAAGCATCAGCCCTGAACTTTCCTCGAAGACCGCGCAGTTCACCGAGTCCGTGATCCGCGAAATGACGCGGTTGGCCATCCAGTATAAAGCTGTGAATTTGTCGCAAGGTTTTCCGGATTTTCCCGCTCCCCTGGAAATAAAACATGCGGCGCAGGAAGCGATTGCCGCCGACATCAATCAGTACGCCATCACCTGGGGCGCGAAATCGTTGCGCGAGGCAATCGCTGAGAAATTCGCGCGCAGGCAGGGCCTGGAAATTGATCCCGAGCGCGAAATCACGGTTTGCTGCGGCTCTACGGAAGCGATGATGTCATCGATGATGGCCATCGTGAATCCGGGCGACGAAGTGGTTGTGTTCGAGCCGTTCTATGAGAATTATGGGCCGGACGCGATTCTTTCCGGAGCGCAACCGCGTTTTGTGAAACTGCGCGAGCCGGATTGGAAGTTCGATCCGCAGGAACTGGCCGCCGCTTTCGGCCCACGTACGAAGGCCATCATCTTAAATACACCGAACAATCCCACAGGAAAGGTTTTCGAACGCGCCGAGCTGGAGCAAATTCGAGACCTCTGCGTGCGTTGGAACGCGTTTGCCATCACAGACGAAATTTACGAGTATATGTTGTATGACGGCGCGCGGCACATTTCCATGGCCACGCTCGCTGGCATGCGCGAGCGCACCATCACCATCAACGCGCTCTCTAAAACTTATAGCGTCACCGGGTGGAGAGTAGGCTGGGCAATTGCGCCTCCCGAGGCGACCTCGCGGATACGCAAGGTGCATGACTTTCTTACGGTGGGAGCCGCTGCGCCGCTGCAAGAAGCGGGCGCCACGGCTCTGCATTTTCCGCAGGAGTATTACGACACGCTGGCCCGCGAATATATGGCGCGGCGCGACCGCTTGCTAGGAATTCTCACCGATGCAGGATTTCGGTGTTTCAAGCCGCGTGGCGCGTATTACATCATGACGGATATTTCGGCCTTTGAATTCCCGGACGATGTTGCTTTTGCGAAATACTTGGTAAAGGAAATTGGCGTGGCCGCCGTACCTGGTTCGAGTTTCTACCAGGATCCCGCGCACGGTCGAACGCATTTGCGTTTCACATTTTGCAAGACGGAAAAGACATTTCAAGCCGCCGCCGAAAGGCTCGCCAAGTTAAAAGTTAGTTCCAGCGCGCGACAAAAGTAAAAAGGCAAGCGGCTGTGCTAGAATCCGCGAGATTTTCCGGTACAGAGGCCAATGAACATGAGACTCGATCTGATTCCGCCCGGCACACGGCTGACGGCCAACGGGGAAGGCCACGCCTTCGAGCTCGCGGCCAGCCAGACGCGAGTCTTTATGTGCACCATGTTCATCACCGAGCAAATCGAGCAGGAATCGGTGGATGTTTCGGTGTGGGGATCGCCCGACGGGCAGGATTTTGGAAAATTACCTTTGCTGAAAATGCCACAACGTTTTTATCGCGGAGAAACTCGCCAGATTCTCGATCTGACGATGAAACCCGAAGTAAAGTTCCTGCGCGCGAAGTGGGAACTTACGCGATGGGGCCGTGGCGCGCCGCATCCAGTGTTTGTGCTTGGATTTAATCTGAACGAAATTCCCGCATTCACACAAAATCCGGCATCGCCGCGGACCGCTTGACCGCTCATTGCGTTCCCAAATCGATTGACTGCAGATACTGCGGAACTGTCACCGGCCAATGAAACTGGTTGATAATGGCGCCGTGAAACGAATCGAGCGCGCTGGGCTCGCCGTGTACCAAAAAAGTTTGGCGCGGCGGCACGGTGATACCAGAAAGCCAGCGTAAGAGCTCGCTGCGCCCGGCGTGCGCGGATAACTGATCGATTTTCACAATTTCAGCGCGCACCGGCACTTCTTGGCCATGTATGCGGAGATATTGCGCTCCATCTGCCAGCGCGCGGCCTCCCGTGCCTTCCGCTTCATACCCTACGAGCAAAACAGCACTGCGCGAATCGGGTAAGCGGCGCGCCAGATGATGCAAGACGCGTCCGCCGGTAGCCATGCCGCTGGCGGAAATGATGATGCAGGGCCCCAGCACCTCGTTAATTTTCTTGGAGTCTTCCACCGAGCGCGTCATGTGCACTTCTTTCATGTTTAGCGGATCGAGATTGCCTTGCTGCTCTTGCTGAACGAAATCGGCGTCGTGGTCTTCCTGGTGGTGCACGTAAATGTCCGTCACGTTAATCGCCATCGGACTATCCACATACACCGGAAGGCGCGGAATGCGCTGTTCTTCTGACAGTTCGCGCAGGTAATACATCAAGGTTTGCGTGCGACCCACAGCGAAGGCCGGGACCACTACTGCGCCGCCGCGTTTTACGACTCGGTTGATTACGTCGGCCAGTTCGTCGGGCACCGAGCCGGTTGGATGGTCGCGGTCGCCATAGGTGGACTCGCACAGTAGAAAATCGGCGTGCGTCGGCGATTCAGGGTCCTTCAAGATGGGCTGCTCATACCGGCCCACATCGCCGGAGAAAACGACCACGGTCTGCTTGCCGCTTTCGGTGATAGTCAGCTCCAGCCATGAGGAGCCCAGAATGTGTCCGGCGTCGTGTGGGCGCACGGAAAACTCCGGACTGATCGAAAAAACATCGGCTCGCGGAATCTCCCGAAACCGAGCCAGGGAAGTTTGCGCTTGGGCCACGGTGTAAAGCGGAAGCGGAGGATGATGCGAACTGTAGTTTTTCTTGGCTGCATACTGCGCGTCCTCTTCCTGCAGGTGTGCCGAATCCAGCAGAAGTAATTCGCACAATTCGCGTGTGGCCGCATTCGAATAAATGGGGCCGCGGAAACCGTTTTGCACCAGCCGTGGTATATACCCAGTGTGGTCGATATGCGCGTGCGTCAACAGAACCCAATCGATGCTGGCCGGATCGATTGGGAGATTATTCCAGTTGCGTTGCTGCAGTTCCTGGGGGCCTTGGAACAGGCCGCAATCAACAAGGAGGCGTTTGCCGCCGGCTTCGATCAGATATTTCGATCCTGTAACAGTTCCCGCTGCGCCTAAAAAAGTAATTTTGGGCATAGGGCGCTTATTTTAGACTTACGAGGCGGAAAATCCTCGACCTTTCTGAATTCGTGCGCGTCTGTACGCTGGCACCTTGACCGCAAAGGCAAGAGGTTTTAGGCTCGACGGGATTTAATATCTTGATACCAGAAATCCGCCGCACTGTGGGGTTCGAAGGATTCCGGAACGTATGAAATTGGGGGAGTGCATGAAGATTTTCGGCGTATTGATTCTGCTTCTGACCTCAGGATCGGCTATCGCGGCCCAAGATTCGGCTGCGAATCCCATTCAAAAAGGTACCTGGGAATTGGCGCTTTTCGGCGGAGGCGGCATGGGCCTGGGTAAGTCTGATACCACTCAGTTTTTTTATGCGGGCGGTCGCGCCGGCCGGGTATTTACCTCCGATCATCTATCCGGAATCTTTCGCGGCAATTTCGAGTGGGATGTTGACGTAATGCCGATCTACGTAGTCTTCCCGCCGGAAAGCGCCGTGTATGGGGGCAGCATCAAGCCCCTCATTTGGAAATGGAATTTTACGAGCTGGAAGAAAGTCGTTCCCTACTTCGCTCCGGAGGGGGGCATCGTTTTCAGCAGAGATAATATTCCGCCGGGAGATACCTCTCAGGTGAACTTCACGCCGGGAGCTGCGTTTGGAGCGAACGTGTTCGTGAAAGAGAAGCGTGCGCTACTTTTTGAAATTGAGTTTGGCCATCTGTCGAGCGCGAGTTTGGGTCCGCATAATCCGGGATACAACGGCACTTTTACTTTTACCGTGGGGTATACCTGGTTCCATCATTCCTGAGAGTTATGGCCGCCAGCTGACGGCCACCAATCGAATCGTGGTTTGCAGTGCGACTGGCTATGCCGCGCGCTGAAGTTGAAATACCGCTACCTCCGGACGCGCGTTGAAACGAACGCGAAGCAAGTGGCCCACGCCTCGGCTGATGTACATATGGCGGTTTCCAGACAGTTCAATCTTGCCCGAAATATAGCGCTTGTTTACGACCGGAACCAGCGGCGGCGGCAGAAACGGCGGCTTGCACTGGCCGCCATGCGTGTGACCGGCAAGAATCCATCCCGGATAACCAGCCCAGACCTGGCGATCTGCTGCGTCAGGGTTATGGCAGAGTACAACTGTGGAGGCGTCCCGGCTTTTCTCTGCCAACAGATCAGCGGGGTGGAAGTGCGGACTCCACAAGTCTTCGAGCCCCACGAATTGTAATCCGGCAATCGTGACCGCTTGGTTGCGAAGCACCGCGATGCCTGCCTCGCGCGCAATGGCGGTAACGCGGTCAGCGACCTCAAGCATGCGCCAGTGAAAACCATAATCGTGGTTGCCAAGTATCCCTACGGTTCCTAGTCGGCCATGCGGGACGTGCTCCAGAACGCGGCGCAACTGCTCGAACTGCTGCGTACCTCTATAGGTGATGAAGTCACCGGTGAACGCTACGAAATCCGGCGCTAGCTCCTGAACTCTTTGGAAGGAATGGATGATGTAGTCGTCGTCAACACGGGGTCCCACGTGGATGTCGCTAATCTGCGCGAGAGTGCGGCCTTCGAGCCCGGTGCCCAAGCCGGAGATGGGTAATGTGGGAAAAGTGAACTCCAGCCAATGAGGTTCCACGCGCCAGGTGTAAAGTCCCAACGCGAGCGTGCCGGTTCCGGCGGTGGCCAGCAATTTCGTCATATCGCGGCGCGTAATCTTTCTGCTCATAGGGCCTGGCTGGTTTTCTGATGCTCCGGGAACGCGTTCTGATATGCATCCATTGTATGGGAGTTGTTTGACGCTCGCATTCGCAAGGTGCTATAAACGCTATACCAGCATGTGCATTTCGTGGGGCCGTAGCGCAGTTGGGAGCGCGCCTCGATGGCATCGAGGAGGTCGCGGGTTCGAACCCCGCCGGCTCCACCATACTTTCAACGACTTAGCGGTGTTCCTTTATTCCCGTTTTCCTTCCACTGTCCATTTGGTGTCCATTGGTCGAGGCACTCGAATACATCGCATCGATCACGCCGCCCTGTGCGTGGACGAATTCTGGAGATAGATGAGCGTAACGGTCTAAGGTGATTTTCGGATTACTGTGACCGAGAATTTCCGCCAACGCGTATAAGTCGCCTCGGTTCATCGCAAAGTGGCTCGCGAATGTATGCCTCAGATCATGAAATCTGAAATCGGTAATCCGCGCGATCCTCAGGGCGTGTTTCCAAGCGCGCTTAACATCACTCGTTGGCGCATTTTCACCGTTCCGCTTACGTGATTCAAATACCCATTCAGACAGGGGATTTTTCGCTGCCAATTTGTTTAGAACCCAGCGGGATCGCCGACTCATCGGAACGTGCCTGGGTTCGCCGCTCTTGGTTTCGCGAATAAGGATTTTGCCAGCTTCGAAGTTGATATCTCGCCACCGAAGGTCCAATAGCTCGCGCTTGCGACATCCAGTCTGCAACGCAAGATAGACGGCGGGACGGAGTATTGGTGATGCAGTCTGCTTTGTTGCTTGCAAGAGTCGCCGTATCTCTTCGGTTGTCAGGAACCGTTGCCGTTTGTTGTCGTCGCGGTAGTCCTCGACCTGCCGGCCAGGGTTTTTCGAAATGTTGCCCCACGTTACAGCCTTTTCGAGCATTGCGCGCAGGACTTGAACTTCGCGATCTATCGTACTTCGGGAAGCTACACCATTCCGGGCGTGCTTGGATTTTTCGGCCATCCGCAAGAGTCGATAGTTCTCTATATGACCGGAGTTGATATGCGATATACGAGTGTCTCCAAAGAATTCCTTAAAGCGTTCGATGATGTACTCACTCCGGGAATAGAACGATTTGTGCTGACCATGACGTTCCATGAAGGTCAGACAGAATTCTCGGAATGTCGGAGCCTTCGCAAGGTCTACGTATTCGTTTCTGTCGATTGTTGTCTTAATCTTCCGCAACGCCCTATCGGCTTCGCTCTTCGATGTACCGATAAGTTGCCGGCGACGCTTGCCGTTCGGTGTGTAGTAATCAAGCCACCAGCGACCTCGATCATCTTTGAACATGCATCGAGTCTTACGCCGAGGTGTGCGCTTGGTCGTCGTCGATTCATACGGTATTGTCAATATACGGCTTGTTGCGTTTTCCATGTTCTCTCTCCATTTTAAGATTCTTAAAGTCTCCGAGAGCCCCGGTTGTTAGCCGGGGGTTGGATTGCGTTACTTTTTGTTCGCTGCATTGTCGGTAGGAAAATCCACTGTCTGGCCTTTTTCGTTAAAAGTTCCTGCGGTGATCGCCTTCCCGTCTTTGAAGTCCAGAAAAGCAATTCGCTTCTTGTCTCCATCAAAGAAGGTGACATGGTTGATGAGGGGCTTACCATATGACCGAACTGTCGTGAACGGGAGTTCCAGCCAGACTTCGCAACTGTTGCCTTTCGTAACGAATAGAGAGGTGCCCTCGGACGTTTTCCAATCATCACTGACTTGTTCGTCGAAGCCGTCTTCTTTCCATTCATCACCCGATTTCATGAGCTCGTCGAACGTCTCGGGAACTTTGACTCCTCTAGCTGTCTCCCACATCTGAACAACTTCTTTCAGCGACTGCGGCAGACTCCTACGCGGCAACTTCCTGCGTTTACGCTTTTCCTTTTTTTCTTTCATTTCTATTTTCCCCTTTGTCTCGCCGTCCTCATCGGCACCGCGAAGCGAGACATTATTGCGGTGGACGCGCTAACCTTCGCGTTTCGGATCGGGTTCAGGACTTTTTGGCTCTGGGCTCGGATTCGGCCACGGTGGTGTAGGTAGTCCGCAATGAAGACCTGCTCTCGACTTACTCACATTTCCCTCCCTCGTGTTG
>DATNLR010000110.1:0-2442 GCA_035602755.1 Binatus sp. (SeqCode) | reverse complement strand
CGAGACGAGAAATGTGCCGGTCAAATTTGTCGCCAGCACGCGGCTCCAATCTTCCTCGGAAGTTTCTTCGGCGGTTCCAACCATGACGGCTCCCGCATTGTTCACAATGACGTTTAGATGACCAAAGTGCAGCACGACACGAGCGATTGCAGCTTCCACAGCTTTGCAATCGGCGACGTCGCAGGTTACCGCCAATGCGTTGCCATCCGACGATTCAATTTCTCGCGTGACGGCTGCCAGGGGCTCTTTCCTTCGACCAGCTAGGGCAATTTGTGCGCCTTCGGCGGCGAACGCCAACGCACAAGCACGCCCGATTCCCGTTCCGCCACCGGTGATGAATGCTACTTTTCCCGAAAGTCGCTCCACCCTGGTGCCCCTACGGCGCGTCTAATGTGCAAGCGGCCGGGGAGCGAATCTAGCATCCAAGCACCAAGCGCGCAAGCGAACGCACCGGTTGCCGCCCGCAGCACGCGGCTGCTACAGTACAGTGAGGTTGAATGAAAATCGGAATCACATGCTATCCGACGTACGGCGGCTCCGGGGTCGTTGCGACGGAACTGGGAATTGAGCTTGCGGCGCGGGGCCACGAAATCCATTTCATCAGTTACGCCATGCCGATCCGGCTGAGTTCGGCGCACGAGCGGATTTATTTTCACGAAGTGGAAGTCACGTCGTATCCGCTTTTCGATCACCCTCCTTACACTCTGGCTCTGGCGACCAAGATGTTTGAAGTTGCCGAGGAGGCTTCGCTCGACTTGCTGCACGTCCATTACGCGATTCCCCACTCGGTGAGCGCGCTGCTGGCGCGAATGATGGCGCAGCCGAAGAAGCTGCCGTTCATCACCACTTTGCACGGCACGGACATCACACTGGTGGGCAACGACCGCAGCTACCTTCCTATCACGCGGTTTTCGATAGAGCAGAGCGACGGGGTCACTGCGATTTCCAAGTATTTGCGCGAGCGAACCATTCACGACTTTGAAATCAAGCGGCCCATCGAAGTGATTCCGAATTTCGTCAACTGCGATCTGTACACGCGGTGCAAGGATCAGTCTGCACGGCAGCAATGGGCGAAGAACGGAGAGCCCATACTGATGCACTTATCGAACTTTCGTCCGGTGAAGCGGATTTGCGACGTAATCGAAATCTTTGCACTGGTCCGCGAAAAGATTCCAGCCAAGCTGGTGCTGATGGGCGACGGCCCGGACCGTGGCTCGGCTGATTTCATGGTGCGCAAGAAGGGCCTGACAAAGGATGTATTTTTTCTGGGGAAACAGGACAACGTTCAGGAGAAATTGGGTCTGGCGGATTTGTTTCTTTTACCCAGCGACGAGGAATCGTTCGGGTTGGCGGCACTGGAGGCCATGGCCTGCGAGGTTCCGGTGATAGCGACAAACGTCGGCGGGCTGCCGGAAGTCGTCACGCACGGCGTGGACGGCTATTTGATTCCGCCGCGCGACGTTAAAGCCGGAGCCAAGTATGCGCTTGAGATTCTCACGCGTCCTGACCGCGGCCGCTCAATGGGCCAGCAAGCGCGCGTCAACGCCCGCAGCAAGTATTGCTCGAACGATGTAATCCCACAGTATGAGAACTACTACCGGAGTGTGTTAGAACTCCACAACAAAGCGAACGCCTGAGGCTTAACGATCGATGATGGGGACAGGCTGAAGAGAGCGCACGGCCATGTTGATGTCGCTCTGAGTGATTTTCGCGCCGGAACCGAATGCCACGGTGAAAATAAACCGGAATTGGCGATTGCTATCGTCGAAAACACGTAGTGCCACCGGTTGGCCTTTCGCTGGATCTCCGAACTGAAACCCTCGGTTTTTTCCCCAGTCAAATGAATAGAACGCCGGCCCGGCAATCGACGGCAAGTCAGGCCCAAAGGACAGCTTCCAGAGCAGCAGCACGTTATCGCGCCGTGCTTCCTCCACCTTCATGATCGGAGAGAATTGCGACGGCGAAGCTGCGTAAACCGACTGGTACAACGCGTAGTTCGACTCAATCGGCTGATTGGCGAATACGTTCGCGAATTTCTGGTATTCAGTAGGGTTCGAAGATTTCAGCGAATGGATCACGTCTAATTGTGAATCGGGATCGAAGAACACTACCACTTGTCCCGGGCTGGAGACGAACTGGATGTAAGACAATGACTCGACGTTTTTTATCTTAACATTCCACGGAACATTGAATTCATAGTCGAAAGCTTTAGCTTGCGAACCCTTTAACGTGTCGTCGGAAGATGTGGGTAGCGGCTGCGGAACGTCCGCGAGCCAAGGACTTGACGCTTCCCATCGCTTGGCCTCAAACCAAGTCAGCGTCTGCGCTCCGAACTCCACACAAAAAACGGCGATTAGAATGACCAGGAGCAACAAAATAATAGCGGGGAGCGCGCTACCCTTGTCTTCCTCTTCGTTCATTCGAGCTAGTTCGTCCATGGTA
>DATNLR010000107.1:0-4841 GCA_035602755.1 Binatus sp. (SeqCode) | reverse complement strand
CCCTAGTCACGGGCCGAGTCTTGGAGTATCGGACGGCCACTCAGTTCATCTTCAATCAGTTTGATATCAGAATCCACCATCAACCTTACCAAGTCGTGAAACTTGACCTTCGGACGCCAGCCCAAGACGCGCTCAGCCTTGCTTGCGTCGCCTTGAAGATAATTAACCTCCGTAGGACGATAGTATCTCGGATCGATCTCGACATACTTTTCCGGGTCCAGACCGCCGTACTGAAACGCGCTCTCCAGGAATTCACGAACGCTATGGGTTTCGCCAGTAGCAATCACAAAGTCGTCAGGGCTGTCGAGTTGCATCATGCGCCACATGGCCTCGACGTATTCCGGCGTGTACCCCCAGTCTCGTTTGGCATCAAGATTACCCATGTAGAGCTTCGTTTGCAGACCTGCGCGAATCCGCGCGATTCCGCGGGTGATCTTGCGGCTCACGAAGGTCTCTCCGCGGCGGGGAGATTCGTGATTGAAAAGAATACCGTTGCACGCGAAGAGGCCGTAACTTTCCCTGTAATTCACGGTAATCCAGTGCGCGTACACCTTCGCGCAAGCATACGGGCTGCTGGGCCGGAAAGGTGTGGTTTCCCGCTGCGGATACTCGGGCGTTGTTCCAAACATTTCGCTGCTCGAGGCTTGATAGAACTTGGTCTTGCACCCTAATTCGCGTATTCCCTCCAGTAAACGGACCGTGCCCAGAGCGGTGACGTCGCCAGTGTACTCCGGTAATTCAAAACTAACTTTCACATGGCTCTGTGCGCCCAAGTGATAGATTTCATCTGGTTGAATCCGGTACAGGAGCTTGATCAAACTGGTTGAATCAGAGAGGTCGGCAAAGTGCAGAAACAACCGAGCCGCGCGCTCATGCCAATCGGGAAGAATGCTGTCAATACGTGAGGTATTGAAACTACTCGAGCGTCGCTTGATGCCGTGGACCTCGTAGCCGTTAGAGAGCAGCAATTCGGCAAGGTAGGAACCATCTTGCCCCGTGATGCCGGTGATCAGCGCCCTTTTCATAGTTGGTTGCGATCCTTAAATTCTCTAGAATAGCTGCAACTACTTTGCGGCCCCGTTGAGACTATGAGATCGAAGTGGCCGATGCGAATTCTCAGCAGCGGTTCGCCGCGCCGTCTCGATTGCTTCTTAAGCCGGTTCCAAATCCGTTGATTGCACTTCGACACTCACGGATCGTTGGATCAGGTGCAAAGAAATGACGAACCGGACTCCGCTTTTTCTCTTTAGAAGAATTCCTTCGAGGCCTGTGAGGGGCCCGGACACGATGCGAACACGGCGACCGACTTGAACGTAGGGACACGGTTCGGCCTCGAGTGATGGCGAAAGTCCGTTACGCAACGCCAGTATCTCGTCGTCGGGCAGCGGTGCTGGATGGCCATTGAAACCCACCAGGCGAACGATCCCGGGCACTTGGACTGCACGAAGTCTGTCCTTTAAGGAAAGACGCGCGAAAACGTAGCCCGCGAATAGCGGGAATTGGATTTTCACGCGGCGATCTTTCCAGCGGCGCATCTTTTCATACAAAGGAAGAAAGCATTCCACGGAGCGTACCGCCAATTGCTTCGCGACGCTTTTTTCGTGCTGGGCGCAAGTGTAAACGGCGTACCAGCGCAATTCGCTTGGCGAAGGCGCGTAGGAAGTTGCAAGCCCTGGGCTCATGTCCATTTGGCACATACTGACCATCGATCCGCCTCCCGAGATTCCGCTACCGCTTTTAGACAGCTTCGCCCCGTCACTTACAGGGGAAAATGTGACCTAACCCTCACTGCATCAATAGTTTACGTGCACTTACACCAATTACGCCGACGTCGCCTTGCTCCGCTCGTCGTCTTGCCTACCACCCGAATTCCCATTCGCGCCTGCATTGCCATTCGCGCCCGCATGCCCGTTCGAGCCGTTGGCGCCCGCCCACGGCATCCCCGCTCTCACGGTCCCGAAAACTTCCTGCGCGAATTTCATCCCGGGGTCCTGCGGGTCAATCTGGCGCCAGCGCGCCGTGCCAAATACCCAAGCCGCCCCCAGCAGCACGGAGCAGGCGGTTCCCAAAATTATGATCAGCGCTCGCGGCGGAAAGAACTTGCGTTCCGGCACGTCAGGTTGATCCAACACCTTTACGGAAGGTATTTCTTTTGCTTCTTGGACTTTTGCCAATTCAAATTGCTTCGTTAGCGTCTCGTAAACAGCTTCGTCAACCTTGAGCTGGCGGAATTTATCTGCGTACGGCACTCCCAACAGTGGCAATTGGCGCAAGGTTGGATACGCGTTGTCTGGAGCACTTTGATCGCTGGCGGGGGCGGCATTTCCGGCGGACGTGCCTCCCAACTTTTTCAGCTGACTGCGCAGCTCAGCAATGCGAGCTTGCGTCGTGCGCACGCGAATGTTGTTGTCAGAATAGATCTGCCTTAACCCTTCGAGTTGAGATTCCGCGCCAATCAGCTGACCTTGCAATGATGCGGCGCCTTCCAGCATGGCCTTGCCCTGAGCGGAGATGTCAATGGTCGCGTTCTTGCTTGCGAACTGACTGAAATCCTTTTCCGCCGATTCCAGTTCGACGTTGATTTTATTAAGCCGATCCTCTAGAAATACGCGCTCGCGATGCGCCGCCGATGTATTCAGCTTGGCGGTGAGCATGTCGAGTTCATCGATGTACGCGCCGGCCATGGCCGCGGCACGCTTTGCATCGTGATCGGTGACACCCAACGTGATCACTCCACTCTTGCGGTCTTCGGTTATATCGGTGTTTCTATCCAATCGTTTTCGCGCTGATTCCTCTAGTCGCGTCCTATACACTTTCTTGAGATCGAATCGTTGGATAATGCCATCTTCCGCCGTGCGGCTGCGCATCACGGCGATGAACATCGCTCCCGTCGTCTTCGCTCCCAGCAGATCGCTTGCAAGGGAACCCAGCCCCCCAGAGCTTCCATTCTGGCCGCCGGTGAGCATCGCCATAAGCGCCATTCCGCCGCCTGACTGCGGATCGGGAGGCATCAGGCGCGCGGTAGATTCGTACTCGCTGGGAATCAGAAACGCGATAAACGTCGCGACGAAAAAACCAACCACAGCACAACGCCCGAGAAACCGGCGCATGCCAAACAGTAAACGCAGTCTGGGCAAGATTGGCTCGCGGGCAGGGCTCTCGTTCCACGCCGGATCGAGCGTCGCGTTAGACTCCGGCGCCTCTAGCAACACCGCGTTCGGATTAGACGGCGTTGGCATCAATTCCACGCTCTCTTGATTCCCTTTGCACTCACGGAGCTGAAACCCCAGTTGATTGATCGCTGTCGCTTGGCTGCTTTGCCAAGTGCAAAGGCATTTCCAAATTGTGCGGTTGAAAGCTGATCCCAACCGACGATGTCCAATTCGTCTGCCGCGTGGAGGCCAGCACCGGCGCCAGCCACGTCTCGTGTTGCACCGATGCCGAAACGTTCAGAACTCCGCGCATCCAGAAATTTGCTTTTACCCACTCGTCGTTGACGCTCTCTCCCTGGGGAATGAAGTCCGGCGCGACAGTTGCGTGCCGGTAGCCGAATTGCAGCGAACTCCTCGCGCTAAACCAATAGTTGCTCCACGCCTGTATGCCTGTTCCCTCTCGGCCGATCCAGCTGCCAATCAGATTGCCCTTGTTGGTGTACAGGTCGTGGTAGAAACTGTCGTAGTAGATGTACTGACCATTGCGACTCGAGGAGACGCTATTCGTGTTCGTACTCTCCACCCGCAAATCCAGTTTTTGTATCTTCGGGAAGTGCGTCAGATAAATCCCCGTATCAATCCCGGCGCGCCGGGGAGAGGCAAGCGGCGAAGGGTCATCGTCCGAAATCGAATCGGAATAAATCGACAGCCAATCTCGAACAAACGGCAGCCGGTAAGTAAAATAAAATCCACCGTTGCGTTTTCCGGGACTGTCGTTGGGCCCGTACAGCACGGACGACTTAAAATAGTCCGTGTAGCTGTTCCACAGAGCCGCAGGCGTGATCGCGCGCCCGACTCCTCCGAACTCAGCTGTCCGGGAAAGTCCGAACTCCAAATTGGGCGTCGGTTTCAGGCTAATCATCTCGCCGTGGATCAGTGGCCGCGGCGGAAAATTGTTCCCCGAAAGCTTGCCCACAAAGAAATCAGTTTTTATCGGCCCCAGCCAGTGAAAAATCCAGGGAAGGACAAAAGGCCTGATCCGGCTGGCCCGAAACATATAAATTGGCTCCGCGTTGTCGCTGAAAATCAGAACGCTGCCCTCTCCCGGCCCCCACCACAGGCTTTGTTTGCCGAACGCGAAATTCCAATCCGCGACTTTGGCCGCGACGTAAGTGTCCAGCAGCCGAAATTGATCGGTCGCGGCAATCGGCGCGGCCGGCTGCACCGGATTGTTATCTAGCTTAGCGATCAGGTTCTGGATGGGCTGAGAAAATCCCGGTGCCGACGGCGCGTGCTGATATTCGCCGCGCACATAAAGCGTGAAGCGCCCTGCAGTGGCGTATCCGGAGAAGCCGTCATAAGTGTTGAAGCCCTCCTGATACGGGCGGCCGTAGTTATTGATAATCGTCTGGCCGAAGTGATAGCTGTCGTTTAGCGGCGTGCCGTTGATGCCCGTCGTGATGGAATAAAGCGACTCTAGCCGCGCCGTGTACCCTCCGCCGCTGGCTCCGCTTGCCGTTTCCAGATCGCTTGCGAATTCCCTTTCGAGCGCGTAGTAAAGTCGTGCTGCTTCTCTCGAGCCCGATTCACCGTCGAACGCCACCCGGTCGCTGGCCTCTTCCACCAGATGCGCGCACTCGATGCGTGTCCAGGGGCGCTGTCCCAGAAATGCAGTGCGGATGTAGCCCA
>DATNLR010000056.1:0-44342 GCA_035602755.1 Binatus sp. (SeqCode) | reverse complement strand
CCTCCTGGACGGTATCTATAGTCGCTCGCGGACGCTTAGCCGGTCCTGCTAATCCGCTCGGTTCGAATGTCAAATCCTTCGCCGTCGCTGCGCTTCTCATCCATGCTCCTCATGCGGCCAGAGCTTCGCCCTAGTTTTGATTTTCGCCTTTTATTCGCTCAAGCTAACATAGGAAATCACCCAGTACAATGCCTGTTTTCAGCAATTGCTATCGAAGGAAGTGAAAGCCGCCAAATCGGTCGCCCTGCGTCAGCGCGCAGGTCTGAAAATATAAAAATTGGGTAGTGTCCCAATTTGCCGGTCAGGGCTTCCAAACGCCTTCGCGCTAGCGCTGACATCGTAGCGAGCGTTTCTGGTAGGCTGTGGACGCTTCACGAATTGGTGGAGCAGACTTCGCGGTCGGAGCGTATGACGCCGGATTGGATGATACTAGCGCTCTGGGTTGCTTGGCTGACGTCGTGGGGCGTCGCGGCGTTTTGGTCCAACCGCGCTGAAAAAGGCGGAGGTATTGTTGCCGAAATTGCTTTCCGCACTCTCTTTTGGGCCAGCGCTACTCTTTTGCTTGCGCCACTCTCATACCACCGCTACTTCGCGCTAGTACAGTTTTGGCACCTTAACGTTGCACTGAAATGGATATTGGTGGCACTCACAGGCACCGGATTTTTGTTCGTCTGGTGGGCGCGGATTCACTTGGGGCGCCTTTGGTCGGACTGGCTGACGAAAAAGGCCGGTCACCATCTCGTCGATACAGGCCCATATCGCATCGTGCGCCATCCGATCTATTTGGGCCTCATCTTTGCCGCCTTCGCAACCGCCATCGAGAAAGGAACTTCTTACGCACTGTTTGGGGGGGGTTATTTTAACGTTCGGCTTCTACACAAAAGCGCGTCGGGAGGAACGCTTCTTGCGGAAAGAAATCGGTGAAGACGCCTATGACTCGTATGCACGGAAGACCGCAATGCTTGTGCCATTTACAGGCCGACCGCCAAATTAGGACACTACCAACAATAGGCGCACCTTGACATGCAAGGCCGCCTACCGCTATAGAACATATATGCCTAATTCATATCTGATTTTTGATTTCGGAGCAGACGAGCAAAACGCGCAACAGGCTCGCCATAAGCTGGAAGGCTGGAAACAGGGTTTTCGGCTCGGAGACAAACTAACTATCAAATTCGAGCGCGACCAAGCTCTACCAGACGAGGAGAACAAAGCCGAAGAAATAGAAGCAGCTTCCAAAGAGCCGGCTGGGGAAGCGAAGCGTGGGGCGAAGAAAAAGTCGCCCACGAAAGGCGGAAAATCGAAAGAATCCGGGAACGCTGAGGAAAATAGCGCCGGGAACGTACGCCTTATAATCCGCCTCAATTTTTCCGACCATGAAAAGCTATCTCTGCAACGTTGGCTGGATCGAATTCCCGCCGAAGAGCCCTTCAAGGCCGTGGATGCCAGAATCGTTCGCCACAATGATCCGGACTTCGCGACGACGAATCAGTTGTTTGAGGAACTCGCATGACGGACCGGGTTTACCGGCGCCAGCCTGTTCAAAAGCTTTGGAAAACCTGCATATCCTGTAAAATCAGGTCTTTTAGGGGAGAAAATACGGGGAAACTATTAGATCCATCCGATTGACTCTGAAATGTGTACCCCAATGAGACCCATAAAAGATAAGCCGTTCTTTTACATTAAGTTACGCTGCGAAACAGTTGTGCATTGAGGCCTTGAAAACTTGCGGATTTACTGGTACTATGTCCTGGTAAATCAAGCAACCTGCGGTTATTTCCCGCATCAAATCAAATTATGAGCGAAAAAGTGAAAGGCAGGGGACGGTTAGTTCCCGCACAAGCAACTGGTGTTGAGTATAAGGTGGAATTTGGCATTGATATAGTTCCCGAAACGTCGCAGTACGGTCGTGGACTGAAGCCAACGCGCTGGGCCAAGTGTTCGGTACGATCAGCTCACGCGCAGAGATTTCCAGACGGCACATACTTCTTGCATGCTGACGACGGCCGCGTTCACCAACTGAAGGCCATCGGCGGTAAGTGGCATTGCCTCGCATTGGCTGCCTAAAGTTCCTTCGCGCGGCAGAGGCGAAGGACGATTTTTTCCTCCGCCGCGCCATTACTCTCGCCCCCCCGATCTTCGCCGCGGATAAGAGTCGCGCTAGAAGTTTGCCGGTCCGAGTCCTACGGCATTTCCTTAGACAACTCAGTTCGCTGCCGTAGGAGCTTGCTCGTCGGCGACTTGCGAAGCGGTCGAAAGGGGCATATTAACTTCGATCGTTGTTCCGGTCTCGTTCGACTCGATGGTAAACGTTCCGCCCTGCTCGCGCACCCGTTCTTGCATGCCCGCTAGGCCGACCCCCACATGGGTTCCATCTTTCAGAAAACGTTCGAGTGTCCGCGGCGCAATTCCGGTGCCGTAGTCTCGCACTCGAAGAATCGCGTTGTGATTTACAATCCGAAGCGATACTTCCGCTCGGGAAGCCTTGGAATGGCGATGAATATTGGTGAGCGATTCTTGCAGGACGCGGAACAGAGCGAGCTCCGCAGCATGCGGTATCCGCTCAGGCTGGTCCGGGATATCAACGGCCACTTCAATTCCGCTGCGTTTTGACAATCCTTCGACATACCAGCGAGCTGCAGAAGCGATACCAATGTCGTCGAGAAGCGGCGGGTGGAGCAGATAAGAAATGGTACGAGCTTCTGCCAGAGAGGCGTCAATCGATTTCAAACATTCATTCACCACACTGTCATCCGGATTCGAAGTCGCCAAATTGGAAAGGGACAATTTCGCCGCTACCAGGTTTTGTCCCAACCCGTCATGAAGCTCCCGCGACAGACGTCTGCGTTCTTCGTCTTGAAGGCGAAGAACACGAGCGCTGAGTCTGTGCGCGCTGGCTTCGGCCTGTTCTCGCGCGGACAACTCTTGCAATAGCAACTGATATTGAATCCAGAAAAAACTCACAGCGACCGCAAACGCCGCACTCAAAATAATCAAGAAAACCAGAAAGAGCGTGTTCGAACGCCGCAAACGCTGATGCAAGAGCGCGTCCTCTTCATGTTCCATCTGCTGCATCACGTTGTCGATTTCGGTGGCGACCGCGACATTGTCGCGGCTCAAGATAGCCTGCTTGGCATCGTCGGTTTGACCGGACTTTCGTAAGTTGATGCCTTCCTCGAGCACCTCCAATCGCCGGTTCGCCAGCTGTTCAAGTTGCTCGCACAGCTCCTGTTGCCTGGGATTATCGCTGGTCAAATGACGTATGTTTTGCAGATCTGTTTTGGTCTGCTGGTCTTTCAAATCGAACAATTGCACAAACGACTCGTCGCCAGAATTCACATAGTTCAGCCGGGCCCGCGCCGCTTCCGATAGGAAGAATTCCACATCGCTGATAGCGAGTTCTACCTGATAGGAATGGGTCACCCATTTTGCGCTGCTCGAAAGACGTGCCATGGTAATGCCGGCACCCGATATTCCCATTAGGATCAACCACAGAGCCAATGCCAATGCTAGTTTCGCGCGCTTACGGGGCAGCATGTCAGAGGTTCACTTGAGGGATTCCAGTTCTCCGCAGACGAGTCATGTGAAAACTATATCATAGCCGCTAGAGCCTCTAGGCAGGCACGAAGAAGCCCGCTATCGTCGAATCCACACGCATGCGGCTCACGAGCCACTGCATGACATCTCGCTGGGGGATTGCTGCATCGAAAAATACGTTATGACAAGATGCAGTAGGACCATACCGCTTCTATTACGTCACGAGGTTTCAAGATGAATGGTACTGTGGCTAGAAGATTGATTTTGTTCGGCTTTTTGGGGGTCGTCGTGCTGGCGGCCCCGGGTCTATTACCAGCGCAAGAAACGCAAGGACCGCTTCCGGCCACCGCGCCGCAAGCCCCGCCCCTTGAACCCGGCCCGCTTACGCATTCAGCCGATGGAGTTAGCACCAAGCCAATGCCGCCTCGAACTACCATCGGGGGGGCCTGGAAACTTAATACTGACCAGAGCGATGACGGGCGACAAAAGTTGGAACAGGCGCAGGCCAAGAGCCAAAACAGCGCCGGAAGGAGCGGAAATCCGCGTGCAGGAGGCGGTAATCCCTATCCAGGTGGAGGGGGCGGCGGTAATCCTTATCCCGGCAGCGGAGGCGGAAATACCTATCCGGGTGGTGGCGGGCGTCAAGGTGGAATGAATTCAATAAGCGACGCTGACCGCTCCGAGCTTAGAGAGCTAACCGATCCTCCCGAGGCCCTCAGCATCGTGCAGAAAGATCCCAAGGGAGCGGAAGTCGATGTAACGGACGACTTGGCCCGCAAGAGAGTCTTCTTGACCGATGGCAGGAAAGTAGCGAAGTCCAGTGATGATACCTATCAGGAGATTGAGGCCAAGTGGGACGGTAGAAGTTTGGTGAGCGACGAGAAAACTTCGCGAGGCAAATTTTCGCGAACCTATGAATTGGCCCCCAATGGGCAACAGCTATACGAAACAATCCGCATCGACGCCAGCGCCTACGGCGCAGGTCACTCGGCCCCGCAAGTTTACATTCAATACGTTTATGACGCGGATCAAGGCGAAGCCAGATAACTCCGCCAGGGGCCTAAAATTCGGCGCTAGAGACGCAAATCTCCCCCCGCGCCTTCCAAGAAGGCAGCTTAGCCTCTATTACATTTGGTGAGCGACTACGCTTTTTGCCCGAGGGTCGAAAAGCACATAATGCGCCTCGGAATTTGCGGCTAGGTGGGCCAGACGTCCGCGGGCCTCTTGAAGTTCTTCGATGTTTTCAACCCAAACAAATCGATTATCCGAGAGTCTTTTGAAAATCTGGTAAGGAGCCTGCATGGCAGCTTTGTCCCCGTAATTTTTCGCTAAATAAAATCAACCGACATTCCCAATCTGCCCGTTGGGCGAATAATTCTCCATACAATATTTCCTGTAGGGAGAGACACAGAATATATCTAAGCAACTCACCTGGTTTTAAGCAGGCAGCTTCAGAAGGCTTTCATCGGCCTCTTAGATTCAGTCCTGATGCGGTCGCCTGCCTCTGCCAGTTTGCGTTCGCGCATATAAAGAAACATGGGAAGTGCAAGAGAAACACCGACGAACAGCAGGGCCAGGATCGGCAACCATCGGCCAGTGAGGCCAAGGCGCGAACTCTCCTCTCGCAGGAAGACCACCAGCGCCAAAGCGGAAACAAAAACGTCCATGCCAAAAAAGGCGCTGATGCGGTTTGCGAAAAGCTGATGAAAGAACAGCGACATGTTCAGGCCGTTCTGCGCGGCCCAGGGCAAGAACTGCCAGTAGGTCAGTGCCACGCCGAGAAAACACAGGATGAGATAGACAGTTTTCAGCTTCATGGTGGCCACCTCATGTGCCGATCCGCTTGCCTGAAACAGAAGTCGGGTCCAGAACCTTACAAGACCTTCTGCATCTACGAACGGCAAAGGTCAAAAGACTCATCCTTTTTTCACCTAGGACCGTCGCGATTGTCGGTCGCTGCGGTAGTGGACCGCAACAAACTATCTATATCGACAAAGCGCTATATCGGCTATATCGGCGGGGCCTAGCCAGTCCCATTCCGCGGGTGTGATACAATTAAATCTCCTTTGCTCTCCGTTAATAACATCTCGATGCGCTTCGGTCCTCGAATACTGTTCGAGGACGTAACCTGCGCGTTCCTCACCGGCCGGCGTTACGCTATTAGTGGTCCAAACGGCGCCGGGAAATCCACGCTCATGAAGATTCTGACCGGCGAAATCGAACCTTCCAAGGGCGACGTCACGCGGCCAAAGAAGCTCGGAATTTTGAGCCAGGATCAGTTCGCATTTGACGAATTTCGCGTAATCGACACTGTAATCATGGGCAACAAAGCCTTATGGAAAGCTTTGCAAGAGCGCGACGCTTTGTACGCCAAGCCGCACGAGCAATTGACAGATAAAGACGGAATGCGCTTGGCGGAACTGGAAGGAATCGTCGGTGAAGAAGGCGGCTACACCGCCGAAGCGGATGCCGGAGTTCTGCTCGACGGTTTGGATGTCGACGATACCTTGCACGAGCGGAAAATGGGCGAACTGCAAGGCGGCCAGAAAGTCCGCGTGTTACTGGCCCAGGCCTTATTCGGCAGTCCGCCAGCCTTGCTCTTGGACGAGCCTACCAACCACTTGGACTTGGATTCGGTCCACTGGCTGCAGGATTATTTGTGCGAATACGAAGGCGTGTTGATCGTAATTTCGCACGATCGGCATTTTCTGAACAGTGTCTGCACCCATACTGCGGATATCGACTATCAAACCGTGATTATGTACAACGGCGGATACGACGACATGGTGGTGGCTAAGACCTCCATCCGCTCGCGCATCGAATCGGAAAATGCGCAACGCGAAAAGAAAATCGCGCAATTAAATGAGTTCATCGCGCGGTTCTCCGCTGGCACACGGTCCGCACAGGCTACTTCGCGCAAGAAAGAAGTGGAACGCTTGCAGACCGCGGAACTGGCGAGATCCAATATCGCGCGGCCCTACATTCGTTTCCAAATGGATCAACATTCCGGCCGCCATCCGCTGGAAATCAAGAGCATCGCAAAATCCTATGACGGCGTGAAGGTATTCTCGCCGTTTTCCGCAAGCGTGGCGCGCGGAGAAAAGATCGCCCTAACCGGTCGCAACGGCGCGGGCAAGACTACCTTGCTGAAATCGCTCGTGCGCAACGCGACCGGTTACATCGACGATGTCGATCGCCAATTCCCCCTGGATGGCGGAACGGTAGTCTGGGGCCACAACGTGGCTGCGGGATATTTCGCACAGGACCACAGCGATTCCATCGTGAAGGGCTCAACGGTGGTGGAATGGCTGCATCAGTTCAAGCCCCAGGCCACCCAAGAAGAACTGCGCGGAGTGCTGGGGCAGATGCTCTTTAGCGGCGATGATGCTCTGAAACCCACGCAGGCTCTTTCCGGAGGCGAATCGGCGCGGCTTATTTTTTGCAGATTGATGCTGCAACGGCCGAACGTCCTGGTGCTGGACGAGCCTACCAACCACTTGGATTTGGAGTCGATCAACGCACTGAATATTGCGCTGCAAAAGTACGACGGCACGGTGTTACTGGTAACCCACGATTATGACGTGATCGACGAGGTTGCCACGCGTATCTGGCATTTTGTAGCTGGCGGCAAGGTTGAAGATTTCAAAGGCCCCTACGCCGAGTATCTTGTCTATGCGCAGGAGAAGGCCTCCTAGAGCCGCAGGAAAGCCGTTACCGCGATGCTTGGGAGTTTCTCCCCTCGGAATCCGCAATTTGACAGCAAGTCCCTTTATCGAATCTGCGTGTTTGAGTAAGCCTGCCGCAGTCTTTCCGGGTGTAAACTAGAGACATCGGAGAAATACAGATGGCCGGAACAATTTCGGTCGAACGAATTCAGGCTCGACCCGTCGAGCGCGCTTACGCCGAGACTGCCTCGATCCCCTGGTATATCTGGTGCTGCCTGGCCTCGGTGGTTTCCTCGGTGGTCGGAAGCGCCTGGGACATTTCCTGGCACGAGAGCATTGGCCGCGACTCGTTCTGGACTGCGGCGCACATGCTCATTTATTTGTCCGGCGTGCTGGCAGGAATTTCCTGCGGCTATTTGATCCTTTCCACCACCTTCCGCAAAAACTCGCCGCTCTACGAGGTTTCGATTTCGATGTGGGGATTTCGCGGACCATTGGGCGCGTTTATATGCGCTTGGGGCGGCGTGGCCATGATCGCTTCGGCGCCGTTTGACAATTGGTGGCACAACTCCTATGGGCTCGACGTAAAAATTCTGAGCCCACCCCACGTCTTGCTGGCTTTGGGCATGATCGGAATCAGATTTGGATTGCTGGTGATGGTCCTGGCGGAAATGAATCGTGCCGAAGGCATCTACCGCCAGAGGCTGGAGCGAATTTTATTTGTTACCTTTGTTTTTCTGATGGGGATGACGGTCGGAATCGCACAAGAGTTCACAAACCGGGTATTCATGCACGGAGCGAAGTTCTACTTGGTGATAATGATCGCGGCGCCGATCTGGATAGCCACGGTCTCCTGGGTCGCCAAGAATCGATGGGCGGCCACCATCATGACGGCGATGTTCACCGCTTTGCACTTATGTTTCGTTTGGGGCTTCCCATTGGTCCCCGCGGAACCCAAACTCGGTCCCGTGTATCAGCACATCACGCATCTGGTTCCACCGGATTTTCCAGCGCTGCTGATTATTCCGGCCATTATTTTTGACCTGCTGCGGCAGCGCACGGCCGATTGGAGCCGCTGGAAGCAGGCCGCCACATTGGGAGCAGCCTACCTGGTGAGCTTCGTCGCTGTGCAGTGGCCATTTGCTAGCTTCCTTATGTCCCCCGCCTCGCGAAATAGAATTTTCCAGACCACCAATTATCCCTATTTTGTTCCGCCAACATCCCCTTGGGTTCGCAATCTTTACATTCCCACCGAGCAGACTCCCGCGCAATTTTGGATACGTATGCTGATCGCGCTATGCGTTGCGATTCTGATGGTGCGAATCGGCATGGCCTGGGGTGCATGGATGCGGCGAATCCGTCGATGAAAGAATTCAAGCGTCAGAGCACCCTCCTCGGCATTCTTTTGCTCGCCGTGGCAATTCCTGCGCTCGCGCACGTAGGCAGCCCGGACGTTTATTACGAGGGTGATGCCGGCCCTTATCACCTGTTCATCACCGTGCGAGTCCCACAAGTGGTTCCGGGTGTGGCCGAAATCGAAGTGCGCTGCCAAAGCGGCGATGTCCGCGCCGTACAAATCGTTCCATTGCGCTTGAGCGGACCTGGATCTACCGATCCACCTACGCCCGATTTCGCCGTGCGATCCAAGGACGACGCACAATTCTTTACCGGCAGTCTTTGGCTGATGGAATCCGGCGCTTTGCAGGTGCGCATCACGGTGGATGGTGCGCAAGGGAAAGGGGAACTGTCCGTGCCGGTGGCTTCGTTTGCCCAGCGCACTTACGCGATGCAAAAACCGTTGGCCGGATTGATGATTGTGCTGATGCTGATTTTGGGAATGGGGGTGATTTCGATCGTCGGCGCAGGCGCGCGCGAAGCCAGCTTGGAACGCGGCCAGATGCCGGGACCCGCGAGTGCGCGACGCGCTAAGATCGCTATCGCAGTAACGATCATTCTGGTGGCTGGACTTGTCTACCTTGGCAAAGCCTGGTGGGGCGTAGAGGACGCAAACTACAAAAACCGCGTAGCTTTCTACAAATCGCCCGCGGCGGAGACCACGCTGGAAAACGGCAACCGCCTGGTGATTCGCGCTAGGAGCGAGAACCCAACGTGGTCGGCAAGGATTAATATGGGCGAAGTAATTCCGGACCACAACCACCTAATGCATTTGTTTCTGATCGAGCTTCCGGGCATGAACCGCATGTGGCATCTTCACCCCACGCTTTTAGAGGGCGGCGCATTTGCCGACGATTTGCCGGACATGCCTGCGGCGCATTATCAGGTTTTTGCCGACGTGGTAGACGCGCGAGGATTTCCTTGGACGCTGGTGGGAACCGTCGATTTGCCGCAAATCCACGGCGCTGCCTTACGCGGCGACGACTGCAGTTGGAGCGGAGAAACGATCGGTTCGCAGCAAGATCAACTCGTGTCGCAGCTTCCCGATGGAAGCCGGATGGTTTGGGAGCGGGCCGCGGGTCCCCTAAAGGCTAACACTGCGATGGATTTCAAGTTCAGCGTGCAAGGCCGAGACGGAAAACCGGCCGAAGATCTGGAACCGTACATGGGCATGGCAGGCCACGCCGAATTTGTGCGCTCGGACCTAAGCGTCTTCGCCCACGTCCACCCTTCAGGTTCAGTGCCGATGGCATCCCTGGAGATGGCCCAAGCGGGATTGCTAGGCGATAGGTCAGCGATGCAGGGCGGGATGGCAATGGCGCCGGCAACGGGCACATGGCCAGCTCTAGTAAGCTTCCCTTACGGCTTCCCCAAGCCGGGAGATTACCGGATCTTTGTGCAGGTGAAACGCGCGGGCCAAGTGGAGACTGGCGTCTTCGACGTGCAGGTACAGTAATTCTGCACTAGCTGCCTCGGCTAAATTTTTGGTGCGAGCACTATTGCACGCGATCTTTTTTCAAAGACAGCCGAATCTCGTCTTCTAATTCGTGTTCCGCCTCGAACCAGTCGTCCAGATTGTACCCACCACAAACGCCGCCGTGCTGCGAGTGAATTCGATAAGCCCGCAGTTGGATTTCGTCCAGGGTTGGGTGATGACTTTCCGGATGTATTTTGAGTTCGTTTTCTGCCGTTCCTAGATGTTTATCAAGTCCACGGGAATGATTTATCGATGAAGTGTGACTCATACGGAGCCTCTTTCTAGCAGCTACCACTCTTCAACTCATTTTCGCCTGCCATCTTATTGGACGCGCCGTCGAGCGAAGCGGTTGCGGTTTTGCGTGCTTTCGCTGATGTAAGAAAATTCAGAACTTAGCGCATCTTTTGAATAGTTTTGGAAAGCGCGCATCGGTCGACAGGATCAAAACAATCGCTACCGCTTTTGCTGGGTTGAGGTTCTGACAAAGAAGCCATTCTGCGAGCGGCATAGATTCATTCAGGGTTGACGGCTTTCCCCCCAGAGAAGGGAATGACTGCCACGGCGGTCCTGGCCCGCCTTTGCAGTTTGACCGCACGAGAAGCCGCCCTGAGCCGCCAGCCAAGATCGGTCCTCCTTTGCTTCTCCTTATTTTGGCCTCCTGCCGCGTGATTCGATATAATGCAACTTGCTTGAAATCCTCCTGGGGTTTGCGGACGAAGCCATAGCATGCCGACACAGACAAAAACGAAGACTGCGAAATTTGAGGCTTCAAAATATCAAGGACTCGATCGCGAAACGCTCATTCGAATTTATCGCCTGATGTTCCTGTCGCGGCGTTTGGACGATCGCGAAATCCAGCTCAAGCGCCAAAACAAAATCTATTTTCAGATTAGCGGTGCCGGCCACGAAGCGGCACTGGTGGCAGCCGGTCTGGTCTTGAAGCCTGCATACGACTGGTTTTTCCCGCATTATCGTGACCGCGCTCTGATGCTCGCTCTGGGCGTAACGCCTTACGAAATGATGCTCCAAGGCGTGGGCGCCAAAGACGACCCCGCATCCGGTGGACGCCAGATGCCTTCGCACTGGGGCAATCAGAAGCTCAACATCGTTTCGCGTTCTTCGCCCACCGGTGTGCAGTTCCTTCACGCCGTGGGGGCTGCCGAAGCTTCGATCTATTACAAGAAATTCCCGAGGGCCTTCGACCAAGCCCGCAAAGGGCCGCTCGGCGACACGGTGGCATACGAGCCAGACGACGTGATGTACGTCTCAGCCGGCGACGGCACTACCAGCGAAGGTGAATTCTACGAAGCGCTAAACACCGCTAGTATGGAGAGTCTGCCGGTCCTGTTTCACATAGAAGACAACGGCTACGCAATTTCTGTCCCGGTAGAGCGCCAAACCCCGGGCGGAAATATTTCCAAGTTGCTCGCGAATTATCCGCACATGCATATCGAAGAGTGCGATGGCACCGAGCCTCTGGAAAGTTACGCCTCCATGAAACGCGCCGTCGAGCATTGCCGCGCGCGTAAAGGCCCGGCGTTGGTGCATTCCCACCTGATTCGTCCTTACTCGCACTCTCTTTCCGACGACGAGAAGCTCTACCGTTGTGATGCCGAGCGCGAACAAGAATCGCGTCGTGACCCGATCCCGAAGTTTGGGCTGTTCCTCGTTCGCGAAGGTATTCTCGAAGAGAGCGAACTCAACGCCCTGGAAGCCGAAGTCGATCGCCAAGTTGGAGAAGCTACCGACCGCGCTCTGGCCGCCGAATTGCCGTCGCCGGATTCCATTTATCAATGGGTTTATTCGCCAGACGTGGACTCGCGCGGGAACCAATTCGACGTCCAGCCGAAGTTCGAAGGCGAACCCAAGACCATGGTCGAAATGGTTTCGGCTACCCTTCTGGACGAAATGCAAACCGATGAGCGCATCGTGGTCTTCGGTGAGGACGTGGCCGACTGCAGCCGCGAAGACAGTCTGTCTCTGGTGAAAGGGAAGGGCGGAGTATTCAAAGCTACGGCGGGCTTGCAACGCAAGTTCGGCTCATCGCGAGTTTTCAATTCTCCGCTCGCGGAAGCCAACATCGTCGGTCGCGCGGCGGGAATGGCTCTGCGTGGCATGAAGCCGGTGCCCGAGATTCAGTTCTTCGATTACATATGGCCGGCCACCATGCAGCTGCGCAACGAGGTTGCTACTCTGCGTTGGCGCTCAGCGGGGCACTTTAAGGCTCCCATGGTGGTGCGGGTTGCGATCGGCGGCTATCTCACCGGCGGCGCGATCTACCATAGCCAATGCGGCGAAGTTACCTTCACCCACATTCCCGGGCTTCGCGTGGTGATGCCTTCCACCGCCTTGGACGTGTGCGGCTTGTTGCGCACCGCCATTCGCTCCGACGATCCGGTTCTGTTCCTGGAGCACAAACATCTCTACCGCCAGCCATACAATCGCTCGCCATACCCGGGCGCAGACTTTACGATTCCGTTCGGCAAAGCGCGTGTGGTTCGCGAAGGTAGGGATGTAAGCATCATCACCTACGGCGCCGTCGTCCATCGTGCCGAAGTTGCCGCTGCGGAATTATCGCGCGCCGGAATTTCTACTGAGATTATCGACCTGCGTTCGCTCAGTCCTTACGACTGGGATGCAATTGCCGCCAGCGTGCGCAAAACGAATCGGGTTATGGTGGCCTACGAAGATACCTTGTCCTGGGGATACGGAGCGGAAATCGCGGCGCGCATCGCGGATGAGTTATTCGAGGAACTCGATGCTCCGGTCCGTCGCGTCGCCGCGACTGATACCTTCTGCGCCTATCAGCCCAAGCTGGAAGACGCGATTTTGCCTCAGACCGAAGACATCCTGCGCGCGGTTCGCGATTTGGCAGCTTTCTGAAACTTTTTGAGTGATAGGATCGTATCCAACTGTAGGAACCCGCGCGATCAGATGCTCTTTCGCGCAGGAGGCTAAGAATGATTTGTAATCACTGCAAGCGGGAATTGACCGAGCATTCAAATTTCTGCTACTACTGTGGAGCGCCGCAGCACGTGTCTCCATCCGGAACGCCACCGGTCCAGAAGCGACTCATGCGTTCTTCGGTCGATTCCAAGATCGCTGGCGTTTGTGGCGGCATCGCCGAGTATTTGGATGTGGACTCCACAGTTGTGCGCCTGGTTTGGGTGCTCATTGCGTTTTTTACCGGGGTCCTACCAGGACTGCTAGCCTATCTGGTGGCTTGGCTGGTGATGCCGGAAGCGCCGGCGGTCGGGGTAGAGGCAGTGAACGTCACCGCTCCGCCAGCGTCAAATTTCACGCAACCTGCGTCAAACTGAGTGCGCCAATAGGATTGGGCCGATCGATGTGTGCCTTCACGTTCGGGAAAGTGAGTTGATCTAATCTCTTCCCTTCGTTCTGCTTTTATTCGGGGGATTTCCCCTCTTGCTGTAAATTAGCTGATCCAACGAAATGAATCCTGCCCCCACCCCGGCTAATGCGAACGAGCCCACCGCACAAGCCAGCGGGAATTCGTAGTTATGCACGTTCATGGGGTTGGACAATAGGCCGTGCACTTTTACCAAAGCTACCGCCATTTCGGCCGCCAGCAGTAATCCCGCGATGCGCGTGAACAGCCCCACCAGTAACATAATTCCGCCAAAGAATTCAAACACTCCCGCAAGGTAAGCAAAGTAGCCAGGGAATCCCATCTTGGCAAAGGCTTCGGCGGTTTGCTGGGGATGGGTGAAAAGTTTAGGATACCCATGAAATATAAAAATCATTCCTAAAGCCAGACGCAAAAAAAGCAGTGCGATCGGTTTTAGCTTCTGCAGGCCTTCCATGTGCTTTCTCCCGTCCGTCAAATCGTTCGCATTGTATCAGATCGTCCCTATCGCATCGGATGCGGGGGCACCCCTGGAAACCGCATCTCACACTACGAGCAAATGGTGCAGGGGCATTGGTGTAAAATTCCGTTCTATATTCGAGTTCTGGAAAGCGAAAGGAAAAATGCCGGCGCGCAACGCAATGCGGAAAGTGTTGATAGGTTTAGCGGTGTTGTTGATGATCGCCACGGCCGCTTACCTTCGCTACCATCACAGGAAAGCACCCCTAGAAATCGGCTACGCGGGCAATCGCGAAGTGACGCTTTGGAGTACCTCCGCGCAGGTGCGCGAACCAGTAGCCACCGTAAATTACGGTGAAAAGCTCGATGTGCTGCAGCGTTTTCAAGATCAGGTACAGGTGCGCACCACAAATGGAACCAGCGGATGGATACTCGAGCGCGATTTGCTTTCGGCCGATTTGTGGCAAACATCGAAGGACCTGGAGAAGCGGGGCGCAGGAATGCCGGTGGAAGCCCTCGGACATACAAAAGTTTTCAGCAATCTCCACATCACACCGGGTGTCGAATCACTTCGAATCCGCCAATTGAATAAAGATGTTCCTCTGGAGGTGCTGGAGCGTCAGATCGTGCCGGTGGCCTCGGTGCACGCCGCTAATACCGCTGAAAATTCCGGCGCGGCTTCTGGAAAAAAAGAAGATTGGTGGCTCGTGCGCGCCCACATTGCCGCGCAGACCACGATCACCGGTTGGCTGGTGGGCCGTTTCATCGATCTTGACGTACCCGCGCCGCTTCCGGACTACGCCAGCTCAGCCGGTATGCGCATCGTCGCGTGGTTTGAGCTGAATCACGTTGCGGATGCGGGGAAGCCCAAGCCCCAATATCTTTTGCTGGGCACGCATGGACCAGAGGGCCAGCCGTGCGATTTTTCTCTGCTGCGCGTGTATACCTGGGACGAAAAGAAAGAGCGCTACGAAACCGCCTTCGTGGAAAGTGATGTATGCGGCAAACTGCCCATTCAATTACAGAAGGCCAGCAAGCCGGGCGGCGAAGTGAAGTTTGAGTTCGAGAATCTGAGCGGGAAAGGTTCCGAGCAGCGCACCTACGTGATGCGGCAAACCGTTGTTCGGCGCGTCCGCGAAGGTGGCCAGGGGAATGCTCACAAGCACAAGCGTTAATCAGAGCGCTTCATGGTCATCCATTTCGCGCAAGCTTGTTCCGGAAGTGCGTTAAATTTGTTCTTATGCGCAATCGCAATTCCTGTCTGGCCCTCTGCTTAATTCTTTTCTGTTTTCTTTCGATGGCGGGATGCTTGCAAACCGAAACGCAAGCAGTCCAACTGCAGCCGCCCGCGCCTGCGCTGGAATATTTGGGAGCTTGGGGCAGGAAAGGCGACGGCCCTGGTGAATTGCAAGACCCGGTAAGCATCGCTGCGGACAACCTCGGCAACGCCTATATCGCCGATCCGGGGACCGGCTTCATTCATAAATTCGCGTCCTCCGGAAAAGCGCTGTTGTCATTTCAGGAAGATGGACTGAAACATCCGCAGTCGATTGCGGTGGATAATTTTGGAGCCATTTACGTTAGCGATCCGGCGCGCGCCAGTGTCTTCATCTTCCTTCCCGGTGGCGACCATTATCGAGAACTGAGGCTTAGAACGCGTCCCAGTACAGCAAACTTTTTAAGTGTGGTGGTAGCGGATGACGGTCTCATTTACGTCTTCGATTCCGAGGCCTCGAAAGTATTTGCCTACAACTCGCGTTTCCGGCTGGAGCAAACCTGGGTACTTGCAGCAAGCGGTTCGCACCCGGCAAAAATTCCGGGTCCCATTGAAACCGGTCATGACGGGTTCCTCTACATCGCCAATTCTTCCGGTACCATTTCAAAATTCACGCGCGATGGCCATTTCGTCTCCGAAATAGCTCCGCCAGCAACGCAAGGCAAATGGAATCCGACCGACGGGTTCGCGGTTTCAAACAATTTCATCTTCGTGATGGATAGTGACGGCCGAATGCTTCATATCGTAGATAGTGAAGGTAAACCCAAGTTGGATGTCGATCTTGCTCCCGAACTCGGGCAAGCGTCGCGTCCCGCGCCTCCGCTCGCGGTCGGCGCACACCATGAACTGCTGGTCCTCGACGCACCGGAGCGCCGCGTCCTGCGCTACCGCATAAATTTCTAGCCATATTTAGACCGCTTTCGAGCGGGCCTGCTATCGCGATATCATGCGCCAGAATCGAGTGTGCTAGGAAACGGAGAACCTTATGCCTTTGCTGTTGACCGAATCCGACGTGAAATCGCTCCTGCCCATGCCCCTGGCGCTTGCGTGCGTGCAAAATTCGTTCCAACATCTGGCCGAAGGCTCTGCGCTCCTGCATTCGCGCCAGCGGCTGCACCTGCCGTCGAAGAGCTATTTGCATTACATGGCCGCCGCCGATGGAGCGAGCGGCTACATGGGGCTGAAGATTTATAGCAGTTCCCGCGAGGGTTTGCGTTTCCTGATTACGCTCTTCAGCGTGGAGTCAGGCGATTTGTTGGCCTTGATCGAAGCGGATTTCGTCGGCCAAATGCGCACGGGCGCGGCCAGTGCTCTAGCCACGCGGCTCTTGGCCCGCGAGGACGCGCGGACACTCGGCCTTGTTGGAACAGGCCTGCAGGCACGAACGCAGTTGCAGGCCATCGCGCAAGTCCGGAAGTTGACCGAGGTCCGCGCCTTCAGTCGCGCTTCAGCGAAAAGAGAAATCTTTGCTAAAGAAATGACGGAGGCTCTCGACATTGCAGTGTCCGCCGCTGAGTCTGCGGAAGCTGCCGTGCGAGACGCGGACATTATCGTAACTTCCACCACCAGCAGCAACCCGGTAGTCCAGGGCCGTTGGCTGAAGCCGGGCGTGCACATCAATTCCATCGGCGCGAATTTCCCGCAGAAGCGCGAGTTGGATGCGGAGGCCGTAAAACGATCGAACGTAATCGTGGCCGATTCGCGCGAGCAGTCGAAACTGGAAGCAGGAGATCTAATACAAGTTTTCGGCGAGGACGCGCAGCGCTGGACCGAGGTCGGAGAACTCGCCGACCTGGTTAGCGGAAAAGTAGCCGGACGCACGAAGGCGAGTGAAATTACGCTCTTTAAGTCGAACGGAATCGCGATCGAGGACATCGTAGTGGCGGGAAGAATATTTGAGATGGCGCGTGAGCGCGGGATCGGTCGACAGATTCCCATGTGGCAAGAAGCCCAAGGGGAAAAACGTGTGCGCACAGTCCGTTGAAATAGGCTTAGGGAAGGTGCCCTTCTAAGCGTGCGTGCGACCGAGCCTCTTTACCAACGCGTCATGCAGACGGTGTCGCGTATCATCAGAAAGCGGGGCGGGTTCGGAGTTGCAAAAGATCTGGATGGTCTTCTTGGTGGTGTCTACAATCAGCTTACAATTCTTGCACTTCGCCAAATGTACTTCGATGGAGGTGCGCAGCTCGGAGTCCAATTCTTCGTCTAAATAGTCTTCCAACTCCACAACCAGCGTCTTGCAGTTCACTGATTCTCACTCCGCCGAAAGTATCGGTCTAGCTTTTGGCGCAGCTTCAAGCGCGCTCGCAACAGCCGCGATTTCACGGCCGGCACCGAAAGTCCCAGCGCTTCGGCCGTCTCTTCTGTTGATAATTCTTCGATGTCGCGCAACTGGAAAACGATTCGGAAAGGAGGATCTAAATCTGCGATGGTGCTGTTCAGGATGCCGGCCAGTTCGCTTTGCTTGTAGCGATCTTCAGGCGAAGGACCCCAGTCTTCGATCTCGCGTGGTATCAAATCGTCCCCGGTGTTCACATCTTCATCGATGGAGACCTGATTCGGGCGCCGTTTGCGTAACTTCATCAGCGCCTGATTCACCGCGATGCGCACAAGCCAGGTATAAAAACGCGAGTTGCCCTGAAATCCGGAAAGGTGCTCGTAGGCTTTCAGAAATGCTTCTTGCATCACGTCTTCTGCATCTTCGCGGTTCTGCGTGATGTTCTGAGCCAAGCGGAAAATTTTGCGCTCGTAGCGGCTGACCAGTGTTTCGAAAGCGGAGATGTCCCCGGCTTTGGCCGCCGCTACCAGTATGGGCTCGTCCTCCTTGACCACCTGAGAAGGAAGCGGCGCCCGTGTTTGCGCCGACTTTTCGCCTGTAGGGTTCATTTTCGAGGTGCTCATTTAGGCCATACTCGCGCGAGGAAGGGTAGCACAGTTTGTGCGGCGTCCGCGCCTCGCAGGTGGATGTTTGGATGCGCGCCGGAAGTCTTGGGATGCAAGAATCTCTCTGCCATCCAAAAGCCGGTCCACTCTTGGTAGCAGCAGGCTTGACAGCCTGTCGGGGGGGCAGTATTCTATTCTCGAACGAACGTTCGAACGGATATGGCCGCGGTCGCCCTATGCCCAGATTCTCGATGCCCCAGCGCGAACCTCAGGAAAAGCTGCAAGTCATTTTGCGGCATGCGGCCCGGGTGTTCTGCGAGAAAGGCTACGAAGGCGCTTCCATCCGCGATATCAGTCGTTCCAGCGGAGTTTCGTTGGCCGGCCTGTATTACTACATCAAGAGCAAGCAAGAGCTTTTGTACCTGATTCAAATCCACACTTTTAAAACCATCGTCGCGCGCCTGGAGAAAAGACTTCCGGAAGCGGCCACCCCGGTAGAGAAACTGCGCATTCTGGTCCACAACCATCTCGATTATTTTCTAGAGCACCCGGTGGAGATGAAAGTCCTGGCGCACGAGGACGAGGCGCTCGAGGGCGCGTTTCGCAAAGAAGTCCTGGAAGTCAAACGACGCTACGTGAAAATCGCTCTCGGAGTTTTCGAAGAGATGCAGCGAACAGGCGCGGCCCGGCAATTGAATCCTCGCGTGGCAGTGCTGACACTTTTTGGAATGATGAATTGGACTTACACCTGGCACCGTTCTGAAACGGACCCCCAAGCCGATGCGCTAGCGGAAACCATCGCGGGAATGTTTTTGCACGGCGTAACAAACGGGCACGGAAACGGCAGTCCAAGATTGGTGCGTCCTGCTGCGGCAACCTTGCGGAACCGGCGCGCGCGGGCGGATAATCTTTAAAATCGAAGGCTTTAAAAAATCGGGAGGAAATGATGGCAACCATGCAGGCCGTGGAACAGAAGCAGTTGATTCATTACGCCGTGGAAGCCGGAGTGGCGATCATCGAAATGGACGATCCCCCGGCGAATACGTATACCTATGAAATGATGCAGCAGATCGACACCGCCATTTTGCAAGCGCGCATGGACGAAAACGCGCACGTCATCGTTGTGCGCGGCAAGGGCGACAAATTCTTCTCCGCAGGCGCTAGCATCCCGATGCTTACCAAGGCCGATCCCACCTTCAAATACTATTTTTGCCTGCATGCCAACGAGACCCTTAGCCGCTTCGAGCAAACTCCCAAGCTAGTGATTGCGGCGCTCAACGGCCACACCGTGGGCGGCGGCTTGGAAATTGCCCTGGCTTGCGATATTCGTATTGCAAAAAAAGAAGGCGGAAAGATTGGATTGCCGGAAGTGAATCTCGGCGTGCTTCCTGGTACCGGCGGAACGCAGCGTTTGTCGCGCGTGGTTGGCCGCTCGCGAGCCCTGGAGTTAATGGCCACCGGACGCACCTTCAGTTTTGAAGAGGCCCTCGAATTCGGCCTGCTTCATTACATTTACGAGCGCGAAAACTTTTGGGAAGAAGTGCTGGCCTATGCAAAGCAATTCTGTCCGCCAAACAAAGCTTCCCGTGCAGTGGGACGCATCAAGCGCGCCGTAGTCACCGGTTCGGAAGTCGGCTTCGGAGAAGCGCTGGGCCTCGAGCGCGAGCTACAGCAGCTTTTGTTCACCAGCGAGGACGCCAAGGAAGGTCTGAAGGCCTACGTGGAAAAGAGGCAGCCAGAGTTCAAAGGAAAGTAACAGGGTAGCAGTTCGATAGTTCAGCGAGTAGGCGAAATACAACGGGGGCAACTTAAGGACTGCATGCGCACACTGCCGGATTACCTTCGCAAAGGGATGAAAATGATTTTGGTGGGCGCCAATCCGGGTGACCGTTCGGCCCGTGTCGGCCATTATTATGCCGGGCGCGGCAACCAATTCTGGCCGGTGATGTATGAATCGGGAGTGATTCCCGAACCGCTGGGCTACGAAGATGACCGCCGTCTGCTGGAATTCGGAATCGGTATGACGGATTTGGTAAAACGCCCCACGCGCGCGGTGGAAGAAATCGAACGGCAGGAATTTTCCGAAGGCCGAGTCCTGCTAGCGCAAAAGTTGGAAGATCTGCGGCCCCGCGTGATCGCGTTCAACGGCAAAATGGTTTACACGAAATTTACCGGCCGGGCATGCAAGCTGGGTTTGCAGAAAGAAAAACTCTACGGCGCGCAAGTTTTTGTGTTGCCGTCTACCAGCGGTTCGAATTGCTCGACCGATCGCGGCGTGAAAACGCGTTATTTCAAGAAGCTCGCTGCGCTGCTGAAAAGCTTGAAGGACTAGAGGGAGTCACCGCCATGGCGGCAAGCACGCAACAAAACCCCACAAACCAATTCGTGCTCGAAGAGCGCGACGGAAATATCGTCACTCTGCGCCTGAATCGCCCTGATCGGCTGAATGCATTGAACATCGAGCTTGGCCGCGAGCTGGTGCATGCGCTGATTCGCGCGGGAGAAGATAAAGGTGTTTCTGCTATCCGGCTTATCGGAGCCGGACGCGGCTTTTGCGCCGGCGGCGATTTGGCCTTGCTCCAGGACCTGCGAAAACGCAAAGATGCCAAGGAACTCGAAAATTTACTAGTCACCGGAAAAGAGATTTGCCTGGTGATTGCAGGTATGCCCAAACCTGTGGTCGCGGCGGTGAACGGTCCGGCAGCCGGCGGTGGAATGAATCTCGCTATCGCATGCGACTTCCGTGTAGCTTCCGATCAGGCCAAGTTTGCCGAAGGTTTTGCGCAGATCGGCTTGTATCCGGATTTTGGCGGCACTTTCTTTTTGCCGCGGCTGGTCGGACGAGCGCGCGCGGCGGAATTATTCTGGACCTCGACCAAGCTTTCGCCGGAAGACGCGCTCCGCATGGGCATCGTTTCTCGCGTCATTCCAGGGGCGCAATTCGAGGAAGAATCCAAGAAAGTTACGCAGGACGTGGCTGCAGCGGCTCCGCTCTCGGTGCGAGACTCAAAACATGCCATGACCACCGCGAATCGTGCCGAACTGACGGCGGCGCTGGACGAGGAAATACGGCTCCAGATTCACTGCTTCCAGTCCGAAGACTGTATGGAAGGGCTCAACGCCTTTCTCGAGAAGCGTAAGCCGAATTTTAAGGGCCGCTGAGCGGGAGCTCGCTCGGAAACTGATTTTATGGAATTCATGGATTTGCAGAACGGGAGGAATTTATAAATGTCCGCAACACGTATCGCCACTTTCGATGATTGGGTGGACTTATTCCGCGTTTGGCGCAGCGACATCGGTGTGAATTATTCTGAAATTGACAGCTATCATTTTGAGGCCAAGTTCGGTCCCACGCGCTCGAACGAGATTGAATTTGGGGCCTTCAAAGGACGCCCCAAGTGGCGTCGAGTGCTGGATATTCCAGACCAGCGCATTCGCGACGGCCTGATGAACCTGATCATCTACCAAGGCGACACCGAATTTGCTTCCGTGGAGCAGCAACGTCGCCTGTTCGAGCATTCGCCGAGCGAACACGACCGCAAATCACTGTGCCGCGTGGTGACCGAAGAAATGCGCCACGGCTGGCAGATGTGTCACCTGCTCATCAACCACTTCGGTTACAGCGGAAAAGTGGAAGCGCAAAAAATGCTCGAGCGCCGCGCGTTTGAATCCAAACGACTGCTTGGCGCGTTCAACCAGGAAGTCGCAAACTGGCTGGACTTCTTCACCTACACCGATTTCGTGGATCGCGACGGAAAATTTCAGCTCACCATGCTGAGCTATTCCGCATTCGAACCGTTGGCCCAGTCCATGAACCCCATGTTGCGCGAAGAATCGTTCCATCTGGGCACCGGGCATGACGGCCTCAAACGCATTGTGAAGGCGGAAGTGGTGCCGCTCAACATCGTTCAGAAGTACGTGAACAAATGGATTCCGGTCAGCTACGACTTGTTTGGTGTAGACCAGTCGAGTTCAGCGCACTGGTTTTACATTTGGGGCCTGAAGGGTCGTTACGACGAAGCCCAAACGCAAGAAGAAGCTGACCTTGGGCACATGAACGAGCACAATCGCCACCTCTATTTCCTGGAGTGCGAGAAATTGATCGAACAAATCAACAAGCACGTTCCGAAGGGCGCCGAACCACTCTATGTTCCGGACATGAAGTTTAACCGTCACATCGGCGAGTTTGCCGATCAGCCCTATAGCGTGACCGGCGAACTCTTAGCACCCCAGAAATACGCCGAACACCTGAAGGAAACCTTGCCGCAGCCGGAAGATATCAAGCTGGTCAACGAAATACAGGACAACGAGCCGAAGTGGGTAGCGCCCAAAGCGAACATGGATTAGTCGGCGGCCACCATAGAGGGGCTTCTCTAATCAAAAGAGGGACAAGCTTTCCCGGGAGTTTGGATCCATGGCTGAAAACCTTTACGCCAATATGGAAGTTGCGCCTCGCGAAGTGAAAGACAAGCTTGCGCGCGGCGAGAAAATACTTTTCGTGGACGTTCGCGAGCAGTGGGAATATGACACTTCGCATATTGAAGGTTCTGTGTTGATTCCTCTTCGTGAGATTCCCGCCAACCTGCCGCGGCTGGAATCGGCGGACGAAGTCATACTCTTTTGCCATCATGGTATGCGAAGCATGGACGCAGCGGCCTGGCTGCGCTCGCAAGGTGTCGCCAGCGCGCGTTCGATGGCGGGTGGGATTGATCTCTGGGCTACGGAGATCGATCCGAACCTACCCCGTTACTAAACGGGGGGAATTGCGAGGCGAATAAACCATGGCCCCCAGGAAGCGCGCTAAGAAAACTCAAAAACGAGCGAAAAAAACGCGCGGGAGAGTAAAATTTCTGCACAAACCGTCCTGTTCGACTTGCCGCAAAGCACGCCGTTACCTGGAAAAACGCGGCTTGGGCATGGAATTTCGCGATCTTGGCAAAGAGCGGCTGAGCCCTGAAGAACTTGAACAATTGATCGGTGACCGCGATCACACGCAGTTCCTGAATCCGCGAAACGAACTTTACCGCCGGAAAAATATGAAGGAAAATCCGCCGTCTCGCAGGGAAGCCATTCGAAGGATGGCCGCGGACCCGAATCTGATTCGTCGACCGGTCATTCTGGCAGGCGGCCGCATCGTGCTGGGCTTCGACAAAGAGGGAATCGCTCGGTTATAAGTTAGTGGAGTCTAACGCGAGTCTTGCAGCGCCACTCTTCAGAGGAATCCGCCTTGCCGCCCATCATCGACATTCACATCCATATACAGCCAGACAAGATGGTGAAGCCGGCGGCGCACGAATTGATTCGCCGCGGCCGCCGCGATTACGACGAGATAATGAAATATTCCGCCAGCCCAAAAGATTTCCTGAACTTCTTAGATAGCGCGGAAATCGAGCGCGCCGGGATTATCAATTACGTCAGCCCGGAAGTGATCGGATTCCCTTCCGAAGTCAACGACTGGTGCGCCAAATATTGTTCGGCCGATCCGCGCCGCCTACTGGGTTTTGGGTCCGTGCATCCGAAATATGTTGACGATGCTAGGGCCGAAGTCAGACGCTTGAAGAAAATCGGTATTCGCGGTTTGAAGGTCCATCCCTCGCATCAGTTATTTGCGCCCAATGAATATCGCTCGGGCCTGGGCCCCCTGCGCGCGATGTATGAGACGGCCCAGGAAATTGGCTTACCGGTAATGATTCATACGGGCACTTCGATTTTTCCCGGCGCCCGAAATGGGTACGCGCAGCCCATGCTCGCCGACGATGTAGGTGTGGACTTTCCTGATCTGGTTGTAATTTTGGCCCATGGCGGCCGCCCCTTGTGGATGCCGGAAGCTTTTTTTCTCGTTCGGCGCCATCCGAATATGTACATGGACATTTCCGGGATTCCTCCGCAACGGTTGCTGGAGTATTTTCCGCGAATCGAGGAAATCGCCGACCGAGTCCTGTTTGGTACGGACTGGCCTGGGCCCGGCGTACCCACCGTGCGCGGAAATATCGAAACGTTTCGTGCGCTTCCCATTTCGCCGCGCGCGCAACAGAAAATTCTGTATGACAATGCAGCGCGTCTTTTTCCCGTCTGAGTGAGGTCGCTGGATGGAAATAAAAACTATCGCGGTCATCGGCGCGGGAACCATGGGCCGGGGAATCGCTTACGCCGCTGCCCTGGGCGGCTATCGCACGGTGCTCGAAGATGTTTCCCCGGAAATGCTAGAGCAAGCGACTACTTACATTTCCCAGGCATTGCAAGACGGAGTAGCGCGCGGAAAAGTGACCCCAGAGCAGAAAGACAAGGCTCTCGTCAATCTGACCACCTCGCGCTCGGTGGAAGACGTTTGCCGTGAAGCGGACTTACTGATCGAAGCGGTCCCGGAAGAAATGGAAGTGAAGCTGGAAATCTTCACAATTTTCGATAAATTTGCAAAACCGGACGCGATCCTGGCCAGCAATACGTCATCCCTGTCCATCACCGAAATGGCTTCCATCACCTTTCGCGCCGAAAATTGTATCGGAATGCATTTTTTCAATCCGGTGCCCAAGATGAAGCTGCTGGAAATCGTGCGCGCACTGGAAACTTCCGAGGCCACGCTGCAATCCTGCGTGGAAGTCGGAAGACGAATGGGCAAGGAGGTTGTGGTGATTCGTGAATCCCCGGGATTTGTAACCAGCCGCATGAACGCCATGATCGGCAACGAAGCTTTTTACATGCTGCAGGAAGGCGTGGCCAGCGCTGAAGACATCGACAAGGCCTTAAAACTGGGACTGAATCATCCCATGGGCCCATTCGAACTGGTTGACTTGGTAGGACTGGATATCCGCCTGAATATTCTGGAATACTTGCATAAAACATTGGGAGAAAAATACCGCCCGTGCCCGCTTCTGACTCAATATGTAAAGGCTGGACGCACCGGGAGAAAATCGGGGCGCGGGGTGTTCGAGTACGGCCATAATGGGGTCAAGAAATAATAGGCGCATCCGGCAAATTGCGCTGCTCGGAGCAGGAAGGATTTTTCTCCAAGATGAAATTTGCTGAACGAATTCAAATCATCGAAGGCGACCTGACCGAAATGGATGTGGACGCCATTGTCAACGCCGCGAACAATGACTTGCAGCTTGGCGGCGGTGTCGCCGGCGCAATCCGGCGAAAGGGCGGTCCGGAGATCCAGAAAGAATGCGACGAAATCGGCCAAGTTCCCGTGGGCGGAGCGGCCATCACCACCGGCGGCAAATTAAAAGCGCGTCATGTGATTCACGCGGCTAGCATGCAGCTGGGCGGAAAAACTTCCGCGCATTCTTTGCGAAGTTCCACCGCCCATTCGCTCCGTATAGCGGCCCAAAAAGGACTCAAGATCATTGCCTTTCCGGCCGTGGGCACCGGGATTGCCGGATTTCCTTTGCGCGAGTGCGCGGAAATTATGTTGCGCGAAGTGGCCCGGCATTTCGAGCAACCCACATCGCTCGAGAAAGTTACTTTCGTTCTGTTCGATCAAGAGGCGTTGGCGAGTTTCACCAGTGTTTGGGCCGAATTGCAAGCGAGCGGTTTCAAATGAGCGATTCACTCACAGACAAAGTCCGCCACCAGCTCGTGCGCTACGAACATCCGCTGTTTGATTTCGAGGCTCGTTCGACTGGAGAAGGAGTGGAAGTTGAAATTCGTTACAAGCCAACAAACGCCGAAGTTCACAATTATACCTTCCAGCTCCAACCACGCGAGATAGAGAATTCACAATTTCCCTGGACCTTCCAGAAGCAGCTGTACGATTGCCTTCACGACTACATCGTCGAAATGTTCACTCGCAACCCGCAGCGCGTGAATTGATGGTTGCGCGCAGCGAGCCCACGCCACTCGCGCTGCTACTCGCTGAGCAAATTCGCTCGCGCGGTCCCCTCACCTTCGCTAAATACATGGAGACGTGCCTCTATCATCCGCTCCACGGTTATTACACCAAGCCGGAGCAGCATCCCAGGCGCGATTATTTTACGAGTGTTGACGCCAGCCCGCTTTTTGGAAGATTGCTGGCTCGCCAGTTCCATGAAATGTGGCATTGGCTCGGTCGTCCCGAGCCTTTCTGGCTGGTGGAAGCCGGAGCAGGCGCCGGCCATTTAGCGAAACAGGTTCTCGATTGTGCCGCCGGATGGTGGCCGGATTTTTACGCCGCGCTGCGCTTCATCGCGGTTGAACGATCGGCTTCGCGCCGCGCTTTGCAACCTGAAAATCTCGAGGCCCACCTTCAGAAAACCAAATTGACATCGCCACAGGAAGGGGCAGTCGAAATCCCGTGCGGCTGCATTTTTTCCAACGAACTGATCGATGCCATGCCCGTCCATCGCCTAATCGGTGAAGGCCACGCTCTAGGAGAAATTTATGTCGGCTTGGGCAAGAACGGTCTGTGTGATGAACGGGGGCCGCTGTCTTCCCCTGCACTCCAGGAATATTTCTCGAGCCAGAGGATTTCCTTACAAGCAGAGCAACAAGCAGAAGTAAATCTTGCCGCCTGTCGTTGGATCGCGGAAGCCGGCGAGAAGCTCAAGCGCGGATTCCTGGTAACCATCGATTACGGCCACCAAGCTTCTGAACTTTACGACCAACGCCACATGCGCGGCACTCTATTAGCATACCAACGTCACCGCGTCACCGAGAATGTGTATGGCGCCCCTGGCGAACAGGATTTAACCGCCCACGTCAATTTCAGCGCTTTGGATATATACGCACAAAAGAGCGGCCTCCTCCGTACCGGCTTCACTTCCCAATGCAATTTCCTGCTGGCTCTCGCGCGTCACGGCGATTTCGCAGATCTGCAATTGGACGCGTTGTGCGAGGCGGAACAAATCCAACGCCGCCTTCTCTTCAAAACTCTAATCAACCCGGAAGGAATGGGCGAGACGTTTCAAGTTCTCATTCAACACAAAGGAGTCCTGCCGCCCCGCCTAGCTGGCTTGGAGCCGCTGTAACGGTCCTCCCACTCAGGGCCGTTTCTTCAGAACCGGCTTGTTTGGATCCGCATCAGCAGGAGTGCTGGCGTTTGTCGCGGGAGTGGAAGGCGGCGTGCCAGCGGGCGCGGCGTCCAGCGCAGCATCCCCGGTATAGGGCCGCTGCAAAAACTTGCCAGCTTCTTCCTGCGCTCCCGCGGTGTCGTCGCCCAGGTGTTGCGCCAGACTGTACTCATTCACGGCGCGCTCGCGCTGTCCTAGAATGTCGTAAATTTTACCAATATAGATGTGGCTCCAAACGTCTACCCACTTGGGGTCCAGATCACCACCGAGGGCCGCGCGGAAAGCGTTGGCTGCAGACTGGTAATTTTTCTGATTGAACATGGCCTCGCCCATGCGGAAGTGCGCGAGCGAATTGCTGGACTGTAAATCCAGCGCATGCTGGTATTGCTGTATGGCCTCGTAATATTGGCCATTCTCGGCGAACCCTTCGCCGCGAGCCACGAACGCGCGGATACGCAGCCGCGGGCTGGATTTCAGCAGGTTGTTGTTCGGATCGATCACGATCCCGTTCGGTTTCGGACGTCCGAAAGTATCGATCTCAAATTGTTGCGTGGTTCCGGTCACTAGGATTTTCTTGTATTCAGGATTTCCTTCCGTGTCCACGCGGATTTCAACAGGCATGCGGAAGGTATCGAGATCCTGGTGGATCTTTCCCACCACCTTAAAACCTTTTCTGGTCCGATATACGATGAACTCCAGCTTGAATTCCGGAATGCCCGTGGAGTTTACCCACTGCGAAAAAAACGAAACGAGATTTACGGGAGGCTCGCCCTTCTTGGGCGGCGGAACCTTGGCAATAGCCATCTTTTCGAATTCTGTGACCGTCGCGTTTTTGCCTTCATATTTCTTGTAGAAATCGTGCAGCAGGGCATTGAATGCATCGTCGCCTATTTCCGTGCGCAGCATGTGAAAAACCAGAGCGCCTTTATCGGCAACTACCGAGCGATATTCATTGGAAAAAGTCTGCAAACGTCCGGCCTGTGAAATGGGAGCAGTGTCTTCATACATCAGCGCGCCCACCGCAAAATCTTCCAGCGCTCGGTGCAAACCTGCGCTTCCGTCGTTCTGCTCCGCATACATAGCCTCCGCGTATCGCGAAAGCCCGTCGGTTAGCCAAGCGTCGGACGGAGTTTCAGGAAGAACCCGATCGCCCCACCATTGCTCGGCCGCGAGTTGCGAAAGCAAACGATCGTTGGCTTTGGTGGTCCATTGACGCGCGCTAATCAACAGCAACCCCGGCGCCGCATACCCGGAAAGCGTGCCGTCAGGCATTTGCGCGATTGTAATCGGCGGAGGCCCGCTCTCCTGAAGAGGCCCAAACGCATCGGTGAAATACAGCGCGATACGTGCCAACGAATTTGCGTAAGCCGTAGCAGTCGAGGCTTGAACCGGCGGCGTGAATACCGAAACCGTTAATCCTTCGATTTGAATTGGATTCAGTTGAAGCGGGCCAGCCACGAAAGTCCCCACCGGCCCAGGCCGATCGCAATGAAACACGTAGGAAGCCTGCCCTGGCCCTTTTCCTATGCCAGGTTGCATGGTCGGAGGATCCGCTTTGCCGGTCCCGGCTACGTACATGGTGTCCGGCGTAATAATCTTGAAAGTTCCGGTGTAGCGATTGGCCGGGTAATTCGTTAGCGGAAACCACCGCGCAGGCAGCAGCAAGTAGGCCGAATTTTTGTCTACAGAAGCGAAGCGCACGCCTTTCGTCGGACTATCGTCCTCGCTAGAAATGGGCCCGGTGTAATCGAATTCCAGGCTCATCGGTTTCCCCGGAGCTACCGCATCGGGGAGCCCGATTGTCAGCAGCAGTGGGTAAGTTCTGTCGCGCTCGAATTCCAGCGGCTTGCCGCCGATAAGCTTAACCGAATTCACTTTCAAATCCTGGTGTAACTCCACCACCACCGTGCGCGAAACTTCATTGGCAATAAAATCCACGCGTGCCAGAGCGGAGATCGTCTGATCGTCCGGATGCAGCAGCACTTGCACGTCGTAATGGTCCGCGCGAAAAGGGAAGCGATGCGGCGTTTGCGCTGTCGCGGCGGCTGCGCAGAGGAGCGACAGGGTCAGTGGAATTAGCAGCCGATGAATTTTGAGCAAGAAAACCTCTCCAGAAGGCGATCTACTTTTAACTAAGATACCGGAGCGCCGCAGGCAGTTGCCCGCGCCAGGCGCCAAAAAATGTTACAACATCTGCGCAAAAATGTCCGCAGCGCGCGCAATGGCTCCGCCGGGACCCAACTTCGCGCGCACTTCCGCGAGGCTCGCTTTCATCCGATCGCGAGCTCTCGACGATTCCAGCAGTCTGCGCACCTCGCTTTCCACCGCCTCGGGTGTGAACTGGTCCTGTATCAACTCACGCACCACGGCCTGTCCCGCGATCAGATTCACCATGCTGAAGAACGGTGTCCGGATCATGCGTCCAAGTAGGAATGCCGAGAGTGGAGAAACCCGGTAGATCACTATCATCGGCGTGCCCAGAAGGGAAGCCTCGATGGTGGCCGTTCCGCTGGCTACGATCGCGCAATCAGCTGCTGCCAGAGCGTCATACGTTGCGCCCGTTAGGTGTTTAATCTCTACGCCAGAACTGGCGTAAGCGGAGAAAAAGTCCGCCGACAAATTGGGCGCCACAGCCAGCACAAACTGTATATTGCGGTTGCCTCGTTTTAGCCTCTCGCAGGCGCTAAGAATCCGGCCATAGTTCTGGCGAATCTCATTCCCACGGCTGCCGGGTAGGATCGTAAGGATAGGCTTGTTCGGGTCCAGCTTGTGCAGAGCTGCAAACTCCGCGCGCGTCATGCTCGGCCGCACAACATCCACCAGCGGATGGCCTACGAAACTCACCGGCACGCCTGCCTCGCGGTAAATTTTCTCCTCGAATGGAAATATCACCACCATCCGATTCACGCGCCGTTTCACAATCCGAACCCGCCCCGCGCGCCAAGCCCAAATCTGCGGACCGATAAAATAACCCACCGGTACATGCATTTGTTTCATCCGCCGAGCGACGCCCAGATGCGTCCCCGGCGAATCCACAAGAATAGCGAGCGCCGCATTGCGCCGCTTGGCTTCGCGCTTCAGGCGGTTTTGAACGCCTATCACCGTCGGAATTTTGTGGAGCACTTCGGCGAGGCCCAGCACAGCGACTTCGTGGTAGTCGGCAATCAATTCCACTCCCGCTTCCGCCATCCGAGGCCCGCCCATCCCGAAGAACCGAGCGTGTGGGCCAACGCGCTCCCGCAAAGCCGTCACCAGCCGCGCGGCGTACATATCACTAGACGCTTCGCCCGCGGAAATCAAAATTTGTTTTTCAGTCATGGAAAGCGCGGATGCGGACCGACTGCGGTGAGGATAGATTCGATCTTTTCAAAAAACCCCGGGCAAGCAAATGGCGGCCAGTCGCTAATCATCGGCAGGCAGAGCATGCGGATATCCCAGCCCGCCACCCCCCACCGGTGCGGCCAATTCCTGCTCTTTGTATTGCAGCTGATACAAGCGATAGTAAATTCCGCGCAGTCCTAGAAGCTCTTGATGCGAACCCTGCTCGCGCAACCTGCCCTTGTGGAAAACCAGAATGCGGTGAGCATGCTGAATGGTGCTAAGTCGATGTGCGATTACCACCGCCGTGCGCCCTTGCAGCAGCCGGTCGAGCGCTTCCCGGATCAAAAGCTCGGTCTTGGTATCCACGCTGGATGTCGCTTCGTCGAGAATCAAAAACTTCGGATCGTGAGCCAGGGCGCGAGCAAAACTCACGAGCTGGCGCTGGCCCACGGAAAGCGTCGAGCCGCGCTCGGTGACTTGCGTCTGCACACCTTGCGGTTGTGATTCAAGAAACGGGCCCAACCCCACTTCGCGCAACGCGCCCTCCGTAGCCCCGCGAGTAATTCTCTCGGTGCCAAGCTTCACGTTCGACTCCAGCGTCCCGGTAAACAAGAAGGGGTCTTGCAATACAATGCCGAAAAGCCGCCGCAGCTCCTGCAATTCCATGGTGCGAATATCCACGCCGTCGAGCAGAATTTCCCCGCGCTGAATATCGTAGAACCGTAACAGAAGTTGAATGATGGTAGTTTTACCTGCACCTGTGTGTCCGACAATTGCGAGCGTTTGCCCCGGATCAACCCGGAACGAAACGTCGCGCAACACCCAATCCTCTTCTTTCGGCGTAGCTCCGCCAGTGTAGGCAAACCAGACATGGCGAAATTCAATTTCGCCGCGCGCCGATGGCAGCGACCGCACTGCGGCAGGCGACACGATGGTAAATGGCTCATCGAGCAGTTTAAAGATTCGTTCAGACGCGGCCATGGCCGTCTGCAAAATATTGAATTTTTCGCTCAAGTCCTGAATGGGCCGGAAAAACCTTTGCGCGTAGAGCATGAACGCCAGCAGGACGCCGATCGGAATGGTCCCGGCAATAGCCCTTAGTCCGCCCACCCAGTAAAGCAGCGCCAGGCCCGCCATGCTGAGAAATTCCACCGCGGGGTAGAAGAAGGAGAAGGCGTCAATGGCCTCCTTGTAGGCTTCCATGTGCGTCCGATTCAATTCCTCAAATTGCTTGCGCGATTTCCATTCGCGGTTGAACAGCTGCACGACGGCCATCCCGCTGATATGTTCCTGCAGGAATGCGTTAATACGCGCGATGGCGGTCCGGATGCGGCGATTCGCGTTGCGCACTTTGTTGCGAAAAAAATACGTCAACAAAATCATGAACGGCAGCGGTGATAGTGTTGCGAACGCCAGGAATGGATGCCACTTAAATAAAATTGCGGCCATGGCAAATAGGAGAACGAAATCGTTCAGCATAGCCACCACACCGGAAGCAAAAAGGTCGTTTAAGGCGTCCACATCGGTAGTCGCTCGCGTAACCAGGCGCCCTACCGGAGTGCGGTCAAAAAAACTCATGGGCAATCGCTGCAGGTGTTCGAAGATTTCCTTGCGCAGGTCATACATTGTTTCCTGCCCCACCCACTGCATAATTCGCACTTGTGCGTATTGCAGTCCAAAGCTTCCCAGCAGCGCGCCCGCAGAGGCAGCCACTACCCACAACAGACCCAGCAGCGCTTGATGCCGCGTAATCGTGGAACTAAATCCAGGAACGATGTATCTATCCACCGCGATGTGGAACAGATAGGGCGACACGATTTCCATGGCTGTGACACCCAGGGTAATCGAGACGGCGGCAACCACATGCCAGCGGTACGGGCGCAGATACTTCATCAATCGCCGCGTCAGCGCCGAGTCGTAAAGCTTGCCTAATTTCTCTTCCTCGCGGAAATCGCTCATTCGCGTGCAAGCTCTTCTTCCAGAAGTTGTTTCTGATACAGGTCTGCGTAATAGCCGTTATGCGCGAGCAATTCGTCGTGCGTGCCGCGCTCGATGATGTACCCGTCGCGCAACACGATTATCATGTCCGCGTTCTTCACCGTCGAAACGCGATGCGAAATCAAAATCGTCGTGCGTTGGCTCATCACCTCGCGCAGACGCCGCAAGATTCGTTCTTCGGTATCGGTGTCAACGCTGGCCAAGGAATCGTCCAGAATTAATATGCGCGGCTGGCGCAGAATGGCGCGAGCCAGAGAGGTTCGCTGCTTCTGCCCGCCCGAGAGCGTGATGCCACGTTCGCCGACCATGGTTCCAAATCGCTGCGGGAAGCTTTCTATCTCCCCCGAGATGCTGGCGATTTCGGCTGCCTCGAAGACTTGTTCCTCCACCGCATCGGTAACGCCGAAGGCAATGTTCTCGCTGATGGTTTCACTAAACAAGAACGTGTCTTGCGGGACGTACCCAATCGCGCTGCGAAGTTCGGTAAGCGGATATTCGCGGATCGAACGTCCATCGATGAACAAAGTACCCGCCGGCGCCTCCCACAAACGCGCAATCAAAGCCGCCAAGGTGGACTTGCCGCTTCCCGTTGGCCCCACTACAGCCAACGTTGAACCTGCCGGAACGCGCAAATTAATGTCGCGAAGGACTGGCTCGCCCAACTGCGTTTCGGAGCCCGAAGTCGGATAGGTAAAAGTGAGATTCCGGAATTCAATTTCCCCGCCAATGTTTGACTTTTCCTGCGCCGGCGGCGCATCGCCATTCGGCCGCATATTGTAACGATCCGAAGGCGTATGCGCGGGAGCGGACGCATCGCGAATGCCCGGTTCCGCGTTCATGATGTAATTCAGCCGGCCCATGGACGCCGCGCCGCGCTGAAAAATGTTCGTCACCCAGCCAAGCGCGATCATCGGCCACACCAGCTGGATCAAAAACATATAAAAGGCGTTAAACGTGCCCAGCGAAACGCGATGATCGATTACCTGTTTGCCGCCAAGCCACAATAAAATCAGTACGGTCATGCCAATAAGGGTGGAGAGTCCCGGAAAAAACAGGCTCCAGGTGCTAATGAGCTTGATGTTGCGGTTTACGTAATCGCGGTTGGCCTCGTCGAATTTTGCGACTTCCTGCTTTTCTTGTGCGTAGGCGCGAATCACACGCACGCCCGTAAGGTTTTCCTGCGCTCGGGTGGACAGCACACCCAGCGCTGCCTGTATCTGCTCGGAAAGCTGATGAATGATCTGTCCGAAGTAGCGCGTTACAATCGCTACGATCGGCACGGGGATCAAAACCCATGCGGTCAGCGCCGGCGAAAGTTTCAACATAAAGAAAATCGCCAGCACCATGGTGGAGATCGTCGTCGCGCTGTACATAATCCCTGGGCCCAGCACCATGCGCACCGCGTTCAGATCGTTCGTCGCGCGCGACATCAGATCTCCCGTACGGTTGCGCACGTAAAACTCAGGTTCCATCAAAACCAGTCGCGCCAGTAAATCGTTGCGTAGGTCGTATTCAATCTCGCGCGAAACCCCGATCAATATCCATCTGGTCCAGAACGAGAAGAATCCTTTCATCAGCATTACCGCCACAAGTATTACGCAGTAAATTCCCAGAGCGTGGCGGCTGAATGGCGCATAGAAGGAAAAAAGTGGCGAAAGCAGGGTACGGGAAAACCCGCTTAAGGTAGAAAGTGCTCGCGGCGAACCCTGCAGCAAATCGGTGATCATGCCGATGATCAGTTGCGGCAGCGCGCCCACCAGTCCCATGAGCCCGAGCGTCAAAAGTCCCAGTGCGGTCATCCCTTTGTAACGCAGCACATAGGGCCACAGCGACTTCAACTCTTTCCACCCGGAAGTCTGCGGCTTGGGCTTTGGGGCCGTGGCCACTACAGGTTGGGCAATCGCGCTCATTATCGAATCTGCGACTCCGGAGTCTCCAACGAAGGCAACTCACCGAGAAAATTTTCGAACGTTCGATCCAGCGATTGATACCGTTTCACTTTCGGGTTCCAGCGAATTCCCACCGGCAGTACGTGTCCGCCTTCGCCCTTGGGCGACACGAGCGGCGTAAAATACATTTCCAGCCCTTGGTCATGCTGCTCGTATTGCAACCGCCAGCCATTCACCGGAGCCAGCGGTGTTCCGCCTAGAAATCCCTTGGTGTTCTTCAGATGCTCGTCGCAAAGAAAAATCTGCTTCCACGAAGTGCCTTCATTCTGAAGAATCACGGCCCGCGTGAGCAGTATGCCTTCGGCCGAAACTCCCGGCGGAGCTGCTTTCAAGCGGTTGATGGCCAGAATCTGTTGCGGCCCGCTCTTGGAAAGATCGCCATAGGCCAAAACTTCGGTCTCCGACCCCAACGCTAACTCCGCCGCCTTTTCTATATCGGGGGGCATCGCGGGCTTGGCTGGCGCCGTTGGAGCGGCCGGATCTTCCTTCGCCGCCGGAGGCGTGGGCGCCGAATTACCACAGGAAAGCATGGTAAGAGCCGTGAGTGTTAGCGCCGCAAGTCCGATTGTTTTCATGATTTCTTTGCGCTGTCTGGTCAAAGCGTCGACGCCGCAAGCGTGATCGCCACCACTTTTTTCGACGAAGCGTCGCACGATACTTCCATCACCTGCGGCACACCCGCGCCGGCCCAATCAAATGAGTACAGCGATAATTCTAGCTGTTCGCTTCCTCTCACGGAAGGACTCTCAGATTCCGGCTTGCCGTAGATTTCCGCTACGCGATCGCAGGAATCTCCCAGCCGCAAGCCGTGGCCGGTCGCGAGCAGCTTTAGCCTACCGGGGGCCATCACCACCGGAAGGCATTTAGCCATGATTTCAGGCTTGTAATTGTTGTCGACCGTCACTGTTTGAACCACTTTACTCGCGTCTAGTTCCACGCGAAGTTGCCGATGCGTGCAAATATCGCCCCACAACAACGCATCCGTTACGGATTCGTCGCGCTCCAGCTCGCGGAAACTTTTCTGCGGCGCAGCAATCTTGTCGTGTCCCGGACGCAATCCCGCGAGCGTAAGTTCATTCGCGCGTTTAGCATTCGCCAGTCCCGACGCGAACGGAATCGCCGAAAGCATGGCGACCAAGCTAACGAACAGCCAGAATTTCCTCCAGCCGAGCTTCAAAGTTTTCTTCCCCCTCTGACCACAGCCGAAGCTTCCCCACCGGTAGTTCTTTTTCAATGCTGCGAACCCAGCCGAATAATTTCTTTATGTTGTCGCGAGTCTTCTCATAATAATTGTGCAGATTTTCGGGCCGCGCCATGGCTTCCAAAAAACGCTCTTCTTCCGGACTCTCCGCTTTCAGCCGGGCAATTTGCCGAATGCCAAGCAATCCTGCGTGCCCGGTAAACAGATGCTCGAACCCGAAATTCACTTCCAGATGGCCGTCTTGCCGCCAGACTCCCTCGTCGAAATCCTCGCCGTAGCAAAGAAGCTCCACAGGTTGCGCTTCGAGTTGCCAGCGTGCCGGATCGCCTTCATAAATCCACAAATCCCAATGCGATCGAACCGAGATGCAACAGTCGTTATGCACATAGGCCTGGCACAATTCCACGATACTCGCCGCGTCCAAGGGAACCGATCTTAAATCCTGCTCGTAAACGGGTGATTCAGTCCAATCCAGCGCGCGGATTTCCAGATGCGTGAATCCAGGATTTTTCGCAGAAAAGGGAACGGTGGAAAGAAACTTTTCGAATCTCTGCAGTATCAGCTCCTCCGGAAAATCCTTGCACCAAATACTTAGGTAGGCTTGATTCGACATGCCGAGCATTATACCGGGATGCAGCGCGAGACCGAAATCGAGCAAAATTGCGACCCATGTGCATTTCCGTAGGGCGCGCAGCATGCTCTGCCCGCCCTAATTACTGGGCCACTGTGCTAATCGAGCGCACCGCTAAACGTCGGTCTGTCGCAAATGGGTTAACCGTGAGGATCTCGAAGCTACTTCTTGTGCTTGGGAGGTTCCGGCGCGTCTTCTTCCGTGTTGAAGTCGGTGGAAATTCCAAGGAGCTTTTCTTTCAGCGTGTCGCCCATGCCGGCGAGAACCTCCGCGCAAGTCTCGCGAAGCCTCTTTTCCGCAGCCTTGGCAATGGTATCCAGCACCGCCTGCGAATGCTGCCCCAGCGTAGTGGCGGAAGCCAGTAACCACGAGTTCGAAGCGTTCTCCAGGCGAGCCTTGTACTCTTCAATCGACTCTTCGGTGGACTTTTTCAATTGCTGCATCCACTCTTCTTTCTCAACTTCGCGCTTCTCTTCCCACGTTTCAATCAACGGCGCCAGTTGCGATTGCAGGAACGTACGCGCCTGCTCCACGCCTTCCATCATGCGCTCGTCCATTTTCTGCTGGAATTCAGCCAGTGACCCTTCGCGGTTGAACTCCATGTCGGAGCGCGCTTTTTCCAGCGCCAGGCGGGAACTCACTTCAAACCGCCGCAACGATTCGTTGGTGACCCGTTGCACCTGGTCGGAGAAAGTTGCCGTCGCAATTTGCGAAGTCTCGTTCAGCTTCTCACGCTCGCGCGATACTATTTCGCTCGCCGCGTCTTCAATCTGCGCCGTGCTGTGCTCCACGTATGTGCGCCGGTAATGATCAAGCTCGGAAGCCAGCATGCTGGAAACTTCCGCCGCGCGGTCGCGCAGGGCGGTGCCCGATTGCTCCACCGCTTTTTCCAGCGAGCCCTGCATGGTACTTTGCGCTTTTTTCTGATACCACTCCGATGCCTTCGAAAGCGCCTCGTAGGTTTCGTGTTGCGTCTCGGTGCTCTTCTGTTGCAAATCCTCTTGGATCTTCGAAAGCGAAGCTCGGCAAGCTTCTTCCACCTCTGCGGGAACCTTGGAGGACTCCTTGCGGAGCTGCTGAAGCGTTTCTTGTATCACTTGCTGAGAAGATTGCTGCGCTTGTTCGCGAATGGAATTTTGTAGGTGCCCGGCCTGTTCCGTGGCTTGGCGCATCTGCTCCCGTATGTGGTTCTGCAGGTTCGCCGCTTGCTGTTCCACATTGTCTAGTCTGGACGCCAGACCTTCCACCGCTTCGAGCTTCGGCGTAATTCTCTGATCGAGTTCCGCGGAAACCCGCGCCAGAACTTTCTGCGCGGAGGCATCCAGCGCCGGTTCAAACTGTTGCGCGCGTTCCGCGATCACTTGCTCCGCTCTACGCCCGATCTCTTCCTGCTGCTTTGCCAAAAGTTCATCCAAATGCTGGCGTGTCTGTTCCAGCGTGACTCGCGCCGCGCTGTGAAGCTGGGATTTCGTTTCTTCCGCCCGATCGCGCTCCTGCTTCAGGCTGTTCCCAAGCGATTCGATGGTGGAAGCCGCGCCATCGATTGCTTCGTCCAGCGAAGCGCGCAGACTTTGACTACGCTCCCGCACGTTCTGCTCCGCTTGGGCTATGGCTTGCTGCGATACTTCGGAAATTTTTTCGCCGATTTTGTTGGAAGCCTGCGTAACCTTTTCATCGAATTCGTGTGAGGCGCCCGCCAGGCTGGCCTCAAATTGTTGCTGCCAGCGTTGGTTTGCCGCCGCGATCTCCGCCTGCGATTGCTCCACGGTCTGTGTTCGAACGCTCTGCGCCGTTTCTTCCAGGTTCTTGCGCCATTGATCTAAATGTTGCTGGGCTGCTTCAGGAGAGGAAAGAATTTCCAGCGATGGTGTAGACGCGGCGCGTTCCAGCAGAGCGCGATCGACCGCTTCATCCACGGCTTGCTTCAGACTGTGCGCCGCCGTTTGCTCCGCCGCCTGCTGGGCCGCTTGTTGCGCAGCTTGATCTGCCGCACCGCTTACCGCCTGCTGCACGGCATCTCGAATTTTCTCGTCCAAATGAATGGCCGACGCTTCGGTGGCCTTGCGCGCCTCTTCCACAATCGCCGTCGTGCGATCGGTAGCCTGTTGGACAACTTTTCTTACCGACGATTCCGACACGCGTTCCATCGAAACTTTGATCGCTCGCTCGATGGCTTCATGAAGTTGCGAATCGAGTTGCTGCCGCGCGATCGCCATTTCCTCGGTGATGGCCGCTTCCGCGCCCCTGCGCAATGACTTGTCGAGCTTTTCCTTTACCTCCTCCACCATCTGCGCCATCTGGCGTGCCAGCGGACCTTGCAATTCCGCGGAGCTGATAGGAACCACGTGAATCTTGTCCTCATCACCCACACCCGCTGGCGCGCTCACAGGAGTTGGTGTAGCGGCGCCCGGTGAAGGCGACGGCACAGTCGGGACCGGCGGTTTCTGCGACAAAAGTTCTTGCGGGGTTCGTGGCGCGGCAGGCGTCCCGACCCCCGCTGCACCAGATGGCAGGGAAGCGGGCTGCTCGGGCGTCACTGGTTTTGTAGGCGCGCTTGCGGGCCTTCTTAGAACCGGTGGAGGCGTCTCTGCCCGTTGCTCTCGAGGGATAGCGGTCGGCGCTGGCGACGCCGGAGCAGCGCTCGGCGGCGCAACCGACAATTTGGGCTCCTGAGCGGCGACAGGCTTCGAAGTTTCCGCCCCTGCTTCGTACGGCGAAGAGAACCAATCCTCAGGTGGAAACGCTATACCCCAGACGTTACCTGGAACTTCAAACTCAAGCCCGATCTGAAATAGCTCGCGGACCGTGCGCGGACGCTGCACCCAAACCACCCGCCCCTGGGTAGTCCGTTTCTGCCCCGCTTCGGGGCGAGGAACTTCCAGCGTAACCATGGAATTCTTTGGAACATAGTGTTTTGATTGGTACTTACACCCGTGGCAGTTCACCATCACGGTCGTCGTGCGTTCTTTGAAGGGTTGCCCCAGCGCATCCACACCCGTGACTGTGATAGGCACGGCCTGCACGATGCGCGTGCTGCGGCGCTTCTGTGCGTCTGGATCGATCGATGCTGCTGAATCGGTCACGCATTCCTCCCACAGGGGTGTCTGATTAGGGTAGCACTGCTGCTAGGAAGGGTCGAGGCGCATCAGGGAACTGTGCGAAAGGGTTACTTGTTTAACGCGAAACAGAAGATTCCCCGGGATGCCCCAGCAGCAGGTCCCTAATTTCCTTGGCGATCCACACCGGCCCGACCAGAAAATAAATCAAACCTTGAAAAAACGCAGGTTTATTCCCCTCGATGAAGTGTCCCAGAAACAGCATGACCCATCCGATTAGAAAAAGCGCTAAGCCAATCCGCCACCGCGTAAAGCAGGCCAGAATGATTCCCGCAAAAATGATCGGAATCCCGATTCCGTGAAGCAGCTTGTTCCATGGATTGGTGTGCTCGTGATCGTACTGTGCCATGTGCTTCTGAAGTGCCGCCATAGCGCTGCCTCCGTGTTGCTCGCCTATACCTATACGCCGTGGATTCCCAAGAATCAAGAAAAGGAAGAGCGCATCGCAGGTGAACTGGCGCGCCTTTCTGGCAAAGCTTTGTGAGCTTGGTTATGATGCTGACGTGTCCACAGAGCTGACGGAAAAACCGCCCATCTCCATCATTCGCGTTCTGATTCTGGTCACCGGAATATTGATGGTTATCCTTCTGCTCGGACTCTATGTCGCCTCCGGCCGCATGCCAGGTTACCTGCACAAGCGCGCCATCCAGATTCTCAGCACGCATTTTAAAAGCGACGTTCAGATTGACGACTTTCACGTTGCGCTATTTCCGCGCACGCGGGTAACCATCGAAGGCCTGGTGCTGCGCCATAACGGCCGAACCGACATACCGCCCCTCATTCAGGCGAAAGAAATAATCGTGGATGCCGGCCTGCACGAACTCCTGCGGCCGAAGATGCATATTTCCAGAGTCCGCGTGATCGGCTTGCAGATTAACACTCCGCCTCATGAACCTGGAACCCCGCCCGTGTTCACAAAAACCGATGAGGATCTTTCCAAAAAATATCCTCTGGTCATTGACGACATTCATGCCGACGATGTTCTGCTGCTGATTCTCCGCGCGCAGCCCGGAAAAAAGCCTGAAGATTTTGAGATTCATCATTTGGAAATCAACAATTTCAGTTTTGACCGTCCAGCCAATTTTCACGCCATTCTTACCAACCCTGTTCCTCGAGGCGAAATTGACTCGAAGGGCCTTTTCGGACCCTGGCAGCCGGAAGACCCCAGCACCCTCCCCATAGACGGGAAATACATTTTCGAAAACGCCGATTTCAGCACCATCAAAGGCATCTCCGGCACCATGAACTCCACGGGAGCCTTCCAAGGCCCGCTGAACTACTTGTCCGTGCGCGGTGAAACCGATACTCCGAATTTCGCGCTTAACATCGCAGGGCATCCCGAACCGCTGCATACCGATTACGACGCAATCGTGGACGGCACCAATGGCAACGTCATCCTGAACAGCGTCCTGACCAAGCTTCGCCATAGCACCCTGCAGGTGAAAGGCGAAGTAGTGGACATGAAGCCCGGGGTGCGAGGCCGCACAATCAAACTCGATGTCCTCTCGAGCAATGCGCGCATAGAGGATTTCCTTTGGTTAACAGTGAAGGCCGACCCTCCCATAATGACTGGCTCGGCCACGCTGAAAGCGCAGATCGAAATCGGCGAGGCGGACACAGGCATCCTTCAACGCATGACGATTCACGGACAATTCGGCGTGGGCGACGCGGAATTTACGAGTACCACGGTGCAAGGAAAGATCGACACGCTCAGCAAAAAGGCGCAAGGTAAGCCGAAAGCCACGGACTTGGGAACCGCCGTCTCCGAGGTAAAAGGGAAGTTCATTCAGGATAAAGGTCTCATCACCTTCCAGGAATTGACGTTTTCAGTCGAGGGAGCTTTGGTGCAATTGGCCGGAAGCTACCAGATGACCAGCGGCGAAATGGATTTTCACGGCAAGTTGCACTTGGACGCCAAGCTCTCGCAGACCACCACGGGAGTGAAATCATTTCTCTTGAAGGCCGTTGACCCGTTTTTCAAAGGCAAGAATGGAGGAACCGATATACCGTTTAAGATCACCGGAACAAAAGATCATCCGGTATTCGGTTTGGATCGACACCGCTAAATCCCTGAAAAATAAAGCCTAAAGATCTCGCCGTCCTTCCATCGCTTTCGACATGGTAACTTCGTCGGCGTACTCCAGATCCGACCCTACCGGAATGCCCATGGCAATACGCGTGACGTGAACACCCAGTGGCTTAATCAGCTTTGATAGATAAACCGCGGTGGCCTCGCCTTCCGCCGTAGGGTTCGTGGCCACGATAATTTCTTCCACCGTCCCGCCTTTCAATCGCTCTATCAAACTCTTAATCTTGATTTGGTCCGGTCCAATCCCTTGCAGCGGCGATAGCGAACCTCCCAGCACATGGTAAAGGCCGCTGAATTGCCGCGTCTTTTCCACCGCTTGTATGTTCGTAGCTTCTTCCACCACGCATATGATGGCTCTGTTGCGCGACGCGCTGGCGCAGAAAATACAAGGATCGGCATCCGTAATATTGTTGCAGACCGAACACTCGCGCACTTTTTCCTTCGCATCGCGAATCGCGTCCGACAAGGCGAAGGCCTGGTGCTTATCCACGCGCAACAAAAAGAACGCCAGACGTTGCGCGGTTTTCTGTCCGATCCCCGGCAATCGTTTTAATTCGTCAATCAATCGCGTCACGGAGGGCGCAAAATCAGGCATGCATCACTTCCTGTTACGTGGATTTCAAAGAGAAGGGAACCGCTATTGCACCTGAGACCGGCCCTGCCGAACTCGGCTTAGAACATGCCGGGAATTTTCATTCCCGCGATTCCGGGTAAACCGCCGGTAAGATCCTTCACCTGCTTGGACAATTCTTCGTCCACCCGCCGCGCAGCTTCATTCACCGCCGCCAGTATCAGCTCCTGCAGCATTTCCTGATCTTTGCTCTTGAAAACGTCCGGCTCCACGCGCACTTCGGTTAATTGTTTTTGACCGTTCATTTTCACCGTTACCATGCCGCCGCCGGCCGAAGCTTCCACGGAAATCTCGTCAAGCTGCTTTTCGAGCTTTTCCTGGACTTGCCGGAACTGCGACAACATCTGCTGTAGAGCTTTCACTTCCATTTTTATTCCTCGCCCGGGCGCTTGACCTTGGAAATCTGGCCGCCGAATTTTTCAAGCATGGCCCTAACGATCGGATCTTCTTCAAACCGCGCGCGCAATTCCGAGCTGCGGACCGCACTCGCACGGCCACTCTCAAGCTTAACACATACGCGCAGTGGTCTGCCGACCACTTGGTTCAGTACTGTGCGCAATCGTTCCATTGGGTCGCGCGCTTGCAACATCTCCGCTAGCGAACGGCTCTCGCTGGGAAAAAAAAGATGCAGTTCGCCGCCCTCAATTTCCCAGCGCGTCGCGTGCTCCACCATAGACCACAAAAATTTTTGGCCGTGCAGAGCCGCTTTGATCGCTTCCACTTGTGCCGAGGCCAGCCCGCCCGCGGCGTCTCCCGCCGCACGCGCAACGATCCGCGGCGGCGACGCTGGCAGCGGCCCGGAAGAAACGGGCGTCGCAGAAATTGCCCCCGAGGAAGAAATCGGGCGGCCGCTTGGAACGCTCACCGCTGGCTCTGAAGCTGGACTCACGCTCAGTTTTTCGCTGGCCGTAGGAACACGGGTCGTTGCCGTTGGAGCGGCACTCGCTTTAATCGGCTCGCGCACTGGCGCAACGGTCCCTGATCCAGACGCAGATTGCGTCGCAGACATGGCCCTGGGCGGTGCTCCCGAGGGCGGAGCGGGCGTCTTGGTCCCGGCATTTCCCCCCCGCAAATCCGCTAGGATTTCTTCCAGCGGAGCCAGCCGCTGCGCGTTCACCAGCTTCAGCAGTCCCAACTCCAGATGTAATCGCGGATCCGGTTTTCGCCGCAAATCATCATCGGTAATCAGCAATATGTTGAAAAACCGCGTAAGATCTTCTTCGCTGAATTTCGCCGCCTGCTCTGCTAGGCGCGCTCGTTCCTCAGCAGGCGCTGCCACCAAATCAGAGTGAGCGCCACACACGAGCGACACCAGCAGATTGCGAAAGTGTCGAATCGCCTCTCGGCAAAAATGCTGCAGATTTTGTCCCTCGCCGATTAGCCGATGTACCAGCCCCAGCGCGCGCTCGGCCGATTGCGTAGCGATCGCTTCCACCAGTTCATCGAGCACGCTCTCGGCCACCACGCCCAGCAGCTCGCGCACCTGCGCATCGGTCACCGTCTCGCCGCTATAGGAAATCGCTTGCTCCAGCAGCGAAAGCCCATCGCGCAAACTGCCTTCCGCCGCGCGTGCCAGCACCGCGACTGCGCCAGGTTCGATCTGCAGATTTTCCGCGCGCGCAATGCGTTCGATTTCCTCCGCAATCTCTTTGAAAGTCAGCGAGCGAAACTGAAAGAGTTGCGCTCGCGATTTAATGGTCTCCGACAAATCTTCCGCGCGCGTCGTCGCCAGAATGAAGACTACGCGCTCCGGCGGCTCTTCGAGCGTTTTCAGCAAAGCGTTGGACGCCTCGCCTGTGAGCTGATGCGCTTCGTCCAGAATCACTACTTTGTAGCGGCTGGAAGCCGGCGCGTAACGTACCATCTCGCGCAGTTCGCGGATCTGATCGATGCCACGGTTGGAAGCCGCGTCGATTTCCAGCACGTCGAGCGAGGTCCCCGCGGAAATTTCGCGGCAGGAGTCGCACGTATTATCTGGATTAGCCGTCGGCCCGCTCGCGCAATTCAAGGCCTTGGCCAGGATGCGCGCAGTCGTGGTTTTTCCTACGCCGCGCACGCCTGAAAATATGTATGCATGCGCCACACGACTGGAGCCGAGCGCATTCGCCAGCGTTCGCGTCACGTGTTGCTGGCCGACAATTTCACTGAATGTTTGGGGACGGTACTTTCGCGCAATGACTTTATAGCTCATCAGAAGGTTGGTCTCGCCTCCGGTGCTCGCGCCGCGATAAGAGGAACTTCGGGTACTCCGCGGCGCACGAAGCTGACCCGCTACCGTTGCTCCCTTCCGGGCCTGGCGGGGTTTGCGGGGAATCGTCGCACAGAGCCCGAAGTTCCACCGATCGGCGCTGCAGAAAAAT
>DATNLR010000098.1:0-122295 GCA_035602755.1 Binatus sp. (SeqCode) | reverse complement strand
GCTGGTTAGCTTTATGGATTATGATCTAGGATACTTCGATCTGGAGACGCGCGTGTTGGAACCGCTGGAAAATCCCTTCGGCCCAAAAGTGTTACCTATGTAGCCGGTACATTGTGTTACCCATGTGTCCGGGTTGGACCCCTGAAGGAATTGGTGCCGGCTGTGGGACTCGAACCCACGACCTAGGGATTATGAGACCCTCGCTCTACCTCTGAGCTAAACCGGCCACAAGATAATTCTCGATGCTAGGGTGACCTGCGCGAAGTGTCAAGATAGGAGAACGGTAAGTTTGGCTAGGCAGGCGTGCGCGAATTCGCTATAATCACGGATTGTGCGTTGTGTGCTGGCCCCACCTGAGCGGGTCTGCCGGAAAATGAGTCATGAAACCGATAATTGCAAAGGCGCAGCAGTCCCAACTCCGCAAGGACCATCCCGTTTTTCGTCCAGGAGACACCATTCGTGTGAACGTGCGGCTGAAGGAAGGCGAGGAAGCCAAGGAGCGCATCCAGCCGTTTGAAGGGGTGGTAATGAGCCGGCGTGGTGAACTGCTGGGTGAATCGTTCACGGTGCGACGTGTAAGTTTTGGGATTGGCGTGGAGCGGATTTTTCCGGTGCATTCGCCGATGATCAGCTCGATTGACGTGGTGCAACACGGGCGCGTCCGCCGCGCGAAACTGAATTATCTCCGCAAGCGCAAGGGCAAGGCTGCGCGTATCAAGCGAGCGGACCAGTACGAGAAGGCCGCTGTAGCAACCGCGGCAGAGTAGCTGCGCCGTCAATTTTGCCCGCTCCGAGAAGTCGGGGCGGGCTTTTTAGTTTGTGGACTAAAGGTGCTGCGGCTTAGAACCTTGGCAAGAAAATCAGCGTTTGTGGAAAACCGAGCCTTCGGCGTGTGCTAAAATTCGTGGCCGATGGGCAGACTTTGTTGCACGCGCTACGAGCGCGACGCACGCCAGCATGGGTGGCAGCGTATCGCAGGGCTGGATGAAGCGGGACGCGGCTCGCTGTTTGGTCCAGTGGTGGCTGCAGCCGTCATCTTGAATCCTCGGCGCCGGATCGTTGGGCTAGATGATTCCAAGAAGCTGACTCCCGAACGTCGTCACGAATTGGCGCCCCGTATACGCCAGCACGCGCTAGCCTGGGCCGTGGCGGAAATTGAAGCCAGTCGGATCGACGCCTGGAATATTTATCAAGCGAGCCGACAGGCGATGATGGCCGCTGTTTCGCAGCTCTTTCCTCTTCCTGATTATCTCCTGCTAGATGCTATCGAAATCGATTTGCCCATTGAACAGAAAGCGCTGATTCATGGTGATGCGCGTTCGGTTTCGATTGCGGCGGCTTCCATTCTGGCGAAAGTCGAGCGCGATCATCGCATGATGGAATATGACCAGCTCTATCCTCAATATGGTTTCGCGCAGAACAAAGGCTATGGTACGCCCGAACACCTGGAGGCTTTGCAGCGGCACGGACCCACTCCTTTGCACCGGTTTTCCTATGCTCCGGTGCGGGAAGCAGGCTGCTGGGCCGTTGGAGCAGTTCAGGTAACGCTGCCTCTTTCCTGATACCGAACTTCTGGCGCTTCAAAACTCTTTATAGCTCTTCCATGATTAAAAACTGTTCATAGTGTCCATCTGAGGTCAGATAAACAGTGAGGATCAGGCTCTTTTTCTCGAATTGGAGGTTGTACGCTCGAAAAGTCATCCCTCCGCGCAACCTTTCGCGAGTGCGAGTGACGGATTTCAAAGGCCCTAGCGGCGAAAGCGAAGACTGGATGTCGTGAATAGCAGTAGGGTTGAAATAAAAAATCATATCGCTGCTGAAAAGGGCGCCATCTACCAGTCCCTTTTGGAGTCCTTCCAAGATACTGCGAACCTGCTGTAGTTCTTCTGCTGAACCTGGTCCGTCCGAATTGCCGTTCTGGAGTTTCAGAACCCAGTTGGCGAGTTCATTGGCCACGGGGCTTATCAGCTCGATGCTGTCTTCGTTGGAACATACGATTACGGCCGCTTCTCGCGTTGGAAACACCTGATTGAGAGTAAGGAATCCGGAAACTTCGCCGCCGTGGTAGATGACGGGAATATTATTGTGCTGCCCGAGCTGAAGACCGAGAGCGTAATGAGTGTAATCGCCCTCTTTTAAGAGAACTTCTTTGGTGAATTCAGCATAGGACTGGGCGGAGAGAATTCGCTTGTGCAGGAAGGCTGAGTCCCAACGGGCGAGGTCGGACGGCGTCATGCAGAGTTCGCTGCAGCAAAATACCAGCCTGCCCCTTCGCGCAACGCCGGACGAGCGGGACCGAGAGCGTAACGCGTGTAGGCCGCCGCATCTTCGGGAGTCTTGTCCACGCTGCAATCCCCGGCTGTAGTCATGCCGAGAGGATCGAAAAGCTTTTCCTTTCGAAATGGCATTAGTTGCTGGCCGGAGGCTTTTTCGAAAATGCGTCCGGCGAGAACGTAATTTGTGTTGCTGTATTGCCAGCGTGTGCCGGGATCGAAATCCAAAGGCTTTTTTGCCCATTGATCCAGAACCGCCTCGGGAGTGGTCGGTTTTATCCATTCCGGAATCATGTAGTCCTGCGGCGCGTAATCTTCGTAGCCAGAGGTGTGCGAGAGAAGTTCGCGAACGGTTATTTCATTGGCGCGGGTGAGATCAGGAAAATATTTCGAAACTTTGTCGTCCAAAGAAAGTTTGCCTTGCTCGGCAATCAATAAGATGGCCGCGGCCGTGAATTGCTTGCTGACCGAACCGACGGCATAGCGCGTGTGCGTATCGGCAGTGCGATCTGGATCGAGCGAGGCTTTGCCGAAAGCTTTGGCATAGGCGAGTTGTCCGTGCTCGACCACGGCAATCGAGACGCTCGGCGCGCCACTGTCGGCTAGCAATTTTGCGATCTTTGCTTCCTCGGCGGCGTAGAGATTGGAGGCGGGTGTTTGAGAGAACGCCAGCCGAGGGCAAGTCAGCGTGAAGCCAAGGGCGACGATTTGCAGAACTAAGATGAAACTTCGGCGTTTAAGAGAAAAGTTGGTTATCGAGGACGTAAGAAGTGGGTGGGCAGTACAATCCGTGGCTGGCATGGTTCCTCTCTTTCTAGATTACTTTGGGCGTCAGGGCGGTAAGGTTACCTTCACGATTTGGGAGTTGCAATGCTGCTTTTCCAAATCCTATTTGAACGTCCCTGTAGCTAGGAGTACGATGCCCCCGTACGCAGGGTTCTAAAGCGAGCCTTCCGGGCATCACATAACGTAATAGAGGGCCTCGGCGCGTAAAAGGCACTGTTGTCGCCTTTGGCACCTTCGCTATCCGGTTCATTGCCCCTTGTTTTTCGCGCGTGCTAACCTTCTCGACTGAGCCGCCCTAGTGGCCCAAGTACGTCCCGCCGTAGGGGAAGGCGGAGCAGCGAAATCAATCCATGGCCTTCAACAAGAACAAAGCGCTGGAAAACGCGCTGAAATTTCTGAACCAGGGCAAGGTCGCGCAGGCGATCGCGGAATACCAGCAGATCCTGCGTCACGACCCCAAAGATCAAGCCACGCTAATGACCGTGGGGGACCTCTACGCCCGCCAAGCCGACCTGGCGCATGCCATCGAGTATTTTGAACGGCTGGCGCAGGTTTATCTAAACGACGGCTTTAACAGCAAGGCCATCGCGATTTACAAGAAAATAGCCAAGCTGGCCCCCAGCGAACTGCCGCCACTGGAACGCCTGGCCGATCTTTACGTGCAGCAGGGAATTTTGAGTGAAGCCAGACCGCTTTTCCTGCAAATCGCTGAATCCCACCTGAAAGCTAATCGAGCGCAGAAGGCGGTAGAGGTGCTGCACCGCCTGTTGGAAGTGGAGCCGGAAAATCTACGCGTACAGATGCGGCTGGCCGAGCTTTACAACTTGATGGGTCAAAAGAAAGAAGCGGCCCAAACATATCTGGCGTATGCGCAAAGGCTCTTTGAGCGGGGCGAAAAGGACGAAGCTGAGAAACTGATCGAGCGCTGTCTGGAAGCGGACCCGTCGAACGCGGCGGCTTTACTTCTGAAAGCGAAAGCGCTGAACGCGAATAATAAAACCGCGCAGGCGGTTCCGATTCTGGAGGCGCATCCGGAAGCGAACACGGGCGGCGACGTGACGACCATACTTGTGGATTACGAGTTGCGCGCCGGCCAGACCGATAAAGCCGCGGAACGCGGCCGCAGGATGCTTGTAGTGGGACACGCGCATTACGGATTTCTTTATAAGGTGGCTGAAAAAGTCATCGAGGGGGAGCAACCGAAAGCTGCCCTGCCGCTAATGCAAGAGCTGCGCGGCCCGATGATTGAGGTGGGGGAGCAGGACAAGTTTTTGAAATTGTTGACGACCGCAAGCGAGCGGCTGCCGGGAGACACCGAGCCGCTGGAGATGCTTGCGGATTTTTGCCGGACGACAAGCGATCCGTTCCGCTTGAACGCCACGCTGGGCCAGCTCTCCGATGTTTATGCTGCGGAGGGTAATTTCCCGCGCGCCGAGGAACTGCTGCAAGAGCTGGTGGATCGGAATAAGGACGACGAACGTATCGTTGAGCGGCTAAACGTGCTACGAGCGCGCAGTGGCGGAGGTCCCCTGCCTGCAGCCGAAGCTGCACCGCCCGAGACCCAAGAAGAAAAAGAGGCCCGACACGTTCCGCAAGCAGCCGTTACACCGCCGCCAGTAGTTGAGGAAGCCTTGGATGAAGAAACGCAGCGGTATGTGGCGCAGGCGCTTACGGACGTGGATTTGTTTTCGAGTTACGGCTTAACGCAGAAGGCTACGCACTTACTTGAGAACGTTCTCGCGCGTGCGCCGCGCCATACACCCACACTGGAAAGGTTGCTGGATCTTTATCTGGGCGCAGGCAATGAACAGCGCACGGCTGAGTTAGCTGGGCAGCTTGAGCAAATACACCGCGAGCGCAATGACCAGGTGAACGCGGACCGTTTTGCCGAATTGCGTCAAAGGTTCCAGAAGACGGGAGGCGTTGCAGAGCCGATCGCCGCGCCAGGCACGCTCGCTGCCTCGGAAGTTACGGCTGTGCCGCCCGTAGTAGAGTCTGCGTCAGAAGGTGCCGTACCAGTTGAGGAAAGTCGCGAATTGAGTGCGGAGGATATTGCCGCAGAATTCGGCATTCCTCTCGCAACCACGCCTCCGGTTCCGGTTGCTTCGGCGCCCGTGGTCGAGGAGTTCACGGTTGCGCCCGTTCCTATTGAAGAGCCGGAAATAACTCTCGAATCATCGCTGTCCGCTACTGCCGAACCGGAACCTGTAACGGCGGGAGAAGAGCTGGATCTGTCCGACGAATGGGAAGCTATTTCACAAGATGTAGCGGACGCGGAGAAGGGTGTGGCGGAAGCCTCGAGCGAAACCCCGGCGATCGAGCCTGAAATAGAGGCCACGGTTGAGCCGGTACGCGAGCTTAAAGTTGAACCCACCTCTGCGGTCAGCGCTGAATCCGAGCCCGAGCCGGCCTTTGTGCTGGATGATTCCGAAGCTGCGCCGAGCGTTGAACCACAGCCTATTGAACTAGAGCTGGAGGCGCCGGCAGCGCTCGAGCTTACCGCGGAGCCGGAGGAAGCGCGGGCCTCCAGCGACGACGTAGGCGTGCAGCCGGATGTGTTCGAGCTCCAGGAGAGCACGGAAGAGGCTGGCGAGATGCCGGCCATGGAACTCGTCGAAGAACCCACATTCGAATTGCTGCCGGAAGAGCCGGTTGCTGCAACTGCCGGAGAATTTGAACTCGAACTGGCGGAGGAACCAACCGCAGTTGAGAAACAGCAAGGCCCGGCAACCACTGAAGATTTCCTGAGCGAGCTGGCTGCCGAAGTGGAAGACCTGGAAGCGCCGCCTGCGGCCAGGATAGTTGAGGCGATTCCAGAAGATGCGAAGGAGCCACTGCCTTATGCGGTAGCGAATTCCGTGCCTGTTGCGGCAAGCACCGAAAACGGGAATTCCAAGAGCGTTGCCGGAAAATCCTTGAGCAGCGCTTCCAGCAGCCCGCCTGAGATAACCGAGGAAAGTCTGAACGAGCTGGCAGAAGTTTTCCAGGAGTTCCGCAGCGAGTTGGGTGAGTTGGGCGAAGAAGACGAAGACCTGGAGACTCACTACAACTTGGGAATTGCATACCGCGAAATGGGCCTGCTGGACGAAGCAATTGGTGAATTCCAGAAAGTGGCGAAAGCAGTACAGAAGGGCAAGCCGTTCCGTTACACCATGAATTGCTCGACGATGCTGGGATTGTCGTTCATGGACAAAGGCGAACCGAACATCGCTGCACTGTGGTACCAGCGCGCGCTGGAAGTACCGGGGCTCGAGGACGAAACAGTCCTGGCCCTGCGTTACGATCTTGGATTGGCACTCGACGCAGCTGGAGATTCATCAGCGGCGCTCGATTGCTTCCGCCAGGTGTATGCCACGAACATTGAATACCGCGACGTCGCGGACCGCATTTCCACGCTGCAAAGACGCTAAATTCCGCCTCGGCTTAGTCACGCCCTCCTGTGATCCTCCCCCTGAGTATTTCCTTTCGGTTTTGCTGTGTCGTCCGCAAACAGCGTTGGCATCATTAAAAAAGCACCCGCGATCCGCGGATAAATCTCGTTGCCGATCTCATGGTTGCTTCCTGACTCGCGGCTAGCGTCCTGCGAGCCGGTTAAATGAACGCAAGCTCAGCCCGGGCCGTTCCCTAGGGGGCGAAAGGCCGGGCCACTGAAAGTTACGCTGACGCTGGTATAGCAGCACCTTTGAAAAAGGCGAGAAGGTCTGCGTTGATTTGGTCTGCGTTGGTCGTGGGCATTCCGTGCGGAAAGCCTTTGTAGATTTTTAACGTTGCATGTTTCAGTAATTTTGCGGACTTGGGCGCTGCAGCAGCGATTGGCACAATCTGATCGTCATCACCATGGAGCACCAACATGGGGATTTCGATCTTTTTCAAATCCTCGGTGAAATCGGTTTCCGAGAAGGCTTTGATGCAGTCGTAGCCAGCCTTAACGCCTCCCAACATTCCCTGCATCCACCAATGCTTGCGGATGCCTTCCGATACTTTGGCGCCCGGACGGTTGTAACCGTAAAACGGCATGGTGATGTCCCAATAGAACTGAGACCGGTTGGCTGCGAGTTGTGCACGGAGATCGTCGAAGACTGCCATGGGTGCGCCTTCAGGGTTCTTCTCGGTCTTCAGCATGAGCGGCGGAACTGAGCTGATTAGAACACCCTTCGAGACACGCTTTGAACCATGACGGCCGAGGTAACGCGCGACTTCACCGCCACCAGTCGAGTGACCGACCATAATCGCATCCCTGAGATCGAGGTGTTCGAATAGGCCAGCCAGATCGTCCGCATAAGTATCCATCTCATTTCCGTCCCAGGTCTGTCCGGAGCGGCCATGTCCGCGGCGGTCGTGTGCAATTACACGAAATCCCTTCTGGCCGAAAAACAACATTTGGCCGTCCCAATCGTCGGCAGTGAGTGGCCAGCCGTGGCTGAAGACTATCGGCTGCCCTTTGCCCCAATCCTTGTAAAAAATTTCTGTGCCGTCTTTTGTGGTGATCGTAGCCATAGAATGCTCTCCTTTGCTTTATTAGAGTTTTGCTTGAGCCGGATTCGTGGAAATGTGTTTTGCGAAAGAAGCAATTTTGTACAGGGAACGGCAACATTGTACGTCCAACTTAGGGATTAGCGACAACATGAAAAAGTTTTTCATCGCGGTGGGGCTAGGGTGTTCGCAGCAGGGCACTTGCACGACCATCAGCAGCGCAGGCAGCGGAACAGAGTAAGCTTGCGACCGCGAGCTTAATCTTCGATAATCCTTAGCCAGATGATGAACCGCATTCTGCGCGTTGTGTTGCTACTATTGTGGCTCGAAGTGGGATTGGCGCTGATTTTGCTCCCCTGGTCCGAGTTGTGGGAGATGAATTATTTTCTCTATCGCTATCCAGATCTGGCCTTCATTGTAAAAAACTCTTTTCTGCGCGGCGCTATCTCGGGGTTGGGCGTGATGAATGTGGTGTATGTGCTCGAGGCATTTCGCCGCCGGACTACCATCGTTGAAAGCCGCAGCTAAGAAAAACATCGTTTGTTATGTCACCGACCGGAAATCCCTGATTCCGCCGCCGGACGATTCCAGGGGCGCGAAAATACTGGAAAACATTCGCACGGCCCTTGATGCGGGCGTGGACTGGATTCAGATTCGCGAGAAGGATTTATCAGCCCGGGAATTGCTGGGCCTTGCGCGCCAAGCGGTACAAATGGCCGACGATCGTGGTGCAAAGACTTCAAAACCTGTGCAGGTAATGGTCAACGACCGGCTTGATGTAGCGCTGGCGGCGGGCGCTCACGGGGCACACCTCGGCCAGGCATCCCTGGTGGCCGGCGATGTGGTGCGTTGGTGCCGCGCAGGGAATGCTCGCACCGATTTTGCGATCGGAGTTTCTTGCCACAGCCTGGAAGAGGCTCTTAACGCCGAAAAGGCCAAGGTCGACTATATTTTTTTCGGACCGATTTTTGAAACTCCCTCGAAGAAAGAATTTGGCGCGCCGCAGGGAATCCAAAAGCTTGCCGAGGTTTGTCGAACTGTGCCGAGCATCGATCTGATTGCAATCGGAGGGGTCAACGCGGAAAACGCCGCGAGCTGTATTCGTTCTGGCGCAGCGGGAATTGCTGCCATCCGTATGTTTCAGATGACAGGCCACGCGAAGACGGCTGGAGAGGCAGTTGCGTTAATCCACGATCTGGATGCAAAGGAAGAATCGCTATAAGAAGGAGCGAAAGATTAAGCGCTGAGCCAGCGGCCGACGGGCTGCCAACTTTCTTTATGGTCGCACACGACCTTGATAACCGCAGTGATTGGAATGGCGAGGATCAAGCCCATCGCGCCCCACAAAAATCCCCAGAATAGAAGCGACACGGTTAGCGCCAGCGCGTTGAGCCGCACCATGGAGCCGACAAGCGCGGGGACCAATAAGTTCGCGGCAACCAGATGTAAGAATGTAAGCACGGCGAAAATTCCGATGAACGGCGTGACCGTGTGAAATTGTTTCAGGCCGATCAACAAAGGCGGCATCCAGGACAGAACTACGCCGAGATACGGAATCAGGTTGCAGGTGCCGGAAATTAAGGCCGTAAGGAACGGAAACTCAAGCCCAATCAACAGGAAAAAAAGCCAGCTCAAGACGACCAGGATAACTCCTACCATCGCTGTGCCGACGACATAGCTGCGGAGGACCAGCGAGATATCTGTCAGAGTCTCCTTCACTAAGGTGCGCTCGGTAGTTGGGAACAATTGCATGGTCGCGTGCCAGACCTGGCGTTTTGCCGCGAGCATAAAAAATAACAGAAACGGAATGAAGGTCGCGCCGAGCACTACCTCGTATAGCGAACTCAGCCTGGAAACCAACGCCGCGCGCACGGGATGCGATTCAGCGACGGCCACAATGCGATGTTCGGCTTGTTCCCCGGCCTGGTCGGAAGAACCAATTTCGGAAACGTGCTCCTCGACGGAGGCCATTTTTTGTTCTATGACGTTGGCGACTGCATGCAGCGGGGCGCGATACTTGGGCCAGTCCAAGCTGAACTGGTCAAAACGTTCGACTAGGGACCATGCTACGAACAGCAAAACGGCGATGGTGAAGAGAACAACGAGCAGCGATCCCAGCGCCCGCGGAATATGCCAATTTTCCATGAAAGTGACAACGGGATCCAAAAAGTACGCGAGCAACACCGCCACCAGGACGGTGACGATGACCGACGAGGCCCAGTAGCAGAAAGCGATCACAATTCCGGCCGCGATAATCTTGGCAGGTGTCGCATTGTCAGGGATGATTTTGGTGTCTTCCAGTGGCATGCCCGTACGATAACACAGGCTGCGCTGCGGGGAACGGGGATGTGTCCGCGCGTACACCAGTAAAGTGTCTTGCAGTCGAATAAGTGTGAGCAGACGGATTCGCTAACGCGCGCACGGGACTAATGACGCGAGGTGATAGAATTACACCCCGTTTTGCTGCGGGACGAGAATAGGAGCCAATGTCTAAGGAACTTTTCGGAACTGACGGGATCCGGGGCCTCCCCGGGCAATACCCGCTGGACGACGCCACGCTCGATCGTGTGGGGCTGGCGCTAGGAAATTACTTGCGGCTGCAAGGACGCGCACGGGACGAAAAGCCTAAGGTTCTGATCGGACGCGACACGCGCGAGTCGGGTCCGCACATTGCCGAAAGAATTGCTTGCGGGTTGGCTGCGGGCGGCGCTAAACCGGTTTCCGCCGGTGTTCTCACAACGCCGGGAGTAGCCTGGCTAGTGAACCGGGAAGGTTTTGCTGCGGGAGTAGTGATCTCGGCCTCACACAATCCGTATCACGATAATGGAGTGAAGTTAATTTCATCCACCGGGATGAAATTCCCAGATTCGATTGAGACCGAGCTCGAGAAGTTCGTGCTGACGTCGAGGGACAAGGTCTCAAGCGAAAAAATGTTGCATCTTCACGACAACGAAAAGATCGATGACGATTATCTGGCCGGATTGGTCTCCGCGGTTCTTCCTGGCGCGAAATTAGCCGGAATGAAGATTGTGCTGGACTGCGCGAACGGCGCAGCGAGCAATCTGGCGCCGCGTCTATTTCGTTCCCTTGGCGCAGAAGTGATCGCGATAAACAATACCCCCGACGGCAAAAATATAAACGCGAAGTGCGGTTCCTTGCATCCGGAAGGCATGCAAAAGCGCGTCGTGGAATCTGGCGCGGCGCTGGGTGTGGCATTCGATGGGGACGCGGACCGCGCGATTTTTTCCAGCGCGACAGGCAAGCTGGTGGATGGCGACGGCGTTTTGCTAGTGGTGGCGCGCTACCTGAAGTCGGCAGGGAAGCTGAAAGGCCATGTGGTGGTCGGCACCACCATGGCGAACCTGGGTCTCGAACGCGCACTCGATAGTTCCGGGCTAAAGCTTGCGCGTACCGCGGTGGGCGACCGTTACGTACTGGAAGAGATGCAGCGGATTGGCGCGAATATCGGCGGGGAACAGTCAGGCCACATTTTGTTCCTGGATGACGCGACGACCGGTGACGGAATGCTGACGGCGTTGAAAATTGCTTCGATTATTTCTATTACTGGACCGCTCGATTCGTTGATTGCCGATCTGAAGATTTTCCCGCAAAAGATTGTGAACGTGCGCGTGCGTTCGAAGCCGGCGTTGGATACCTTGCCCGAAGTTGCCAGCCTGCTTCGCGAAGCGGAGAGGGCTCTTGGCGATTCCGGACGGGTGGTGCTGCGTTATTCAGGCACCGAGCCGCTTGCGCGCGTGATGATAGAAGCGGAGCGCGACGAGGATGTACGCCGCTGGTCAGATTCCCTAGCTTCGGCTTTGCGCTCTGCCATTGGCGCCTAAGTCCCGCCCTATTACACCTGCCTTTTCTCCTAAAAGAAATCTGCAACCGCGGGAACTTTTTGCGTTCCTTAGACATTACAGATATAGAAGCAGCGAGTTCTAAGAGGGCGCGACGCCGGGACGTCACTCATTCCCGCTCGGGACGAACGATGACCAGTGATGAGCAACTGATCCTGGAATTAAAGCAAGGTTCGGAACCCGCCTTCACCGAGCTTTTCCTGCGTTACCGCGAGTGCGTTTGGGCTTTTTTCCGGCGGCGTATGAACGATGCTGCGCAAGCCGAGGAATTGGCGCAGGAAACATTTCTCGCGGTGCTAAAAGGGACCCAACGCTACCAGCCGCGGGCGACCTTTCGCGCCTATTTATTCGGCATCGCCTTCCATATTCTCGCGGCGCACAGGCGCAAGTCGGTTAACGATCAAAAATCCATGGATGTCGCACCCGACGAAATGCCAGCCCGAGCCGGAACAAACCAAGAACATGCGCTTTGTGTGTGGCAAGCAGTGGAGCGATTGGAAGGCGGCGAGCGAGAGGTCTTGATGCTGCGGGAGTTCGAAGAATTGAGCTACCAGGAAATCGCGAAAATATTGTGCCTACCGCTGAACACCGTCAGATCGCGGCTGTTTCGCGCGCGCATGGCATTGCGCGACATTCTGACGGCTGCTCCGGGGAGTCTTGGAGGGCGGAAATGAATTCATCCACTCATCCTTACGAGCAAGAAGAGGTGATGGCGTATCTCGATGGTGAGCTTTCGGCGGACCGCGCAGCGGGCGTCGCGGCACATCTGCGGGAATGCGCGGAGTGCGCGGAGTTGGCGGAGCAGATGCGCGGAGTTTCGGTCCATTTGGCAAATTGGAGCGTGGAACCGTCTCCTGCCAGCTTGACCAAAAACCTACGAACAACCAGGTCGGCTCCTTCGTTCGCAAAAGAAAATAAGCCCAAAGGAATTGCTGGGTGGCTAGACGGGAGGTTCGCCCCTTTGAGGGGACGCTGGGCCTGGGGAGCGGCTGCTGCGGCTGCGGTCGGCGTGTTGCTGCTGTCGGTGGGGCTACAGAATTCCCGGAGAGCGCAGGATGCGGGACCGTTAAGTTACGCGAAGGTAACCGAGTCTGAGCAATGGAGGGCTCCATCCGCTGCGCCTTCTGCGAACACACCGCAAACCGCAGCCGAGTTATACCGAGAACGGGCACAAATTAGCGAGAGTTTAGAGACGAATGCTCAGGCTGAGCGGATCTCTCCGGATTCACACGGCCTGCACCACGGACTTGGCGACCACTCGGAGAAATCAATTTCCGTGGACGGCCAATCCGTCACCGATCAGACGAGGCCGATGATCGCCCGAACGGCGTCGGTTTCTTTGATCGTAAAGGATTTCGGGCCGGTGGAAGCGACGGTGAAGGCCATCGCGCAACGCTACAATGGATACATCGCCAGTTTAAATACAGCGTCGCCGCAAGACTCAGCTCGAACCTTGTCGGCTACGTTACAGATTCCCTCGGCGCAGCTCGAATCGGCGGTTACCGAACTGAAGCAATTGGGACGCGTGGACCAGGAAACGCAGTCCGGCGAGGAAGTCACCAAAGAGTTTATCGATCGTGCGGCGCGATTGAAGAACGCGCGCGCCACTGAGCAAAGACTTCTCGATGTACTCCGCGAACATGCCGGAAAAGTGAAAGACATTCTGGACGCCGAGCAGGAAATCGCGCGAGTTCGCGGCGAGATCGAGCAGATGGAGGCCGACCAGCGTGCGCTGCAAACTCGCGTGGACTTCGCCACGGTACAGCTGTCGGTACAAGAAGAATATAAGGCGAGCATCCAAGTCACGCCGCCCTCCACAAGCACGCGGCTCCGCAATGCGGCGATTCAAGGCTATAAAACGGTAGTCGAAAGCGTGATCGGATTCGGGGTCTGGGCGCTTCAGTCTTTGCCGGCCTTGGTCTTGTGGGCGCTAATCCTGTTTGTGCCGGCGCGTTGGATGTGGAAACGCTTTCACCGCGCTGCGGCAGCCCAATCCTAGAACGGCCATTAATTGAAGGTCTTCCAAAGTACATAGGAAAAATCAGCGCAGCTTTTCAGAAAATGGAGATGCCCGTGCAAAGTCGGTGTTAGAAAACCGCCTATGTCGCGTAAGTCTTGTGCCCACAAGCGGCTCGGAGAATGGCTGAAGGCGAAGGCTCGTGGCAATCTGCGTGCAACTGAGAAAGTGGCTGTCTCTTATCCCGGGGTGGGCCGGTTTCGCCGCGCCGAGACCGGAACTAGGGGTAGAGCAAAGGGGGCTCGACGGAGCCCCCTTTTTTATTCCCTGCAGGTTTTGCCGCGCCGTTGAAGTGGAATCCCTAGCTACAGCCGGACGTGCTGCCGCAGTTGGAACATTTGTAGCAGCTACCGTTCGGAGTCATCAGCATGCCGCATTCCGAGCAGGATGGCGCGTCGTCAATGGCAGCGCGCGGCCTGGTGGAGGCTTCTTGGTCAGGAGCTTTCATCACAGCGACCGGAGTTGGAGCTTTAGCCGAGGGCATAGCAACGGCCGCCGGGCCTGATTCTTCTCCAGCTCCAACTTCGCCGTCCAGGTAGTCGGAGGAGATGAATTTGCCGCCCAACCAGCGCCCGATGTAATCCACCACCGACTTGGCGTAGCGGATCCTAGGATTTCCGGTGTAGCCGGAAGGCTCGAAGCGCGAGTTCACAAATTTATCGACCAGAGCGCGCAACGGAACGCCGTATTGCAGCGCGATCGAAACCGATAGCGCGAAGGCATCCATGATTCCGGACAGCGTGGAGCCTTCCTTGGCCATCTTGATGAAGATCTCGCCCGGCTGGCCGTCTTGATATTTGCCGACGGTCAGGTAGCCTTCGTGGCCGCCGATTGAGAACTTGTGGGTAATGGAGTCGCGCTCGTTAGGCAGTTTGCGGCGCCTGGTGCGGTCGAAGAGTTCCTGCTGCTCGACAGCGGCAGGAATTTCGACTTTAGCGAGTGGAGCTTCGACGCTTGCGGGAGCTGGCGCCGCAGGTTTTTCTTCTTTCTTCTTACCGGAGACGGACAACGGTTGTGAGCCTTTCGAGTTGTCGCGATAGATGGCTACGGCCTTGAGTCCGAATTTCCAAGACTCGGTATAGGCTTCCATGATGTCTTCTACCGTGGACTCTTCCGGCATATTGATTGTCTTGCTGATCGCGCCGGAAAGGAACGGCTGAGCAGCAGCCATCATTTGCAGGTGACCGCGCCAGGAGATGGATCGTCCACCCGGAGTCGCGAGCGAGCAATCGAATACGGCCAAGTGCTCAGGCTTCAGCCCAGGTGCGCCTTCGATAGCTCCGTTGGCATCGATGAAATCCACGATTTGCGCCACTTGCTCCGGCGGGTAACCGAGATTCATCAGCGATTGCGGAACGGTGTTGTTCACGATTTTGATCACGCCGCCGCCAACGAGCCTTTTTTGCTTCACTAACGCGAGATCGGGCTCGATTCCGGTTGTGTCGCAATCCATCATGAAGCCTATAGTTCCAGTAGGCGCGAGAACGGAAACCTGGGAGTTCTTGTAACCGTGCTTTTCGCCTAGCTCCAGAGCATCATTCCAAGACTTCTGTGCAGCGTGAAGCAAAGAAGGCTGTACGTGCTCTTCTTTGATGGGTCGCAGGGAGTCCCGATGCATGCGTATAACATCAATCATTGCTTCACGGTTGCGCGGGTAGCCGCCAAACGGACCCATGCGTTCTGCGATGCGCGCTGACTGGGCATAAGCTTCGCCGGTCATCAGAGCGGTGATGGCGCCGCAGAAGTCGCGGCCCTTGTCAGAGTCATAAGGCATAGCTAGCGACATCAGCAGCGCACCTAGGTTCGCGTAACCCAAGCCGAGCGGGCGATAGTCGTGCGAGTTCCGCGCGATCTTCTCGCTCGGATAGCTGGCGTTGTCCACCAGGATTTCCTGTGCGGTGATGGTGACATCTACGGCGTGAGCAAAGCCTTCCGTATCGAACTGGCCGTTCGAGCCGAGGAATTTCAAAAGGTTTAGCGACGCCAGGTTGCAGGCAGTATCGTCCAGGAACATGTACTCCGAGCACGGGTTCGAAGCGTAAATGCGATCGGTCGCCTTGCAAGTGTGCCAGCGATTGATGGTTGTGTCGTACTGCATGCCGGGGTCTCCGCACTTCCATGCGGAGTCGGCCATTTCGCGGAGCAAGTCGCGCGCGCGAAATTGTTCCACTGGCTTGCCGTCGGTGACGTTTCGTGTCCACCAATCACGGTCTTCTTCTACAGCGCGCATGAAATCGTCGGTAACCCGTACTGAGTGATTCGCGTTCTGGAAGAAAACGGAGGAGTAGGCTTCGCCGTCGATTGCGGGATCGTATCCCTGTTCGATCAGGACATGCGCCTTGCGCTCTTCCTTCATCTTGGACTCGATGAATTCCATGATGTCGGGGTGATCGACATTAAGGATCACCATCTTGGCAGCACGACGAGTCTTGCCGCCGCTCTTGATTACGCCAGCGAAAGCATCAAAACCCTTCATGAAGCTCACCGGACCCGAAGCGATTCCTCCGCCGGAGAGCGATTCGTGGCTGCCGCGCAACGAGGAAAAGTTGGTTCCAGTACCAGATCCCCACTTGAAGAGCATGCCTTCGGTCTTCGCCAGGTTCATGATCGAATCCATGTTGTCTTGGACGGAGTTAATGAAGCACGCAGAGCATTGAGGTTTGGCCTGCACGCCGACGTTGAACCACACAGGAGAATTGAACGCCACTTTTTGCTCAACGAGCAGATGCGCCAGCTCATCACGAAAAATATTTTTCGATTCTGGCGTGGCGAAATATCCGCTTTCCTCACCCCAGCGCACAATGGTATCTACTACACGACTAATTAATTGGCGAACGGAAGTTTCGCGTTCGGGCGTGTTCGGCTTGCCGTGGAAATATTTCGAAGCGACAATATTTGTCGCTGTCTGCGACCATGCCTTCGGTACTTCTATATTGTCCTGACGAAAAATTACCTGACCTTTATCATTTCCTATGATTGCGGGACGACGTTCCCACTCAACTTTATCAAAGGGCGATACTTTCCCGTCCGTGAAGCGGCGCTGAAAATCCAGGCCGGAAACACGCCGGGTGACTTTCTCTGTTTCGGATTGGCCTTGCAAGGTCATTCTCGATTCCATTTCTACCTCCGCGCCGGCATTAAAGCCGTCGTACGTTGGCTGGAGCGCAGCAGGAGGGGAGTCTCTATTCTACTCCTCCCGAACAGCCGCATCCAGGGTGTCGTTGATGTGTATCGGTAGATACACGAAACATGGGGGACGTGAGCGCGGCCGACGAAACGCTTAAATTCCGCCTTCCGAGCCGAAAAAATAGAAAAGCCCAGCTAAGCCGCGCTAAAAATGGCCATGCGCGGTGCGAAGTAGGGTTTCTCCCCTCTAAGTTTTCGGTGTAACCCGGCCCGTTGCTCCGTTGGTCGATGCCAGGAAGTAAGTCGTCATCGAACTTTTTTCCCCCGGGTCTGGTTGGGCAGTATCGTGGGTTGGAGAAAACTTGTCAAGAAAAAATCGACGCGCGACCACAAAATGTTCCACACAAGTTGTCGAATGCGTCTATCCGTAGTGTTATCTGCGCCGACAGCAACTACGTCCCATTACGACAAATTTTCTCTTTCGGAGAATTTTTGGGCGCAGAAATTATTTGTTTTCTCTAATTTTCTTTTTTTTGCACCTGCACTCCAAACAAACGACTTAAAAAGTTTTGTGCGCTCAGCGTCAAACTTTGCATCGAGCAGACTCAGGTTATACTTGTTGGCCGCAAGGAGTGGACCGCTCGCGGATGCCCGCATCGCAAGAAAACAAAATGAATGGGCGGATCGCCTTCACTTACCCGGCATTTGTTTTCTACCAGATCGCGCGATTTTTTGTAGTCGCATCCACTGAAATGCAATCCGTCGCGGTCGGATGGCAAGTCTACGACATCACGCACCGCGCATTTGATCTGGGTCTAGTCGGCCTCTGCCAATTCTTGCCGGGAATTACTTTGTTCCTTGTTTCAGGCAACGTGGCGGATCGTTTTAACCGCCGCAATTTGCTGATGCTTTGCTACGCAGGGTTTGCAACCTGTTCGGGACTGCTTCTGTATGTAACCCATCGTGGAACGCCGTCGGTGCATACGATCTACGCGGTTTTAGTTTTGCTTGGCGTCGTGCGCTCCTTTAGCGGCCCGGTCAGCAGGGCTCTGCTGCCGCAATTAGTTCCTGAAGAACATTTTGCCAATGCAGTGACATGGCATTCGACTGTCTTTCAGGTGGCCACGATCCTGGGGCCTTCGATCGGAGGGCTCGTTTATGCGGCATTCCATGGACCTTCCGCAGTGTATGCCACGGCTTTATCGTCGGCAGGAATCGCGGTGTGCTGTACCACGCTGATTCGGCCGAACGTAGTTGCCCGAGTTAGAGAGCCGATAAATCTGTCCACCGTTCTCGCGGGACTTCGATACATCAGGAAACAAAAAGTGATACTGGGTTCGATCTCGCTGGATCTTTTTGCGGTTTTGTTGGGCGGTGCTGTGGCGTTACTGCCGGTTTACGCGCGCGAAATTCTTCACACCGGTCCATGGGGACTTGGATTATTGCGAACTGCCCCGGGCGTAGGCGCCTCGGCGATGGCCGTGTTGCTGGCCTATCGCCCGTTACGGCGCCGGGTCGGTGCGACCATGCTTGTGTGTGTAGGCGGCTTTGGAGTCTTTACCATAGTGTTCGGCATCTCGCGCAACCTAATCTTGTCGCTGGTGGCGCTCACCTTGGTGGGCGCCAGCGACATGGTAAGCGTGGTGATCCGCGTGACTCTGCTCCAACTGATGACGCCCGATCAGATGCGCGGGCGAGTGAACGCCGTCGACATGGTCTTCATTGGTGCATCGAACGAGTTGGGCCAATTCGAGTCCGGACTAACGGCCAGTTGGTTTGGAACCGTTCCGGCGGTTATTCTGGGTGGAATCGGAGCTTTGGTCGTTACGGCGCTCTGGGCTTTTGGGTTTCCGGAACTCCGCCGAGCAGACAAGCTAACTTCCACCGGCAACTAAGTCCCTTCCAATCTGCGCCGTCGATTCCGCTAAGAGCGGCTCCATCGCTGTGTTCGCTGAAGCAACATCAGCGTATTGACATGCCCGAGGTTGTTAAAAAAAAATTAGAATGAGTAAGGCTATGAGTGCACCAGCGATTGAGATTGAAGGGCTCACCAAGGACTATGCGGTTGGATTCTGGCGCCCGCGTATGCGCCGGTCGCTCGACCACCTGACTCTACAGGTGGAAGACGGAGAAGTCTTCGGGTTCCTGGGGCCAAACGGCGCGGGAAAAACCACCACGCTGAAAGTCCTGATGAGCATCATTTTCCCGACTTCAGGCACCGCGCGAGTCCGCGGCAAGGCGATCGATGATGTAAGCATGCACCGCGAAATTGGATACTTGCCCGAACAACCATACTTTTACGATTACCTGACGGCGCGAGAACTGTTGGATTACTACGCGCGCCTGTTTGGCTTTGCGGCGTCGGAGCGGCGCGAGCGTGTAACCCGCTTCTTGGAGCGGGTTGGGCTGGGTCGAGCGGCTGATGTTCAGCTACGGAAATTTTCCAAGGGCATGCTGCAGCGTGTAGGCATCGCGCAGGCCATCCTTCATGATCCACAAGTGATTTTCCTGGATGAGCCGATGTCCGGCCTGGATCCTGTTGGCCGCCGGGAGGTTCGCGACATTATTCATGACCTCAAACGCGAGGGCCGGACGATCTTCTTCTCCACGCATATTCTTTCCGATGCGGAGATGTTGTGTGACCGCGTAGGTGTGTTGGTCGGAGGAAAACTGCAAGGGGTTGGCGCACCGCGAGAAATTGTCTCTATGGAAGTGTACGCCATGGAAATTTTGTTTGAGACACCGGAGGGGCGCCCACTGCCAAGCTCGTTGGCAAAAAACGCCACGCGAGTAGGAGGCCGCTATCGCGCGGAGGTTCCGGAGGACCAACTGTATCCGGTTTTAGATGAATTACGGAGGTGTGAGGCGCGCATTCTTTCGGTCATACCATTGCGGCCGACGCTCGAGGATTATTTCTTCAAGCTCGTCGCAGGGGATAAAAGTGCATCACCACAACTCGTCGAGGTGGGTACGCGATGAGCACAGTACCGGGAATCGTAGCGGTTAACACATTTCGCGAAGCGGTGCGCGATCGCGTTCTTTACAATCTGATCGTATTCGCCTTGCTGATGATTGGCGCCTCTGTCCTGGTAGGCGAGATTTCCATTGGCATCTCGCGGCTGGTAATTATCAACCTGGGTCTGTCTGCTATTTCGATTTTCGGACTGGTTATGGCGGTTTTTATCGGCGTAGGGCTGGTTTACAAGGAGATGGAAAAGCGGACGCTGTACAGTTTGCTGGCAAAGCCTGTGCGGCGATGGGAATTTCTTGTAGGAAAATTCGGCGGCCTGGTATTGACGCTGAGCGTAAACACATTCTTCATGGCGCTGGGATTGGGCGCAGCTCTTTACTACGTAAGCCGCGAATTTCTCCGCGCGGACGTCGCGATTGTAGTCGCCATTTATTTTATTTTGTTGGAGCTGGCGCTGGTCACCGCGCTGGCCCTTTTCTTCTCCTGTTTCTCAAGTCCGATGCTTTCCACCTTGTACACCCTGGGAATTTATGTGGCAGGTTTTTTCTCAAGTGACATTCGCGAGATTGGCCTGGTAACGCACAGTCCCGCCATCGAGACCAGCGCTCGCGTCATCAGCTATCTGTTGCCGAACTTTCGCAATTTTAATGTGATTGCGGCGGCCAGCCATGGCGAGGCGATCCCGTTTTCATTGATTTGGCAGAATACAGCTTACGCCGCGCTGTACGTCGCGCTCGTACTCATTGGGGCGTCCGCGATATTTTCCGGGCGTAACTTGAAATGAGCAGCCGAAGCCATTCTCGAGCTCTGTGGTTCGCTCTGGTAGCAATCCCTGCGCTGTTTGTAGCAATTGGATTTCTGCAAATGCGCATCGAGGCGGAAACCCGCACGGTGGGTCGGCAAAAAGAAGAACTGCTACTCCGTTCCGGCACGATGCTCAAAAGATTGAGCCTCGGATATGACTCATTGCTGGGAGACATTTACTGGACGCGCGCCGTTCAGTATTACGGTGCCAGAGTGGGCAATCCCGGGGAAAAGTTCGATTTGCTATGGCCGCTGCTCGACATTACTACCACGCTCGATCCGAAGCTGATAGTGGCGTACCGTTTTGGAGCGATTTTTCTTTCCGAGCCCATGCCCACGGGAGCTGACCGCTCCGACCTGGCGGTAGAACTTGTAAAGAAGGGCGTCGCGGCGAATCCCAATTCCTGGGAACTTAGCTCGGATCTGGGTTTTCTCTACTACTGGCACCTGAAGGATTACGAGAAAGCGTCGGCCGCTTATCTGCAAGGAAGCAAAATTCCGAACGCGCCGTCCTGGATGAAGATGATGGCCGCGCAAGTGGCGGAGAAGGGAAACGCGTTTTCCAATTCGCTGGCGATATGGTCTGAGCTTTACGAGACAACCGAGAATGAAAAGGTTAAGAAAAACGCGTTTCAACATCTGCAGTCGCTGCACGCGCTACAAGATACTTTTGAACTCGACAAATTGGCCGAACAATATCGCCAGCAGTTTGGGCGTTACCCGGCGAGCATGAAGGAATTATACGAGCGCGGCTTGCTGCAAGGTGTTCCACTCGATCCCGCAGGCTTTCCTTATAGTTTTGGGGCCGCTGGAAAGGCGCACCTCGACGCGAACAGTCCGATTACTTTGCCGAAAATTTCGGAAAGTCCCGCGCAGTAATCCGTCACTCGTAACGAAGAGCTTCCACAGGATTCAGACGTGCCGCTTTCGTGGCGGGCCACACTCCAAAGATCAGACCGATGCTGACCGAAACAGTGAACCCCACAATCACAGCCCAAGCCGGCACCACTGCCTTGAGCGAACTGACCACCGGCACCATTAAAGCTAGGCCACTGCCGAGTAGAATGCCGATTATTCCGCCCGTCCCGGTGAGCGTCATGGCTTCGAAAAGAAATTGCCAGGTGATGTCGCGGCTACGTGCGCCGATTGCTTTGCGCACACCGATTTCGCGCGTTCGCTCCGTCACCGAAACCAGCATGATGTTCATTACCCCCATGCCGCCAATCAGAAGACCGATCGAACTCAGGACTATGACAGCGAGAACGACGCCTCCAATGATGTCGTTGAATTGCCGTACTACTTCCACCTGAGTTTGAATCGAGAAATTGTCCGGAGCAGTGTAAGGAACGTTGCGGCGGCGCCGCAGAACCTCGCGCAGTTGGTCCACAGCGGCATCCAGTTTTCCGGGATAGGCGAGAAATCGGTAACCGATTTCGTAGCTGGACGGATACAGCTTCATGAAGGTGTAGTAAGGAATTACCGTGCGTCTGTCTTCATCGTTAGTACCGAACCCCCCCAGGGGCTTTTCAAACACCCCTACAACCAAATAAGTCGACCCGTCGACGAGAATTTGCTTTCCGAGCGCGTCATCTATAGATGGGAAAAATGCCGTGGCGATGTTTTCGCCGATGACTACAACATTCTCGCGGTGCTCGTTTTCGGCTTCAGTGAAGAAACGCCCTGCCTTCATTGTGGCGTTTGAATAAACTTCCAAATAGGCCGGGAATGTTCCGCGGAAGTCTGTGCCTTCCACTTCATTTTTCTGATAACGCGCGGTATGTGCAAGTTGCCACTGAAACGCGGAAACCGCGATTTGTTTCACCGCAGGACAAAGCTGGCGAATCGCTACGGCATCATCGAGGGTCAGCGGTTTGCGTGTCTTCTCATCCTTCGGACGGTGACCATTCTGCGGTCCTTGGTCAAAACGTGACACGAAAGCCGTATCGATTCCCTCGGCGGTAATTTCGTCTTGAATGGTTTGGCGAAAACCCTGAACCAAACCAACGACCAGGATAATGAGTGAGACTCCGATCATCACGCCTAGAATGGCGAGGAAGCTGCGGAGCTTGTGCGTTCGAACCGTGTCAAACGCCAGCTGAAGGTTTTCTTTGAAATCCTGTTGCATGATGTTCCTAGTTTTCGGCCCGCAGCGCTTCGATCGGATCAAGCCGCGCGGCGCGCATAGCCGGATAAATTCCGAAAAACAGTCCGACTGCCGTGGAAAGCACCAGCGATATCGTAATTGCAAAAATCGGAGTGGAAATCGGAATAGGCGTCGCAGCGCGGACCAAACCTGCTAAGGCCAACGAAACGCCGACCCCCACTAGGCCGCCCGAGGCAGCGAGAAGCGACGACTCCACAAGAAATTGCAAGACGATGTGACTGCGCCGCGCGCCCAGCGACTTCCTGAGGCCAATCTCGCGGGTACGCTCGGTCACGCTGGCAAGCATAATGTTCATAATCACAATTCCGCCTACCACCAGAAATACGGAGGTGATCCAGATGGCGATACCGAACGCGTTTCCGGTGATGCGGTTCCACAAGCCCATGATGGAATTGGGAGCGATCACAGCAAAATTGTCTTCGTCCTGATATCGCACGTGGCGCCGGGAGCGCAGAATCACACGCGCTTCATCTTGCGCGGCGTCCATCCACTCCGGGGCGCGCGCTTGAACGAACATGCTCACTGAATCCTGCGGCGCCAGCCATTCTTTTCTGTAAGTCCCCAGAGGGATCATCACGAAATTATCCTGGGACTGTCCGAGCACGGTGCCTTTCGCTGCGGCTACACCCACAATGTCATACTGGCCTTGTCCCGCTCGAATGGACTTGCCGATGGGATCCATGCCTGGGAAAATTTTGTTAGCGATGTCGTTGCCAATCACACAAACACCGGCTCTATGCTCTTCATCGGCGTTGGTAAGAAGCCGGCCATTGGAGACGTCAATGTCTCGTATGGATGCAAAATTCGGAGTCGCGCCGATGATGCTTACATCCTGGCTCATGATATTTCCGTAACGAACGTCCGCGGTAGTGTCCTGTTCGCCTGCCACCTGCTCGGCTAGTTTCATGTTGTTGCGCAGCGCTTCGAAATCATCCATTTGTAGCGGAGGGCGCTTTCTTGCTTTATTCCATTCCTGAAAATTCGTGACAATGCCAATGCGATCGATGACAAAGGCATTCGCGCCGAGGTTGGCAACCTTATCGGCCACATAGACGTTCAACCCATTCAGCACGGAAATTACCGAGACTAACGTGGTGACCGCCAGGATTACGCCAAGCAGGGTCAAAAACGTGCGCAGCTTGTGTGCGCGCAGTGTGTCCAGCGCGATCCAAAAGGTTTCGCGCACAGCGACAAGCGTCTGCCTGACTTGAGCCAGGGTTGGGATGGCTTTCTTCACTTTGTCTATAATAGACGCATTAGGAGTCGAAAAAGTTCACAACCCGATTTTGCACCAAAATTCGATGCCGCGGACATGCATTCGCTTGCTAAGCGACAGCTTTAACAGGATTTAGCACGCAGCCTGGCCCGGCTAAGCAGCGACTGAAGCCCAGCGAGCGTTATTGGGACGGCAAACTCGAAGGGCTTCGGCCAGGCCGGGTACTGCGGTCAATTCGCTCCGTCTTATAGACGGCTGTCAGCATCAAAATATTTCAGCAATTCTTCTCAACCAGAGATGAAGAAAACAAGCGCCTCAGGGCTGGGACTTCATCGCAGAGAATCCGTTACAATGGGCATGAAGTAGTCTTGGGCTTTGGAGACCCGCAGTTACGAATGTTCCGCCTTTTCTCAATTTTTTGTATCGCCGCCTTATTAGCTCTGGCGGGACTGTCGAGCTGGCCATCCCGGCGTCTGCCAAGGGGTTTCGTTCGTGGCGCTAATACCGAGCCTTTAGAGGAGGGCTCTGCAAACGACGAGCAGCCTATTGCTCGGCCGCTCCGACAGAATTCTCAATCCCAAGCTCCTTCGGATGCGGAAATCCACGACCGCGGCGAAAAGTTGATCGAAAATCAGCACCGCGATGATGTCGCGATCGAGCAGTACGATCGCATCGAGCATCAGGTCGACCGTACCGCCGGGCCGAATCCTCGCGTGCTGGAAGACAAGCTTTACCGCGTGGTTCCCACCGGCACGGGCACGATGAAGATTTTGCTAAAAGAAAATAATAAGCTCACCGATCCCGTGCTCTACAAACAGCAGTTGCAGACGTGGCGCGAGCTGCTCGAGCTAGCGCTGAAGCCGGACGATTCCCGAGCGAAACTCGCCTACGCGAAATGGCAAAAAAAGAAAACGGATCGCGAACAGCTCGTGGACGCAACCCGAGAAGCCTTTCTCACCAAATGGATCGGCCAAGAGACGGTGAATGGGCGACTTTGCGACATCCTGGAGCTAAACCCGAATTCCAGCTTCCATCCACATACGATATTTCAAGACGCCATGACGCATGTGACCGCGAAAATCTGGGTGGACCATGAAAAAAATCAATTGGCGCGCGCCGAAGCCCACGTGATGCGAGACATAGCCTTCGGCGGCGGGGTTCTGGGGAAGCTATATAGAGGCGGAGTATTTTCTTTCGAGCAAACCGAGATTTCGCCTGGTGTTTGGCTGCCCATCCGTTACCAATACGACTTCATGGGCAGGAAATTTCTTTTCACCTTCGAGCAGCACCAGTACATTGAAGCTAGTCAGTATCATCGAATCGGCCCTCCGAAAGAAGCGCTCGCACTGGTTGAAAGCGAAATCGCGAGCGGCAAAGTGGTGTACGGAGACCCATAGTCTCTCCACGCCTCCGTGTTCCGAGCGGCGTGGAACCAGGAGGCAATCATGAATCGGGCCCTTGGATTCTTTGCTGCAACTCTTTTCGCCACGAGTTGTGCGTCCTTTACAGCGGCCAGCGCGCGAGCGCAAAGCGACTCGGCCGTCCGGTCACAAAACCCTGGCACCGCAGGTTCGTCAGACGCGGGATCGCAGACACCAGAGAAAAAAGTTTGGAGCAACGATGATTTTAGCTCGCATCCACGCAGGGACCCCTCGTCTTCGCCGAATTCCAACGCAAAGCCTGCGAATACAGCAAATAAGCCCAAACCTAACAACGGGGGCAAGAACGCAGCCTGGTATCGCGGCCAAATTTCCAAACTCCAAGGCCAAATCCCGCCGCTCGACGAAAAGATCTCGCAGTCGCAAGCGGCATTAAATGGACAGCAGGTCAATACACCCAGGCCGTACGGCTGGTCAAAGCCGGACGATTGGCACACGCAACTCGCCCAATACCAGAAGCAGCGCGAGGATATTCAGACGAAGATCAGCGCTTTAGAAGACGAAGCCCGTCACAACGGAGTTCCTGAAAACGAAATTCCCTGAAATACTCCGGACCCAAAAAAAACAGCCCCGAAGAGAAAACTTCGGGGCTGTCCTGCACTCAGCACAAACTCAATCTATCGCGCGACTGCGGCTACTTCCTTTTCAATTGGCGCGCCAACCAGATTGCCCCATTCGGTCCACGAGCCATCGTAATTTTTCACCTCGTCGTAGCCCAGCAAATATTTCAGTACGAACCATGTGTGAGAACTGCGTTCGCCGATGCGGCAGTAGGCGATCACTTCATTCTTCCCGGTTATACCTTTGCCTTCATAGAGAGCTTTCAGCGCATCCGGTGATTTAAACGTGCCATCTTCGTTCGCTGCTTGAGCCCAGGGAATGTTGGCGGCTCCAGGAATGTGTCCGGCGCGCTGCGCGGTTTCGGACATTCCGGGCGGCGCGATAATTTTTCCGGTGAACTCATCGCCGGAGCGAACATCAACGAGCTGTGCTGCAGTCTTCTTGTCGAGGGTACTGAAGATGTCTTCTTTGCGCGCGCGGATGGATTCGTCGGGACCGCTTGCGTGGTATGTCGTGGCCGCCACTTTCGTCGGCTCCGTGGTCAGCGGACGCTTTTCTTCCACCCATTTCTTGCGGCCGCCGTTGATCAACCGCACATCCTGGTGGCCGTAGTACTTCAATTGCCAAAAAGCATACGCCGCGAACCAGTTGTTGTTGTCGCCATACAGAAGGATGGTCGTGTCGTTGGAGATTCCCGACTGGCCGAGCAGCGATTCCAGCGCCTTCTGATCGATTAAATCGCGGCGAATATTATCCTGAAGTTGCGATTGCCAATTCCAGCCTACGGCGCCGGGAATATGGCCCTGATCGTAGGCGGAAGTATCGACATCAACTTCCACCAGACGGATTTTTGGGTCATTCAGGTGCTCTGCCGCCCATTGCGTGGAAACTAAAGTCTCGGGATGCTTGTAATCTGACATGTCATTTTCCCCCTGGTGATTAGACTCCATGGCCCTTAAAACGACCTAAAATAAAAAACCCACCTGCCAGCTTCTCTGGCGGTGGGTCTGAAGTACTCGGCTAGAAATCCGTCTTCTAGGTAACTAGCCAAACCCCGCCAGAAGCCAGGCGCATACAACAACAAATGAGCCGGTCTCTGGTGAGGTGCGACATGCGCAAAGGCTACACCGGAATGATGCACACTGGCAATAGTATTGGCAGGGTGGACGCAAAGGACTGGAGTCTCGGACTCATGACCGCTATGCGATGGCTCGAAGTGCGCCGCCGGACGATTCAAGTTCCATGCGCAGGAGCCAGTCGAAATGAAATTTTTCGGAACTGAGCCACTTTTCAAGCTCCTCGCGGCTGGACGCTTCGAACTCCACGAGCATCTTCCCTTCCTGCATATTTACCAGCACGCGACGCCCCTTAACCGGCGTCGCAGCCAGCAGCCGCTGGGTGAGCTCTTCTGCGCCTTGGCGCGTGAGGCAGGCCAGTGTGTGTTGTGAGATGTATAAAGGCATTCAGACTCCTGTTCCGCTAGAATAGCCGCCGATAGTGCGAGCAATTTCAATCGCTTGTCGGCGGAGAATACTCAATGCCACCCGAAATGCGCAAGGCGCACCCCTATTATGTTTACGATGCGGTTCAGGCCCAACCTCGATTGATCGAAAGGATTCTGCAGAAAAAGGAAGCGATTGAACACGTGGCCGACGCCGTGGCCGAAAAAGAACGCATCACTTTCGTTGGAATCGGAACTTCGTGGCATGCCGCGCGTGTGGCGGAAAGCTGGATGCGCGAGTTTTCCGCAGGACGCTTATGGGCTCACTACGAACAGTCCTTCGAGCTTGTGAATCATCCGATCGCGTTTACGGCTAATGACGCGGTCGTGGTTATCACGCACACTGGCACCACGACGGCATCCGTAGAGGCGCTGCGTGTGGCGCGCGCGGCCGGTGCGCTGAGCGTTGCGATCACCGGAGAAATGAGCGGGGAAGGAGTCCGTGGCGCAGACTTTCAAATCGAGACGTGCGAGCAAGAAGTCGCGTTTGCCTACACAAAAAGTTACACCACGGCATTGGCAGCACTGGCAATTCTCGTCGTTCGCGTTGTGGAGCGTCGGAAGCTTCTGGCCAACGGCTTTTCCCCCAAAGAAATCACCCAAACACCCGCGTTGATGCGCGAAGCACTGAAACTCGAGCCCCCAGTGCACGAGTTGGCAAAACAGATGGCACTTCTCGCGCGCATCGAAATTTTCGGCACGGGAGTGGGTTGGGCCACCGCTAGCGAGGCCGCGCTAAAAATCAAAGAGGCTTGCTATATTGCGGCAGAAGGGTTCGAGACAGAAGAAATACTCCACGGTCCATTTTCGGAGACCGATTCTCGCGGCGCATTGATTGGATTGCTCACCGGCCGCAAGACCGACGACCGTGTCCGTCAGATCCTCCGGGCCGCCGGAGAATTGAAGATGCTCAGGACCGCCGTCGCTAGTCCTTCTGCAAATCACGATATTTCAGCGGAACAAATATTGGTGGTCCCCGAGACGCCGGAATGGCTTACCGCTTTCGTGCATCTGGTTCCGCTTCAACTTCTCACGTATTTTCTCGCGATAAAACGGGGGCTGAATCCCGACACCGGACGCCAAGACCAGCCCGCACATGCCGCCGCCAGCAGCCACTATAAATACTAGCCGTTCTAACCTGTCCGTTCGCACAGTCCCTGATTGAGAACAATTTGGTGAGCATCTTCGGCGGCCTACGCTGGAGATATAGAATTGTTCTCAGGCTCAACCCCGGGGTGAGTAATGACACGAAAAGTTTTGGTTACGGCAGTCTTCGCGACCCTGATATTTGCCTTAGCAGCAAACGCCCAATTTGCCGGCGGCTTGGGAACGCTTTCAGGAAGTGTGTTGGACCAGCAAGGTAAGCCGGTTGCAGATGCAAGTGTGACGATACAAACATCCGACGGCCTCCGTCCCCACGCCACGCACACCGATTCGACTGGCCGCTTCGAATTTGCGCGTTTCGAAGCGGGACAATATGACGTTCGCGCCTATTCAAATAAAGTTTTTTCGGATTGGTCGAAGCGCGTAGTGATTCGCCCAAAGAAAACCACGGAAATTACTCTGCGATTATCTCCCGCGGCGAAATAACCGCAATCACCAGGGTCCTGCAAAATTCGTCATTCATATCGCAAAGCAATCATAGGGTCCACGCGCAGGGCGCGCCGCGCTGGTATCCACGCGGCAAGGAAGGCCACCACCAAAAGCGCCGCACCTGCGATTCCAATGGACCAGGGATCTCGAGCCGGAACTTGAAACAGCAGCGATCGCAGAAATTGGGAGGCGAACCAGCTTCCGAGCAGGCCCAATAGTGCGCCCGCGAGTGTCCACCGAGCGACATTTGCCATGACCATCTTAAGAATGGCGCCTGGAGTTGCGCCCAGCGCCACTCGTATTCCGATCTCTCTGGTCTGGCGAGTCACCAGAAATCCCACCACGCCATAGATCCCGATAGCGGCCAACAATACTCCCATAGCCGCAAAGATCGAAAGCAACACAGCATTAAATCGAGGCCGCGCCGCTAGTTTCCAAACGCGCTGACTCATGGTTTCAATTTTTGCCGGGAGCGTTGGATCCAGACTGGCAGTTTCCGAGTGCATCCACTTTTCCACGGTTTGTGGATTCAGCGGCGTGCGGAGAATCACATAGGCAGACCCCAGGTATTGGGCAGGCTCATTTTTCCACGGTATGTAGAATTCAGGATCCGGTTGCGCGTCGAGTCCGGCATTTTTTACGTCCGCCGCAACCCCGACGACCGTGCGCCACGGACCAGTCAAACCAAAGCGCATAGGCTTGCCCAGGGGATCTTCATTTGGAAAAAGTTGGCGCGCCAGGAAATTGCTGAGAATGATCGAGTTTTGGCTGGGCACCCGATCGTCTTCATCGAAAGCGCGGCCCTGCAAGATTGGAATTCCTAGCGCGGAGAAATATCCAGGCGTGATGGCACGCCATGCCACCATTCCGCCTGTGCCTTCGGCAAATCGCGGACGGCCCGCGACTTCGATTCCCGCGTAAATTGTCGAGTGCATGGCGCCGCTCGGCGGAATCGAATCGCTCAGGGCCAAGGACGTCACGCCTGGAAAATTTCGGAGTCTGGTCAACAGACGGTCGAAAAACTCAGCCTGTTGCGGCGCATTCGGATAACGAGACTGGCCCAGCGAAATCTGTTCGGTAACAATATTCTGCGCTTGAATTCCAATCGGAACGCCCTGCAGGTTCCATAGGCTTCGGAGCAACAGGCCGGCGCCCGTCAATAAAACCAGCGAAATGGCGATTTGCGATGCAACCAGAAGCTGGCGCAGAGGGCTAGGTGATGCGCTACGAACTTCTTTGCCGCTCAAGGATTCGGGCCTAGGCATCCGCAGAGCCGGCGCAAGGCCAAAAATGATTCCGCACAAAAGTGAAATTCCCACGGTGAAAACAATAACGCGCACATCCAAAGTGGCCTGCTGCAGCCGCGGAATTCCTTCCGGAGCAATGGAGACGAAGAGATGCATCAGCAGATATGCCACCCAGCAACCTGCCGCGCCGCCCAGGATTCCGAGCACCAAGCTTTCTGTCAGCGCCTGGCGAATCAGCCGGCTTCTGCTTGCGCCTAACGCTGCCCGTACCGCAAGTTCGCGCTCCCGGCTAGTCGCACGAGCAAGCAATAAACTCGCGACATTGGTGCAAGCGACCAGCAACACAGCTAGCACCGCGCCCAACAGAACCCAAAACGCCAGGCGCAGATCTTGCACTTGTCGATCACGCAGACTGCGGACAGACAGATGTACTTCCTTGCGAAACTGTGGGGGAGCCTGTTGCAGAGCTTCCTCAAACCACGGCTGTATTGCAGCGGCGGCTTGCGCCACCTTGATCCCTGGCTTTAGACGCGCAAAGCCTCTCAGGACTGCGCCGGAATCCGATTTGCGCTGAGCGGCTTCGTCGAGAGCTTGGGGAACAAGAATGTCGGGCGAAAGCAAATTGGGCATCTCAAAATTTGCCGGAAGTACCCCGATTATGGAGGTAGGTTGACCGTCTAGTGGAATTTTCTTGGTGACAACGTCTGGATTGCCGCCAAATCTGCTTTTCCAGAGCCCGTACGAGATCAGGGCGACGTTGGGCGCGCCGGTGCGATCTTCGTCCGGCGAGAAGTTGCGTCCTACCATTGGCTGGACGCCAAGCGTCGAAAGAAAATTTTGCTCTACCTGTGCGCAGGAGAGTCGAACAGGATTCTGTTCGGTGAGGTCGCAATCGACAACACCAGGAATCATGGAGGTCATAGACTCGAACGGTCCCGGCGCCTTCCGCCAATCCACATAGCTGCGTCCCAGCAAGAATTCGTTTCGTTCAATGGGTGCTAGCAAACCAAACGATACCAGGCGCTCATCGTGGGGATAAGGCAAGCTGCGGAAAAGATTTCGGTCCACGAAGCTGAAAACGGCGGAGGTCACTCCGATCCCTGCGGCCAGCGTCAGAATGGCTATCATTGCGAAGGCCGGATTCTTGCGTAACATGCGCAACCCATAGCGCACGTCGCCCCCCAGCGTTTCCAGCCAAAATCCGCGGCGCTGTTCACGACAGTTTTCCTTCGCCGCTTCCAAGCCCCCGAATTCCAGAACGGCCTGCCTTCGCGCCTCCTCGGGCGGAATTCCTGCGGAGATTTTTAGTGCTATTTGCTTCTCCAAATGGAAGCGCAGTTCGTCGTTGAGGTCTTGCTCCCAAGTTTTTCGAAAGAGCCATCGCGCGATTCGTTTCATTGTGCGTCCCTCATTCATGTCGCAATGCGACAATTGGATCCACGCGCATGGCGCGCCGCGCGGGAATGCAGCACGCCAGCAATCCCACCGCGGAGAGAAACAGGGCTACGACTACGAAGGTTAAGGCGTCCGTTGAAGGAACTCCAAATAGCAGGCTCGAGAGCAGCGGTGTTAGCAGCCGAGACAAAAGGAGACCAAAAGTGACGCCCGCAAATACGGCGGTCATTCCCTCGGCTAACACAATCTTTAAAATGTCGCGCCCTCGGGCGCCCAGCGCCATGCGAATCCCAATCTCATTCTTTCGTTGGGCTACCGAATAGGAGGTGACCCCATAGATTCCAATGGACGCGAGAGCGAGGGCAAGCCCAGCCAGCGCCAGCGCCAGCAACATGGTAAAGCGCGCCGAAGCCCGCGCCATCCGAACGTATTCGTCCATCGGGCGCACTTTCGAGAGAGGAAGATTGGTGTCGAACTTGGCCACTTCCGCGCGAACGGCTCCTATTAGCGCTTGCGGATCGCCTTTCGTTCGGCTGGCGAACGCCATGATCTCTCGCGTGGACTGCGCGTACGGCTCATAAATCTGCGGGCGCCCGTTGCCGGTCAATTGAAGATATTTGGTATGCTTCACCACACCGACCACAAGCGCAGTGGCTCGACTGAAATCTCCCTCTTGAATCGTTTCTACGTTTAATTCTTTTCCCACCGCACTTTGGTTCGGCCACATTTGTTGGGCCAATGATTGGTCCACGATAACCACACGGCGGTGGGTGGCAATGTCCGATTCGTCAAAGTCTCGGCCATCTATCAGAGCTATGCCCAGCGTGCGGAAGAAACCAGGAGTGATAGAACGATGGTCGGCCAGCAAAGTGTTCTGATCTTGCGGCGCGGCGCCCGGAAGCCAATAGTAGCTGTACCAATTCGCGTAATCGTCGAATGGCAAGAGATGAACGCCGCCCACGGACTGGACACCGGGCAGCCCTTCAAGATGTTTTTTCAACTGATAAATCAAGCGAACGCGATTTGCGTCTTTTGGATAACGGCTTGCTGGAGGAGAGATCTGGAAGGTCAATACGTGATCGCTCTGGAATCCAGTGTCTACATTAATCAAGTGCGCAAACGTCCGAGTCATCAGACCGGCGCCGACCAGCAGGAGAAATCCGAGGGCCACTTCGGTCGCCACCAGCAATGTTCTATAACGCGGTTTGGCGAAGATAATGCCTCTCCCAGCGGCCTTCAAAGCTTCGCTTAGATTGGCTTTCGACGCTTCCAGAGATGGCGCAAGTCCGAAAATGATTCCGGCTAACAGTGAAATCGCAAAGGCGTAGCCCAGCACGGGGAAATTAAATTTCACGGCGTCGAGCAGCACCATAGACTTGGGCCGAAGCGCCAGCAGCCATTTCATTCCCCACCAGCCGAGCAACAAACCAGCGAGACCACCGAGAAGAGAAAGAAAAATGCTTTCGGTTAGAAGTTGGCGAATGATGCGGCTTCGTGACGCTCCCAGCGCGGCTCGCAGAGCTATCTCTCTATGCCGTAGACCCGCGCGAGACAATAAAAGGTTCGCAACATTGGCGCAGGCGATGAGCAAGACCAGCCCAACTCCGACGAATAGCGCCAAGATAGCCGGTTGTGTGTCGCGTGTGGTGTCCTGTTGCAGTGAGAAAGCTTCAAAGTCAATACCTGCTTTGGAATCCACCGGATATTCGGCGCGAAGCTGCGCCGCAATGGAATGCAATTCTTCGCGAGCCTGCGGGAGTCTTACACCGGGGCGAAGCCGGCCAATCGCTCGAAGATAGTTTAAGTCTCGCGGCGCGCCCGAAAGATCGTAGCCAAAGGGAACCCAGGCTTGCACGTCCGGCGAAACGCTCGCATCTTCGGGGAAAAGAAGGCGGAACGATGCGGGCATCACGCCAACGATCGTCGCTGCCCGTCCATCGATGATCAATGAATGTCCGATGATATTTTCGGCGCTGCCAAATCTCCGGCGCCATAAGCCGTCCGTGATAATGATGACGGAAGCAGCGTTTTGCAACTCATCTTGAGCGTTGAACAAACGACCTTTGGCGGGAGGAATGCCTAGAAGGGTAAGGAAATTCGCGGTGGTAAATCCCAACTTGATCTGTTCGGGCTCGCCCGTACCGGTCACCGCTGCGCTACCCACCCAAATCCCGCCGGCCTCCTGAAGCAGTTTGGCGCGATGGCGAATATCCATCAAATCCGGTCCCGACGATGGCGCGCGACTTTGTCCTGCGCTCCTCATTTCCGTCCAAATCAACGCCAAACGGTTGGCCTGCGGGTAGGGAAGTGGTTTCAGAACCACGGCATCGAGCACGCTGAAGATTGCCGTGTTGGCCCCGATGCCAAGGGCAAGCGTCAAAACCGCAATCGCGGTGAAACCTGGGTTCCTGCGCAACATCCGCAAACCGTAGCGCAAGTCACCCCCTAGCGTTTCCAGCAAAAATGTCTTGCGATGTTCGCGGCATTCCTCTTTCACGGATTCTATGCCGCCAAATTCCAGCAAAGCCAGGCGGCGCGCCTCTTGTGCAGACCTGCCGGCAGAAATGTAAAGGGCCATCTGTTTTTCCAGATGAAAACGCAACTCTTCGTTGAGATTTTCCTCCCAATGATTGCCGGGATTTTGCCGCCGCCAGAAATTCATGGCTTGCGCTCCTTTAACTCATGGCTCCCTGGTGAAGTTCAGGCCCGTTGAAGAATCAAGGCCACGGCCGAGGAAAGCCGTTCCCAGTCAGCCATTTCTTTCTCGAGTTGCTGATGCCCGGTCTTGGTGAGGGAATAATACTTTGCACGACGATTATTCTCGGAGGCGCCCCACTCGGCGCGGATCCATTTCTTGCGTTCCAGTCGGTACAGCGCAGGATAGAGCGAGCCTTGTTGTACTTGGAGCGCCTCGCAGGAAACTTGCTGGATACGTTGGGCCACGCCCCAACCGTGCATCGGCTCCAGCGCGAGCGTTTTGAGGATTAGCAAATCCAGCGTACCTTGCAGTATCTCCGTCGACGGACTCATTCATTTCTCCTTGCGCAAAGATCCGATGATTAGCTGCCGGAGTCCAGATGCCAGCCCACGTTGACCCATTTTCCCTGACGATCGACAAACATCTCCGTAGCACGTCCTGAATGCGTCGAACGCTTTCCATCCATTTCGATTTCGTAACGATATTTTGAATAGACGATAGCTGTGTATCCATACATTTGAACTTCCGTCTCAGGAAACTCCAGGCGCACGAGTTTGCCACCCTTGGCGACAAAATCTTTGGAGCCAGCCAGAACTTCATCGCGATTTTCCCAATTCTCGCTTTGCTCGATAGCAATCAATTCGGATGGCAAAAGTTCCGCCAAGCGCGGACTGTCGTCTGAGAACCACGAGCGCCATACAGCCTCGCGAGCCGCTAGCAATTCCTGCTTTTCTTCCGGGTCCACTGTTTGCGCTCGCTGCAAATCAGACGCGAGCGAATCGGGATGCAGCGTGGTATCCGAGCCAATTTGCACCCAATCGCCTCCCAATTTTGCGTAGATGTCCAGGATGCGAAGCTTTTCCGGAGATGTATGCCCCTCATATTCATAGTTCACATCAGCGATGTAGGGAACTAGCGCGACGTCGCCGTAGAAAATAACGTTGAATTCGACCATCTTGTACCCGGTCATCTTCACGGGAGATTTCAGAAATCCATTCGCGCCATCCATGTATTGATCGATGCCCTGGACCGTGGTGCGCGAGGAATTCTGGAAACCCGTCCAGTCCTTCGCGTGGGTGGCGCGAATCACCTCACCGTTTTTCTGAATGTAAGCCAGGAAAATCTTGTTGATGTGATTTCGGATCGCCTCGCGGTCGGCCGAACGCTGGTCTCCAGGCACAGGACTCAGTTGCATCGAACGCGCAGGTGTCGCGGCCAGGATTGCCGCAAGAACCAGAAGTAATTTGGCAAATTTCATATTCCCCCTTCCGGACGATAACGGGCCGTCCCCCTAGATAAACTAGAGGAAGAGGCTGCCATCCCTCTTGTAGGTTGTCAAGGAGAAGCTTATATGCCGACACAGGCGCCGGCAAAGGTTAACCGCGAACTTTTGGTGTCTGCGGGCAGGCATAAAAAGGCGGTACTAAAACCCCGGTACCTTCCTAAATGAACCAGCGGAACCATTGGCCGCTCCGCCTCCATATTCCAAGATTGCTCCGCGGGTTGGATGGCTGCGATGCGGGGACGACGGTTCCACAAAAAAAGGAGCCGGGCACGCTAGCCAACCCGTCCAACCCCTCCTGCCGGCGTAATTCCTCCTGACCCCCACCGGCAGCGGGGTCTGCCCATACCAGGCAATTAAAACTTTGCTCTGTCTTCGACGTCGTTTCGCTGCTGGATTGCGTCTTAACAACGGACGACGTAATGTGGTTGCAGCTCGTAGCTAGATCTCTGTTGAAGTAGTTGGAACTGATCTCCAGGAAACTTAGGCTTGCCCGAAGCTAAACCAACGATGACCCGCATTGCACGAAAGCCGCTTGCAATCCTCCTCGCCTGTTTTTTCTCCTTATGGAGTTCGGCTGGCGCGGGTGACCTGAAACCCGAGGCACTCGCCGCCTATAACCATTACCTCCAACTCACTCAAGGCAAGATCGATACCGAGCTTGCGCAAGCAACTCCGTATCTATGGATCGATGCGGCATCCCAAACAACACACCGCGACGCTTACTACGCCGAGTTACGCAAAGGTGGCGTAGTGATCGAACGACTCGAGACGCTGGACAACGGCAGGCCGATCTCGGCTCCGGGAGCGCTAATTCATCACTGGATCGGCACTGTTTTCATACCTGGCGCAAATCTGGCGCAAACCCTGGAATTCATGCAGGACTACGATCATAAAAAGGATTATTTCCGTCCGGACATTCAGCGCTCAAAAATCCTGCAGCATCAAGGCGACGATTTCCTGGTGAACCTGCGCTTTTACAAAAAGAAAGTCATCACCATCGTGGATGACACGGATCACCAAGTTCACTACCATGTGCTGGACGCCACACACGCTTGGAGCCGTTCACATGCCACACGCATTCAAGAGGTAGAAAATCCCGGCGAGTCCAACGAGCGCCTAGATCCGCAAGGCCACGACCGCGGCTTCTTGTGGGGCATGGATACCTATTGGAGATTTCAGGAAAAAGACGGGGGAACTTACGTGGAGTGCCAGTCGATTTCGCTTACGCGCGACATTCCCACCGGACTTGGCTGGGTAGTGGGGCCATACGTCACGAGCGTTCCGCGCGAGTCGCTAACCTTCACGCTGGTCACCGCGCGCGATGCCGAGCTTCAGCGGTTGGCGGCACACCCTGCGGAGTAACTTCCGCTGTAGTCGTAGAAGCGGTGAAAGTGGTGGAGCCTAGAAAGATGTCTTCGACTCCGTTATTGTCACGCGGGACCAAATTGCTGGCGAAGGAAAGCAAGCTAACCGTAGTGCCGTCCTGGCTGATGGATGGCACCAGGCTATTACCGTTCGCGGGTGTCGAACCCGAGCCCGCTCCTTGAGTCACCAATACAGTACTCGTCGTACACTCGGTCGTAAGCGTTTCGCACGTATTTCGCGCAAAAATATTCTCCACACCATTCGTGGTGCCGGCAATATTGGATGAGAAAGAGGCGAAGGCCACGTATTGACCGGTGCTATTGATGCTCGGGTATTCGCTGGTGCCGTTTCCAGCGACGCCACCAGTGGTAATGGAAATTAGCGTCGTCGAAGGCGTGCACGCCGTCACGATCGCAATGCACGTATCCCGCAAATAGATCTGCTGTGTAGGACCTGCCCCAGTCACCAGATTCGTTCCCGTAGAGGCGAACACAATAAAGCGGCCCGTATTCGAAATAGAGGATTCCGAACTAGCGCCGTCGGCCGGAGTCACGCCATCGGGCGTGGATATCAGAGTCGTGTTTGCCGTGCACTCCTCTGTGAGGCACGTACTGCGCTCAAAAACTTCTTGGGCGCCGTCTGAGTTGGGGGCAGTTGCTCCCAGATTTGTCGCCACCGATGTAAACGAAACGTACAATCCGCCCGAAGCTGTCGAAGGATTCGAACTTAGGCCGTTGCCAGGTGTCGTCCCATCCGGTGTAGATATTAGATACGTTGTGCCGGCACAAGTCGTTCCGGTCACCCCGCTGCAGGTGTCGCGCAAATACACCTGAGCGGTAACGCCGTCGGGAGAAATACCGGAAACCAGGTTCGTCGCCAGAGAAACAAACGCGACATACCGGCCGTCGGGACTGATCGATGGATTGTAACTGGCGCCATTTCCGGCGGACAGTCCGTCTGCTGACACGGAAACGAGTTGGGTTACAAATGTCGTGGGCGTCACGCTGCACACGGTAGTGGTAGAAGTCGGCAGGCATACGGGCCGCCAATAAACTTGGCTCATTCCGGCTGGCACGCCTACGCTCGTAACCAAATTGGTAGCCAACGAAGTGAAGGCCGCATCCGTGGCGGCTGTATCAAGTGAAGGCTCGGAGCTCGCGCCATTCGCTGCGTTGCCGTTGGGATCCGTGCTTACAGCAGTCGTTGCCGGCGTGCATGACGCAACCCCCAAGCAAGTATTACGCACGAAAACGACACCGCCATTATTGGGCTCGTTCAAGATCAAATTATTGGATATAGAGGCAAAAGCCACATATTGCCCGGTCGTGCTGGTGGAAGGACCGACTGTCGTTTCTTCCAGACCTTCCGCGCCATTCTTACAATTCGGGGGGCCTCCGCAAATTCCCTGGTTGGCCTGTGATCCGTCGGCGGCAAGATCCACAAGCACGGGCAAACCAAGTAAATGAGTAGGGTTTACGGCAAATGTTAGTGTGTTCGACGCTCCGCCGCCGGGCGTCGAGTTCACCACTTCTACTTGGTTGACACCGCCCACCAGGAGATCGGACCCAGTTAATGGCGTGCTTACTTGCGTGGCGCTAATAAATGTAGTCGGGCGCTGGGTTCCATTTACCGTAATGAAGGAGCTTTGATTGATGAACCCGGTCCCCGTCACAGTTAACGTAGTCGGGGTACTGCCTGCCTGCGCGCTAGCGGGAGCGACACTAGTTGCGGTCGGAAGCGGATTCAATACGTTCAATGGATACGAATTCGAAGAGCCGCCCCCCGGTGTAGGATTCACGGGATTTGTAACGGTAATCTGCAGGGTTCCGGCTGTGGCGATATCGGTGGAGTTCAACGAAGCATCAATCTCTGTGGAATTCACAAAACCACTCTGGCGGTTGCTGCCATTCACTGCGACGCTGGATTGTTGCACAAAATTTGAGCCGAACACACGAAGGGTAAAGCCCGCACCTCCGGTCAAGACTCCCGATGGAGACAGGGAAGAAATATGCGGAACTGGACTTACGGTAGGCGCAATGCTGAAAGTAATGGCTTGCGTGGTCCCTCCGCCCGGCTGAGGAGTAAGTACGGTTATCATCGAGGTCCCCGGAGCCGCGTAAAAGGAAGGCGGAATAACGGCCGTCAACTCTTGTGTGTTCACGAAAATGGTGTCTGTGAGAGAACTGCCGTTCCACTGTACGGCAGACTGCTGCACGAAGTTGCTTCCAAATACCTTTAACACGAATGGATTCGGCTGGTTGGTGGTAATAACGGTCGGATTAATGGCGGTCAAGGTGGGCGATGGGAAGTTCACATTCTGGCCGCAGGATGGCAGAACGATGGCCGCAAGAATCAGAAGCCAGAAAGGCAGTCGAAATAGTTCCCGCAAATTACTCACCCCTGGTCGATAGGTTGGAACTACTGGCGTAAGCACAATGCTAGAGACTACTAAAGATGACCCTATCGATCAATCGGGATGCCTGACCCTCTCAAATTAACCGGGCATAAACTGGCATAAATTTGCCGTAACCTAGGACAGGTCGCGCGGAACTCGGAGGGAAACTCGCTTCTGGTCCCTTCCGCCAAGTCACGGAAGCTTAACAAAACGTTAACAACTTTCTCGGGTTTTTCCTTCTCAATTCCCTTGACGAATATCTGCCTGGCATCTACTCTGCCCGGCGTGGAAATGAACGCGCACGAAGCCCCCGTTCCACTTGCAAATGCGCTGGCATTATGTCCAAGTCGCCCGCCTAAATTTCTGCGTCTTACTCGTGTGTCTTCTGTCACCGCTGCTCCTACGCGCACAAGACGCTGCACCCGATAAGCCGAATCCACAGCCCACCATTCAAGAGGCTTCGTCGGCACCGGAAGATTCTGACTCCGGCGACGTTCTGACCGTATTTCCGCATTCTGACACCGCTCCATTCTGGTTTTCCGGGCAAGCCAACATTGTCCTCCAATGGCATCCTACATTCCCGTCGAGATATAGCGGTCCCAATAGCCTGAGCGCACCGGCGCAGAGCGCGACTACACACATCCTTACGTTTTATGCCGGCTACGAACTTACGCAGACAACGGAGGTCTTCCTGAACATAGAGTATGCGACCGGGGGTGGCATCGGAACAGCCCTCGGCCTCGCTGGCTATACCAACCTGGACTCCGTGCGGACCGTACAAGGCGTCGCGCTCTCCAAGGCGCCTTATCTTGCGCGGGCCATGGTACGCCAAATCATTCCGCTCTCGGACGAACGTGTTAAAGCAGACCGGGACCCACTTCATCTCGCCACCTCGCTTCCGGCGCGCCGGATCGAGTTCCGCATGGGAAAACTCGACTTGGTCGATTTCTTCGACACCAATTCATACGGCTCCGACAGCCATCTGCAATTCTTAAACTGGACGGTGGATAACAACGGTGCCTACGATTACGCCGCCAATACGCGCGGCTACACCGACGGTGCCATTCTAGAGTTCGACGATCATTGGTTTACAGTACGTTTCGGCGAAGCGCTGATGCCGAAAGTCGCCAATGGCATCCATCTTGACGCGGACCTCGCGCGGGCGCGCGCCGAAAATCTCGAATTCGAATTTCGCGGCAGCCTCTTACATCACCGCTCTGGAACAGTGCGTCTGCTTAGCTATCTGAATCACGCGAACATGGGCAGTTACGAGGAAGCCGTCCGGGATTTCAAAGATGGTGAAACTCCTGTCCCGAACATTATTTTCACGCGCCAACAGGGGCGCCACAAATATGGTTTTGGTCTCAATTTCGAACAGGAACTTACTTCGCATCTAGGCGTCTTTGGGCGCATCGGTTGGAGCGATGGGCGCAACGAATCCTTTGCCTACACGGAATGTGACCGTACGTTATTATTCGGCGCGCTCACGAAGGGTGACCAGTGGCATCGACGGAATGATCGTGCCGGCGTTGCGTTTGTGGCTAACGGCATAGTCGCCGCTCACCAACAATATCTCGCGCTAGGCGGAGTTGGCTTTCTGCTGGGTGACGGAGGACTAACTTACGGCCCGGAGAAAATCGTCGAAGGATTTTATACCGCGCATCTATGGCGTGGCTTCTTTATGTCAGCTGATATCCAACACATCAACAATCCCGGCTACAACATGGCTCGCGGGCCGGTTACCGTGCTCGGAGGCCGCTTCCACGTCGATTTCTGATCTGCCGGGACCGCAACGCGGAAGGCGACTAAGAGTCGCGAGGGTCGCGTCTCTCGCGATGGCGGGAGCCGCGCTTTTTTAGGCGCTGGTTGAAGCGAATAGGCGTGCCGATAAAGCCAAATTTGGCGCGCAATTGGTTTTCCAGGAAGCGTTGATAGCTGAAATGTAGCGGTTTCAACTGATTGGTGAACAGAACAAATGTAGGTGGCGCAGTGGTAGCCTGGGTGATGTAGAAAATTTTAACTTCGCGGCTAGCCGGAGACGTGCCGCGATCCAGGTCCACTTCTTTGAGCCAGCGATTCAGCTCTCCGGTGGAGATTCGGCGGTTGCGCGCTTCCACCACCTGATCGATTACCGTGTATAGTCGGTCGATGTGCTCGCCGGTTTTTGCCGAAAGAAAAACTACCGGAGCGTAGGAGAGAAATTTCAATCTCTGTCGAACCAACGGCTCATACTCCTGGATCAGCTTATTGGCATTCGAACCTCCGCCTTTTCCGCCGCGCTTTTTCTCCGCTGAGGATTTTTCCTGTGCCGCTTCGAGCGCAAGATCCCATTTATTCAGGACGATGATTACCGACCGGCCTGACTGTTCTGCGTAGCCCGCGATGGTGGCATCCTGTGAGGTGATGCCTACGGAGGCGTCCGCGACCAGAAGCGCCACGTCGGCGCGTTCCAAGTGACGCCGCGCCATAATCACGCTTAATTTTTCCGCGATGAGTTTGGTTTTTCCTTTGCGCCGGATTCCAGCGGTATCCAGGAAACGATAGAGTTTGCCTTTGCGCTCCAGAACGGTATCGACTGCGTCGCGCGTGGTACCAGGTTCCGGCGACACGATGGACCGCTCAGCGCCCACCAGTTGATTCAGCAGCGTGGACTTTCCAACATTAGGCCGGCCGATGATGGCGATGTTCACATACGGCTTTTCTTCCACCGTTTCGCCGCGCGGAAAATCTTCGGTCAGCGCATCCAGCAGCGTGTCCACACCAAACCCATGCTCGGCAGACAGGGGGAAAATTTCGTCGCCTAATTCGTAAAACTGGGCGGCAAGCTCGGCTTGTTTGGGTAGGTCAACTTTGTTGACCGCCAAAACAGGAGGCTTTCCGGCGCGGCGAAGAAGCATGGCGAGCTCTTCATCCAGTGGCGTGGGACCAGTGCGGCCGTCAACCACCTGCACCACGCGAGTCGCGTTATCGATGGCCATGCGCGCCTGACGAAGAATCTCTCCCGGGATGCCCGCCTTGTCTTCAGGCACAATCCCGCCCGTATCCACCACCTGAAAGCTTCGGCCTTCCCAGTTTGCCGTGCCGTAAATTCGGTCGCGCGTGATGCCCGGCTCGTTGGTAACAATCGACCGGCGGGTTCCGGTTAGCCGATTAAACAGCGTGGATTTGCCCACGTTGGGGCGTCCGACAATTACTATGGATGGCAGTTTTTCGGTCATTGAGTTCCGCACCGGATGCTGGCGAGGGTCACTAGATTATCATCGATAGTGCTGGAAGGAGGGTTTCTAATGCAGAGGAGTCAGTTGCGCTGATCTGACGAAAGCTTTCCCCTGTGTTACTTTAAGAGTTCGAGCCTGCGGGTCCGCTGAGTCCGAAAACCATCATGGCTAAAAAAGCTGCGGCTACAAAATCCGCTGAAGTCACCATCGACGATATTTTTGGTGCAGGCGGCCTGCTCGAACATAGCCATCCGGGCTATGAGTTCCGTTCGTCCCAGCTCGAGATGGCCAGGATGGTTGATGAAGCCTTTCGAAAAAAGCAACATTCCATCATCGAGGCCGGAACCGGAACCGGCAAGACACTGGCCTACCTGATTCCCGCCATCCGCAGTGGCCGGCGCGTCGTGATTTCCACCGCGACGAAATCTCTTCAAGAACAGCTCTTTAATAAGGACATCCCATTTCTGCAGAAGCATTTCGCGCCCAACCTGAAAGCCGCGCTGATGAAAGGCCGCAACAATTTTCTCTGCCGCACGAAGGTTCATCAGATGGAGGGTCAAGGCGTATTGAAGGGCATCGACGAGATCGACTGGTTCTCGCAAATCCGCGATTGGGGAAAACTTACCGAAACCGGCGACCGCAGCGAACTGACATTTTTGCCCGACGATGCCGACTTGTGGCACCGAATCGACGCGCGTAGCGACCTTTGTACCGGCCAGAAATGCTCCGACTTCGGTCGATGCTTTATCACCGCCATGCACCAGCGCGCGCAAGAAGCCGACCTGATCATCGTGAACCATCATTTATTTTTCGCCGACCTGGCTATACGACAGGATGATTTCGGCTCCATCCTGCCCGAATATTCAGCGGTGGTTTTTGACGAAGCTCACGAGATCGAAGATGTTGCCAGCGATTACTTTGGCCGCCGCGTTTCGAGCTATCAATTCGAAGAATTATCTCGCGACACCGAAAACACGCTACGCGTCCTGCGCATCGAAGCGACACCGTTGCGCAAGCACCTCACTCGTGTCGGCGAGCGCGGGCGCAGTTTTTTCGGGAATTTCCCGGAACGCGAAGGCCGCTTCGCCTTCGGCACAGCAGAGAGAAAATCATTTCTGCAGCAGCATCACGAAGCATTTGAAGACCTGGTTGCCGCGGTAAAGCGCATCGAGACCGAATTGTCCGCGATGACGCCTAAGCCCGAAGAAGTGATCACTCTCGCCCGTCGTGCCGCGGAACTCCGGCGCGAACTTGAATTTTTGCTGGAAAGCGAAGAAAAAAGCTACGTCTATTGGTATGAGCGCCGCGGGAAAGGTGTGATTCTCACGGCGACTCCTATTCATGTGAGCGAAATACTGCGCGAGCGGCTTTTTGACCGCTTCGACAGCGTGGTGCTTACATCCGCAACACTTGCAGTCGGTAGCCGTTTTGATTACTTGAAACAGCGCCTGGGAGTGATGCCTGCAAAAGAGGTGGTTTTGCCGCCGGAATTCAACTTCCGCGAACAGGCCCTGCTCTACATTCCCAGTGGGATGCCCGACGTGCGCCAGGAAACATTCTCCGCGCGCTGCGCTCAGGAAATCGTGAAGCTGCTAGAAATCTCGCAAGGCCGCGCTTTTTGCCTTTTCACTAGTTATGCCCAGATGCGCGACGTGTATCAACGTGTGTCGGCATCGCTGCGCTTTCCGCTACTGCTTCAGGGCACGGCTCCCAAATCAGTTTTGCTGGATCGTTTTCGCACTACGCCCAATGCGGTGCTTTTCGCCACCGCAAGTTTCTGGCAAGGAGTGGATGTACCGGGCGCGCAACTTTCCTGCGTCATTGTCGATAAATTGCCTTTCGCGGTCCCCAGCGATCCCATCGTGGCCGCCCGTGTACGAGCTTTACAGGAAGATGGACGCAACGCCTTCGCCGAATATCAAGTTCCGGAAGCAGTCCTTGCGCTGAAACAAGGATTCGGACGTTTGATACGTTCCAAGACCGACCGCGGCATACTGGCCATTCTGGATAACCGTATCTCGCGCATGCAGTATGGTAGAATTTTTCTCGAGTCCCTGCCTGAATACAAAACCACGCAGGATCTAGCCGAAGTCGCGCGCTTCATGCATTCGGAATAAGCAATGCCAGCGACCGGTTGCGCAACGGGAAGGACATGCATGTACGAAGTTAGCGTGGATGAAACCTTTGCCGCAGCGCACAATCTGCGCGGCTACAAAGGCAAATGTGAGAACCTACACGGCCACAACTATAAAGTGCGCGTGACCCTGGCCGGCCCCGAAGTGGATTCGGTGGGCCTTCTCTACGATTTCGTGCATCTGAAACAGGTGATTCAGTCGGTAATTCGTTCGCTGGATCACAAATATTTGAACGAGCTTTCGCCGTTTGATGTCGTGAATCCGTCTGCCGAAAATATTGCGCGCTACATTTACGACCAAACCGCCAAGCAGCTTCATCAGGCTCCCAACGGCACAGCGGTTTCAAGCATTACGGTCTGGGAATCAGATGTAACGGCAGCGACCTATCGCCCTTAGCAGTGATTGCTAATTGCGAGCGAGGAATCGCGCGACGGTAAAAGATACCCGCCGGCAAAGATGCGGAAGGTACAAGTAGAGTTCTAAAACATGAATCGAGCACTCCTTCTGATCGCCATCCCAGCCTTCCTGGTCTCCATTTTCTGGCTTACGATTGGATGGGGATGGCGCACGGCATTGGTCGTCGGATGCCTGGAACTGGCCATCGTGGCCGGAGCGGTGAATTATTTCTCCAGACGGAAGAAGCCGCCGCCCAATCCGGGCTGTGGCGGAGTCTTGGAATAAGCGAAGTCCGCGGTTTTTCGATGCTGATCACCGAAATCTTCAAATCCATCCAGGGCGAAGGCACTCGCGCAGGTCTGCCCTGCATTTTCGTGCGTCTCACCGGATGCAATCTTCGCTGCACGTGGTGCGACACGGCCTACGCCTTTCACGGCGGCACAAAATATTCAATCGAAGTGCTGCTAGAAAAAGTAAACGCGCTTGCCGGAGTTGGCGAGCAACGCATCCGGCTGGTCGAAATTACTGGTGGAGAGCCGCTGCTGCAACAGGAAACTCCCGCTCTGGCACAAGAACTGCTGTCCTCAGGTTATACCGTTATGATCGAAACCAGCGGCGAACGCTTCGTCGGCAAACTCCCCACCGGCGTGATAAAAATCGTCGACGTAAAGTGCCCCGACTCTGGCGAGCCGGATACCTTTGACATGGCCAACCTTGATGCCGTCGGCGCTAGCGACGAAATTAAATTTGTCATCTCCACGCGCCGCGATTATGATTTCGCGCGCGAGTTCGTAACCAAGCACCAGTTGGCGGAGCGCGTCCACGAAGTTCTTTTTTCGCCCGTGTTCGCCGATCCCCATGGCGCCTGGCCCGGACTCACCGCGCGCGAACTTGCGGAATGGATACTCGGAGATGGATTGCGCGTGCGCCTGGGCTTACAATTGCACAAATTTATTTGGGACCCTGGGATGAAGGGTGTTTGAGGGCCTAGTCGAAAGATGGCAGCGGAAAAGCGCAAAGCGGTGGTTTTGCTGAGTGGCGGCATGGATTCCTGTGTCACCGCAGCAATCGCAAATCAGTCCCACCCGCTAGCGCTGTTGCACGCAAGTTACGGCCAGCGCACGGAAACCCGAGAGCGCCGCGCGTTTGAAGAGATCGCGGATTTTTACGGAGTTAAAGACCGTCTCATGATCCGCCTGGATTCCTTCGCGCAAATCGGCGGTTCAGCGCTGACCGATCGGAAAATAGCCGTCCCGGAATCCAGCAACTGTGCCGCACACTCCAGCGAAATACCCGTTACCTACGTTCCCTTTCGCAACGCTCATTTTCTTTCCGCCGCTGTAAGTTGGGCGGAAGTCATTGGCGCGGGCGCAATTTTCGTCGGCGCCGTAGCGGAGGATAGCTCCGGCTATCCTGATTGCCGCCCGGAGTATTACCGCGCCTTCGCGGAACTCGTGCGCCAGGGAACCAGGCCCCAGACGCAAATCGAAATCGCCACGCCGGTGATTGCCATGCGCAAATCCGAAATCATACGTCGCGGCGTTGAACTCGGTGCGCCACTCAACTTAACCTGGTCTTGTTATCAATTTGAAGACCAAGCCTGCGGAACGTGCGATAGTTGCCAGCTGCGCCTCCGGGCTTTTGCGGAAGCGGGGCTAAGCGATCCTATCGCCTATCGAGCGCGAGTTGCGCAATAATAGTCGCCGCAATTACCAAGCGAGGAGATCATCACATGAAAAAGCTGGTTCGTTTCTGGGCAGCCTGGGCATTCATTCTTTTGTTCGCCATGGTAGCGGCGGCACAAGACAGCGGCAGATTGGACGGCGAAATTATGGACAAAGAGGGCAAGCCCTACCCGGATGTCACCGTAATGATAAAGAACCCGGATACTGGACAAACTTACACGGTGAAGACCGACAAGAATGGAAAGTTTGTACAGCTTGGCCTGCGAAACGCTATTTATGCGATTACGCTCACGAATCAGAAAGAGGCCTTGAATTACGGTCCGGTGAAATTCCAGGTGGACGTTACGAAAGACAACAATTTTAAATTGAATTTTAAGGATATCGTTGCTGAAACCGCCGCCGCGCACCCTGAAGAAGTGAAGAAAAAGGAAGAAGAAGAAGACAAGTTTAAGGCCATGAAAGCCCATTTCCAGAATGGACTCGCTGCCATGACCGAAGCCACTGATTTACAAAAGCAAGCTAGAACCGCTGCCGCCGAGCAGAAAGTCCCGCTGCAAGAGAAGCGTGTGACCGATTGTCAGACGGCCGTCACTGAATTCCAACAAGCGGAACAAGGAGTAGGGCCCAAGGAAGTCGCCAACCATGCAACGGTCCTGCAAGATCTCGGCGCGGCCTACGAATGCGTCGGCCGTTATGATGATGCCGCCGGTGCATTTCAAAAAGCAGTGGACCTGAAGCCTCAAGCCAGCGCTTATTCCGGACTTGCCACTAACCTCGCAAATTCCGCCGCCGCACAGACCGATCCGAAAGCCGCGGAAAGCAAACTTGCGGACGCAACCGCAGACTGCGACAAGTCTCTTGCTCTGGATCCGGCGGTGGGAGCCACCTGCTACAAGAATCTGGGAATCGTACTCAATAACAAAGGCCGCCAGAAAGATGCCGTAGCACCTCTGCAGAAAGCCACGCAGGCAAATCCCAAGGATGCCCAAGCCTGGTATCTGATGGGGAGTGCCTTGACTGCGATGATGGATTGCAAGCAGGAAGGCGAAAAGATGACTTGCACTCTTGCCCCCGGAACTCAGGAAGCCTATCAAAAATGTATTGATATCGACCCCAACAGTGCACTCGGAAAAGAGTGCAAGGAAAATCTTGATGGCGCCATTGCCGCCGCTGGTGGCACCGACACGACGGTTTCAAAAAAGAAGAAGAAGAGCTGACAAATTTTGCCGGACGTTGAACAAAGTTCTACAACGCAATTTCGTTTCTCTTTAGACGTTAGGATTTTTTAGTTGATTCTCGCCTCTCGACCCGCCGTCGCTGGGGTGTTATTCTTGCGTAGGACCTGAGGGATTGGATGGACCACGTGAATTCGAACGAACCCGCTACAGAACGCCGTCGGAGCGACCGCCTTTTTGAACCAGTGCCTTTAGTCGTACGCGGAATTGATCTTTTAGGCCAGCCGTTTGAAGAACGCACAGCCACGCTCGCGTTGAATCTTCATGGCTGCCGCTATTCCTCCAAACATCACTTACCCAAGAATACTTGGGTCACGCTGGAATTGCCGCAAGCGCAAAATCGCCCGAATGTACGCGCGCGCGTTGCTTGGGTCCAGCGCCCGCACTCGATCAGAGATTTCTTTCAAGTGGCCGTCGAGCTGGAAGACCCCGCAAATATTTGGGGACTGCAACTGCACGCTCTTCCTGAAGACTGGGCTACCGTCGGGGGATCCTCTCCTAACGAGGAACAGGTCGAACCGAATCCAAGTTCCGAAAAGCACGATGATTCAGTCTCGTTGAACAATCAAAGCTTTGCGGGGACTTCCGTGGACCATAGAGACGAATTACCCAATCCTCCTGTCAATGATCCAGATATTGCGAACAGCCCGCTTTTCCGCGAACTGCGGAAGGAGCTGGAAAGACAGTCTCGGGAAACCATTCTGCAAGCCTCCCGGCAAGTGCAGGAGGAAGTTCGTCGCGCCGCTGAAGAAAGTGATATCCGGCGGGCTGCCGCCGTTCAGGAATTTTTCGCGCAATGGAAGCCTGAGTTCGAGCAAGCCCAGAGCGGCGCGCGAGAGGAATTCTCGAAACAACTCGCCGAGCGGCAAGACGAATTTCTAACCGGCCTCAAATCCGAATTTGAAGAAAATTTTAGTCAAGCACGCAAGTTGATGGACGACCTTCACCATCAAATGGAAATATTGCGTGCGGAGAACGACGCCGCTCATGAGGCCGCCAGCCGCTTGGCCCAGGCTCGTCTGCAGTTTGAGGCTATGGAAACCGCCAGGAGCGCAAGGCCTGCGGACCCGGAGCCATCCAAAGAAGAGTCCCTGGCCAAAGAAAACGTCGTGGAAGAATGGCGCGCGGCTCTTGCAAAGGAAATGCATGTTGCGCGAGCTCAGTGGAATGAATTGCTGCAATCTTCATTGGATAACAATGTCCAACGCCTGGTAGAGCAGGTAACCGAGCGCTCTCAGGATATCTTGGGCATCACCGAATCAAAGATACGTGAACGCATCGCCGAGGCCAGCCAGCCTCTGGCCCAGGCCGCTTCCGAAGCGCGCGAGAGCGTTGCCCAAATCAAAACTTCTTTGGACCAGGAAGTCGCCAGAGCTCGCTCGTCCTTGTCTGAAATCGAGTCCGTCGCAAGCCGCACGAAAGAATATTCCGCGCAGCTCGAAGCAGCCAGCCACGACACTTTGAACGAGCTCCATCGCCGTCTGGAAAAAATTCTGGAAGCGCAGTCCGCTGAATTGAATCGGCGCGCGGACAATCTAGCGGCCGGGATCTCGCAACGCGTAACCCCCGCGCTCGATGCCCTACAGCAGGAATTTGTAAATCGCGCGCACGTTCAGGTAGAGGCAAAACTTGCTCCACATTTTGAGCGGGTGCCCGAACTCCTTCGTGAACTAGCTGCGCGCGAGGTACAGGCGGAAGAAAGCTTGCGGCTGCATCGCGAGCGTCTGCGCCAGGCGTCGGAAAACAATCAACGGGAAGTTTCTGTGCAACTGGCCGCAACGTTGCTTGAGGTGCGCAATGATTTCGAGTCCGCGCGCAAAGAAGCTTTAAGTAAATGGAACGAAGAGCTGGACGCAAGCGGTACGCGCGCCGCACATTCCGCTTCCGAATCCATCGGACGCAGTTCGGAGTGGTTTCAGCAGGAAGCACGGGCTCGCTTACAGGTGTTGGTCGAGCAGACCGTCACCACCGCTGCGGCAACTTTCGATGAGAAAACCGCCGAGGCCGCGAAAAAATACGGAGCGCAGCTGGCGGATGAATCTACCAGCCATCTCGCGCTGGTTCATCAACGAATCGAAAGTCTGGCTGTAGATGCTGCCGGGCGCGCGCGCAGCGAATTCGATAAAGCAGCGGAGGCTGCTGCCAGTTCGTTCGGACATGTTTTGCGAGGAATCGCTGGTCGCGAGGCCGAGCAGTTCATGCAGACAACAAACGACACACTTCGAGGCCGGACCGAAGACCTCGACCGTTCGGCTCAACAGGTTCTCAGCCAGTTCGAAGCAAACGCGGCAACGTCACTCGAGCAGCTTCAGGTGCAGATGTCTTCGCAACTCGAGAACAGCATTCGGGAATCGCGCGCCGCTCTTTCCACGGAGTTTGCGACCGCGCTCGAAGGCTATCGAGCAGAGCGCGATCTGCATCTTCAAAATTGGGCCTCTGACTTGGACCGCCTCAGCGGCGAAGCGATGGGCACGTATCAGGAGCGTCTGCAGACCGCTTGCGATTCCTGGATTGTCTCGTCCGTGCGGAGGCTTAGCGAGCACGGACAAAACGTGATCGAATCGATGCTGCGATCGGCGGACCAGGCACTGCGCGATTCCTGTTCAAAAGTGTTTGAAGGTCTGGCTGAAATATTGCGCGAAAGATCGGCCAATGCTGCGGGAGCGGGAGTCACCGGTTTCGCCCCTCCGCCGCCGCCCAGTCGCGACGTAGAATCTTCTGGCCCTCGCAACGAAATAATTTAAGTGTTCGTCGTAGTGAGGTTCTTCAGGAGGGGCGAGTCCTACTTTTTTCCAACAATGTCGGTAACTGAATTGACCACGTGGCTCACTTGTTCTGCGGTCATGCTTGGAAATATCGGCAGGCTCAAAACACGGTCGCACGCGCGTTCGGCAAGAGGATAAGTCCCCACAGGATCTCCCAGCGAGGAATAAGCGGGCTGAAGATGTACCGGCTTGGGATAGTGAATTGAAGTTTCGACGCCTTTATCTGCCAGCTTCGAAATTACCGAACATCTGTTGTTCACATAAATAACAAATTGGTGATAGACGCATTCGTTTCGGGGATCATCCACCGGCAAGTCCAGACGAGCATTTGTTAGCGCGCGTCGGTACTCGCAGGCGATGGCCTGCCGTTTTTCGGTCCATGCATCCAGGTAGCGGAGCTTGATCCGCAAAACCGCGCCCTGAAATCCCTGCATACGATAGTTGTATCCCACGAACTCGTGGTCATAGCGCGCAGTTTGGCCGTGCGAGCGTGCCGCCCGCGAGAATTGCGCAATCAAGTCGTCGTCCGTAGTCAGCGCGCCACCTTCGCCGTAGGCTCCCAAATTTTTCGTGGGATAAAAGCTGAACGCAGCCGCATCACCGAGCCCGCCCACTCGCTTGCCACGATAGCGCGCGCCGTGTGCTTGCGCCGCATCCTCTAGAACGCGAACACCATGTCGGCTCGCGATTGCACGAATCGCCTCCATGTCCGCAGGACGGCCGTACAAATGCACCGGAAGTATGGCCCGTGTGCGCCGCGTGATCGCTCGCTCGATCAAGCTCGCATCAATATTTGCAGTAGCCGGATCAATATCCACCAGCACGGGTTGCGCGCCGCAATAGCTGATGGCCTCTACGGTGGCTAGAAATGTATTGGGAGTCGTAATTACTTCGTCGCCCGGCTGCACTCCAAGCGCGAGCAAGCCGAGATGAAGAGCAGCCGTCCCGCTGCTGAGAGCTACACAGTGTTTGGTTCCGCAATATTGCGCGAATGCAGTTTCAAATGCTTCTATCTCCGGGCCTTGAACGAACGCGGATGTTTGGCACACGTGGTCCAGAGCCGGCAGGATTTCGTCGCGTAGCTCGGCGTACTCAGACTTGAGATCGAGGAGTGGAATTTTCATTTATGCGGCGCATTATGCGCAGATGAAAACTGTACTGTAAGGCCGCCGCCGCTACAAGGGCAGGCCCGTCTTCGGCAGCGTGAAAACGAACATTTGTGAGATACCGAGGTGCCCAGGGAATTATGCGACCTAAATATGAGTGAGGGTCCCAGTAATTTTTGTGCGCTGGAGCGCCCAGGCAAAAACGGCAAACGATAGCGGGATCAGAACCGCAGCGAAAACGAGCAACGCAAAGATGGACGGGAAGAGCTCCTTCCACCCGGCGCCTGACAAAAGTGCGGCGCGCATCCCTTCTAAAGAATATGTCACGGGTATCAGCCGCGCCAACATCTGCAAAGGCCCAGGCAATACCGAGATCGGATACATCATCCCGCCGACTAGGCCGGAAACGCCGAGCACCAGCCATTTAGCCGGATTCCCACGCTTGAAAAGAATCGAGTAGCTGGCCGAGAGAATTCCTAGTCCGGCGAAAGCCAAAATCGAAACCAACAGAATTGCCAGCGCACCAGACCAATTGGCCGACTGCGGTCTGAATCCAAACAACAGCGCGCCCCAGGCAAGATAGACGCAAGTTCTTATTGCCAGCGCAACAAAAGGATAAACGGCCGAGCCCGCGATAATTACCGGGAGCGGTGTTTGCGTGACCAGCAGCGCTTCCAGCGTGCGGTTCTGGCGCGCCTCTTCCAGACTCGAATCGAAGGCGCTCAACGAGACGCTTAGGTAATCAAAGAAGGCAAAACCCACCAAAGCAAAGGCAAAATAATTCGTTCCCGCCGGCAGTTCGCTATTCAGTTCCGGACTTTGCACGAATCGCGACAAATAATAAAACGTCGCCACGCCAAAAAGAGCCTCCAGCGTCTCCAGCAATAGCGCGCCGCGATAACCACGCGCAATTGCAAAATCACGCCAGAAAAAAGCTGTTACTTTCCGGATTGTGCGCTGAATGCTCACGCGTGATCCTGTAGCGGTATGAGCTGGCTAATCAGACTTGACACCGCCGCTTCTAGCGTCGTCGTGTCTGTGGAAACGCAAAGTCCCTTAGGAGAATCGAACGCAATCACCCGCCCTCCTTCCAATAGGACGACTCGATCGGCAAGTTCTTCAACTTCGTTCAATGTATGGGAAGCAAACAAAAGAGTAGTCCCGCCTTTACCGAGGAGATCCTCCTTCAACAAACGGCGGAATGCTGCCGCGGCGAGCGGATCCAGACTACGCGTAGGCTCATCGAGCAGCAAAATAGCCGGCCGGTGCAGCAAAGCTCGCGCCAATCCCAGGCGGTGCATCATGCCGGTAGAAAATGTACGGATTTGCCGGCTCAAATCGTTCTGGATACCCATCAAGTCTGCAACTGCTTCGATCCGCTTCCGCGTATCCGCCCGGCTCAAATTATTCATGGCCGCAAAGAACGCCAGATTCTCTCGTGCGCTCAGCCGCGCGTAAAATCCTTCATCCCCGCCGGTGTGGTAGCCAAACAGGCGCCGTGCCTCGGTGGATTCTCGCTCCACATCGAATCCTCCCAGGGTCGCCTGTCCCCGCGTAGGGATGATCAAGGTGGCCAGAATGCGAAGCAGAGTCGATTTTCCGGCACCGTTGGATCCAATCAAGGCTACCGCTTCATTTTCCTTCACCTCGAAGGAAACTCCCGCTAGCGCTTTCTCCGTTGCCCGCGCCACAGGATGCGTCAAAGCGCGCCAGCCGGTCAGAGCTGGAGGAAAATATTTCTCGAGTTCCCGGACGGAAATAGCAGGCGAAAGCACCTAGGGTTTATATCCGAAATGACTCAGCCGAATCCAGTTCCGTCATTGCCCTGTAATAGAAAGTGCGGTTAGAATACCGGGTGGGAAGTCACTAGGCTTGGTGCATTCCGAACTGTTTGCGAATAGCCGGCACGAAAATATATCCCAGCCCTGAAGGATTTAGGCGCCAAAAAATGGACGCATCTCTCTCCGTGCATTCGGTCGTGGTCGCTAGCGCCGAACAAGTTTCCTGTCCGCTTGGCGACGAATCTGCGATATTAAACCTAAAAAACAGCAAGTATTACGGCGTAAATCCCATGGGGGCGCGTATATGGACCCTATTGAAAGAACCGCGCAGCGTGCTACAGCTGCGTGACACTTTATTGTGCGAATACGAGGTAGACGAAAAACTGTGTGAGCGGGACCTTCTTATTTTGTTGGAGAAAATGAAAAGCGAAGGCCTGATTGAAGTGCGAGGTGCGCTGGCCGGATAGCTGGCACGTTAATACCCTGTTACCTCACATATTTATCGAACATCAGTAATAATCAGGGCGACTTTAATCAGGGTGGTGGGTTGAAACCGACGATGGCAAACTGGCGGACCTTTTCGCGATTAGCAGGACACGAGCGGCGTATCGTTCTGGAAGCTGCCACCGGATTGATAGCCACTTGGGTGGGTCTGCGTCTCATTGGATTTCCGCGCTGGAAACGCATGCTGCAGTTGGCTGCGCCGCGCCAGACCCCAGCCAGGTCTGAGAGTAATTCCCACAGCACAGTAGCGGACGTCTTGCGAATGGAAGAAGCTGCCGCACGGAATCTGTTTTTCAGCACAAATTGCCTGGAACAATCGTTGGTGCTTTGGTGGCTCCTGCGACGGCGCGGCATAGGGGCCGATTTACGAATCGGCGCACGAAAAGACGAGCAGCGTTTCGAAGCTCATGCCTGGGTGGAATTTCGTGGAATGGCCTTGAACAGCGAGGGAGAAGACCACCTTCACTTCACGCCGTTCGAAGAACAGGCAACCGGGATGGAAACGAATTGAGCGGAATCGTGGGCATGTTCGATCGAAGTGGAGCGCCAGTAGATCGTGCAATCTTGCACGCGCTTACGCATTTTATTTCCTACGCAGGTCCGGACGCCCGAGACACCTATGCGGAAGGTTCTATCGCTCTGGGCCACACCATGCTGCGAACCACTCGGGAATCGTTTCTTGAGCGGATGCCCGCGGGTCTGGATGGCAAGCTTTGGATTACCGCCGACGCGCGAATCGATTGTCGCGAGGAATTAAAACGAGAGCTAGAAAAAGCAGATTCAAATCGCCGGCCTCCGGCCACTGATTCCGAACTGATTTTGCATGCATACACTGCTTGGGGCGAAGAATGTGTTCGCCATCTTCGCGGGGATTTTGCGTTCGCGATCTGGGACGCTCGCCGGAAAACCCTTTTTTGCGCTCGCGATCATTTTGGAGTCAAGCCGTTTTACTACGCTGAAATCGGAAATATCTTCCTTTTTACCAATGTCTTGAATTGCGTTCGCGCGCATCCCGGGATATCCGATAGCTTGAACGATGCCGCAATTGGTGACTTTTTATTATTTGGTCTTAATTGTGACCTAAGTACTACAACGTTTCGAGACATTCGAAGGTTACCGCCGGCGCATTGTCTGTCCGTTTCCGCTGAGGGCGTGCGAATTTTGCGATATTGGTCGGCTCCCACCTCCGGCGCTATCCGTTATCGCCACGCAGATGAATATGTGGAACATTTTCAAAATCTCATTCAATTGGCTGTTGCGGACCGCTTGCGCATTGACCGCGCCGGAATCTTGCTCAGCGGAGGTCTGGACTCGGGAGCGATCGCGGCCACCGCGCGTGAAATCTCGAGTAGTCCATTGAGCGCAGTGGACTTGCGGGCATATACGAATGTTTACAAACCTCTGGCCTCCGATAGGGAAGGCCTGCTTGCCCGGCAGGTAGCTGATTTCCTTCACATTCCCATTCAATTCATGCAGGTGGAAGAACTGAAACCATTCGAGCGCTGGAACGATCCGGAAATAACCAGTCCGGAACCGGCCGATGACCCTTTGTTCGCCGCCATGTTCGACCAATTTAAAGCGATTGCGCGAGACTGCCGGGTAGTATTGTGCGGCGAAGGCGCCGACAACCTGATGCATTTTGAAATGATGCCGTACACCAAACAACTTATAAGGAAACGAGAGGTTCGCCGATTGGTCCGTGAAGTCCCGCGTTATCTGGGACAGCGCCGTTCTATCTGGCCGGGAGTCCGTAGGCGTTTCAAGGGACTTTTCGGGAAGGACCCGACCGCGCCCATATTCCCGTGTTGGCTCGCCCCTGAATTTGCTCGCGTACTGAGCCTAAATTCCAGGTGGCGAGAATGGAGTGAGTTACCGGAGTTGCGTCCGCATCCAATCCGCCCAAAGGCGCATATCTCGATGTCGATACCGCAGTGGGCCCGTATGTTTGAACAAGGAAATCCCGGCGCAACACAATACGCGGTTGAGGTACGTTACCCATTTCTCGATTTGCGAATTGTAGATTTCCTGTTAGCCTTGCCCCCCTTCCCATTTTGTTTCGAGAAGCGCCTTTTACGTGACGCAATGGCAGGCCGTCTACCTGAGGCGTGCCGAGTCCGGCCCAAGACCCCGCTCTACGATGACCCCCTGGTCGAAAGCGTGCGGAAGCCCAAAGCGACAGAATGGCTAGATCAGGTACAATGGAACTCGGACATGGATCGGTATGTGAATCGGTCGGCCTTGACGCCGATCCACGAAAAGTGCGATAGCCAACAGATTTCGCTGGATTTGCGTCCGATGTGTCTTAACTTTTGGTTGCAGTCAGCACGCGGAGTTCGGTATAACTTGCGTGCGGAGGTCCGCAATGCCTAAGCAAGTCATACGGGAGATTAAAAAACCTTATTCCACTCCCGCATTAACTATCTATGGAACCGTGCAGGAACTAACCCAAACTCTCGGTTTGAGGAAAACCAGAGACGGTGGGACCTTCCCGAATTTTAAGACGCACATGTAGCAGCGGTTTTCCGGTGCCTAGTAGTATGTCAGAGTCGATACGCGATGGAAAAAATTCGCGCCCGCCAAAAGACGGATTTCGCTGGCTGAAGTGAGTTCCACTTATTTGGTTTTCGGTTTGCTCCTCCGCTCGAATCTTCCTATTCCGGAACTCGTGCCTGCGGAAGCCCCCGGCTCCAGCCCCGTGGTGAAAATTCACATGAATGAATCACCCTCCCGAGAGATTCCGTCCGAACCGGAAACCCTTACTTATACGAGTGCGTACAAGGATTCGACCGGCCAGCCAGCGCTAAGAATTTGGAAAACCGCGGACGGTCAGTTTCTGCATCTCTTGTACTTTGATGGAACCCAATTTTGGATGGATTGCCGCGGAACTGAGCTTTGGGCCCAATGGCCGGCCAATCTAACGATCGAAGACACGGCGACCTACCTGTTGGGTCCTGTTCTCGGACTTCTTCTGCGCCTGCGGGGCGTGACATGCCTTCACGCCAGCGCCATTTCTGTAGGTGACCGCGCTATTGCTTTCGTCGGGTCCGAAGGAGCCGGAAAATCGACAACTGCAGCGATGTTTGCGCAAATGGGCTACCCGGTAATTTCCGATGACGTTGTGGCAATAACGGAACAGCAAGGGGCTTATCATGTTTTTCCAGCTTATCCATACCTTTGTTTGTGGTCAGACTCGGTAACCATGGTTTATGGCGCCGGAAAAAAACTGCCGAGCTTTTCGGCCAATTTTGATAAACGCTTGCTTTCCCTTTCCGGCAATAACCTTAAATTTGAGGATAAGCAGCTGCAATTGGGCGCTCTATTCATACTAGGCGAAAGAACCTCCCTGCCGGATGCGCCGCGCGTTGAACCTCTAGCTCTGAAAGAAGGTCTGCTTTCATTGGTAGCAAATTCCTACGCTTCGAATTTGTTAGATATGAACATGCGTGCTGTCGAATTCGAGGTCCTTGGCCGTATCCTTCAACGCATACCAGTCCAAAGACTTATTCCTCACGAGGATCCAGGCCAGATTGGCCGGCTCTGTGATGTGGTACTGCGATCACTCGACATAGCCATGCTTCAGTAGTCTCACTTCCGCGAACAAATAAAACTCAGTGCGTGCATTCTTCAACACACATCCGGCTTTTCGTCATTTTGATGCTCCGCGGAATGTGCCAATCTGATAGCGCAAAGTGTCGGCAGAGGCCCGAGCAAGGCCCTAATTCGAGGAGGCAGTTGCATGAGGAAGGCATTCGGAATCGTTGCTTTGTTTATAATTTCTGCTCTGCCAGCTTTGGCTCAAGATACACCGGTATTTGAGGCAGGAGTGGGATATCAATACCGTTCATTCAACTACCCGGGAGAGCAAAGACTCAACATGAACGGTTGGCAAGCATCAGCTGACGGAAACATCAATCATTGGCTTGGCGTGACCGCAGACTTCGACGGAACCTATAAGACTTTTAGTGGAGCGGCTTTCTCCGTCTATTCCTACATGGCCGGCCCGCAGGTTTACCCCCTGGGTCACCATGTTCTCACTCCCTATGTGAATGTTCTTGTCGGAGGTGCGCACATTGGTGCCAGGAAGTGCGGCGGCTGCAATTTAGGAGACACCGAATTTTCCTGGGGCGGCGGCGGTGGGTTAGACCTCACGGTATCGCGGCATTTCGCCATTCGGTTGGGCCAATTTGAGTACGAACGAACCGGGTTCTTTAGTGCAGGCACCGCAAATAATCCTTATCAAAATAACTTGAAGGTTGGAGCCGGGTTTTTGATTCGCTTGGGAGAGAAATAAGATTCCACCTCTTTGAACTGGCCTGTCCCTCGGGCCTGCTTAATCTCATGCCCACTCCATGCACTGACTATTTCCATTTGCTCTTAGCCACCCGGTAACCTAAAGTCCCACTGCCGGCATCAAAGCCGCTGATAGAAGGTCATCACGGCAAAATATCTGGGAGGACAGTAAAGATGAAGAAGTTCGCGGGACTTTTCGTAATGGTCGCTCTTTTTTGCCTGCCGGCACTGGCGCAGGACGCGTCGAAGTATGAAGTTGGAGGAGGTCTCGCTTACCGGTCGTTTGATAACACCAATGGTTCGCGGCTCAGTATGGTCGGATGGACCGCCTATGGCGACCGTCATATCTGGAAGTTCATTAATCTTGCCGCGGATTTCTCCGGCACTTACAATCGAAACAGCAATTTTGGAAACACGAGTGTTTACAACTTCCTGGTGGGCCCACAGCTATATCCCTTCGGCCATCAGCACAAAATTACCGTTTTTGGTCAAATTCTATTTGGGGGCGGAGCGCTCCTTTATCATCTTCCAACCCAAAACGGATTTAATCCCGTTACGACCTCCTATGCAGGATCGTCGTGGATGGGAGGCGGCGGATTGGATTGGCGAGTCAGGAAGCGTTGGGCCATCCGGATTATTCAGGCCGATTATGAACAGACGCGCTTCTATTCCGGCTCTCCGAGTCAAGGTAACTATAGAATATCCGTCGGCTTGGTCTACCGATTCGGAATAAAGTAACTTCTTCGCCGCGTTCCGGTTCTTCTTTTATTGAACGTCTGTCAATTTGGACTTGCAGAAGAGCCGACGCTCGGTGCAGATTACGAGTTCGTGGAGATCACACTTGAAGATAAAGGATCGCGCTCGGCGCTGCTAATTGCCGCGCTGGTGGTAGCCTTCTTTTTTTCCTACCAGGCCGTGCGGGTTTGGATCGCGGATCATCGCATTAATTCCGACAATCTGAGTGCCATTAAGAAAGGCGCTGCGTTGGAGCCCGAAAACGCGGCAGCCTGGGATACTTTAGGACGCTTCCAGCAACTGGATTTTGTAGCCGGCGACCCCAACCAAGCCATTAAGGCCTTTCAAAAAGCTATCCAGGACGATCCGCTTTCCGCCTATTACTGGATGAACCTGGCCAGTGCGTATGAATCTGTCGGAGATCTAGCCCATGCCCGCGATGCATTCAGCCATGCGCGAGACGTTTACCCTCTCTCTGCGCAGGTCGCTTGGAACTACGGCAACTTTTTGCTTAGGCAACAACAGCTGGCCGAAGGTTATGCTGAAATTCAGTCGGCCGTTCGATCGGATCCCGCACTTCTAACTCTGGCGATATCCCGCACATGGCGCTCCAATCATGACGTAAGTACACTGCTGAATCTGGTGCTCCCGGCCGATCAGAACGCATATTTTCAAGCTCTCGATTTTTTCGCATCCGCCCAGCAAGCTGAGGCCGGACTAACCGTTTGGCAACGATTGATTTCTTTAGGAAAGCCTTTTGTTTTGTCACGGACGTTTCCATTTCTCGATGAACTCATTCGCGAAGATCGCGCCGCTGACGCACTCCGGGTATGGCGCGAAGCGCTCATCGCTGCCGGTGTCCCCAATCAGGAGCCGCAAAAGGGATCTGTAATCTGGAATGGAAATTTTGCCGGCGATTTTACAAACGGCGGCCTAGGCTGGCGCTGGGACAATCCCGTTGGTATATCAATCGACTTTGATGCCGCAATGCCGGAGAGCAAGGGCCGCTCTGTCCGCCTGGATTTCGGCGGCGGAAACAACCCTGGAATCTCCGAACCTTTTGAGTATGTGCCGGTAGAGCCCGGCCACACGTATCGATTTCGGGGACATATTCGGACGGAATCGATTTCCACCGAAAGCGGAATGCGTTTTTTCATCTATGACCCTCATCACGCGAACGTCGTCTATCTGCAAACTGAGGATCTCACTGGCACTCAGCTTTGGAACGCTGCGGAACTACAGGTGGTAACGGGAATGGACACGCACTTCTTGGTCGTTTCTCTGCTTCGCGATCCAAGTCGTTTATTTGACAATAAGCTGAGCGGAACGGTTTGGATCGCGGATTTATCGATGGTTCCCGCCGGCGCGAATGAGACCGGAGCGAAGCGTTGAAGATCGTCCGCATCGGCCTTTGCACTGTGTTCGCATTCAGCGTACTGGCATTTGGGACCGTGGAAGTTTGGTCTCAGTCGCTCTTCGAAATCTCCGCCGGGATGTTGTTCTTATTGTGGGCCCTTGTAGCCTTCAGGGATTCGAAGGTGACGATTTATTGGAACCCATTAATTTGGCCCATTCTAGGCATCCTGGCCATTGGTATCCTTCAGCTCTTTTTCGGCGTGACACCCTACCGCTATATCACGCGGCTGGAGCTTCTAAGATTTGGCGCATATTTAATTATCTTCCTTCTGTCGGTACAGGCTTTTCGCGAACGCCCCGATCTTAAGAAGCTGGCATGGTTTCTGATCTTCTTGTGTTTCGGAATTTCGTTGATTGGCATCATCCAGCATTTCACGTCGGAGGGTGCGATTTATTGGCTGCGCCCTTTGCGAGCGGGTGGCGATCCCTTCGGACCCTACGTGAATCGCAACCATTTCGCCGGCTTTGTTGAATTGACGCTGCCGATAGGGCTGGCCATGCTGGTTTTTCGCGGCGTACAGCGCGACGTATATCCACTTATTGGATTGTTAGCCATTGTTCCGGCCGGGGCGCTAATCCTCTCCGGTTCGCGAGGTGGAATTGTTAGCTTCGCATTTGAAATAGCGGTCCTCTGGCTGTTAGCCAGAAGCTACCAGACATCCGAACGTCCGCAGTTTGTGGGTATCGGAATTGTAGCCCTAGCAGCCTTGGCGCTGATTGCGTGGTTAGGCGCGGGCCGAGCGATTGAGCGATTTTCTTCGATCCACGTAGGAGAAGTTACGGTGGATCGTCGCGTTTCGATGTTTCGTGGGGCAATGCACCTTTTTGCGGATCATCCAATCACGGGTGTAGGACTTGGAGCGTTAGTCGCGGCCTATCCACGGTATGAAACCTTTTATGATGGCAAGCTCGTGGATCATGTTCACAACGATTACATCGAACTGTTGGCGGAGACAGGATTGCTCGGGGGAATTTGCGGTCTCGTGTTCTTGTGGATTTTATTTCGCCAAGCCAAGGTTTGTTACGCGACCGAGCAAGGGCATTTCTCGCGCGCTCTTCATGCCGGCGCAGTCACCGGCGTGTGTGGAATGCTCGTTCACAGTTTCGTGGACTTCAATTTGCATATTCCGTCGAACGTCCTACTGTTTTTGTTATTAGCGCATCTTGCGACCTCGCCGCCATTAGCCACTGAAGCTGCTCTGCCCCGGCGGCGCGCGCGATCACGCGAAAGAGGTATGCTCGCAAGCGAATAAAGTTTGGCACTGACGTCCTCGCAAAATTCAAACAGGTCCGAATTGCCCAAATACCTCGCAGGTCTTTGCAACTATTGATAGTTGTTGTTTCGTCCTGCGCACGTCTTGGTTGACACCAGAGCGGGCCTAGGTAATAGTGTTTGCGGGGTTATCTATCATGGTTCCATGCGTCCAGTGCGTTTCGCGCTGGCTAACATCCAAGTGTGCCTTGTTGCTCTCCGTATCATTGTTACTGGGTGTGCAGGTTTACGGCCAGCAGAAGGCTCCAGCATCTCAAGCCAATCAAAGAATCCAAGAATTGGCAGGACTGGCCACTGCTCGGGCTGCCGATACGCCGATTGGAAGTGGCGATCTTATTCATGTGGAAGTTTTTGATGTTCCGGAACTTTCCCGAGACTTGCGGGTTAGCGAAACAGGTGACATCACTTTTCCGCTTGTTCCGGGAAAAATACCAGCAAATGGATTGACCTCCGATCAACTGGAACAAAATTTGGCAAAGCTTCTGATCGAAAACGGGTTGGTCTCCCACCCGCAAGTTTCCGTTTTCGTAAGAGAACAAAACAGCCAGCCGGTTTCTCTGGTAGGCGCGGTACAAAAGCCCATGGTTTATCAAATTATTCGGCCTACCACGTTGCTGGAATTGCTTGCACAGGCCGGAGGTGTCACTGACGAAGCCGGCAGCGTGGTGATCGTCACGCGTAATGGGCATCCGATCGGCGATAGAAATGGCGCGGCGGGGCCGGTTGACGCGACTGGCTTGGACACGCAAACTATCACAATTCGTCTGCAGGATTTATTGGAATCCGGAAACCCCGTTTACAACATTCAGATTTACGGCGGCGATGCCGTAAGCGTTCCTCGTGCTGGTATCGTGTACGTTATGGGAGGGGGAGTCATCCAACCCGGAGGTTACGTTCTCCAGAGTCACGGAGAGCAACTTACAGTGCTGAAAGCGGTCGCTCTAGCTCATGGCTTAACCTGGTTTGCAAAAGCAGATCAGGCGGTGATCATGCGGAACAACACCGATACAGGCCAGAAAGACATGATACCCGTACATATTAAGCAAATCCAAAACCAGAAAACCGATGATGTCACCATGAAATCGAACGACGTTCTTTATGTTCCTGACAGCAAGGGTCTCAAAGTTTTGGCCAAGGGCTCCGAGGCAGCCCTGCAGGTTGGAACAGGTGTAGCTATTTATAGATACTGATCGCGGGCGAGTAAAGAAAGTGGCGAAATCAGCAACGCGAGATAAAGAATAAATGGAAGAGCCTTCTAGGATTGCAAATCTGCGGGAGCGCAAAGCTACGGAAGCGCTAAGCGTTATACCTGCGCCTTCGGTACTTTCTTGGGAGCAAGTTCCCAGAGAACCTCACCTACTTGATTACGTCATCATTCTACGGAAGCACCAGTGGATGATCCTCACGTTCTTCTTGACCGTAGTGACCATTGTTACCATCGCCTCCTTCAAGATGAAGCCGGTATACGTGGCGTCGGCGCGCGTGGAAGTAGACAAAGAATCGCAGAACATGTCGCCTTTTCCGGATTCGAACTCTTACGATGAATTCATGGATTTGGAGAATTATCTGGAGACGCAGTCAAAAATTCTTCAGAGCGAAACCTTAGCGCTACAAACGATCAAGTCCCTTAATCTGGAACGCTATCCCGAGTTCGGCGGCAATCCAAACGCTCCAGCCTTTGCGCACAGTGGAGTAGCGGCGAGGCGCCCCGCAATCCTCGGGGCGTTTTTAGGACGCCTCAGCGTAAAACGCGTGCCGAACAGCCGCCTGATTGAAGTCACCTTCGAAGCCGAAGATCCGCAACTCGCTGCGCAGATTGTCAACACCCACTTGCAGAATTATGTGGAACAGAATTTTCGCAGCAAATACGATGCGACAATTCAAGCGTCCAACTGGCTCTCTTCCGAACTTGAAGAGCTTCGGATTAAAGTCGAGAAGTCTGAAAACGCCCGCATCGCATACGAAAGAGCCAATCAAATATGGCAAATTGACGAAAAACAGGACATCGCTACTTCGAAGCTTTCAGACTTGAGCAAGGCCGTCACCGAAGCGCAAACCGACGAAGCCGAAAAGGAAGCTTTTTACCGCATGGCCGCGTCCGGAAATATCGACGCGTTACCGGTGGCGCACGGCAATGAAGTCATCACGGAACTAAGAAAACGCAAATCTGATATAGACGAACAATATGCCGAAGCCGTCAATCAATATGGCCCGAATTTCCCCAAGGTTTTGCGAATCGCTGCGCAGCAAAAGGAAGTAGACGACGACCTCGATCGCGCTCGAAAAACTTTATTGGAAAGCGTGCAACAGGATTTCACCACCGCGCGCAACCGCGTGCAACTCCTGCAGGAAGCGCTCGACAGACAAAAATCCGAAGCCAACGATCAGGCAGAGAAATTGGTCCAGTATCATATCCTTCAGCACGACGCGGAATCGAATAAACAGCTTTACGATGGATTGTTGCAGAAATTGAAAGAGGCCAGCATCACGGCAGGACTTCGATCGAGCAATATTCGTGTCGTAGATCCCGCACTGGCACCCGCAAGCCCGGCGCGCCCGCAAAAGGCGCGCAACGTTCTGCTGGCAGTTCTAATGGGTCTAGTCGGCGGAGTGGGGCTGGCTCTCTTCCGCGAATATCTCGACAACACAGTGAAGTCGCCTGACGACATCGAAGCGCTCACCGGCCTGCCCTCTCTCGCCGTGGTACCTTCCTTGCCGGGAATGAATGCTCCCTCCGGACGGCTTTCACGCCTTGCTCGAGAAGCCAGTGCTGCGACGGGTTTGGGCTCGCGCGTCGAATTGCTTTCTTACGTACAACCCAAGTCCCAAATCTCGGAAGCCTTCCGCGCTTTGCGCACTTCTCTTTTGCTCTCCCAGGCTGATCATCCTCCGCAGGTGATCTTGGTGACCAGCGCCTTGCCTCGCGAAGGGAAAACGACCGCCGCCGTGAATCTCGCCGTCACTTTGGCACAGCTCGGAGACCGCACTCTGCTAGTGGATTCCGACCTGCGCAAACCCGGAATCCGCCGCGCTTTGAATCTGACAATCGGAAAAGATGTGGGATTAAGTTCTTATCTCGCGGGCGTCACAAGCCTTGAAGAAGCTACGATTCAGCATCCCACTATCACCAATCTTTCAGCGCTAACTACGGGACCTGTGCCGCCCAGTCCGGCGGACCTTCTTTCTTCCCACCGTATGCGCGAAGCCATCGCAGAATTGCGCCGGCGTTTCAAATTCATCGTGATTGACTCGCCTCCGGTCATGGCCGCCACGGACGCTGTGATTCTTTCAGCGCTTACGGATGGAGTCTTGCTCGTGGTGCGTAGCGGCGAAACTCCAAAAGAGGCGTTCACGCGCACACGAGATTTGCTCGCCGCGGTGAAGTGCCGTTTGCTGGGAGTGGTACTGAACGCCGTTGATTCAAATGCTCCGGATTACTATTACTCTTACCGGTATTATCCCTACGCATATGGCTATGGATATGGGGAAGACACCGCCAAGGCTTCTAAATTCCCGTCGGGTTCCGATGAACCAACCGGACCTGCAACATAAAGAGGTGCATTCTTGAGATACCTGATAACTGGCGGCGCTGGATTCATTGGTTCTCATCTTGCCGAAGCTTTGCTCGCGCGCGGCGATTCCGTTTTCATTCTCGATGATCTCTCCACCGGCAGTGTGGAAAATATCCGCCATCTGAAAAAACACGATCGCTTTCATTACGTTTTCGATTCGATTATGAATAAGCATCTCCTGGCGGAGATGGTGGATGAGTGCGATGTTGTGTTTCATCTGGCCGCTGCCGTGGGCGTGCGGCTAATCGTTGAAAGTCCGGTACGCACGATTGAAACGAACGTGCACGGTACGCAATTCGTCTTGGACGCAGCATCCAAAAAGAAGAAACTGGTTTTTGCCGCCTCCACCTCGGAAGTTTACGGGAAGAGCGACAAGGTGCCTTTCCACGAAGATGCGGACCTTGTATTGGGTCCGACTAGCAAAGGACGCTGGAGCTATGCAGCTTCAAAAGCACTCGATGAATTTCTTGCGCTATCGTACTGGAAAGAAAAAAAGCAGCCCGTTGTCCTTGCACGGCTGTTCAACACTGTAGGCCCGCGGCAGACTGGCCGTTATGGCATGGTGCTGCCGAACTTTGTGCGCCAGGCGCTGAATAACGAACCAATAACGGTTTATGGCACCGGCCAGCAATCGCGCTGCTTCTGTGACGTTCGAGACTGCGTTGAGGCCATCCTGCGGCTCGTGGCTACGGAAGCTGCCATCGGTGAAGTAGTGAATATAGGCAATACCGGCGAGATTACCATCGAAAAACTCGCCGCACTCGTCAAGCAGCGCACAAACAGCCATTCGCCGATTACTTTTGTCCCATACGACCAAGCGTATGAGCCGGGATTTGAAGATATGCCGCGGCGTGTACCCGCGTTAGGCAAGCTCGAGCGGCTTACCGGTTTCCGTCCCACCACGCCGCTGGTAGAAATTATTGACCGAGTAATCGCTCACTTTCAGGAAAAGGAAGAGCCCGTTGTGTCGAAAAGCGCCGATGGCAGCGCGTATCTGAACTTGGAAAATGTCGCTATCAAGCGGGTTGCGACGTAAGATCGTTGTGAATCTTCATGCTCGGCAACCCGTTCAAAATTTCCTGCTGAAAAAGCCATGAGCGCAACCTCGGCCACAAATCGCGTGGAAGCAAGGGGAACAACAGGGCCTGAAACCGACGGCTCCCTTTCCGTGCGAGACGGGATAGAAAAAAAGCGCACGAGCACTACACTTTCCGTCATTGTCCCGGCCTACAACGAGCAATACCTGATCGCCACAAGCCTTTCGCGGCTCGCCGTTCTCGGTGAATCGCCGCTGCTGCATCAAATCAAAATCATCGTGGTGAACGATGGCTCCACGGATGGCACCGCTCAAGCCATCGAGCAGTTCCGCGCCTCGGTGGAAGCGGAAAAAGGGGAGTCCAAGTATTCATGGGTCTGGCTGCAGCATGAAACAAACCGCGGCAAAGGCGCCGCCATTCGCACTGGCCTAGCCCAAGTGGACACCGAGCTCGTGGTGATGCACGATGCGGACCTCGAATATCACCCCGTCGATCTGTTGAAGATGGTGGAACTGTTCCTGATGGAAGACGCTGACGCTGTCTTCGGCTCCCGCTTTATGCCCGGCGGGTACAAGCGTGCGTTGTTCTTCCGGCATGAGCTCGGAAACAAGTTCCTCACCTTTTTATGTGACATCGTTTCTGACGTCAATCTCACCGACATGGAAACCTGCTACAAAATGGTGCGCGCCAACTTGCTCAAGAGCATTCCGCTCGAGAGTTCCACATTCGACGTCGAACCCGAACTGGCCATTAAACTCGCTAAACGCGCCAGTCGAATCTTTGAAGTGCCCATCAGCTATTCCGGCCGCACCTATCGCGAGGGCAAGAAGATTAATTGGAAGGATGGCGTGCGTGCGCTCTGGGCCATCGTTCACTACGCCATATCCTCTCGGATTTATGTGGAAGATGAACATGGCGCGGCGATTCTTGAACGCCTGAACCGTGCACCTCGTTTCACCCGTTGGATGGCGGACGTAATCCGGCCCTACGTGGGAGACCGTGTTTTGGAAATCGGAGCAGGAATTGGGAATATGTCGGTGCATTTGATGCCGCGCAGGATCTATTGGGCTACCGATGTTAATGCGCAGTATTTGGATCACCTGTGGAGACTTTGTCCCACGCGTCCGTACATGCGGGTGGCCTACACCGACGCGAAAAATCCGGAGACATTTCCGGTTGCACAATCGTTCGACACTGTCGTCTGCCTGAACGTAGTCGAGCACATTCAGGACGACGCGGCCGCCTTGCGGAATGTCTGGAATGTGCTGGAGCCAGGCGGTCGTGCGATCATCCTGGTTCCCAGCGGGCCCAAGCTCTATGGGAGTTTAGATGAAGTTCTCGGGCACTTCCGCCGGTACACCCGCCAACAGCTAGTCGAAGTGGCCGAGCGAAGCGGATTCCGGGTCGAGAAGGTTTTGCAGTTTAACCGGCCAGGAGTGCTGGCATGGTGGTTAAACGGACGCATTTTGCGTCGGAAAAAATTCGGCCTCGCCCAAATCCGTTTGTTAAATTTAATGACTCCGGTCTTTCGCCTCCTCGATAACTGGCTTCCGCTCCCTCCGCTTTCCATTATCGCCATATTACGGAAAGATGAACATTCCCAGGGCTGAGGCGGATCTTCTCCGACACACCGCTGCGATTCGAACTTCAGTCTTCGAGTCTGGCGAAAACACTTTGCTAAAGGGATAATAGGCGGAACAGACGTCTGAAGGGGAAGACAAAAAGCACTTGTTCAGGTTCACGAAATACGAGCGCATTCTCATCGTCTTGTTCTTTATCACTTTACCTCTCAGCAATCCCTGGGTGCGTGGGGATGGGGTGGGGTACTACGCCTACGTGCGCTCCTTGATAATTGAAAGGCATCTCGATTTCCGAAAGGACTGGCAGCACGGGAACGATTCCTTCTCAATGGGACGCTTGGATGCCGAAGGCCAGGTTAACCAAGGTCAGTACACATCCACCGGCCACATCGCTAATATCTGGACGATAGGCCCATCGATCCTCTGGGCACCTTTCCTGGTTCTAACCCATCTAGGAGTATTGCTGTGTGATCGCCTCGGAGCGCACGTCTCCGCGGACGGCTTCTCAGCTCCTTATTTGATCACCATGGCTTGCGCCACCACGGTATACGGCTTCCTCGGACTATGGATTTCGTTTTCTCTAGCCCGAAAATATTTTCGAGAGCGTTCGGCGTTTCTCGCGACGCTCGGCATTTGGTGGGCGAGTTCGCTACCCGTGTATATGTACTTCAATCCCTCGTGGTCCCATGCGCACTCATGCTTCGTCGTCGCTCTTTTTCTGTGGTATTGGAATAGGACTCGCGGTGAAAGGACGATTGCTCAATGGATCGTTCTTGGCCTTCTGTCCGGATTAATTGTGGATGTTTACTATCCCAACGGCGTTTTGCTGCTGGTCCCACTGTTGGAAGGAACTGGGCGTTATTGGCATTACTGGGAATCCTCAGACAACGGTAGAGCAAACATCCCGCGGTTATTCGTAAGGCACCTGCTATATGTCGCCGTTTTCATAGTGGGGCTGCTACCCACCTTGATATCACGCCAAATTATCTTTGGGGGGCCGTTCCGCACCGGTTATCCGTCGGCTGAAGGTTGGCACTGGCATTCGCCGGCGCTGTTGAACGTGCTGTTCTCCTCCGACCATGGAATGCTCAGTTGGACTCCGATACTGGCATTGGCCCTCGTTGGTCTTGCGCTCTTCCGACGTGTTGACAAGCCGTTTGCCAACTACCTAATCGTCGCCACTGCAACCTATTATCTCGTGATATCTTTCTACCCCGATTGGGACGGGCTATCATCGTTTGGAAACCGGTTCTTTGTCTCGCTCACGCCGGTGTTTGTCCTCGGCGTTGCTTCCTTCTTTGACTGGGTTGCGAACCAACGGAACGAGCGCGCAGCCGTCGCGTTCTCCTACGGTGTTAATGCGCTATTTATTGTATGGAATTTGGGTCTGATCTTTCAATGGGGCACGCATTTGATCCCGGCGCGCGGCCCCATCTCCTGGCGTGACGCTGCGTACAATCAAGTCGCAGTCGTGCCGGGACAAACCGCTCGAACCTTGAGAGCATACTTCACCGGGCGCGGGCGTCTGATGAATTACATTGAGCGACAAGATATGCAGCAGCTCAAAGAACGAAAAGAAAAATCTCCGGACGGTGGGGCCAGAGACGACTAAGGGTCTGCGACGCGAGGGATTTTGCCGGTTCTGGTCGGCCTGCAGAATAACGAACCTATGCTGAATATGCCGACAAAAAGTACTCCTCGTACGAGTACGCGCGTACTCCAAAATACTGCGGCCCTCCTCGGCGGCCGTGGAATTTCAATTGTTCTGTCGGGCGGCGCGTCAGTCATTCTGGCGCGATATTTGGGCAGTGAGAAACTTGGCGAATTCGGCGCCATCTATGCTTACGCGTCGCTCTTCGGCTGGCTGGCAACTTTCGGGATCGATTCGATCATGGCTAGGGAAGCATCGATCGATCGCGATCAGGCCACAAATATTCTACGAACTGGAACGAAATTGTGCTTGATGTTCGCCGTCGGCGCCACAGTTTTGTCATTGGTAGTTGCTCCCTTCGTAGGCTACAAAGGCCATTTATATTCCCTGCTTATCTTCGCTGTAATCGAAATGCTCTTGCTTTCTCCGCTTCGCCTTCCTGGAGTGGTATTTCAGGTGGATCTGAAGCAATGGTATTCGGCAGGAATCAACCTTTTTCGACAGTTTTTATGGCTCCTTTTGGTTGTGGTGCTGGCCTGGTTTCAGGCCGCGCTCGTAACTGTGGTTGTCTGGCGCTTGGTCGTAGCAGCCTTAGAAGCGATTTCAATCTGGGCTATTAGTCGCCGGTTTCTATCCCGTCTGTCGGAAGTCGGGGCAGATCGAGCGCGATTTTATCTAGCCAGTGCCGCGCCGATGGCGATTAGCGCGCTTCTTGCTTCTATATACATGCGCGTGGACCAGGTGATGTTGCATAGTATGGTGAATGACTCGATCTTAGGCCAATATGTCGTCGCAGTTCGCGTGAGCGAGATGTTTGAATTGCTCCCCGCAGCGCTGATCGCTTCGCTGGTCCCAATTCTTTCCATTTCTGCGGAGCAGCCCCAGGTTTTCCACGCCTATCTTGACCGAACGTTTCGTTACTTTCTAGTTCTAGCTTGCGGCATTTGCGTGGCGATTACGACGGGAGCCGCCTTTATCGTGAATCTTCTCTATGGTGCGCAGTTCGCCGCAGCGACGCCGTTGCTCGCGGTGTTAATTTGGTCAGAGGCGAGCATGTTTTTCGGTGCGGTCGTAATAAACGCAATGGTAGCCAGGAATCTGCAACGGTATCTTCTGGTACCAACGGCGGCGGGTGCGTTGAGCAACGTAGCGCTGAATTTTTACCTGATCCCGCGCTATGCAGCTCTGGGCGCGGCCTGGGCCACTTTAATAAGTTATAGTCTGGCATGGTTCATTGTGTTGCTGGCGTTTCGCCAAACCCGTCCATTGATTGTGCAGGGGCTGCGTTGGGCTATACCTGCATTCGCTCTGGCATTTACGGCGATATTTATAACAACGTTTGTGCCGGGACCGCCTATCCTGAAACCTTGTGTAGGAATGGGTCTCTATCTGGCGGGCCTCGCGGTCACTCAGCTTTTTGGGCGCGATGATATCGAATATGCTTGGGCTGCACTGGCGCACAGAGGGATAGGGTCATGAGAGAACGAGTTTGGCTGCGGCTGCGCAATTCGGCCGTTTTGCGAAAGCTCTACAAGATACCCGCGCTGGCCCCCATAATGAAGTCGGCGAGTTTGTTCATACTTCCGTCCAACACTGAAAAATACCTGGAGATTCGGAGTGGTCCCGGCAAAGGGCTTCGCTTGGAACTGAATCCTCGTTGGGAGTTCGGGATCTGGGAAGGAACGTTCGAAGATTCTATGCAGCGGGTCGCGCAGAATTATTTGGCGCCAGGCAAGATTCTGTACGATGTAGGTGGGGGTCGTGGGTTCTACAGCCTTCTCGCTGCCAGTCAAGGGGCGCGCTCTTTCGTTTTCGAACCCGATCCCTTCAATCTGGAATGGCTTCAGCGTCATATTCGCGTGAACTACTTCGAGAGCATGATCGAAGTGTTCTCGCTTGCGATCTACTCTCATACCGGCATGATCGTGATGTCACCGTCAGAAAGAAATGGGACGGGACAGGGGTGCGCCAAAGTCCTTCCCGGCGGGACTACGATTAGCCGAGGTATTGAGGTGCCCTGCATCACGCTTGACGATTTTGCCCGCGCCCATGCAGTTCCAGATCTAGTTAAAATTGACGTCGAAGGAGCAGAGAGCGAAGTCCTAAGTGGAGCGGTTGAGCTCTGCCGCAATGTTCGTCCTCCTCTGTTAATTGAAGTACACGATCCTGTAAACTCCTCCCAGGTACAGGATTGGCTGCGACATTATAAGTATCGCCGGGAATGGCTCGAAGATCCGAATCGCCTGCCTAGCCGCCTTCTGGCCACCGCTCTCTGAAAATTATGGCGTCAGCGCGAAGCAATAATGAGGAGCATAGATTGTCTCGCGTAGATCAAGCAAACACGCCAGCCTGCAAAATGACATGGGAGAACCAAAGAACAGGCAAGGTGCTTTTACTAGCACCGAACTCTCCGGATACGCTAGGCGGCATGGAGCATTTTGTTCGGGAACTTTCGCGCGGGCTGGAAAGGCGTGGATATGGCGTGGAAATCCTTCATCGCAGTAACGCCGCACCACCATGGACCAACAGGCAATTTGGTCCCACTGCACGAAAAATCGTCGCCAGTACTTTGGGCTACTTTATAGGCCGAATAGCTCAGACAAAGTTGGATGACGACGTCGTAGCAGTAATTTCGAATAGTGATGTGGGCTATTACCCGCTTCGTCCGACATCGAAGCAAACTCGCTTGATTCAGTTCTATCACGGGACCTACAGGGGACAGGCCGAAGCCATACGGCCATTCATCCGATATCTCGGATACCTTTATTTGAAATGGTGGAATGCGATGGTTCTGGAGCGGCTAAGTGGTCGCGACAAACAAGTACTTGTTTGTTCGGATCAGGTTGGCCAAGAAGTTCGTCGATTCTTTGGCCACCCGAGTACGACCGTGTGGTACCCGCTGGACTTGTCTCGATTTTCGCCGCGCGATCCGCAAACGAGCCGTCGTGAATTGGGCCTGCCGCCGATCGGACCGCTCGGTGTCTTTGTGGGCAGCGCGCATGCGACGAAGGGCTTCGCTGTCGTTCGTAGATTGATCGAGGCTTTCCCTGAGGTCTGCTGGGCCCTTGCCTTGCGCGGATCCGTGCCCGAGGACCTTCGAATAAATCCTCATGTGCGAATATTCCAGAACATGCCGAACGAAAAGATTCCGCTGCTTTACAGCGCAGCCGATTTTGCCCTTTCTCCATCTCGCTATGATGCCTTTCCATATGCTGTCTGCGAAGCCCTCGCCTGTGGCTCACCGGTAATCGCCTCGCCCAGCGGAGCGAGCTGCCTTTTCCTGAAGGACCCGCCGCTGAATCGTTTCTTGGCTACACACGTCGACGCGATGCCTGAATTTATGAACGCGGTGCGTGAACTTCTGCGCGATCCGGGCTTTTATCGAAGAGAAGTGCTAACAAAAGTTCGACCGATGATTGAAGAGGTCATGTCTCCCGAAAACTGGTGGCGCAGATTTCTATCGGTAACCGGGTTATGAACACTGTGGCGAAACTTGATCCAGACCAAATTTCGTCAGTCTTTGAAAGAGACAATCCAGTGAAATGGGTCGCTTTGCTCGGCCAGCGCGACACGCCCACTGACGGCGTCGAAGACTATTGTAACTTTCTAGCGCGTGCTCTCGCGGAGCTGGGCATCGATCTCCAGCAAACACGCGTGCAATGGGCGGAAAAGGGTTGGCTCCGTTGTCTTCGACAGCTCTGGCGTCAGAGCGCGAGATGGCAAGGGCGGTGGGTCATCTTGCAATATACTGCGCTCGCGTGGTCTCGGCACGGATTCCCTTTTGGCGCGATTGCAACACTCGCGATTCTTCGCCGTCGTCAAGTCCGCTTCGCCGTTATGTTTCACGAGCCCTCCCGCCAGAGAGAAGTTTCGACTCGATGGATTGATCGGATTCGCGGAGCTTGCCAGGACTGGGTCATACGGACACTTTATGCCCAAGCCATGAAAGCTATTTTTACCATTCCACTTGAACGAGTTGCTTGGCTTGCGTGGGTACCGAAGCGACGCGACAACGCGGTGTTCATTCCCATTGGTGCTAATATCCCCGAACCGGTTTCAGGGTCCGAAGCTCGCCGGTCTAGCACTCAACTCAGGACGGTAGTGGTCTTTTGCTTCACGCGAGGACCTAATCGCTCTCTGGAGGCCGCCGAAGTTGTTACAACAATTCGCATCGTATGCGAGGAAGGAATACAAGTTCAACTAATTGCACTTGGAGCGGGAAGCGCCGAGGTGCGCGATGAAATCGAATGCGGCTTGGCAGGCACCGGAGTTGAAGTTTCAGTGCTCGGTTTGGTTCCGGCCGATGAGGTAACTAACATTTTGAGCGCCGCCGACGCCCAGCTCTTCGTGTCCGGATATGTCTCACAGCGCCGTGGTTCCGTTATGGCTGGAATTGCATGCGGGCTTCCTATCATTGGTTATGCAGGCGGCGCCGAGGGGACACAAATTGAGGAAGCAGGGCTTTTCTTGGTTCCGTTTCGTGATTCTAAGGCACTAGGAACCGGCCTTGTCAAAGTGTTAAGGACTGAGGAACTGGCGGTTCATCTTCGAAGCAGGAGCCGCAAAGCGCAGTCAAATCATTTTTCATGGATTTCGATTGCAAGCAGATACGTGAGCGCGCTGAAGACTGAAGTCGCTCCCGAATCGCCCTCTCGGTCGGTAGGGGACCTTCACATATGAAACAAGTTTCGGGCTCCATAAAACTTCTAATATATTCCGATTACTTTTTGCCCAGCGTCGGTGGTGTAGAAACGTCAGTCGAACTCCTCGCACGAGGTCTGACCAACCGGTTTCCCGATGGCGATCCGTCTAGCGCAGATCGTATCGAAATTACACTCGTCACGCAGACGGCTTCTAATGGCATGGACGATTCCATTTTCCCTTATCGCGTCGTAAGACGTCCGCGATTCATCGAACTAGTTCGTATTATGCTTCAGTCAGACGTAGTGCATCTGGCGGGCCCCTGTTTGGTGCCTTTGGCACTCACACGAGTTCTCGGAAAGCCGACCGTCGTGGAGCATCACGGTTATCAGGTCTCATGCCCTAATGGCCTGCTTTTGCTCGAGCCGCAGAAAACTTGTTGCCCCGGCCACTTTATGGCCAAGCGATATCGAAAATGTCTGAAGTGCAATTCCTACGCGATGGGGCTGTGGAAGAGTTTAAAGGGGCTTCTCCTAATGTTTCCACGAAGATGGCTGTGTCAGAAGATTGAGGTTAACGTGACCATTACTGAACACGTATTGTTTCGCCTCGGTCTCCCCCGGAGCCGGACCGTTTATTATGGTGTGGAAAATGTGAACCCACGTCCGATAGAAAGCGAAGAAGGGGTTGAAAGGCCCTTACGGCTCGCCTACTTAGGCCGCTTGGTTTCAGAAAAAGGCTTGCCCGTTTTGTTTCGGGCTGTTCAACTTCTTGAAAAGGATGGCTTGCCATTTCGGCTAACCGTAATCGGCGACGGCCCGCAACGTAATAATCTCGAGGCGCTCGCAAATGAAATAGGAATCGATCATCGCGTGACGTTGGCTGGCGTTATGCAGCGTCAGCAAGTTGACGAGGCGTTGCGCATGACGGATGTAGTTGTGATGCCGTCGCTTTGGGAAGAAACCGCTGGCTTGGCGGCGATAGAGCAAATGATGTCGGGTGGCGCTGTGGTTGTCTCTGATATCGGTGGGCTCGCGGAAGTAGTTGGAGATGCAGGTCTAAAATTCGCGCCTGGGAGTTCCGAAGAACTGTATTCCTGCCTTAAGATCATTGCTGAAGACCGAAGGAAAATTAGACAGCTGGGATCCTTAGGTCGTGCACGCGCGCTGAAAGAATTCTCCGCGGGACGTTATATCATGCAGCATGCCGCGCTGTACCGGGAATTACGGCACCGTCGAAGGCATAGTTGACGGTCATGATTTGCATGCCTTTGTTGGCTGCGGCTTCGGACCGCACAACTGATCGCATACGACTTTACCAAGAGAGGATGCTATTGAATGATCTCAGGGCAACTCGGAATCATGATCGTCACCGCAAATGGGGACTAGACTGTCTCAAGGATGCCGTGCGAAAGGTGATACCTAGGGCGACAAGGAACTGGCTGCGTTCGCCCTCGAAATCAACGCAGTGGCTGTGGGATTCGGCACAGTTCTTTTTTGGGAATACGGAGTCCCTTGAGATATCACCGAACTCGTCCGTTGTGTGCCACCCGTGTGCCTACAAGATATATCGCCGCGACCAAATAGACGATCCCGAGCAAAGCATGGAATTTCGAAGTTTTATCACTTACTGTAGCGATGCTATGTTGCTTTTTGACATAGGGGCGCATTTCGGGGTGTTCAGTATATCGGCTGCGCAGTTCGGAGGTAGAGCTGTTGCGGTAGATCCATCTCCAGTGGCAGTGCAGATGATCGGAATTCAGGCGATCTTAAACAATTGCGTTGACAGGGTTAAAGTTTTTCATGCAGCCGTCAGCGATAAAAACGGCATCGTCGAAATGCTCAGCTCGGGAGTGTTTTCCGACGGGTATTTCAAAGTCACTAAACATAGATCGAAAAGGGAATTGACGCAGGTCCAAGCGGTCACGATAGACCAGATGGCTCTTGAGTTCGGAACCCCAACTCACCTTAAGATTGATGTTGAAGGACACGAAGCGGCGGTTCTGCGCGGAGGCAGGTCCACACTCCAACGGTTTTCGCCGCTTCTATTCCTTGAACTGCACAACGAAATGGTTGTTTCCGCAGGGGAAAATCCATATGTCACACTTAATGAACTCACGCAGCTTGGGTACGACACATTTGCCCTGAGTGGAGAGGCCATCGACGCCGATGCTATCCTCGCGAGGCCAATCATTCGAATCGTCGCCAAACGTAGGTCGGAATGACGGGCAACCGGTCGTCTCGTGAAGGCTGGAGGAGCAGGTGCACCCAGTTCATTAAGACATAAATGATGAGTTCGCGCATTCCCGCAATGAGAAATCAGACGCTGATTACGCTGAGCGTTTTTGTTTTCGCGATCTGCCTCGCGTGGCAACTAGCACAACAAATCACACTTAATAATATACGCACCCTGACGTTTGCCGCCGCCGGATTTGTGGGCGTCAGTGTAGCCATAACAATTTTAAGAAATTGGCGTTCTGGATTTTACCTTTTCTTCGTGTGGATGCTTTTTGAAGACCTATTTCGTAAATATATGGGCAATGGCTTGGCGCTTTTCTTTGGGAAGGATATCCTGATAGCACTGGTATATATTTCTCTGTTTGTGGCGATTCGGCGGGGCCGGGAAAAACGTTTTCGGCCGCGCTTTTTGCTTTGCCTTGGTTTTTTCTTTCTGCTTGGTGTTCTGCAAGTCTTTAATCCCAATTCACCGCATATCCTGTACGGTCTGCTTGGCTTTAAGACCTATTTCTACTATATACCGCTTATGTATGTGGGTTACGCTCTAATCCGAAATGATGAGGATCTTAGAAAATTTCTTGTCTTTAACGCGGCACTCAGCGGGTTGATTGCTGCGTTGGGTATCGCTCAGGCCATTCTTGGAAATTCCTTTCTAAATCCCGCGAATCTCGCGCCAGAACTCAAGGACCTCGGGAATCTTGAAAAGTTCACACCACTTACCAATCAGCTTTTCTCGCTGCCTGATTCCGTCTTTGTAAGTTCGGGCCGATTCGCCTTGTTCCTTATCCTTGCCTTCATTCTCGCTTTGGGAGCCAGCGGATACTTGCTATTAACCCAGCTTCGTGGACGTAAGATCGTTTTTTCCGCGATCGCCGTCATCGGAGTCGCGACTTTGCTCTCCGGCAATCGAGGTGCGGTCATATTTGTTCTAATCAGCGCGGTGTCGCTGACGGCGGTTCTTCTGTGGGGTGCGCCGTGGCGTCATCGTCAAGCCCACCGAATGCTTAAAGCCATTCGCCGCTCAGTGATTGTCAGTGCAACGGGCCTCGCATTGATTCTATTAGTGTTTCCGCAGGAGGCAGGTTCGAGAATTGCGTATTATACCGAGACCCTCTTGCCTAGCAGCTTTGCTTACGAGTTAGGCAACCGGTCGTGGGATTACCCTTTCCGGAACCTCACTGACTCATTCAGCCGACCGAATTGGGTGTTGGGAAACGGCATTGGCACTGCCTCTATTGGCATGCAATATGTAGCCAAGATAACTGGACGGCCAATTCCGGAACTCTGGGTAGAAGAAGGATTCGGTGTATTGATAGTGGAAATGGGAATTATCGCTCCTTTTCTATGGATTCTTTGGACGGGCGCACTCCTTTACCACGGCTGGGGCATGGTAAGCCGTCTTCGACAGACGCGTTTTTTCCCCATCTCTTTCGCCATTTTCTGGTACATCTTCTTGTTGCTCTATCCGATGACCTTCGGTGGGTTATCAGCCTATCAGAACTATATTAACAATATCTACCTCTGGCTTTTAGTTGGAATACTTTTTCGTTTGCCGGAAATCCAGGCGAGTGCGCCGAGTCTTCTTCAACTACCTTCACCGAAAAAACGCACGCGAGGCGGATTCCAATTTTGAAGTCATCCAGCTCAAGTGCAGAACTACAAAAGATCATTGTAGATCACTGAGCTACCCTCACGTTCCAAGATACCGCCGATGGCGTAATACTATTTTCAGAAACATTGCACACTCGTATCTTAGCAATCCCGGGGGCGCTTATCCATGCTGACCACAGTAGGTCGATACTACCCAGAGAAGCCGACGGTGACGCCATTGCGACGCCCTTCGAGTCTGATCCTATTAAGCTAAAGCTTTGCTCCTGGCAACTCTGTGGGGCAATTGCCGTGTATGAGATAACATGCTGTTCCATAAGAATCTTGTTTGTTGGACTACCCCCTCCTATTATTAGCGCACCGGTGAATTCTCCGGTTCCCGCTACATCGAGATTATACTTTGGATTAAGAGTGTTCACCCCAAGTGATGTAGGAGTAAACCGGTGCGCGGCAACCATCGTACTAACCACCGAATCCGGACCACCAGCCGTCGGTAATGCCACCATAGAATAGCGGACGGTTTTCGCGCCAGGGACAAATATGTAATTGAATTGATCAGGCTGCCAGATGCCTTTATTCAGATCTGGAACAGTGGAAATGGCGATGCAATAACCAGAAATATTACTGAGACCGTCGATCGGCAGGGTCCAAGTGAGGCTTATCGCGTCTTTCGCACCGGAAAGGACAACACCGTCGCTTTGAATAGAGGGCGCCGACTCTGTTGAATTGCAATTTGTGGTAGTTGAGTACATCGTCGCGTAATAAGTTCCCGCCCGGATTGAGCCTCCTTCCATAGAAGAAAGAGCTACGTTAGTTGGTGGATATGTTCCTGGGAACTGGATGTCAATGCTACCGCGCGCATTTTCCGTGACGCTAGCCCCGTATCCGAAGTCGGTTCCCGTATTTAGCAGTAAACCTAGGACGGGGTCTAAAGCGACGCCAGCGAATCTCTTACCAGCGAATGTAGCACGTACAGCCGGTCCACTTGAATCGGAAGCAGTGAATATGTCGGAACGTAGCCGTGTATCGCCATTTCCGACACCCTGCATTCCTAAAACGAAATCCCACCCGCCTCCACTCGTGATAGAACAGCCAGGCTGAGGGTTGCCAGCCGAATCCACGACCCACCAGGATGTGAAGCTGCTCCCACCCGCTCGGATATTACAACTGGTAACGCGAGACGCGCTTGGATTGTCTAACTGAATTGCAGGCGATCCGCCATTGCCGCCAATGGACATATCGATTATGACGCCTTGCAGGACAGTGCCAGACGAATTCAATTCGATGAGGGCAGGCTTACCAGGTGAATCCGACGATGATACGTTATCAAAAGTAACGCTGGATAAGATTGGCAGAGCGGCCGACCCGGGGTTTTCCGTACTATTGGTGATGTAAAGAAAGGGCGTGTGATTCACTTCCCACCCGCGAATGTCTCTGAATACAAAGGTTCCAGGTCCGCTGCCAGAGGTATTCACACGCTGGTCGTAATGGAATGTCCCACCGATTCCTTGCAAATTATCGAATTCCACCAGTCCCACGAGCGGATCCTCACTTGAGAGCCGAGTGTCTCCCGTCATCAAGACACAATACATTCCTGGCACCTCGGCGGTAACGCACTCGCCGCCATGCCATTCAAACCAGAACGAATTGGTCAGTTCGAGAGCCGAGTTGTCGACCATTCCCGTATTCTGAACAGACAAGTTGACATTCTCGAGCTTATTATCCGAACTGGCATAAAACCATAGGGCCTTGTTGTACCCATCAATCTCTAAATCGCGGAAGGTGATTCCCACATTGCACCTTAGATAGCGGCAATCAAAAATCGGGGCAGCGTTAGGCCTTGCGCCTGGGATGGATTTTAAAACGGACATCGGAGCTCTGGCAAATTGCTGGGTGCCAGCAGAGCTACCGAGGCCCCTGAACGTCAAATGATTGCACGGCACTTCGAAAATCGGAGCTGTTGAGGGAGTCTGTGGTTGGTTCACCACGTAATAACCTGCGGGGAAATCAATTTCGGGATATATGTTCACTCCACCGATTTGAGCAGCGCAGGCCGCAGTAATGGCAGACTGAATTGCCGCTCTATCATCTGTGTGGCCATCGCCCTTCGCTCCGTAGGAGGTCACGTAAATATACGGACGTGACTCCCCATTGACCTGGGGAATCGCATTCGAATTACCTGCATCTTTGACGCGTGATTCGCCAAATATATTCTTTGACTGAACTTGGCCAAGTATGACCGGTGCCGACCCCGAAACAAGCAGGACTAACATGCCCAACATCATCCTTCGCATGACTACCTCCGAACTTACAGATTCAAGCTAAATTACAGTCGGGAGAACAATACCGCAGTATGCTCCGGGACGGAGTACTCAAACTGATCGCCAAGGATGCTCCATCCTACGCTCGAAAGAATCTGAGCAGCGGGAGTCAAACCTCCCGCCGCTAGCTAATGGTCGCTAACAGTAAATTTTCTACAACGGTTCCTAACGAAAAACGATCTTTTGGTCCTGCAGTCAGGAAACTTGCAACGTGTTTTCGAGTCGCATCGCGAGACCATGAGAAGGATGCCAGTAACTGCTAAATGTGATTAGCTGAAAATAAAGGTTGAGACGAAAAGTAGAAGCCACAGTGGTTTCTGCGTTTCTCGACAAGAAGCACGGCAGCGAGCGAATCATCGTCGAATGGCCATCGCATTTGTCCGATGAGTTCGAGATTCATGTATATAGTCAGCAAGTGGAAGACTTCGATTGAACAAAATTCACGTGGCATCGTCTCCCCAAGCTGCCGGGCTGGCTCACAGGAGATGCACCGTGGAAAACCTGGCTGCTGAGGATCTCTCTCAGGGGTTGACACGGCGCGAAATCGGCCTACGATAAGGAAATCCATGGCTACTCCTGCGCAAGCTCCAACGAATTCATCGATTCCGGACAAGAGCCTGTTCCGCATTGGCGAAGTCAGTCGCCTAACCGCGACAAAAACCTTTGTCCTGCGCTATTGGGAGACGGAATTTCCGACACTTCAGCCCGTGAAAAGCCCGAGTGGTCATCGGCTATATCGTCGCGAGGATATCGAAACCGTTTTCGAGATCAAGCGCCTTCTCTATGACGAAGGTTTCACCATCGTCGGCGCCCGCAAACATCTTGCCGATCAGGCCGTTGCAAACGGCGGAGCAAGCAGCTCAATAGGCGAAAGTGGCGTGGACCAACCCGCGGCGCCGGCACGAATCGCTCGACGCGAGCCTCCTTCGCGTGCGCAACGCAAATTCCTCCTGGATTTGCACGAAGAGCTTCTCGCTGTCTTGACCCTTCTCGAACGCGGGTGATACGCTGATTGCTGTTGAAAGCGGTCGGGACGTAGCGCAGTCTGGTAGCGCGCACGCTTGGGGTGCGTGAGGTCGCTGGTTCGAATCCAGTCGTCCCGACCATCTTCCTCTCTCAGTAATATTGAAGAACTTCGAAAGGTGCTTCGCCCGCGCTATATTTCCATGCCGGATAATCTAACGAAACCACGTATCCTCGTTACCAACGACGACGGCATTCATGCCGCTGGCCTTCGAGCGCTGGTCCAAGCCGTCACCCCCATAGGTGAAGTCACCGTTGTCGCGCCCTCGCACGAACGCAGCGCCTCTGCGCAATCTCTCACGCTACGCCAGCCGATTTACTGCGATCAGATTGCGGAGAATGAATACTCGATCGAAGGCACTCCCGCCGACGCCGTAATACTCGCGTTTCATACGCTACTTAAACAGAAACCCGATCTCGTAATCTCCGGCATTAATCGCGGCGGCAACATGGGCGAAAACGTTTATTATTCGGGAACCGTCGGTGCCGCCATGGAAGGCGCCATCAATCGCGTGCCATCCATCGCCGTTTCGGTTTCCTATCGCACCAAGGAGATCGACTTTTCTCCAGCCGCGAATTTTATGCTCACGCTCGTGCCGCTGATCATCAGGGAAGGTCTTCCACCCGGCATTTTGCTGAACGTCAACGTGCCAGATCCGTGGAGCGGCGAAGTGCGTTTCACCAAACAATCCTCCAAGATCACCCGCAACGTCCTTCAGCCAGGCTTCGACCCTCGCGGCCGCCGCTATTTCTGGTTGCACGAGCAAAAGCTTGTCGAGGGCATCGAACCTGACACCGACATGGCCGCCATCCGCGACGGCGCCGTTTCCATCACCCCTCTCCAGCTTGACCACACGCACGCCCCGTCGCTCAATCATCTTTCACATTGGGCCGGACTCCTGTCGCGTCAGTTCGGACACCAAGCTTGATGTAATCCCGTCCCACTACGTACGGGCCGCCAACGTCAAGACATCATGCATCGGCGAGTGTATGAGCCCCACAAGTTTGCTCGACTCTTATAAGATGCTATGCTTCAGTTTCAAATGTCGTCTTTCTCTCGATATAGCTCGACCTTCTATCGCGGCTTTTTTCAATTCGTATTTGTCGCTTGGCTATTCTTCATGAATTTCATGTACTATCGTCAATTCAAGATCCTCTTTCTGTCCCGGCTTGCGGCAATAAAACATCAATGACCTTTGTAGTCTCACTTTCCGTATTCATTCCTGTATTACTTGTTCTCGCTGTCGCCTTAGCGTCTGGATTTCGGATACTTGAATTCCTCGGCTTTGCGCCCGAAGAGACATTTGAGTGGGGGCTGTTTGCGGCCGGGATATCTTTTCCTGTCATAGGATTTTTCGTTTTTGGTCTATCGGTCCCAGGATGGCTTGGCATGCGCTCCGCCTGGGGACTTATGGCTGTTCTAGCAATCGCATCGTGGCGTGGATGGTTTTTGTTGCGAAATTGGCTCGCATCTATGCTGAAAGGCATCAGCCGCTGTCGCGAAAATGGCGGCTTCGTAAATAGAGTAACGTTGACTCTGCTCGCTCTTGTTATTGTCCTCGAAGCTTTCGTCTCAGTGGCGCCTCTGACGGGTTCTGACGCCATGCACTATCATTTCACAGCGCCAGCGCTCGAACTCGGTCACCCGCTTCACCCTATTTTCTGGCTCACCCACAGCTTTTTGACCGGCCAAGCCCACTTGCTTATCTCTCTCGGTATGGCTCTTGGAAGCGAGCGAATTTCACTGGCTTTGATTTTCCTAGGAGGTCTTCTTACTGCTGCCGCCCTATTCGTGATTGCGCGTCAGCTTATGACCTACCAATGGACGCTTCTCGCCGTACTGGTTTTTTTAATTTCACCGATGGTTTTTTGGCAGATCACCACATCCGGCTCACCAGATGTTTGGATGGGATTCTATGTCGGCCTAACAATAGTCGCTGCGGGGCGCGCAATCCAAGACGCCAGCATGAAATTCGTCCTTTTGGCGGGATTTTTCGCGGGGGCGGCAGCGGGTATCAAATATACCGGCTGGATTGTTCCATTCGCAATCTGTGTCTATATTTTGTTCGCGACCCGCTCGTGGAAACTAACGTTGGCTTGCGGAATAACCTCTTTTATTGCTGGAGCACTAACGCAAGTGCGTAACTTGGTGTGGACCGGGGATCCGTTCTTTCCGTTCCTTATGCCACGGTTTAGTCCTGCCAATGTAAACACCTTCGCTTTGCAGGCTCTGGTCACCGATACTCGTGCCGGTAATTTTTCGACGAACTGGCTTCATCTGTTGAAATTCCCGTTTAATGTTGTGCTAGATGGCAACCGGTATGGCCTAGGCCAATATTTCGGACCGCTCGTGCTCGCCTTCAGTCCGTTGCTCATTTTCGCTCGATGGAAATCCCACACCGTTAGGTTGACCGCGACCGTCTGTGCCCTTGTATTTGCCTCGAACGCTTTGACCACGCAAATGGGAAGGTTTCTGTTACCCGTTTACATTCTGGCGCTCGCCCTAGTTGTCTCGGGTGTGGCAGATCTCTTCGCGCGCAAGTGGAAGCTTGCATCATATGCGTGCGCTGTTACGCTCATCCTGTTCCTAGCATTCGCGGGCCTATCCGACATTGTCTATGCACGCGATTTCCTGCCGGTCGTAATCGGGACCGAGAATAGAGCGGAGTTCCTCGAAAGAATGGGGCCCGATTACAAGTTGGCAACCTTCATAAACGATACGCTCGGCCCTGAGACTAATCACAACGCCGGAAACGTGATCGTTTTCTTAAGGCATCTGTACTATCTCAAAGTTCCCTATGTTTACGGAGATCCCGCAACCTCCTGGACCATCGATCCTTCCAAATACAATAAACCCGACCAGCTCTTGCTGTTGTTAAACGATATGAATGTGCGATGGGTCGTCAGATCACCAGACTATCCCGCGCCTCTGGCCGAAGCCTTCGGCGGCTTGGAGTCACAGAACAAACTAGTTCGCATTGCGTCAATGGATCTCGAGACTTTTACAGGGAATTCGAGAATCTACAGGCAGAAGCGAACCGTCGAAGTTGTGATCCTTGAGCTACAAAAATGAAATTTCAATTGTATGGTGCCAACTCTAAGTCCAAAACGGCGATCATTACTGCATCACGGTTGGCACCCAATCGCCTGGCACAACCGTTTCAATTCAACTAGGTCACTGCCTCCTTGCTTGCTTCTAAATTCGATTGTTGCGAAGATTCCTTTCCTCCGCGCCGCAGAAAAAGAAATGAGAAAAAATAGAGCAGCGCGGCGAATATCAATAGGGCTCGAATACCTGTCCACAAAGACACTGACTCCAGCATCCCGCCTACCAGCGCGCCCATAAGATTCGATCCGAGTGCCTGCCCGCTGAAATGGCAATCCGCGAAGCTGCGGATGAAAACGATAGAGGCAAACGCTACCGGAGAGCACAAAACCAGAGTGGCGACCAGAGCTTTAATCCAAAAGGACTGGAAGAAAAGCCTTTCGAGTGGCAAGAAATAAGAGATTAACATACACACTAGGATCCCGGCGTACGCAAATCGCACAGGAACCTCAGGCCACCAATCCACAAGAAAATTGGCTGCAACAATCAGGACAAGTATCCCGGCAATTACCACAGAATTCACCAACCAGGTCGTACCGAACAGCATAGCCATGCGGCTGACGATTTGTGCTTCGAGCAACAGAAACCCTGCGCCGAGAAAAAAGAAGTGCCAGTTGATTGCCTGTCCTGCCGCCCCCGTTTGTCGGATTAAAAGGCGCGTCAACAGGACGAGTAGAATGGACATAATAATAATGATGAGTGGCAAACCCGGCTCGTGTTGATAGAAATAGGGCCAGTCGTCCGTAGTGAGATGAGCGGCTTCCATTTCTACGCCATTGTGAGTTTTAAGATAGGCGCTGACTTCGCTATTCGCAAGAGCTTGGTTTAGACGGTTCTGGGATCCCACCACAAAAAACTGCCCGCCACTACTGTACTTCGAAGCATCCGCGGAGAAATTTAGAGGCGTTTGGTCAAAGACCGTTTGCAGCAGACCGTAAAGGCGGCCAGCGATCCATGGTGTATGCGCCTGGAATTTTAGAACAAGCAAGCCGTCATCTGTTAGTAAACGGCGCGCAGCTTCCAGCGCCTGCCGCGTGTAAACATAATTGTCAATGCGAACGGAAGAATAATTCGAAATGTTAGTATGTGAATCCAGCAACGAATAGACAATCAGATCGAACTTCTCGTGGCTGTTTTCAATATAGCTGCGAGCATCGTTAACCACAGGTGTCACGCGTGGAGACGAATAGGGACGTTCAAAATGGTACTCCCGTCCAAGGTGTTGAATAAGTGGGTCAATTTCGACTGCGACAACATGGCCGGCGCCATTGCGAAGTGCGGCAGCAACATCATTTCCCATGCCAGCACCAAGAACTAGCACGGAGGGCGGATCGGGATAGAAGTGATACGGAAGATTGTAGGCATCCCAGTCGCTCTTAGTAGTCGAGAAAAAGTCAGGGTGGCTAGCGACGAAAGCGGGAGAGAGATTAACGACTTGTTGAAACCAGGTGTGATTAGTGTCGAGTTGATAGGCTATGACTTCGCCATTCTCGACACGAGCGGAGAGTTCTAAGTACTGATAAGGTGACCAATATCGTTGGACGAGACCGTGGGGTTGCAACAAGAAAAAGCTCAGACAGACTGCGAACGCTGCGAGCGTGGCCCACCGAAGAGCAACAACCTTGCCAACGAGTAAGATTAGAAGGATACCGGCAACTGCAAACCAAACCACCGGAGGCTGCCAGTATTGGCACAACAGAGTGAATAGAAGAATGCCCGCCAGACTTCCCAGAATATTGACCGAATATGCAAAGATACCGCGAGGGGCAGTTTCCAAATAACCGCCCACGATCTGCCCGAGTGGGATAAAAATCATTGCATTCAAAATAAAAAGTGGAACGGTTATAACGATGGCCGCTCCGAGAGCCAGAAGAGCTATCCCTGAAAATGGCACCGCCGGGATGCCCATCGAATTCACTTCCGATGACACACCTAGGTAGGAGGGAAGAGCGCTGATTAACGCCCGCAGAGGCTGCCAAGGGAACTCAATCAGGAAGACAAGAGAAAGCAGCGGCGCAATCAGAGCAATGAGGTTCATGCGCTTGCGACAAAGAAAGCAACCTACGCCAAAACCGAGGAAACAAGAGACCAACATGTAATTTTTTAGATACGCAAAGATGCGCACCTCTGAAGAAATCCACCGAATCATCAAAAGTTCTAGAAATAATACTAAGATGCTCGCTAGGAAAAGTCCGCCGTATGAAAAACCGCCCAGATCCTCCAGTGAAAAATCGAAAACAGTCGTCAGACTTTGAAGGGTGCGGACCCAGCGAGAAGGTTTCGCTCGGTAAAAACTGAAAGAGTAAAGGCAAGCGAGTACGCTAATTAAGAGCGTAATACAAAAAGCTATTTGAAAGTCGAATCGTGCAAGGTTTTCCCTCAACTCTTTCTCCGATCGGCTCGTTCAAGATGTGGCACCGCCCGCGCGTGAGAGTTTACACTAGTACCAGTCCAATACATTCTGCGATAAGTCATACCATCAGTGATTACTTAGAATGTGGCGTCGCAGGGAAACTTGAGAAGGACCGCCAATCAGTACCCGCATAGCGAGGAGAGCAGCAGCGGAAACACGTCGTTCGAAACCATGCTCGGGTTCGGGCTCGAATTCTAATTAAAGACGTCGTACGCTTTGAACTCAGCACAGATTGCAATCTTTTTGCGACCAGTAACAAGACTCAAGCATCCACTACGTAAAGGTTGAGTCATTAGTGGCTAATTTCGCCGATAGCGGCGATCTCGGAATTTCAAAGGGAAAATTGTGGACCTACAACTGAAAGCCAAGAAAGTGCTGGTAACTGGCTCGACCGCAGGAATTGGTTTCTCCACCGCGCGAGCTCTGGCGGCGGAAGGCGCGTCGGTCGTGATCAATGGAAGAACCCAAAAACGCGTCGATTCTGCCATTGCCGAAATTCGCAAAGCTCACCCAGCGGCAGAGGTCACAGGAGTCGCTGCTGACGTTTCGAATCGAGAGGGTTGCGAGAAAGTGATCCAAGCCGTCCGAACCGTGAACGTCCTGATCAACAACATGGGCATTTTCGAACCCAAGCCCTTTGAGAAAATTCCCGACGAAGATTGGATGCGCTTTTTTGAAGCCAATGTGATGAGCGGCATTCGCCTCTCGCGCCACTATCTCACCGGCATGCGCGAAAAAAACTGGGGCCGGATCATTTTTATCTCCAGTGAATCAGCCGTTCAAATCCCTGTAGAAATGATTCATTACGGCATGACTAAAACAGCGCAAGTCGCCGTCGCTCGCGGTATTTCCGAAACAGTCGCCGGCACTGGCATCACCGTGAACAGCGTACTACCTGGTCCCACCAGGTCCGAAGGCGTCGAAACTTTCATCTCGCAAATGGGCGCGCAAAAAGGTTCTGACTCTACGGCCTTCGAAAAAGAATTCTTCAAAAGCATTCGCCCGTCCTCCCTCCTCCAGCGATTCGCGAGCACGGAGGAAGTCGCTAATATGATCGTCTATCTCTCCAGTCCGCTGGCTTCTGCCACAAATGGCGCCGCTGTACGCGTCGATGGCGGAGTCATTCGCGCTATCCTGTAAGAACCGCGCAGGCCGACCGCCAGTCATTCCGGTCCAGTATTTCCATAGCACCCTGAGTCTAACCGGACTCCGTGGTGTGGTAGCCTTGCACGCCAAGAGGACTTGAAGACGTGAATCCAAGTAAACTCGCGAGCGTAGCGGCAATTCTGATTGGAGCCATTTGTCTTCCGCTTTGCGCGAAAATACATAGTTCGCCATCGAACACCGCGCAAGACCAAGCCGACACGGCCACCGTCCATGGAGTTGTCACCGATCCAACCGGCGCGAAAATCTCCGGAGCGTCGATAGAATTCCTGTGGGACAAAAAGTACACTGTCCTCACTAATGCCGATGGAATGTACGCAATCCAGCTAGAACCCGGAACTTACGACGTCCAAGTGCGGGAATTTGGATTCTCCATCGCGCGTGAAGAAAGGCTGTTGCTTACACCTAGCGCGCAGTTAGAACTGAATTTTAAATTAATGCTTCAGCCCACCGGTGGACCGACGGAAGTCACGCCATCAGAAGGTCCTTCTCCACAGCCTGCTGGTTACGCAGCCGTGAAAATTGTCCAAGCCTGGATTCCCATGAAAGACGGCATCCGCTTGGCCGTGAATCTCTACATGCCAAGCGCCCCGGTCCAGTCCGCCACGCCCGACGCAGAGCACGGCGGAAAATTCCCAGCCATCCTGGAATATTTGCCCTACCGCAAAGATGATTGGACTCTAGCGCGCGACTGGCAACTCCATTCCTATTTCGTAAAGCGCGGCTACGTCACTGCGCGCGTGGACATTCGTGGCACCGGCGCAAGCAAAGGAAATCCTCCCGACCGGGAATATTCCGATCAAGAGCAGCAGGACGGCCTGGAAGTGATCGACTGGCTTTCCAAACAGCAGTGGTCCAACGCCAACGTCGGCATGATGGGAATTTCCTGGGGTGGCTTCAACGCGATTCAGTTGGCGAACCTGCATCCCCCCGCGTTGAAGGCGATAATCGCGATGTGTGCCACCGAGGATCTTTTCCACGACGATATTCACTACATTGATGGCCTCATGCACGTCGATGAATTTGAGCTCGGCATGGATATGCAGGTCGGCATCACGCCCGCCCCGGATTTTCCCACCGATGAAAAATCCCTCGCGCCGCGTTTCGACGCCACTCCCTGGTTCCTTCTCTATCTTCATCATCAGCGCGACGGAACCTTTTGGCAACGCGCTTCGATCTCGGGCGATCAGTACGCGGCATACAAAGTTCCCACTTACATGATTGGGGGCTTCCTCGATGGCTATCGCGACAGCGTCGGCCGATTCCTCGAACGCGCAAAGAACGCGCCGGTAAAAGCCCTGCTCGGCCCCTGGAACCACAGTTTTCCACACGATGCTCAACCCGGACCAAGTATTGAATGGCGGGTGGAAGCCACGCGCTGGTGGGATTATTGGCTAAAAGGTAAGCAGAACGGCATTCTCGACGAGCCGCGTTTCGAGGTTTACATGCGCAACTGGTACCCGCCCGATCCCAACATCGCAGAAATTCCAGGCGACTGGCGCGCTGAAAATAGTTTCCCCCCAGCTAACGCGCGCACGGAGACTCTTTTCCTTTCGCCGAATCATTCGCTGCGCGACTCAGTGCCATCCGCGGCAACAGAAGAATTAAAGTATGTCCCAACGATCGGAGCCGAAGCAGGATTTTGGTGGGGCGATCTCACCACCGATCAACGTCCTATCGACGCCTTCAGCCTGGTTTACGATTCCGAGCCATTAGAAAAAGACACCGCAATTCTCGGATGGCCTAAAGCGCTCCTGCAAGTTTCCGCAAGTGCCCCGCTCGCAAATTGGTTCGCGCGTCTTTCAGACGTTGCGCCCGACGGCACCGTAACCATGGTCACCGGCGCCGGGCAAAGTGGCGCGCAACGAGACTCGCGCACCAACCCAACTGATCTCGTCCCGGGTCACGTGTATTCGCTTCCAATCGAATTACATCTCACTAGCTGGGTCTTTCAGCGCGGACATCGCATTCGCCTCGCCATATCAAACGCTATCTGGCCCATGATTTGGCCCACGCCATCCGCGATGACGGCGTCCTTGCAACTCGGCGGCGCTCCCGCTTCTCGATTGGAACTTCCGCTTGTCCCGCTGGAGCCGCCGGCGCGCCCGCATTATTCCGCGCCCGAAGAGACCCCGCCTCTCGAAAGTGTGAAATCCGAAGGTGACACTTGGCCGCCTCAGGTCTGGACCGAAACACACGATTTGCTCACTGGCATCACGCGCATTTCCTGGATTGGAGACGACGCGAGCCAATATCCCTGGGGCCGCATGAAAGATCACGAGCAGATGACATACGTTCTCGGTGATGACCATCCGGAAAAAAGCTCGGTCCACGCCGAAGGTTCCACCACAATCGAATTGCCCGGTCGCACTTTGGTCTGGAGCGTAGTCATCGACCTGGGCAGCGACCTGCACAATTTTTACTATCATTCCGAGCGCCACCTCACCGAGAATGGCAAACTGATTCGCGAAAAAAGCTGGCATGACACGATTCCGAGAGATCATCAATAGCTTGCCGCGCGAAACCGCATTCCGGAGTATGTTTTGAAAAACAGCGCCATCCTGCTCATCAGTTGCCCGGACCAAAAAGGGCTCAACGCCGCCGTCCATGAGTTTATTTATCGCGCCAACGGAAATACTCTTCACGCCGACGAGCATCAGGACTACGAACGAAATCTATTCTTAATGCGTGTGGAATGGGATCTGGCCGGCTTCTCCATCGACATGCGGGACTTCGCCAAGGAATTCCAGCCTGTCGCGGACCGTTTCGGCATGAAATGGCGCGTCGCACTTTCCAGCTATCGTCCTAAAGTTGCCATTTTTGTCTCGCGCTACGATCACTGCTTCAGCGACTTGCTCTATCGCCAGCACAGCGGGGAACTCGCTTGCGAGATTCCATTGGTTATCAGCAATCACGAAGACGTGCGCCGCTGGACGGACTTCTACAAAATCCCGCTGCACGTGATCCCAGTGACCAAGGAAAATAAGCCGGAGGCCGAACGCCGAGAACTCGATCTGCTGCGCCCTCACGGAATTGATTTAATCGTCCTCGCGCGTTACATGCAGGTCTTGTCCTGGGATTTCATTCGCCAGTATCCGCCGCACCACATTATCAACATCCATCACTCATTTTTGCCTGCGTTCGTCGGCGGCAAGCCACATCATCAAGCCTTTGAACGCGGCGTCAAACTCGTCGGCGCTACCAGCCATTACGTTACCGAAGTTCTCGACGATGGCCCCATCATCGAACAAGACGTCGTGCGCATTTCTCACCGCGATACTTTGGAGGATTTAATTCAGAAAGGCCGCGACCTCGAAAAGGTTGTTCTCTCTCGGGCGGTCCGCTGGCACATCGAAAATCGCATCCTGCTATACGGCAACAAGACCGTCATCTTCGATTAGCTCTAGCTGGTTCGATCAACTCTTCTTGCGCGTGGAATGATAAATCATTCGCGTTTCCTTCCTATTCTTATGCCAAGCGAGGAAGGCGGTCGAGGAAGTCGCGCGAAAAAAGCCGCCGAAAATTCTCCCCGCCCCGAACGTCGTGTCACCAGGGCAGGGAAACGGTCGCAAGGACGAGCAAGCTCGATAGAGCTACCAAATTGGCTGTAAATCTGGCTAGTTCAGGGTCCCGCATTATCGCGCGACAGCCGCCCGCGTATCTTTTAAATCGGCAGCCAACAGCCGATGAAACAAATGTTCTCCAGCTTCGCGCCGCACAGAAAGGCGCCCCGCCTGATACGCGCGCGAACTGAGCCCGCGCTGCACCCCGGCGCAAATCACAATATCTTCCTGTTGCACAATCTCGCTCACTCCCATGCTTTCGCGAACGTAGGCCATGTTCGCTTCACTCGTATCGCCAAAATAAAAATCAAAAATTACTTCGCAGCGTCCCACGCCCATTGGTAGCACAAGATTGGTGTCCAGATATCCCTCGTACCAATTCAGCATGAAGTTGGGATATTGCCAGAAATAATAGGCACGGTCGCCTTTGCGCGTGTTGGCCGCGCTGGCCTCCGATGAACTGTCCACCGTCACCGGGCTCGATTGCACACAGCAGCGATCCACATTTTCAATCGTGTAATTCGTGTAGTCCAAAACGCTGTTCAAGCCCTTGTGCATGTGCGGCACGTGGTATCCGCCGTCCAGAAAATTGTCCACGTACACTTTCCAGTTGCAATCAAGTATATAGCTGCGCCGCTCCACGAATTTCAAATCGCCAAACCCGAGCGGCTGCGCCAACTTCACCAGCGCGCCAAGAAAATCCAAGAGCGACCCCGCATGCGGATCCAGATTCACAAACACAAACTTCTCCCAGGTCTCAACTCGTATGGGCGCCAATCCATTTTGCGAACGTTCGAAATCGCGAACGCCCTCAAATTCCGTCATCCCGCGGAGTTCGCCTTCCAGATTGTAAGTCCATCCATGGTATGGGCAACGTAGGTGCGGTGTGTGTCCGCAGGGCTCATTCATCACCGTCATCGCATGGTGCCGGCAAACATTGAAAAACGCGCGCAACGTATTGTCGCTTCCGCGTACCACCACCACCGGCTCGCCAGCCACCGTCGCCGTAACATACTGTCCCGGTTTTGCAACTTGCTCCGTGCGCCCAACTGCCTGCCACATTCGCGAGAAAACGTTCTGCAACTCCAGATCGGCGATGCGCGTATCGGTGTACCACAGCGCCGGAATCGTGTGCGCTTCAGCCAGTGGCGCCGACGCATTGTAGGAAGCGAGGATTTCTTTTACCGTCTGTTCCATGCAATTTCTCCTATCGATTTCTTTAAGCTGCGGCAACCGCGCGATTCTTCTCTTACACGCCTATCGCGCCCTTCAACACCATCAAAAACTGATTGATGCGCATCTGATTTTTCTGCGGGTCCGCGGGATGCGGGAAAAGTCCTGGATCGAGTTCCTCGGTGAGCAGTGCGTCTTGAAAACGTTCCATGGTCCAGTCCAGAATCGATACGATCAGCGTCGAATCAATGTCAGACCGAACCTCGCCGCGCGCAATTCCCAGGCGCACGAATGCCGTGCTGCCATAGGGATCTTCCGCCAGCAGAAACCGGTTGATCTCGCGTTTCAAACTAAGATCCACTCCATAATTTCCGAGCAACGCCACGCGATAGGGAATCCAATCTTCGCGAACGAGCCGCTCCGTTCTCAGCAGCCAATAGCGCAAAATTTCAAAAAATCCTCTCTCGCGAATTTGCGAAGGCGAATCCAGATAAGTAGGAAAAGACCGCACCGCTTTTTTGTAAGCTTCCAGAAACAAGCCGCCTTTACTGCCGAAATATTGGAAGATAGAACCTTTGGCCACGTCCAACTGCGCAGAAAGATCCTCGATGCGAGCTGCGTGATATCCGTGTTCCGCGAAATGTTGCATCGCCGCGTTCACGATGCGCTCGCGTTTGGCTTCCATGCGCGGATGCCGATGAGTTTTTCCTGCGACCGGCGGCTCCAGAATGGCCCGGCGTTGCTTAATGTGTGGCGGTGACCTAAGGTCATTAACTGAAGCTGTCATTGGAATATTCCCCCATATATGCTATGAAAGTGCTACCACATTGCTGCTGACTGGCGGTCATACTAAACGAAATGCCTCCTTCGCGCAAGTCCTATGATGCAATCGTGGTGGGCGCCGGGCACAACGGCCTCACTGCGGCCGCCTATCTCGGGCGCGCAGGGCTTTCTACCCTCGTTCTCGAACGACGCGAAATCGTGGGAGGCTGCTGCGTCACCGAAGAAATCGCCCCTGGTTGCCGCGCGTCCACAACCTCTTATATTGCCAGCATGCTGCGTCCCACCGTAATTCGCGATCTGGACCTGGGCGCACACGGTCTGCGCACGGTGCCCTGCGATCCGAGCTTGTTGGTACCTTTTCCCGACGGACAAGTGGTCCCCTGGTGGGCCGATCGTGATCGCGCGGTCGCCGCGTTTCGAAAATTGTCCGCGCGCGATGCCGCAACCTTCGTTCGCGTAGACGAGCAGCTCAAGAAGTTGGCACGCTACCTGCAGCCATTTTTTCTCGAGCCGCCTCCCCAACCTTCGCTACACGGCGCCGACGGATTCTGGGAGCTCTTGCGCGTAGGAAAACGATTCCGCGGCATGACGAGCGCGGAAGTGTCTCAGCTAGTGTCCTTCTTAACCGGCAGCCTCGGCGATTTTCTCGACCGCAATTATGAGTCCGAGAAAATGAAAACGATGTTCCTCGCCAATAATCTGTACGGAAAACACGGAGGCCCCTACGACCCGGGCTCGGCTCTCGGCCTGCTCTTTCATTTGCTCGGCGGCGGAGATGGCGAAGTCCAGGGCTTCTACGGTCACGTAATCGGCGGAATGGGCGCCATCACGCAAGCGCTCGCAGCCGCCGGTCGTAAAAGCGGCGTGGAGATTCTCACATCTTCTCCCGTCGCCAAGATCGATGTCCGCGACGGAATTTCCCGCGGTGTGATCCTGGAAGGTGGAACAGAAATCTCCAGCCGTATTGTTCTTTCGAACGCCGATCCGAAGCGCACTTTCTTACGCCTGCTGGACGCAAATCAGCTACCGGAAGGTTTCCGGCACGCCATCGCAGGCATCAAGATGGACGGCCCCTGCGCCAAAGTGAATTTTGTCCTGGGCGAAGAACCTCGCGTCACTGGCATGCCGCCGGACTGGCCGGCTCCGCAGCGCGCGCTTTTCACCCTGGTTCCTTCGCTCGCGTTTGCCGAACGCTGCTATGACATCGCGAAGTTTGGCGACATTCCCGAAGAGCTTTGGGTCGATTGCGTGGTCGCCTCCAACGTCGATTCCACCCTCGCGCCGCAAGGCAAGCACGTGATGACCACGTTTATTCAGTACGTTCCTTATCGCCTGCGCGAAGGCACCTGGGACGAGAAGCGCGAACTCCTCGGCGACCGCGTAGTAAAGAAAATTGCCGAGTACGCGCCCAACGTTCCAAATTCAATCATCGCGCGCCAAGTCTTGACTCCACTCGATCTGGAACGCACCTACGGCCTTACCGAAGGAAATATTTTTCACGGCGACCTTTCCCTGGAACAGCTTTTTTTTATGCGCCCGGTCGCCGGTTGGGCGCAATATCGAACACCAGTCGCCGGTCTGTATCTCTGCGGCGCTGGCGCGCATCCGGGCGGAGGAGTCACCGGCGCCCCAGGTTACAACGCGGCCCACAAAGCTTTGCGCGATTGGAAAAGCGGCGGTGTAAAGAAAGTCAGCGCATAGATTTTTCTCGCCGCAATTTTAGCGGTGAAAGGAGATCGAAATGGCAAAGCAGCAAAAAAAGGGAATCCTCGAAAAACTCGCCGAAGGGCCCGTTCTAGGTGACGGTGGCTACCTACTCGAGCTGGAAAAGCGCGGACGGGTCCGTGCCGGCCCGTTCACGCCCGAAGTAGCATTGAATAATCCTGACGCTCTGCTCGAACTCCATCGCGAATTCCGCGATGCTGGCGCCGAAGTTCTGCAAGCCCTCACGTTCTACGCCAGCCGCGATAAGCTGGCCACGGTCGGCATGGAAGAGCGCGTCGAAGAATTGAATCGCGCCGCCGTTCGCATCGCGAAAAAAGCGGCCGAAGACCGCTGTCTGGTCGCTGGAAACCTGAGCCTCACATGGATGTACGAGCCCAACGATAAAGCCGCGGCCGATCGCGTGCGCAAGACTTTCGACGAACAACTCGACGTTCAAGTAGCCGAAGGCGTTGACTTCATCATCGGCGAAACGTTTTCATTTCTCGGCGAAGCTCTGTTGGCCGTCGAGCGCGCAAAAGCTACAAACCTGCCAGTCATGGTCACCGTCTGTTTCGAAAATGAAGACATTACTCCCGATGGTAAGAAAGCCGCCGACGTTGCCCAAGCCTTAGCCGATGCCGGCGCGGACATTGTCGGCATCAATTGCTTAAGAAGTCCCGAACACACCCTCCCCCTAATGGCAGAAATGCGCCAAGCGGTGAAAGGCTATATCGGTTGCCAGCCGGTGGCCTATCGCACCACGCACGAGCATCGCGACTTCACCAGCCTCGCCGCGTTTCCAGATCAGCTCGAACCTTACCAGCTAACCCGGCGCGAAATGGCCAACTACGCGACCAAAGCCAGCGAAATCGGCGTGAATTATATCGGCGCATGTTGCGGAGCCGTAGCAACACATATTCGCGAGATGGCGCGCGCTCTGGGAAAAATTTCCGCGGATGATCGTGTCTGGAAAAAAGGTGGCGAAAAGCCGATGTCCGCCTACGAATATTACGGACACGACGATAAATCCAAGGCTAGCGGAAAGGCCACCTAACGCGGCTTGGGAAACGCTCTCGCTTTCTGAATCTTCTCGGAGCATGATGTCCGCCTAAAGCCGATGGCTCCAGCGGAATTCACAGCTAGTGAAAACGAAAACTCAAATCGTCCGCGGAGGACGATGGGTTTTCGCGACCTGGTTCTGTTTTACATCGTCACCGGCATCAGCCTCCGCTGGATTGCGACGGCCGCAACAGTCGGCGCCAGCGCCGTGGCCATCTGGATGACTGCCTGGACCGCGTTTTATCTTCCGCTCGCGCTCTCAGTGATGGAACTTTCTTCGCGCTACCCGCAGGAAGGCGGCCTGTACGTTTGGTCCAAACGCGCGTTCGGAGAATTCCCCGGCTTCATTACCGGCTGGACTTACTGGGCCAGCAATCTTCCTTACTATCCCGCGATACTTTATTTCACGGCCAGCAACGCGCTGTATATAGGTCCCGCTCGCTGGCAATCGCTTTCAAATAGCAAAACTTACTTTCTGCTTTTCGCTCTTTTCGGTCTCGGGCTGGCAACTTTTCTAAATCTCATCGGCCTTTCCGTGGGCAAGTGGTTGCATAACCTCGGCGGGATCGGCACTTGGCTGCCGATCGCGATCTTATTCGCCATCGCCGGTATTGCATTCCATCGCTTCGGCTCGGCCACCAGCTTCACGCACACGACGATGATTCCGCACATGCGTTTTCACGATGTGCTCTTCATGGCCACCATCGTTTTCGCTCTCGGCGGCTCTGAATCCGCCTCTTTTCTCGGAGACGAAGTCCACCACGCGCGCAAAAATCTTCCCAGAGGTTTGCTCGCCGGCGGAGCCTTCGTCACCGCGGGATACATCCTCGGTACCGTCGCCGTCTTAATCGCGCTCCCCGCCAACCAAGTAAGCGGCCTGCAGGGAATCATGCAAGCAATTTCCAAATCAGTGGAACGCATCGGCCTCTCTGGCGCCATCGCCATCGGAATCGTTTCGTTCGCCGCTTTGCTGATCACCCTGAGCAATTTGGGCGCCATGGGCGCTTGGCTTGCAGTTTCTGCTCGCCTTCCTTTCGTCGCCGGACTCGATCGCTATCTCCCTCCGGCCTTCGCGCGCATCCATCCCAAGTGGGGCACGCCCTACGTCGCCCTTCTCGTCCAGGCCGCCTGCGGCGTTCTTTTCATCTTTCTCGGCCAGGCCGGGACCAGCGTCTACGGCGCCTATGAAGTCCTGGTGAGCATGGGAATCATTTCGTATTTCATACCTTACCTTTTCGTGTTCGCCTCGCTGATCCGCTTGCAGCGCGAGCCTCCGGGTCCAGAGGTCATGCGAATTCCCGGCGGCAGCCCGGTCGCAAAAATAGTGGGTGTCCTCGGTTTCACCACAACCTTAATCACCATAGCTTTCTCCGTGCTCCCCGCCGAAGACGATCCCCACAAAGTTTCAGCCGTCGTAAAAATAATCGGCCTCACAATCTTGCTTTTGGTTATGGGCGTCTTCGTTTTCATTTTGGGAAAGTCCCAAGCCGCAAAACGCATCTAACCAGTTCTGCTTCGTTCAAGCTGAGCGCGGTTTACTGAGCGCGCTCATGTGTCCCGACCGGAAGTTACCCTTTCTACATGAGCGCGTGACTGCGTCCCACGGCCATGTTCGAGCCGAAGTAAACTTCGGTGATGCTCACTGCCGTTTGTCTAACCTTGTCATCCCGAAGCGCGCAAAGCGCGCACGTTTTGAGGGATCTCCTTTTTGAGGCAATGGCAACCAGCTCAGCCGTAGGCACGCGCTTCGCATTTCAGGACCAGAGACATCCAGCTTGACCACGCTCGTAGATACGGAAACCATCTCGGCTTCCACTGGTGCCGGACCAGCGACTCCACAAGGCGCGCCCCAGCCGTCTACACCTTGGATTTACAGCCCTTGGCTAGACCTGCTCGTAGGCTGCGGCGCTTGGTCTGCCCCGCTTCTAGCCGTGGCCATGTGGATGGCGCCCACGCATACCCACGCCTGGGTCGTCGCCTTCTACGCGCTCGCCCTCGTTTTCAACTACCCGCACTTCATGGCCACGATTTATCGCGCCTATCACACGCGCGAAAATTTTGAAAAATACAAGTTTTTCACGCTGCACATCACGCTGCTGCTCGCGCTCACCGTGATCCTGATGCACGCGTCCCCGCGCCTGTTCCCTTGGGTATTCACGCTCTATATCTGCTGGAGTCCCTGGCATTACAGCGGACAGAATTACGGCCTCCTGATGATGTTTGCCCGCCGAAGCGGCGCTGAAGTTACCCCAAACGAACGCCGCTGGCTCCGCGCTGCCTTCATCGCGTCTTACCTGATGCTACTTGCAAGTTTCGAAACCGGCGGCTCGACCGACCCGCTAATTCTTTCTTTGGGTCTTCCCGGAAAATTCACTTTCACGTTGCGCCTCGCGCTCGGAGCAGCCTTCGCAGTTTTCACCTGGTTGGGTTTTCGGTGCCTGGTCCGCAAACACGGTATTCGCGAAATGGTCGCGCCAATCACCCTAGCGATAACGCAATTTCTGTGGTTCGTTTTACCCACGCTGCTAGAATTGCATTCGGCCTATCAAATTCCGCAAACGCGCTACAGCAGCGGAATTCTCGCCGTTCTGCACTCCACGCAGTACATATGGATCACGAGCTATTACCAGCGCCGCGAAGCGCGCGCCAGCGGCCAATCGAATTGGCGCATGCCAATATATTTCGTCACGCTCCTAGCCGGCGGGATTGCGCTGTTCATCCCCGGCCCGTGGCTGGTGAGTTACATCTTCCATTTCGATTTCACCACCAGCTTTTTGATATTTATGGCCGTCGTAAACATCCATCATTTCATTCTCGATGGCAGATTGTGGAAATTGCGCGACACCCGCGTGGCCTCGCTGTTAGTGGAGGGCCCCAAGGCCGCGCCTGTGGCTCAAACGCAGCCCGACGCGCAAAAAGCATCGCGCAAAAAGCCCGCTGCCGAAAAGCAGTCCGGTCGGCGTATCGCCGCGCCTGCATTCGCTATCGGCCTAGCCGCCTTGCTTTTCCTATGGGGCGGCATGGACCAAGTTCATTTCGCGCTCAGCAATAATGACGTAGACCTCTCGTCTCTCCGCCGCGCCGCCGACATGAATCCCTACGACAGCGCGCTGAACGCACGCATCGCGGTTGCGGAAGCAAAAGCGGGGAATCAGCGAGAAGCTGTCGCCGCCTTGGCGCAAGCCGTCGATCTCAATCCTGAAAACATCGGCCTGCAACAAGCCTACGCTCGCGCGTTGATCGAAGCGGGCCGCTATGACGATGCCTACGCGCTCTACCGAAAGACTCTCGAAAGATTTCCGCGCGACGTCGATTCGCTGGTGAATTTTGGATTACTTGCCGCTCGCCTCGGCAATCCCGATCAAGCGATCGACTCCTGGCTAAAAGCGGTAGACCTAAACTCAAATGAGACGAACGCCCACCTCTACCTAGCCCAGGCTCTCGATCAAAGAGGTGAGCCCGCAACCGCTGCCCGTCATTGGGAAATCTTCTTGCGCTTGGCTGCGTCACAGCCAGACGATTCTCGCGTCACCACTAAGGATCAAATAATTTCCGCCACAATTCAGCTAGCGGACGACGAATCCGCGATCCATCGTACCGATTCCGCCCTCCTACGCTATCAATCCGCGATTACCCTCGCGCAGAACGCAAACAATCCCAAACTTGAAAGCCTCGCGTTGGCTCACTTGGCCGACTTGCAAGAAAAGAAAAATGACGCGGCCGCCGCAGCCCAATCCTATCAACGCGGCCTGGCCCTGGACGCCAAGGCTGACGATGCGCTAGCCGAAGGCCTCGATTGGTTCAACTACGGCCAATTTCTGCGCCGCCATCAACTGCCCAAGGACCTAGCCTACGCCTGCTTTCTTCGCGCCGAAAATCTTCTCGCCAGTGCCGACCCAGATCAGTTACAAACCGTACAAGCCGCCCGCCGCCAACTGGAAAGCGAAATGGGAAAGAAGACTCCAATAGCAGCCCAAAAAGATCTCCGCGCTTTACTAGCCCGCGCCACCAATCTCCCTGCAGGCTCTCTTTAAAGTCATAAGTCACACATGTCTTCTGAAATTCTCCCGGGCGATTCCGAAGTCTACAGTTATCAATTCCGACGTAACTGTCCCAACGGACAACTAGCGCTTTGCGCCTAACCAGATATGCTAATTAGGGTTACTTAACAAAGTGCGTCGCGTGGCGATCCCGGCATTCTCGAATCTGCAATGAAAACATACCGAAAAATCCTGGGTGGGGTTGTGGGGCCCTTGGCTGTTGTGTGGCTCGCGATCTCCGCATCGGGCCAAGCAACGCCAATCGCGGATGGCGAAAAGTTGTTCGACGCGGTCTGCCCCATCATTTATCCAGTCGATCAATCCGCCTCCGATCGCGGCTATCATTATCTTTTTTACGGCAACGGTTTCTTCATCAACAGCGACGGCTACCTCGTCACCGCCGCCCACGTTCTCAGCCAGCTTCACGGCGGACAGCCCTACGTCCTGCTGCACCAGTCGTCTTCCGAGTTTCGTATAGCTCAAGCCGCTTTGGTAGCCATCGATCGTGAACATGATGTAGCCATCCTGCGCGTGTCGCCCAATCCATTCGCAGGAAATTACAGAGTTTCGTTTCTACCTCTGTGCCCCGATAGGCCACTAGCGGGTCATACAGTCCTAACCGCAGCGTTGTTACCTTCCAAGCCTCGCGAAGCCTATACGCTCAACGCCACCATAGAAATGCGCACGCGCGGAGAAGTTCTGGACTCAGAATTTTCTCAATTGGAAAAGGGAAAGGGTGACACGGAGTTGCTAATCTTCGGCCACGAAGTAGTTCTGGGCCAAAGCGGCGCTCCGGTAATCTCCACCGAATCTCAAAAGGTCGTCGGCCTGGTCGAAGGCCAATGGTTCGGCCGCAGCTCCCTCGCCATGGTCGCTACGGAGCGCCAGCCGGCAGGTGCAATCCTGCCGATTCATTACGCCATCGCATTACTTCAGCAGAAACACGTCACTTGGCATACGAGTTTGGGCGCTGAAGAACAAAACCCTCAAGACATCACCGAGCACGGGCAAAACTCCTCGGTGCCGGCAGCGCTTTCGTTAGTTCCCGCAGCTTATCCCTCGCAGTCCATCTTCGGCGGTGAGGTTATCCTCGACGCGCAAATCGATAGCACGGGAACTCTCACAGACATCCAGACCATCCACGGCGAAGCCCCCTATCTTGAAAAAGCTCTAGTGTCTGTTCGCACCTGGATATTTCTCCCCGCGAGTCAGGACCGCCAGGCGGTGGGGCCCAGAATCGGGATCGCGTTCGATTTTGTTCCGCGTCTCGCCGCTTCAAAGGCCCCGAAAACTCACAATTACGAAAACGCCTTTTCAGATTCGCGCGAGCGCAACTCTCCAGAACGTGCCGCGCTCCCTGTTGCCGCCGTCGAGCCCGAATATCCGCCGGACGCAAATGTTCAGTCCAGCGTAATTCTTTCAGCCGATATCACCGAGCAAGGCCAGCTCGATTCCGTAAAAATATTGCGCGGCGCCGACCCCTTTACAGACTCCGCAACCGCGGCTATCCACCAATGGCGTTTCGAACCCGGAAAACATCTCGGCGCAACCATCCCTTCGCAAGTAATCGTCGTCTTCACATTTGCGCAACCCCTAGTTGCCGCCAAAACGCAATCGCCCAAGTCATCCCAATAAGCAGCGCAGTTCCGCTACAATTCGTATTGCTCAACTGTATTTTATGATTCGTAAAAGCTTAGAATGTCTTCCGCATTAATTTCAGGGAAACATTTCAGGGGGCACGATGTCCACAAAAATCATCACCGTCCGCGGTCGTGAAATTATCGATTCACGCGGCAATCCCACAGTCGAAGCTGAAGTAGGTCTGGAAGGCGGGGTAATAGGCCGCGCCGCCGTCCCTTCCGGCGCCTCTACTGGAGAACACGAGGCCATCGAACTTCGTGACGGTGATAAATCCCGCTACTTCGGCAAAGGCGTGCTCAAAGCCGTCGGCCATGTGAACAACGGCATCGCCAAAGCCATCGTGGGCATGGACGCTTCCGAACAACGCGCCATTGATCGCCGCATGATCGAAGCCGATGGCACGGACAACAAATCAAAATTCGGCGCGAACGCAATTCTCGCTGTCTCCATGGCCACCGCGCGAGCCGCAGCCACCCAGCTCGAACTCCCGCTCTACCAATATCTCGCCAGATATTCGTCGGAAGGCTTTGCTGACACGCTTCCTGTGCCTATGATGAATATTTTAAATGGTGGCGCGCACGCCGATAATTCCGTGGACGTTCAGGAATTCATGGTCATGCCACTCGGTGCGCCCAATTTTCGGGAAGCTCTGCGCTGGGGCATCGAAGTGTTCCATAACCTGAAAGCTGTGCTAAAGAAAAATGGCTACTCCACAGCGGTGGGTGACGAAGGCGGCTTCGCGCCAAATCTAAAATCAAATGTCGAAGCCGTCGAACGCGTGCTGGAAGCCATCACCGCCGCCGGATACAAGCCCGGCGAACAAATCGGCATCGCCCTAGACCCCGCTTCCAGCGAGTTTTACGACCGCGACAAGAAAAAATACGTCTTCAAAAAATCCGACAAGTCCGAACGCACCTCGGAGCAAATGGTTGAGTTCTGGAAATCCTGGGTCCAGCAATATCCCATCGTTTCAATCGAAGACGGTCTCGCCGAAGACGACTGGGACGGCTGGAAGCTCCTCACTCACGAGCTCGGCAGATCGCCTGCCGCAGAAATGGAAAAGAGAAAGACCATTCAACTGGTCGGCGACGACATCTTCGTCACCAACCCAAAAATTTTTGCCCGCGGAATTTCCGAAAAAATAGGCAACGCCATCTTGATCAAGCTCAATCAGATCGGCACGGTAAGCGAAACCGTCGAAGCCGTGGAAATGGCGCGCAAAGCGAACTACGCTTCTATCGTCTCTCACCGCTCCGGTGAAACCGAAGACACTTTCCTCGCTGACTTCGTCGTTGCCATGGGCTGCGGCCAAATTAAGACCGGCTCCGCCTCGCGCACCGATCGCATCGCCAAATACAATCAGCTCCTGCGCATCGAGGAGCGCCTCGGCGCCGACGCCGTTTTCCCCGGCTTCAAAGCGCTCTCCGCCCACCCGGTCCTGCGTCCACCGCGCCAGGTAGGCCCAGCAGAAGGCGGGCGGAGCGAATTGTGAGGGGTACCAGGTGTAGAAAAGTTTACAGCTCATAAAACTTTTCAGAATCGGAGCATTCACACGGAAACTCCAGCTCAGCTCATTACGCTGCCAGACGATGACCTCCTCAATGCCCTGCAGTGCGCGGCATTCGGCTATTTTTTAACTCAATGCAATTCGGCCAATGGATTGGTCGCCGATAGGTCTGTGGCCGGTGCGCCCTGCAGCATCGCAGTGGTCGGATTCGCGCTGAGCTCGTATCCAATAGCTGTAGAACGCCGCTGGATGACGCGTGACGACGCCGCTCAGCGAATTCTTACCACTCTTCTTTTTTTCCTGAATAGCGCGCAGAGCGAGGCGCCAGACGCAACCGGCTATATGGGTTTCTATTATCACTTCCTTGACATGCAAACTGGCAAACGTGTTTGGGATTGCGAGCTGTCGCTTATCGACACGGCTCTGCTGCTTGGCGGAATACTCGTCGCGAGTGCCTATTTTACCGGCAATTCTCCAATCGAGGTTCAGATTCGCCAAGTCGCCGAGACGCTGTATGGTCGCATCGATTGGCAATGGGCCCAGCATGGTAGGCCCACTCTTCCGCAGGGATGGAAACCGGAATCCGGTTTTCTTCATTACGGTTGGGAAGGCTACAGTGAAGCGATCCTTCTCTATGTTCTGGCGCTAGCCTCCCCCACCCATCCGATTCCGGCCAATAGCTATTCAGCATGGACCTCCACCTATCAATGGGAAAACCTGTATGGCTATGACTTTCTTTACGCTGGTCCCCTCTTCATTCATCAGCTGTCTCACGCGTGGATCGATTTCCGGCGTATTCAAGATCAGTTCATGCGCGAGAAGGGCAGCGATTATTTCAAAAATAGCTGTCAGGCAACATATATTCAGCGGCAATATGCGTTGCGCAATCCAAAAGATTTTCGCGGTTATGGCGAGAATTTCTGGGGCTTCTCGGCGGGCGACGGCCCGAGCCCTCAACGTATCCGAATTGATGGTGTGAACCGTAGCTTCTTCGGCTATACCGCTCGTGGCGTGCCTTATGGACCGGACGACGGCACGATCTGTCCCCCCGCGGCTCTGGCCTCCATTGTTTTCGTACCGGATATGGCATTGGCAGCCGTCCGCTGCATGTGTGATCGGTATCCGGAAGTTATCAAGGAATGCCGGCTTCCCAGCGGGTTCAATCCCAGTTTCATTCGCAATGGATCCCGGGGATGGACGAGCGAAGGATATTTGGGCCTCGATCAAGGTATGGTTACATTGATGATCGAAAACTATCGCTCGCAACTCATATGGAAACTAATGCGTCAGTGTGCATACATCCGGAACGGATTGCGCAGAGCCGGTTTTCGAGGTGCTTGGTTGTAAAGGCTAATCCGCACCTTAGAGGAATCCAATGCCGCCTGAACAATTGTCCTCCAATCGGACATCGACTGACTTCGACCTGCGGGAATTGCAAAATGTCCACCCGCAGGACTGGAAAAATCCCGAGCCGGCTCACAGATACAGCTTGGTAGTCATCGGCGCCGGACCCGCCGGAATTCTCACGGCCCTGAATGCCGCCAAAGTCGGTGCCAAGGTGGCGATCGTAGAACGCGATCGTTTCGGCGGTGCGTGCTTCAATGTTGGCTGCATCCCTTCCAAGACTATTATTCGTACCTCGCGCCTGTACGCAGAGATACGCAATGCGGATAACTTCGGTGCCGAAGTGCCTAGCGGTATCAGCGTGAATTTTCCGGCTGTGATGGAAAGAATGCGGCGCGTGCGGGCGCGTGTGAGCCGTCGGGTTTCGGTCCAGAAGTTGACTTCCGCGGGCGTCGACGTATTTTTCGGGCAGGCCCGCTTTGCCGGACCCGAGTCGGTTGAAGTCGAAGGCAAGCTCTTGCACTTTAAGCGGGCTCTTATCGCCAGCGGTGCCCGGCCGAAAGTTCCTTCGATCCCTGGAATTGCCGCGGCGGACTACTTGACCAATGAAAATGTTTTCGATCTGGACCAATGTCCTCGGCGCTTGCTTGTTCTCGGCGGCGGTCCTCTCGGTTGCGAACTGGCGCAGGCCTTCTGCCGGCTGGGTTCGCAAGTTCACATCGTGCAGGATGAACCGATGTTCCTGGGCAACGAAGAGCGCGACGCGGCGCAGATTCTTTCCGAAGCGCTGGCTCGCGACGGAATCGACATCCATCTCAACAGCCAAGCTGTCCGTGTACGTGCGGACGGCAACGGAAAAATCGTCGATCTGGTTAGCGACGACTACAAGTTCACGCTAACCGTTGACGACATTCTGGTCGGTATCGGCAGCACGCCTAACGTCAGCGATATGAATCTCGAGAACGCCGGGGTGCATTACGATAAAGACGCCGGAATTATGACCAATGATTATCTGCAAACTAGCAATCCTCGAATCTATGCTGCCGGCGACGTATGTTCGGAAAAGAAATTCCCTCACATCGAAGTAGCTGCTTCAGAAATTGTAGTGCGTAACGCATTTTTTTGGGGTCGCGAGAGGCTGAGCATGTCGGCGGTTCCGTTCTGCACCTACACCGATCCGGAAATCGCGCACGTTGGCCTATACGTTACCGAGGCGCGGGCAAAAGATATCCCCGTCAAAACTTTCACTGTCATGATGAGCGACGTGGATCGCGCAATCACGGACAGCGAAGATGAAGGCTTCGTAAAAATTCATGTCAAAGAAGGAACCGACCAGATTATAGGCGCTACTGTAGCATCCAGCCATGCCGGCGAATTGATAAGCGAAATCTCGCTAGCCATGAACGCAAAAATCGGCCTCCGGGCTCTGGCCCGTGTAAATTACCCCTATCCAACCCAAGCCCAAGCTATAAAACTTGCCGCCAATGCGTATCTAGATACACTCCGCAACCCCCTACGCAACTGGCTGCGAAAGCAATGGCTGTAGCGGCCTTCTTCGGCAACTTGCGTCTGCACACCGGTTCCGCCAGGATTGCGTGTGCCACCTGTGCATGATAAGTTCCCCAGCATTCGCGCTCCAAATGTGAACCTGAAACATTACCATCACCACTCCGGCCACGCGCATCCACATCCGCACTATTGTCTGGAAAAGGCTCGCCCGCTGTGATCTGCGTTTACGGTGAAGAATCCGCAATTCGCGAAGCAAGTACGAACGTCGCCTGTGACGCAAGCGGGGTTTTAATAGTGGCGGCGGTCACCATCCCCAACCTTCTGCGCGCGAGAATGGCAGCCCATGAAGCCAGCACGGTCGGCAACATGCGCACGGTGAATACTGCGCAGATTACTAGGCTGCTACCTATCCGCAGCGAGGATTCGCCCCCGATTTAGCCACGCTCGGGCCAGATCCACAGACGCTGAGCAGCTCATCGGTCGACCACGCGAGCATGATTGATGCTTCGTTGGCCGGTGCAAATTGTACCTTCGGCGCGTGGTGTACGAAGTCTGGATACCGCTTCAGCGTTACGAGCGTATGCCAAAAACATGTGTGCAAAGAATACGTCGTGGTTGCCACGCCGGTCTCCCGTAATACGGGAGTGAGGAGTTTTTGCTCCACTTCCGACCGAGTCATTCGCTTCAAATTCACCGGTTCTCTTACTTCGCGGATTCGTGTCTCGGAATGCCGAACGTGGCCGTCGCTCCAACAGGCGGGTGGAATCCGAATTTGTCCGCCGAAGGGACGTGGCAAAGCCATTACCTAATAGCGGTTGGTCGCTTTAGGCACTCAGACCCCGCCAGATTTGACCGCCGTGCTAGCCTGTTGGGCGCTGATATGTGCGATCAACTGACACCGCCTCTAGATGTGAGGGCCATCATGAAAAAACTGATCCTGTGCGTTCTTCTTTTAGCTCCCCTCTGGCAAATTTCGTTCTCTTACGCCGCAGATACTTCCGAAAACGCCGCAAAAATCGATAAGCTCATGTCGCAGTATGTAGATTGCTGCGCGTTCACTGGTACGATCCTGGTCTCCGACCATGACAAGGTTATTTTCAAAAAAGGCTATGGGCTGGCCAATCGGGAGTGGAATATTCCCAACACGCCGGAGGTGAAATTTCGGCTCGGCTCCATCACCAAGCAATTCACTTCTATGCTGGTCATGCAGCAAGTGGCCAAAGGCTCCATTAAGCTCGACAGCCACCTCTCTGACTATCTGCCTTACTACCGCAAGGATACCGGTTCAAAAGTCACCATCAGCCAACTGCTCAGCCACACTTCCGGCATTCCCAGTTACACTGAGGACCCGAAATTCTTTGATGAAGTTTCCCGCAACTACTACGCCGTCGACGATTTCGTGAAAAAATTCTGCAGCGGCGACTTGCAATTCGAACCCGGCACCAAGTTCCACTATGACAACTCGGGATTTTTCCTTCTGGGAGCGATTCTCGAGCGTATCACGGGAAAAAGCTACGAGACTCTCTTGAAGGAAAACATTCTGGTACCACTCGGAATGAAGGATTCCGGTTACGATCATTACGCCGATATCCTTCCAAAACGCGCCTCAGGCTACCAACAGGATTTGGGCGGAGTTGTGAATGCCCCGTATCTGGACATGGCGCTGCCCTATGCCGCCGGTTCCCTGTATTCCACTGTCGAAGATCTTTATAAATGGGACCAGGCTCTCTACACCGACAAGCTTGTTCCCAACGATCTCAAGCAAAGGCTCTTCACCCCAAACCTGGAAAACTACGGATACGGCTGGGACATTCGAACCATTTCCGTCAACGAGCCGGGTGCCGGACAAACTATGATCTCCCACGGAGGGGGCATCAACGGTTTCAACACGCTTGAACAGCGCTTGGTCGGCGATCACGACCTTATCGTCATCTTTAACAACACGCCCGGTGCGAGCCTGGGCGAAATGGCCAAGGGCATTCGCGCTATCCTTTACGGCCAGGAGCCGGCCACGCCGAAACGCCCTCTCGCCCATGACCTCGGCGAGACTATCGTGAATCGTGGCGTTGAAGCTGCCGTTGCACAATACCGCGAACTCAAGCGCACCAATCCGAATGGTTACAATTTCGACGAAGGCGCCCTCAATCAGCTCGGTTACACGCTCCTCGAAAAAGGCCGGAATGTCGACGCCATCGCCATCTTAAATCTCAACGTCGAGGAATATCCCAAATCAGCGAATGCCTACGACAGCTTGGCCGAAGCCTACGCCAAGGACGGTCAAAAGCAGCAGGCCATTGCCAACTATCGAAAATCATTGGAGCTCAATCCCAAAAATCAAAACGCAGTAGACAAACTGAAGGAGCTCGAACAAAAGTAGCGTACCGCGGACCTATATGACCGAACGCCCAAAACCCATCGTCCTCACCGTCCTGGACGGCTGGGGTTATCGCGCCGAAAGCAACGGAAACGCGATCGCTCTCGCGCGGAAGCCAAACTACGATCGCATCCTCAAAGATTTTCCCAACACGCTGATCCAAACTTCCGGTCCCGCTGTCGGCCTCCCGGTCGGACAAATGGGTAACAGCGAAGTCGGCCACTTAAACATAGGCGCCGGTCGCATCGTCCATATGGACAGCACGCGCATCGATCAGCTCATCGCCGACGGCGAATTTTATCGCCAGCCTCTCCTGCTCCAAGCCATGGAACGCGGCCGCGCTCGCCAGCTTCATTTGCTGGGACTGCTGAGCGATGGCGGAGTCCATTCGCACCTCAACCATCTTTTCGCCCTGCTGAAAATAGCGTGCGAAAATAAAGTTAAGAATGTTTTCGTCCACTGCTTTATGGACGGGCGCGATACTCCTCCTCACAGTGGAATCGAATTTATCCAACAGCTTGAGCAAAAAATGCGCGAGCTTGGAGTCGGCCAAATCGCCACCGTCAGCGGCCGCTACTACGCCATGGATCGCGACAATCGCTGGGAACGCGTCGAAAAGGCCTATTGCGCAGTCGTTCACGGCGCTTCGGAAGTGAAGTTCACAGATCCCATGGCGGCCGTTCGCGCCAGCTACGAAAAAGGCATCACCGACGAATTTATTATCCCCGCCGTAATCACCACCGAGCCTGAGCCAGGAAAGCCCGCCGCCCCACGCGCCGCAATCCGCGATGACGACGCCGTAATCTTCTTCAATTTCCGCGCCGACCGCGCCCGCCAGATGACGCGCGCCCTAATCGAGCCCGGCTTCGACAAAATTGTCGACCCTGACCGGCCGAAAAATCTCTTCTTCGTAGCCATGACGCAATATGAAAAGACTTGGCCCTGGCTTCGCTATCTTCTCGCGCCCGAAAGGCTCGAACACATTCTCGCCAACGTTTTTGCCGAGCTGCAATTCAAGAACTTGCGCGTCGCAGAAACCGAAAAATACGCTCACGTCACCTATTTCTTCAACGGAGGCCTAGAGAAGCCTTTTCCAGGCGAAGAACGCGTCCTCGTTCCATCGCCCAAAGTTCCCACCTACGATCTGAAGCCGGAAATGTCCGCAGCCGGGATCGCTGACGCCGTAGTCCACGCCATCGAAAAAGGCGAATTCGACGCCATCATCATGAATTTTGCAAATGCAGACATGGTCGGCCACTCCGGAAACTTGGAAGCCACCATTAAAGCGGTAGAAACCGTGGACTCGTGTCTGGGACGGATTTTTCAGGCGCTGCGTCCCCGCGGCGGCGCGTGGATTATCACTGCCGATCACGGCAACGCGGAAATGATGACCGATCCCGTCACCGGCGAGCACCACACCTATCACACCACAAATCCTGTCCCGTTTATTTTGCTCACTGAAGACGGCCAAACGCGGTTGGCCCCGGGAGGTTCGCTTCGCGATATCGCCCCAACAATGCTGGGCCTGCTGGGCGTCGCCGAGCCGATCGAAATGACCGGACGCGACCTGCGCATCCTCACAAAATAATTGAAAGTTACAGTTCAGCCGCGGAAAATATACTGGTAAGAAATGGAAGAAGAACCGAAACAATCCAAAGGCAGCGACAAGCGAGCCGAAATCATGGGATATATGCGCCCCATGAACGCCCTCTGGCTCGCGCTTCTTTTCGTCGCGACCTGGCTGATGTGGTCGCTACGCGCGGCTTTGATACTGCTCGGCTTGATGATTGCCGCAACGATCCTCGGCGTGATCTTGCGGCGGCCCCAGTCATAACTCGCCAGAAATCAGCCGGGAAACTTAATCCCCGGACGTCGGTTTCGGCGACGTATAACCCTGGCGAGCAATAACGATCACCTTTTTCATCTTTCCTTTTTTGTCCGGCTGCATCAACGGATTGCCTTGCTCGTCCACAATCTCGAGTTTCAGCTTGTGATATTTTCCGTCCGGAGCGCTGGAAGGCGTAAAGCCTAGCGTGTACTGGCTCCTCAAAAATTCCGCCACGCTGTTAAAAATGCTACCCATCTCACCCTGAAATCGCGGAAACCAAGCATAACCTCCAGTCAGTTCAGCAAAGGTGGTCAGCTGATTCTTCGCCTGGAGATATCCGATATTGTCACTGCCGCTGAGTCGGCGAACATTCAACTCTTCACCCATCCCCACGCTGAAAATCGGCACTTCCGTTTCCTTCACGCGCCGAAGGGTTTGATCCAGTGTGTGCTTGCTGAAAGTGTCATAGCCGCTAGCCAGTAAAAGTATCGATTTTTTGCCTTTCACATCTCTAAGCTGGTCCAGCGTTTCCAGCAACGCATCGAATAAATTAGCTTCATGAAAATTGGGGAAGTAAAGTCCCGCCACCGCCTGCGCTACTTCCTGTTTGTTCCGCGTGAAATCCACCACCACATGTGTTTGCAGGTCAAAAATCTTCAACGCAACATAATCTTTATCGTTTAGGTGGCCCAGGAAATTGTAAGCCCAGCTCTTTGCCTGATAGGCAAACCACTCCCCGCCCAATTGGCTGAACTCCATCAAGACCACAATCGTGATCGGCGCTTCACTGGGAGCGAAATTCGAAATCTGCTGCGGCTGGTTGTTATCCAATACTCGAAAATTTTCCTTCTTAAGATTCGTCAGGATATCGCCTTCCTGGTCCGTGACCACCGCATCGATATTCACCACGTTCGATTCCACCGCAATAGACGTTTGAGGCGTCTGGTTCTGCGGCTGCCCGGCTTGCGGCGATTGTTGCTGCCCTGTGGGTTGAGGCGGAGTGGCAGGTTGTTGCGTGGGCGCGGGTTTTTGCGGCCCTTCCTCCTGTTGCGACCAGGCAGTCAAAGTGCCGGGAGGTACGCCTAACGCCGCCAGCAAAACTCCCACGAATATAGCCCGTGTCCAGATACTCAAACTCATGGATTCCCCCCTCCCGCTTTGATGCCGCCAAAGCCTTTTTCGGATGGTCTATTGCCATCCAGAAAACGCGTCTTCGCAAGCGCCCAGCTGGTTCCTGACGCCATGATAATATGAATTGCTAGTCTGCTTATCGTTCTAATTCACATTCAATTAGGAGAACGAAAAGAATGGCGCGTTCGAGCGTTCGAATTCTTGCTCTGGCATTCTGCGGCGTGCTGTGTTGGGCCACAAATAGTGCGGGGCAGGCCACGGCGTCTCAGTCAGCGCAGCCTTCGGCGAGTCCCAGCGCGGACATCGTAAAACTCCAAGGCGAAGCGCTCGTTTGGTTGCAAGACCTGATTCGCATCAATACCACTAATCCGCCAGGCAATGAGATCGTGGCCGCCAAGTACATTGGCGATGTTCTGAAACGCGAGGGAATTCCTTCGGAAATCTTCGAGAGCACGCCGGGTCGCGGAATCTTGGTAGCGCGCCTTTCCTCCACGGCCATGCCCAATCCTTCGCGCGCGCTGCTCTTGATGGCTCATTTGGATGTGGTTGGCGTCGATAAAGCCAAATGGTCCGTGGACCCTTTCGCCGCGGTCATAAAAGACGGCTACCTCTACGGACGGGGCGCCATTGACGACAAAGGAATGCTGGCGGCCAATCTTGCAGTCTTTATTGCATTGAAGCGCTCCCAGGCACGATTGAATCGGGACGTGATTTTTCTCGCTGAAGGTGATGAAGAAGCCGGCGGAGAAACCGGAATGAAATTCGCGGTCGAAAAACATTGGGATAAAATTGCTTCGGGTTTCGCGCTGAACGAATGCGGCCGCACGGTTATGAAAAACGGCAAGGTGCAATACGTTGCCGTACAAGTCAGTGAGAAAGTCGCGGTAAACGTGAATGTAATCGCCACCGGCACCTCCGGCCACGGCTCGGTTCCGCTGAAAGACAATGCCGTCACGCATCTATCGGCGGCCATAGCGAAATTGGGCACCTACGAAGCCCCGGTGCAGTTCAATTCCGTCACTCGCGGATATTTTGAGGCAATCGCTCCACTTCAAGAGGAAGAGACCAGCAAGTGGATGCAAGCGCTGGAAAGTTCAGACCGCGTCGATCACGCCGCGCGATGGCTTTCCAACGCCAACCCCATCTGGAATGCCATGCTGCGAGACACCGTCACGCCCACAATGTTGCAGGCAGGTATTCGCGCAAATGTTGTTCCCTCAGAAGCCCGCGGCGTCCTGAACATACGTCTGCTACCCGGCAATATGGTCACGCCGCTGTTAAGCAAGCTCACTCAGCTTGTGAACGATCCCCAAGTCCGCTTGGAACCGCAGGCTGGCGCCGGAGAAACCGCGCCGTCTTCCTCACTCGAGACGGATTTGTACGCTACAATTAAGAAGGTAACCGCTCAGGAATTCAGCGGCGCACCGGTAGTTCCATACATGTCCACTCCACTTACAGACTCGGCTCGTCTGCGCATGCGCACAGTACAAGCCTACGGGTTTGATCCTTTCCCGCTCACTGAAGAAGACGTGATGCGCATGCACGCCGACGACGAACGCATTCCGGTCGAATCTTTCCGCAAGGGAGTTCAGTTCCTCTACGCGGTTGTTGACGCGTTTGCTGTGACAAAATAATAATCGTGCAAAATCTTCGAAGGGCCAAAATCGTTTGTACTTTAGGACCCGCCAGCTCGTCTCAAAAAATGATTGACGCGCTCTTACATGCGGGCATGGATGTGGCACGCCTGAATTTCTCGCACGGTACTCACGAGGAAAAAACGCGCCTCATCAATTATGTGCGGCGATCCTCCGCACGCTACAGCAAGCCCGTCGCAATCCTCGCGGATTTGCAGGGGCCGAAAATCCGCACCGGCGCGTTGCAACAGGGCAAGCCCGTCCATCTGCACTTCGGGCAGCGTTTTGTGATTAGCACCAAGAAAGTAATCGGTACGGAACAAGGCGTTTGCACAACTTTTCGCGCGTTGCCGGAATCTGTGCGCAAAGGGGATCGAATTCTTTTGAACGATGGCGAAATCGCGTTGCGTGTTCTTTCTACCCGAGGACAGGAGGTCGTCTGCCAGGTGGAAAACGGCGGAGAATTGGGCGAAAATAAGGGAATCAACCTGCCAGGTGTGAAATTGAAAATCCCTTCGCTCACTCCCAAGGATCGCCGCGACTTGCAGTTCAGCTTGCAGATGGGCGCAAACTACGTGGCCCAAAGTTTTGTGCGCACGGCCGCAGACGTTCGAGCAGCCAAGGCGGCCATTGCCCGCGCCGGAAAAGACACACCCATTATCGCCAAACTGGAAAAGCCCGAGGCTATCGACAACCTCGAGGAGATCCTCGAGGTTACCGACGGCGTGATGGTCGCGCGCGGAGACTTAGGCGTGGAAATGAGTCTGGAAAAAGTTCCCGTCGTACAAAAGCGCATTATTTCCAGCGCGCGCGATGCTCTGGTTCCCGTCATTACCGCCACGCAAATGCTCGATTCCATGCAGAAAAATCCGCGGCCCACGCGGGCGGAAGCTTCCGACGTAGCCAACGCAATTTTCGATGGCAGCGATGCGCTCATGCTTTCCGGCGAGACCGCGGCGGGAAACTACCCGCTGGAGTCGGTAGTAATGATGGACCGCATCATTCGCGAGGCGGAAGCCAGCGTCACGTCTTTGCCGCGTCCTGCGATCTCCGCCGACTTGCCGATTAGTGAAACCATTGCCGAGGCCATCTGCCATGCCGCGGAAGAATTGAACATGAAAGTCATCGCTGTCTTCACTGAATCCGGATCTTCCGCGCGCTTGGTTTCAAAATACCGCCCGCGTGCGCCTATCGTTGCGTTTTCGCCCATGCAAGAAGCGCGCCGCCGGCTGAGTCTCTTCTGGGGCGTTCTTCCGCGTACCATTGAGCGCGTGCATGATGTCGATCAGCTCGCAGAAGCCGCCGAAGCGCGTTTGCTCGAAGAGCATCTAGTGAGGCGCGGCGACATCGTAGGCGTGATCGCTGGCACGCCGTTGGGCACCACTGGATCCACTAACCTGATGAAGCTGATCCGAATAGGCGGATGAGAAATACTGCACTTCCTTTTCGAATTGAATGTTTTCGTACCGCTGCTTGGCCCCGAGGATTCAAAAGTTCATCACCAGCCGTAAGACCAATGGAATTTGTTAGTCACATTACTCCACCCCATTTATTTTCACAGACCTGTATGTGGCCAGGTTCTAAGTACGCAACAATTGGGTGACGAAGAGACGTTCCAGCAGATCAAAGAAGAGCTAAAAGGAAGTGGCAACTCCTATCAGGCCGTGCGAAAGATGGAATATCTTGGCGGAAAACGCGCAGTGGAGGCGCTGGTGAACGCGCTGGACCTTCCCGAAGATTCGATATGGAAAGCGTGGAATAAAGAGTGTGGCCTCAGGACACTTTGTTATCCAAACACGAACGAAAACTGGAAGCAGATCTGGAGCTTGAAGTCGGACGAAACGGAAGCCCACCAGGAGATCTGCTGGGCCATGACTTTTCACACTTGCGTAATCGGAGTCTTGGGGTACATGGTTAAAGATCCTCCGTTGCCGCCCGGAGCAAAGGCCAGGCCGGAAAACATCAGGAAATGGAGAGACTGGTGGCCGGTGAACCAAGATCGAGCGGAGTTTGCGGTGAAGCCGCAACCGAAGTTTGAGTGACTTCTAGGGCCAAGTTCGGAATTGAAGTAAGACGAAATCTCGGCACGATTCCTTAATTCACCCAGTTGTCAGGATTTGAAGGCGGCTTCTCATCGTGGTCGCGCACGTACACTTCAAATTTCTTCCGTAGCCGCCGCCGTTTCCAATCCGTAAAAAAATTCCGATAGTTGTAAAGGTACGATCCGCGTCGCAAGTAAATATATCCCACCAGCATTCCGCCAAGATGGCAAACGTGGCTCACCCCATCACCCGTGGATCCAATGGTGGTAAAAAATTCGATGGCTCCCATCACAATCACAAAAATTCGCATGGAAACTGTGACCGGCAGCGGAAATACCCACACTTGGCGGTGTGGCATCACGATAGCCACCGCTAGCAAGACGCCGTAGATCGCTCCCGAAGCTCCAATCGTAGGTATCAGAGCCGTCCCGCGTCCGTGAGGATCGATCAAAAGTTTTACGATGATGTCAACGATCCCCGCACCCACTCCGCACACCAAAAAATAAGTGTAGAACCGCCGCGCCCCCCAGGTGTGCTCCAGGTCAGCACCGAACATCGCGAGGTACAGCAGGTTGAAAAGAATGTGAAGGATTCCGCCGTGAAGGAAAATGTAGGTGAACGGTTGCCAGATTCGGAAACCACGTACAACCGCCCAGGGGCTGAGGCCGAACCAGCCGATCCAAAATCTTGCGCCCGCTTCGTGAAACAGCAGCGCCGAAATTGTTTGCAGGAAAAAAACAGAAATGCAGATGATGCAGATCGTCTTAATGGCGCGCGGAAAGTACCCGCTTAAATCAAACCGATGTCCGTATCCGCGCGAAAAAGTTGGCACACAGGAAGTGTAAAGGCTGCGCCCACCGTAGTCAAAGACCTCCAGGGGGTAGCTTACAGGGCGGGGAAAAGTGATACACCCCCGGTTTTGGCGCTATCGCCGATGCAAAATTAAGTGCGGTCGCCTGCGCGCGCAAAATTGCAATTGTGTTTACGGCGGAAGTGGACTTCGATGACGATTTAAATTTCGGTGGTTGGAAACAGTACCGGGCCTAACGCAGATCGCGGGCAGCCGATGGTAATTTCGGCGGTGATGAGAATTTGCAGTTCGGTGATTGGTTGTTGAAATTTGGAAATTATTCTGTCCTGAATTACATTTCTATCTCTCTTGTTTACAGTGGATTGCAATAACCCGCACAAATTATTCAAAATGTGTGCGCCGTTTTCCACATCTCTTCCGATTTCGCGTAGGGATAATCGGACATTTAAAGTAATACTCTACTTGTCCGGTAAGCGCGTTAATCAGGAGTTAGGAAAATTCCCGCTATTCATTTCTAAATCTTTCGAAAAGTTTTCCAGTGCGGTGAACCGGGCTCCTCGCCCGATCGCACTCCGCCTTGTCGCTGGTGCGCTCATCGTGAGAGAGGAAGGCGGCCTTGGCTCCGCGTGCGGAGATACTTCAGATGTGCCGCTAATTCACGGAATTGAGGCTGAGACGGTTTTGCGATCCAGGCAGCAAGGTTCCAGCCGACACTTTCATCCTCTCGAATCGGCTCATCAGCGTAAGAGGCCGAATTGCTGTAGTTCAGGCTCTATTGAGAAAACTAGTGAATCATTCCCGTCGTGACCACCGATACAGGATTCGTACCCGCCGCAACTTTGTCTTCGCCAGAGATATTCCCTAGGTCGCCGGTTTGTTGGTTAATGGCGCAGGCGGTTACGTCATTTGCTCCCAAATTCGCCACGTACACGAATTCGCCAGAAGGGTCCACTGTTATCGAGAAAGGTAGGGCGTCTGGGATGCACACGTCAGTGGTGAGCTGCGTGGAAAAAAAGCCTTGGGTGAAATTAAAGCTGAACGCTACCAGGTCACCGACAACATCCTGGGTCGCGTAAATGAACTGGCCCAACGGATCCGCCGCCACCGAGTTAGTCGCGCCGCCCAGGTTTGAGCTGCCAAAGAGAAAGGTCAGGCCTCCCGTAGCGGCGTCAATAGCGAACGACGACATTTCGAACATATCACCAGAGTCTGGCACCGCATTCTCGGCTGTCACGAACGCGAAACGTCCTGACGGGTCGACTGCCACTGCACCGGGGCCGTGCACTCCGGACGAGAACGGCGACCCGGCGACCGCGGTCAAGGCGCCAGTGCTGGGGTTAATGGTGAACGCGGAGATGTTGCCGGATCCTTCAACGGAAAATCCGCTCGCCACGTAGACGAATTGTCCTGAAGGGTCTACCGTCACCGAAACCGCCCCTGCGGCCGGGAATGGTGAGCCGCTGATCGGGGTCAGAGCTCCCGTACTGGTATTGATCGCATAGGCGGAAACAAAAGGACCGCCGGAACCCCCATTGGTCACGTAGACAAATCGACCCGAAGGGTCCACGGCAACCGCGGTGGGTGTTGAACCCACCGTGAGCGGCGAGCCGGGGATTGCGGCCAGAGCTCCAGAGCTGGGGTCGATCGTATACTCCGCCACGGAACCCGCGCCATTCGCCACGTACGCAAATCTGCCCGAAGGGTCTACGGCCACCGAGTTCGCTAAGGCAAACGTTCCCGCCGCTCCGTCGGGGAATGGCGAGCCGCTGACCACAGATAGCTTGCCGTTTTGGGCATTGATGGTGTACGCGGAAATGCTGCTGGCAACTGTGCTGGAGCCTTGATTGGCAACGTAGGCGAACTTGGGCGTGTAGGTGACACTGGCGCTTCCGCCACCCAACGCAACTTGTTCACCTCCCTGCTGCGCGCGCGCCCTGTTTAAGAGAGCCAGAGTCCCGTCGTCGGCGATGCTGTAAGTCCAGACTTCGCCTGAACCATTATTCGTCACGTACAGCAGTGTGCCGTTGGGGGCTATCGTCGCGAACTCAGGGTTGTCGCCTGTAGCGAAGGGCGAACCCGTAACAGGCGTAATGGCGCCCGTGGCGGCGTCAATGCTTAGAGCTGCAATGGTTCCTGTGGGATTGTCTCCCACCACATAGATAAACTTTCCAGAAGGAGTAATTACGATGGAGTGGAGATTGGCAGTCTCGCCCAATGTGAAAGGGGATCCGGCCACTTGGGTGGGAACGCCGGTCGTGGAATTGATGCTGAAAGCCGTGATTTCGTTGGTCGAAGTTTCTCCCAGCACATAGCCAAATCTGCCCGAAGGAGCTACTGCCACCCCGTACGCACCGGAGCTACGCAGGAAAGGTGAACCGGCAATACCGTTCAGCGCGCCAGAAGTGGGGTCAATCGTATAAGCCGAGACGTCGCCGGGAAGATTTTCGCCCTGCTGATCACCAAAGTTGCCGACATAGGCGAACCTGCCCGTGGGATCTATCGCCATCGAAGCGGCGCCGACCCCCGTGGTGAAAGGTGAGCCGGTCACAGGGGTCAGGGCGCCAGTGCCGCCATCAATGGTAAACGCCGAAACAGAGCCAGCAGCCGACTCAATAAAGTTACCTTCGTTCAGAACGTAAAGAAACTTGCCCGATGGATCTACTGTTACCTGCGCGGCTTCTCCTCCTTCCGTCGCCCAGGGCGAGCCGGTGACTAGCGTTAGTTGCCCCGTGCTGGTGTTGATCGTGTACGCTGAGATGGTGCCACCCGATACGAGGGTTCCGCCACCCGCTGCGAAGAGAAACTTACCCGAGGGGTCCACTGTCGCTGGGCCCACGCTCGATCCCGCCAACACGTAGCCGTTGCTCCGCAATTGGCCAGTCTTCAGATTTACTGCGTAAATGGAAATGGTTTCACTGGAAGAGTTGGGCACGTAGGCGAAGCGTGACACGAGAAAGCCGCTCCCCGAAATGTCCACGACCTGGGGGCTGTTCGTGGCGCTGTCAGTTATGATGACGGATCCCGATACTAATCCGCCTCGGGTGGGAGCGAACGAGACGCTGATAACGCAATTTGATCCCACCGCGATACTCCCGCCGCAGATATCGCTCTCCTTGAAATCCCCGCTGGGAACTATGCTGCTCACGCTAATCGCGGAAGTGGAGTTATTGGTTACCGTGACTTTCTTGATCGCGCTGGTGGTGTCCACTTGCTGCGGCGAGAAAACGAGGCTGGTAGGCGACCACGTCACTTGGCCGATCCCGGTGCCAGTGAGGCCGACGACCTGGGGACTGTTCGCGCCTGAATAGCTCACGCTAACACCTCCATCAACGGCACCCAAAACCGCAGGAGAAAATTGCACGTCTATGGTGCAATTAGCGCCGCCGGCAAGGCTGCTGCCGCAGGCTCCGGATCCGGGATTGCTTTTTATGTAGCTTCCACTAACGACGAATGTGAGGCCCAGACTTGTGGGGCCTGTGTTCTTGATCGTCACGCTCTGGGCCACGCCAGTGGTGCCCACGCTCTGATTTCCGAAGGTCAGCGTTGCGGGCGTAAGTGTGATCGGTGAATCCGCTGTGCCGGAGCCTTTCGCGGTGAGGGTGACGTATTGTTTCCTGCTTGCGTCGGCGAAGATCACCGAGCCGTCCACCGTGCCGAGTTCTGTGGGAGTAAAAGATACGTCCTCGGTGCAACTCGCGCCTGCTCCCAGCGACGAGCCGCAGCCTCCGCTTGTTGCTGGAACCGCGCTGAAGTCGCCACTGGCGGTGATGCTGGCGATTGGGATGGATGAGCCGGTGTTGTTCGTTAGTTTGATGGTCTTGCTCGCGCTGGTCTTGCCGATCGCTACAGTCCCAAAATTCAAGCTGGAGGGAGAAACGGTTTCCTGGGCGATGCCTGTGCCGGTAAGTCCCAACAGAACCTGGGGGCTCGCCGGAGCGTTATCGAAGATGCTGATGCTGCCGTCGATCGCACCGATCGCCGTGGGCGCGAACTGAACACTGATGGTACAGCTTTTTCCGGCCGCAACACTAGGAACGCACGTGTTTGTCTCCGTGAAGTCGCCGCTGGCCACGATGGTGGAGATGGTTAGGGCATGTGCGTCATCCGTATTCGTCAGCGTCACCATCTGAGCTCCGCTGGTCGTGCCGACAGCTTGGTTCGAGAAACTCAGCTCCGTCGGCAACAGACTGGCATCTTGTGCTCGCGCCGAACCCACACATATGAATGCAAAGAATATTGAAACCAGTAGAGCATCACGACTGCGGCACATACTTCCTCCTTATATCCCGCGGCGACGGCAATTAAAGGCGCGCATCGATTGACTGAGGTCAGCTCGAAGGGACCTGGCGTCGGCCTGTTATTGCCTCGGCCCCGGCATCTGCCTATAATGTGCGCAGCGGTACCGGTTTCTGCTCCCGCTCGTCCCCGAATTGCATAGCAGAAGCCATCCCTTGAGTCTTGCGAAGGCCTTGAAATTTTTTTCAAAGAGTTTTGAAAGCTCTAATGCCTCAGAAAACAAAGGCGTTCTATACTTTCGGGCCTTTCACGCTCGATAGTCAGGAGTCTGTCCTAACCACTCAGGACGAGCGAGTTCCCCTGACTCCTAAGGCCTTCGACACCCTGCTCGTACTTGTCGAAGCAAGCGGTCACGTCCTCGAAAAGGATGAGATTCTCAAGCGAGTATGGCCGGACACATTCGTAGAGGAAGGCACGCTGGCCCAGAACATCTCCACGCTGCGCAAAGCTTTGGGAGAAAGCGCTAGCGGCCAAAGTTACATAGAGACCATTCCCCGGAGAGGCTACCGGTTCGTGGCGCCGGTTACCGTGGAGACAGCAGACAGATCCAAAGCAATCAGACCTTCCGACACTTCGTTGCCGGTTTCCGGCTCTGGATTTCGAATGATCGCTTGGATGTTGGCAGTCGTAGCCTTAGTAGCCTCGGGCGCATATTTGTTGCGCGAGCATCTAAAGCGCTCGGCGTCTGCGTCCACAAGCCGAGCAACACTTGCCGTGCTCCCCTTTGAGAATTTGAGCGGTGCGCCGGATCAGCAATATTTTGCCGATGGCTTCACAGAGGAAATGATCTCTCAATTGGGAGACCTCGACCCCACCAAGCTCGCAATCATCGCGCGCGTATCCGCCATGCAATACAAGGGCGCGGGGAAGAATGCTCGTCGAGCAACTCGCCTATGCCCAGAAAGCCGACCCGCTCTCGTTGATCATCAAGGCTGACACTGCGGAGATGCTCAATTATTCTGGCCGCTTCGCCGAATCTCAGAGAGAAGCCCAGAAGGCTCTGGACATGGACCCCAATTTCCTGCCCGCACATCTGTGCCTGGCAGACGTTTACGTCGGGACCAAGAATTATCAGGGTGCCGTCGCCGACCTTCAGAAAGCCCTCAGTCTGGCCCCCGATGATGCATGGACCCTCGCGCGGCTCGGCGCTATTTATGCCCTGGCCGGCGAGCGAAACAAAGCTGAAATTATCTTGCAAGGTATGCTAAGCGACTCGAAGGATCGCGGAGATTCCGCGTTAAACGTTGCGCAAATTTACTCGGCCCTGGGAGAGAATGATCAGGCATTAGCCTATTTAGAGAAAGCATATGAGTATCGCGAAGGTGGGCTGATCCTGATGAACGTTCGGCACGAGTTCCAGAATCTTCATTCTGACCCGCGATTTGTTGACCTGACGCGCCGCGTAGGCTTGCCGGCCCCAAGCCAATGAAGACCGCATTCACCGCGTGGGCGCTTTTCAATCCTTCATTGTTCATGCGGATGCCACAGCATGGAGTGGATGAAAGACCGGCATAACGTGCAACCAGCGCGTCAAATATTAAAAAAGTGGTCGCAAATGCTAGTTCCTGGTAAGTCGGATAACCGGACATCTCTAACAACGCCGGCCCTGTCAATCTTTTTTTGAACGCACTTCCGCATTCACTCCGAAGAGTGTTCTCTTTCGTCATATTTCTTTGGCCCAGTGTCGATAACCACGGCTCGCCTGTAATCTTTCGGTCGGTTTCAGTCCGACCCACACATCTCTTCGATCCAATTTCAGACCATGATTACTCGTTCAAACTCCCTCTCGCGAGGG
>DATNLR010000097.1:0-5820 GCA_035602755.1 Binatus sp. (SeqCode) | reverse complement strand
CAAGAGCGGGACAGGAACTTTTTGGCGTGCGGTTGCGGCCAGGCGCGGCTTTTGCGCTGGTCGGAATCCCGATGCACAAAGTGACTGGGCGTCGCATGAGGCTGGAAATGGCAATGCCGCGACATGGTAGCAGACTCGCGAAAGGCCTTGGTGAGGTAGCCACAGCGGAGGAGCGGATCGACATTTTAGAGCGATTCCTCGTCGAGCGGCTGGCAGGAGCGAGAATCGAGCCGCGCGTTGCGTTGTTTCTCAAACGGATCGAAGGAAGCGGGGGGCAAATACGTATTGAGGAGCTGGCTCGCGAATGCGGAGTCAGCGCGCGGCAGTTGCGCCGGCTGTTGATGACGTGGGTAGGTCTGCCGCCGAAGCGCGTGGCGCGCGTGATTCGACTTCAGGCGTTCTTGCAACACGCCGAGGCGTCTTCTGAGAAAAAGCCAACGGAAACAGCTCTGGAACTGGGGTATTTCGACCAGGCGCACATGAGCAATGAGGTTGCCCGGCTTGCGGGAGCAAGTCCGGGAGCGATTTTCCCCCAGCGCGTGGCCGATTTTTCCAAGACGCGCTGCGGATAAACTCCTAGACTCGTGATGGCTGAGGGGAACCTTCGGACATGAAAATGGCGGCGATGGGCGTGCGGATGCACTCTGGATGGGGCGCGCTGGTGGTGGTGGCGAATGAGGACGGGCGCGTCAATGTGGTGGCACGGGAACGGATCGAGGTCATAGACGAGAAGGCTGGTGGGAAGCGGCAGCCGTATCATCGCGCGAAAAATCTGGCGCTGAACGAAGCCGAGAAATATCTTGCGGGCTGCGCAGCAGAGTCGAAGCGCTTGGCGACGGGCTCGATTCGCGGGCTGACGGAGGATTTGCAGAACCGTAGCTATCGGCTGGCGAAGTGCGCGGTGCTGACGGCGTCAGGACGCGAACTGCCGCCGCTTGCGGGGATACTTGCGGCGCATCCGCTGATTCACACCGCGGAAGGGGAGTTTTTTCGCAACGCGATCTGCTCGGCGTGTGAAGGGCTAAGATTGAGCGTATTGCGAGTGCGGGAGCGCGAGGTCGAGAGCGCGGCGAAGGCCTCGCTGGGAAGGTCGACTGCGACGGTGATGAAACAAATCGCGTACGCAGGAAAGAGCCTCGGCCCGCCATGGACGCAGGACCACAAGAAAGCAGCTCTGGCGGCGTGGATGGCGCTGCACGAACACAAAGGCGGCACGCTGATTTCGAAGGCGCTGGCGTAGGTAAAAACCTTGATTCGACGACACGAGCTGTTGGCGTTCATGCGTCGCTACCCGTTAGTGACGACGGCGACGATTTCGCCGGATGGCGCGCCGCAAGCAGCGATATTGGGCGTGGCGGTCAACGATCATCTGGAGCTTGTGTTTGATACGGTAGACAATTCGCGGAAGTTCCGGAATGTGCAGCGCGACGGGCGAGTTGCGGTGGTGTTTGGCGCGGCGGGCGGGTACAAGAGTGGCGGTCATGACGAGCGGACGGTGCAATACGAGGGAAGAGCTGACATTCCAAGCGCGGAAGAACTCAAGCGCGTGCAGGAAGAGATTTATTTCAAACAGTTTCCTGATGGGCGCGCGCGTTTGAAATGGAAGCACATTACTTACGTGCACGTGAGGCCAACTTGGATTCGCTATAGCAATTATAACGAGAGCCCGCCGGAGATTGTTGAGTGGAGCGGAGATGCGTGGCCAAGTTAGTTGCAAAAGCCTGAACACTTTACTAGCGTACCCGCACCTTCTAATGATTGGCGGACCTGAGCAAGTCCTGATTAACGCGCAAACCGGACAAGTTGAATACTAGAGAGCGGAACATGTCCGGTAATCCGACTTGTCAGGAGTTAGTGCGCTCTTTGCGGCTTGCGGTTATCATCGGGGTCGGTCGGATTGTTCAACTTCGCGAACGACGGGCCGAAGTTTTGAAGTCAACGGGTAGTGTCAGACTGTGGGCAAGCCGATGCGGCGAACCAAATCCTGAAACCGGGGATCGCTTCGCAGGGGGTCGTAAGCGGAATCGGCGTCAATTAAAATCATATGCGGGGAGTGCTCGTCGTACGCTTTCTGTAGCCAGACAAACGCCGAGTCTTTGTCTCCTAGAGCTATGTAAATTCTGGCCGCAGAAGCAGAGTCGGTGTAATGATGTGTGGACCGCCGTTGCAGTTCAGCGATCATTTGCAGAGCTTCCTGTCGTTTTCCCTGGCGGGCATAAATATAGCCTAGCTCTTCCAGAGTTAATGGAAGATCTTCCCATGATTTTATATTCTTCAGCTCGGAGATGGCTTCCGGATACAAACCCATCTGTTCGTAAGTCTCAGCCAGGTAGTATTGCGCCTGGACAAAATCAGGATCCACGTCGAGTATGTTTTTGAATTCCGTGACAGCTTCCGCATATTTCTTTTCGAGGGATAATCTCTTGGCAAGATCGGTAGCAATGATGGGCGAGAGCGGGTCTAATTCGTGGGCTTTGCGAATTTCCTCTATCCCTTCCTCGTTCTTGCCAATGAGCGAGAGGTAGCCATCGCCATAAAATTCATGGGCGACGGAGTAATTGGGATCGAGGTCGATGGCGCGCTTAAAGTTTTTCTCTGCCTCCGGCCAGTTCCACTCGTACATCTCGGCGATCACACCTAGAGAGGTGTAAGCCTCTGCAAGCTGGTCGTTAATGCCAAGCGCCTTTTGCGCCGCGGCTTTGGCTTTTGGCATTGCTTCGTCTTGCGGCATGAATCCATAGCCTCCGAGCAAGACGTATGTATCAGCGAGACCTGCATAGGCCTCCGCGTAGTTTGGATCTTTCGCGATTGCCTGGTTGAAATAGTCCACGGCTTTTTTGAATCCTTCCTCCGTTCGTTTGTTCCAGAAGTAGCGGCCCTTGAGATAAGCCTCATAGGCGTCAGGATCGAGCGGGCGAGCGCGAGCCAAGTCCGTTTGTTGCTGTGGGGTCAAGCGAAGCTTGATTTCTCGCGCTACATCCATGGCCACGTCGTCCTGCACGGTGACGACATCCTCGGGACGGCGATCATAATCCCGGGCCCACAGATGGCTTTGGTCTTTCACTTGTATGAGCTGTGCGGTAATGCGGAGATGATCTCCGGCACGTCGGAAACTTCCTTCTAAAACATACTGCACCGAAAGTTCGCGTCCAATTTGATCCAGGCGCTTGTCGCTATGCTTGTAGCCCATCACCGAAGTTCTGGCGATCACGCCCAATTGTTCGGGGCGCAAGCGGCCAAGTTGCATAATCATCTCTTCGGTCAAGCCGTCTGCGAAGTACTCCTGCTCGGGATCGCCCGTAAGATTCTGGAAGGGCAGAACGGCCAACATGACTTTGCCGGGAGCGGGGGGATTTTTCGGATGGAAACGCCGCCAAGTCAGAAAGCCCGCAAACGCCAACGCCACTAGTGCCAACCCAACCAATCGAGCCAGCCAGCGAAAGCGAGATTCTCGCGCCGGAGGGCCAGGCAAATTCGCGTCGTCCGGTGTGATACCAGTGACAGGCGCGTTTATGGTAGAAAGCTCCTCTTGCTCAGGGATGGTTACGACCTTCTCGGCAAACCGGTAGCCGCGTCCCGGCACGGTGACGATATACCGGCGTCCGTCGTCCTTTGCGCCCAGCGCCTGACGCAAAACAAAAATGTTCTGCGTCAGGTTGGATTCCTCCACAAAGGTGTTGCTCCAAACTGCGCTCAGAAGCTCGTCTTTTGAGACTAGTTTTTCACTGTTGCGTACCAGAACCAGGAGGGTCTCAAACGCTTTGGGTTGCAACGGTATGGGCTTGCCATCACGTAGAAGAAGGCGTTGCCTGGGGTCCAAGCGGAAAGGTCCGAACTCGTATAAGTCCATTCCGTCGTTGGCCGTAAGCGGCACTGAGAAATCCTGAGAATTTCTTGAGGACTTTCTAAAGACTCCCAAGGGCGGGCAGGAGCATTATCCGCTCGTTTCCGAGGGAGCCGTCAGTTGCTCGATAGGAGAAAGTTAACACGAATACCACCCGCTTGTCTGCTGGGTCGAGCGCTACCTCGGGCGACAAACCTGTGTAAGCGAAAAGGCCATCCTTGGCAAAAGGAGACGAAGGCTATGTTGCGAATCCATTCCCGAATTTTGATGGGGTTGCTGTTTTCTGTGGTTGCGCTTGCGTTCGGCACCCAAGAAGCGCATGCGACTACGACCTACATCGTGGGGACGTGCAAAACAGGGACAACCTTCACCACTATCCAAGCTGCGCTGGACGCGTCGCCGTCTCCGACCATCGTGGAGGTTTGTCCTGGAACGTACAACCAGCAGATCAAGATCACGAAAGCCGTTACCCTGGAAGGCATCGTTGGTAGTGGGTCTGATCAGGCGATTATTGCTGTGCCTTCCGGAGGGTTAGCGATCAACGCGACCGACGATTTTGGCCGTAGTATCGGGGCGCAAGTGTTGGTCCAGGCTGTCTCGGGCGTGGACATCAGCAACATGGTGATTGACGGGACGGGCAACAATCTGTCGGGCTCGGATCTTATCGCGGGAATTTTCTACCAAAATTCTGCTGGAACTATCGATCATGTGGTGACCCGAAATCAATTCAATGACTACAACGGCTATGGCATGGACCTAGAAGGCGGCAGTTTGCACCCGTCCGTCACCGTAGAGAACTGCAGTGTCCATGATTTCGACAGCGCTGGTATTAATGTTGAAACCGATTCGACCAGTTCCGAGTTGACTGTGAAGATTGAAGGAAATCTTTTAGCAATTTCAGACTCTGGCGTTGCCAGCGCCTTCTTCTTTGACTCCGGTACCACCGTCACTGCCACGGACAATTACATTAAGGCCGGGGGTGGTTACGGCTTCACATTGAACGGAGCGGCTGGCTCGGTGACAGGAAACACCATTGTGGCTGGGTTCATTTCACTCTATGTGGATGGCGACGGAGATATCTCATTCAAATCCAACAAGTTGTTGGATCCGTCCGAGGAAGCTATTTATTTTTTGGTTGCGACTAATTCGACTGAAATAGAGGACAACACAATTACGAGGGGCACAATCGGGATCGAATTCGGTTGCAATTCAACCAACGGCAAGGTGCATTCCAACACGATCATGGATTTTACTACTGGGCTCGATCAGCTTCCGTCCGGGACGACCTCGGTCAATACTTACTATGATGTAGGCACGGAGACCACAACATGCCCGTAGCCTACAAACTGTTTGGCGGCTGAAAACCGCGCCGTGGCACGCGCGCAACACATATTCGCAAGCAAATGGCTTCAGCGGCGCACGAATCTGTTGGGCACACTCGTACCAAAGGAGAAACACCGTGGCAAAAAAGAAAACGAAGAAAACGGCTGTAAAGAAACTAGCTGGAAAGCATCTTTCATCAGTGACTACTTTATCGAAGATCAGCTATCCGCCGGATCCATGCTCTACCTAAGCACTCCTGACGAGATCCGGAGTATGCGCTACCCGGACTTTGGCCGGATCGGAGTGGCCGTCATTTGTTTTCCGAGCGCATATTCTGGACCGCTCCCGATACTGTTCGTGGTGGGCCGTCTCTAATGGAACCGCAGTTCAACCTGCGATTCCTGAGTGCTGGACATCAAGGTCCTGGTAAACGCAGAAACCGGACATCTCTAACAACGCCGGCCCTGTCAATCTTTTTTTGAACGCACTTCCGCATTCACTCCGAAGAGTGCTCTCTTTCGTCATATTTCTTTGGCCCAGTGTCGATAACCACGGCTCGCCTGTAATCTTTCGGTCGGTTTCAGTCCGACCCACACATCTCTTCGATCCAATTTCAGACCATGATTACTCGTTCAAACTCCCTCTCGCGAGGG
>DATNLR010000067.1:0-24809 GCA_035602755.1 Binatus sp. (SeqCode) | reverse complement strand
CATCACTTCCTGTACTTTCATCGCCCGCTCCATGGCGGCTTGTGTGTAGGAGTTCATGCCTTGCATGGTCCCCTACCACAGCCCGAAAAGCGGACATATCACTTGCTATCTCAACCGGACATATCATGTGCTACTGACACTGTGTTCGCCGCTGTTGTCGCCGACAACAAATTCGCGTATCCTCCCGCCGAACCACATGACCAGGCCCAGCTACAGGAAATATTCGACACTCTTTCTACTGGCCATCGCGCTGATCACTATGACCGCTCATACCCAAAGCCGCACCCAAGCCCGTTCCATGGCTGTGTCGCAGGGCGGAATCGTCGCCGCGGAAAGTCCGCTGGCAGCGCAAGCCGGCGCGATGATCCTGGCGCAAGGCGGCAACGCAGTGGACGCAGCCGTCGCCACAAACGCCGCGATGGGCGTCCTGGAACCCATGATGAACGGAATCGGCGGCGATCTTTTCGCGATCGTTTACGAAGCCAAGACCGGCAAACTTTACGGACTCAACGCCAGCGGCTGGGCCCCGGCCAAACTTTCCATCGAATTTCTCCACGCCAAAGGTGACCACAAAATGCCGCAGAGTGGCATCGATTCCGTCACCGTTCCCGGCGCCGTGGACGGCTGGTCCAAACTTCTCTCGCGTCTCGGGACTAAAAAATTTCCAGAAGTCCTCGCTCCCGCCATTCATTACGCAAAGGACGGATTTCCCGTACCTGAACTCGACGCCGAATATTGGGCCTCCAGCGAGGAAAAGTTAAAGACCGATCCAAACGCCGCCAAAACATTTTTGATCGACGGTCACGCGCCCGGTCTCGGAGAGATATTTCGCAACCCAGATCTGGCGCACTCGCTGGAACAAATTGCCGCCGGCGGCGGTGACGCATATTACAAAGGTGAAATCGCCATCCGCATCGTGGCCACCTCAACCAGACTCGGTGGAAGGATGTCTCTCGAGGACCTCGCCGATTTTTCCAGCGAATGGGTCGAACCTTCCTCCACCACCTATCGCGACTGGACCGTTTACGAAATTCCGCCCAACGGGCAGGGAATTGCCGCGCTTGAAATGCTCAACATCATGGAGAGGTTCCCGCTGCGCGATTTCCGTAATCCGGCCGATGTTCCGCACGTAATGATCGAAGCAAAAAAACTGGCCTACGCCGACATGCTCCGCTACGTGGCCGACCAGAAATTCAGCCGCGTGCCAGTCGCCGGAATGCTCTCCAAAGATTACGCAGCCCAGCGCGCCAAACGAATCGACATGGCCAAAGCAAATTGTGACGTCGCGCCCGGCGAGCCCGAGTTTCCCGCCCAGGGCGACACCACGTATCTCACCGTGGTCGATCGCGAAGGCAACATGGTCTCCCTGATCCAAAGCAATTACGCCTCGTTCGGCTCGGCAGTAGTCGCGGACGGAACCGGCTTCGCTCTCCAAAATCGCGGCGCTCTCTTCAGCCTCGATGCAAAATCGCCCAATTCGCTTGCTGGTCACAAGCGTCCTCTGCACACCATCATTCCCGGTTTCATGACGCGCGGCCAGGAGCGCATCGCCTTCGGCATCATGGGCGGCTTCAACCAGGCGCAAGCCCACGCGCAATTCGTCTCCAACGTGGTGGACTTCGGAATGAACATCCAAGCCGCACTCGAAGCGCCCAGATTCACCAAATATACTTTCGCCGGATGCGACGTGATGATGGAAGACCGCTTTCCCGCCCAGATCCGCGCCACGCTTACACAGCGCGGCCATCAGCTCGAAGTCCTCGGCAATTTCGCTCAGCAGGTTGGCGGAGGCCAAGCCGTGCGCCGCGACTTTGCCAGCGGCGTAAACTTCGGCGCTTCCGACCCACGCAAAGACGGCGAAGCCATCCCGGAACCTTTAAAACTTTCCGAGCCTCCAAAACCTCAATAAAACACGCACAATTCGCCGCTTTTCTGGCCCCTGCTCCGCGCCAAGTCGGTCGCCCAGCCCGTTCCTAAGTGTCATGGAATGTGCGCAATCGGTACGAGGGTACTATTGTTGACCTCGCAGCCCCCCTCTATAAATGGACATCGGGCGAAATGGGCGCCCGACTGTCCCGTTCCGAACCATGCCGAACAAGCTAAAACCCGCCGCAACGGAGAGGGAGGCCTGCGCGTCAAACGCAGCCGAGTCGCATCTCCCCGATTCCACTGCTTTGCACGGTGAGGCGGTGAACACAACCCCGAACGAATTAAATTCTCCGCTTTTGTTTTCGAACCATCCGCAACCCATGTTCATTTACGATCCTGAAACTCTTTTCTTTCTCGACGTGAACACCGCGGCTGTAAAGCAGTATGGGTACACACGCGAAGAAATGTTGCGCCTGACGCTTACCGACATTCGCCCGGTGGACGATATTCCGCGTGTATTGGAAGCTGTCCGCAAAAGCACTCCTGAACTGGCATTTCGCGGGAACTGGCGGCATCAACGAAAAAATGGCCAAATCTTTGAAGTGGAAATCACCACGCAAGGAACTTTTTACGGCGGGCGTAGTGCTGTTCTGGTAGCCGCCCAGGATATTAGCGCGCGTCGAGCTGCCGAAGAAAAAGTCGCGGAGCACGACGCATACATTCACGCGCTGACGGAAAACAATCCGCTGGCTATCGTGGTCCTGAATGCCGACCATCGCGTGCAACTGTGCAACCCGGCATTTGAAACTCTCTTTGGTTATCAGCAATCTGAAATTGTTGGAACAGAAATCGATTTGTTACTCGCTCCCGCCCGCGAGGCCAGCGAGGCGCTCGATCTCACCAAACGCGCCATGAATGGTGAAGTAGTGCGTGTGGAAGGAAAACGCCGCCGCAGCGATGGCTCGATGGTGGATGTTCAGATCGTTGGCGTGCCACTGATCGCAAACGCAAAGCAGATCGGCTGCTTCGGCATGTACGAAGACATCACCGAACGCCGCCGCGCCGAAGACGCCCAGCATCGCGCGGAAGAAAGACTTCGCATGTTGTTTGAGAACGCGGTAGAGGGAATCTTTCAGACCACACCGCAGGGACGCATTCTAAGTCTGAATCCCGCTCTCGCGCGGATGTGTGGGTACGCAAGTTGCGCGGAAATGATGCGGGAAGTGAAGAACGTGGACCAGGAGTTATACATTGACCGCGACCTCCGCGAAGAGTTCAAGCGCCGCATTGAACAACAAGGTGTGGTGGAACAGTTCGAATATCAACTGCGCAGGAAGGATGGCGCGAGGATTTGGGTCTCGGAAAACGCCCGAGCCATTCGAAATTCGCGAGGCAAAATAGCGTGTTACGAAGGCACGGTGGAAGACATCACCAGCAAAAAGCGCGCCGAGCTAGAGCGCCAGGTTAATTTTGAAATCATTCACGCCGTGAATGCGACTGATAATCTGGACGATTTACTGAAGCTGATTCACATAGCGCTGAAGAGAGTTCTTTACGCTGAAAATTGTTTCGTAGCCTTGTACGAGCCTTCCACGCAGATGTTTCATTTCCCGTTCTTCGCCGACCAGTACGACGTGGCGCCGCCTCCACAGCGAGTGGGAAGAAGCTGTACCGCGTATGTCTTTCACAAACAACACGCGATGCTGATTCCTCAAAAAGCATTCGACAAGCTGGCTGCGCAGGACGAAGTGGAATTGGTCGGTACGCCATCTCCCTCCTGGCTGGGTGTGCCGCTTCGAACGCCGGCAGCGACGATCGGCGTGCTGGTAGTTCAGCATTACGAAGACGAGAATGCATACACCGAGCGGGATTTGGAATTTCTGGCTTCAGTTGGCGGCCAGATCGCCATGGCTATCGAGCGAAAACGCTCGGAAGAAAAAATACGAGAGAGCGAAGCGCGCCTGCGTGTGTTGGTTCAGCAACTGCCCGCCGTGCTTTGGACCGTGGGGCCCGATCTTCGATTCACTTCGGCGCTGGGAGCGGGACTGACGCGTCTGGGACTAAAACCAAACCAGATCGTTGGGATGTCGCTACTGGAATATTTTGAGTCTTCGGATCAGAGCTTTACTCCTATCGCTGCTCATCGCCGAGCCATTGCCGGCGAGCCCACTACTTTCCATATCGAATGGAAAGGCGGCTCCTACGCTTGCCATGTAGAGCCCCTTCGCGATGCCGGGGGCCATCTGCAAGGCGCAATTTGCATGGCTTTGGACATCACGGACCGCAAACAGCTCGAAGAGCAGCTACGCCAGTCGCAAAAAATGGAAGCCGTGGGCCGCTTAGCCGGCGGAATCGCGCACGATTTCAACAATCTTCTGATGGTCATTCAGGGATACGCCGACTTGCTCGCCGAGCGTCTGCCGGCGGGCGATCCGCTGCGACGCAATGCGGAACAAATTCAAACAGCCTCGCAGCGAGCCACTTCGCTTACGCGGCAGCTCCTTGCTTTCAGCCGCAAGCAAATGTTGGCACCAAAAGTGATCAGCGTCCAAAGCATTTTAGGCGACATGGAAAGAATTTTGCGCCGGCTGATCGGCGAAGACATTCAACTCGAAACATCTTCCGCCCCGGATGTGGGTCTAATCAAAGCAGACCGCAGCCAGATCGAACAAGTGATTTTGAACCTAGCGGTGAACGCGCGTGACGCCATGCCGCAGGGCGGTCGGCTCACCATAGAAACCGCCAACGTGGACTTGGATGCTTCCTACGCGCGGTCGCCCGTCGTTCTCGCGCCCGGTAAATACGTGATGCTTGCCGTTACCGATAACGGATGCGGCATGGACGCGGAAACGCAGACACACATCTTCGAGCCATTCTTCACCACCAAAGAGAAGGGCAAAGGAACAGGCCTGGGCCTGGCCACGGTGTACGGCATCGTGAAACAGAGCGGCGGCTACGTTTGGGTGTACAGCGAACCCGGCCGCGGAACGAGCTTCAAGATTTATCTGCCGATGGTTGAAAACGTAGAAGAGCCAGGACGAGACAATCGCGGCGATCCTCAATCCTCAGGCCGCGGAACGGAAACCATTCTATTGGTGGAAGACGAAAAAGGCGTACGCGAGTTGGCGCGCGAATATCTGGAGATGAGCGGATACACAGTGATTGAAGCCGAAGACGGCCACACTGCTCTCGAACTCGCCGCCATGCATTCTGGAACAATCCACCTGCTGATGACCGACGTAGTGATGCCCGGCATCAGCGGCCGTGAATTGGCAGATCGCGTCAAACGCATTCGTCCAAAGATTCAGGTTCTATATATGTCCGGATACACCGATCAGGCCGTGGTACATCACGGAATTTTGGACATGGATGCTGTGCTGCTTCAAAAACCATTCACCATGGCCACGCTTTCATCCAAGCTGCGCGAAATTCTCGCCGCCGAAACAGTGGCATAACGACCGCAACGTCGGTCTTCAAGATTTTTCTTCCGTTCATTCGAACGCTTGTAGGCGAGCGTTGCTCCAGTCGTTTCACGCGATGAAACTGCCTAGCGCTGCTGGAAGTGATCGATTCGCGTAAGAAACCGCGTTCACCTACGACGAAATAGCGTAGAATTCCTCTTCCAATCGCAGCCTGAACCTTGATGAATTCCGCCGTTCGCGACTCCGCTTGCCCCGAGAAAGAACTGCTCGCCCGTTGCGCTCGGACCCGTCTGGACGCGACATCCGCAAAACAAATCTCCGCGTTATTGAAGGGAAACCTTGATTGGGACTACGTTTTCGAACAAGCGGAAGAAAATTCTGTAACTCCGCTGCTTGGCCGCCAATTACAAGCCCTTCCGGCCGGTGCGGTACCGCTGCCGGTTTTGGAGCGGCTGAAAGATGCTTGCCGCGCAAACACCATACGCTGTCTGTTCCTGACCGCGGAACTCACCAAGATTTTTGATCTTTTTAATTCGCGCGGAATCCAGGCGATTGCTTATAAAGGCCCGGCGCTGGCGATGCAAGCGTACGGCGACATGACCTTGCGCCAGTTCGAAGACCTGGACATCGTCGTGCGCCAGAGCGACTTGCCGAAAGCAAATGAGGCGATGCGGGGGCTGGGATATCGACCCCGGTTCGACTGGATCGTTTCTTCGGGCCTTCCGTCTTCGGTGATCCCAGGTGAATACAATTACCGTGACGAAAAAAGGCGCATCATGGTTGAGCTGCACACAGAATTAACACTGAGGCATTTTCCGGAAGTCCCGGACCTGGAAGATTTTTCAAAACGTCTTACGTTTGTGAAACTCAACGAGCGCGAAGTTCCTACGTTTTCAGTGGAAGATGCGCTGCTCGTGCTCAGCCTTCACGGAGCCAAAGATTTTTGGGAACGGTTTTCGTGGATTGCGGACATATCCGAGTTGATACAGCGTTACCCCAACCTGGATTGGGGTGCGACCATCGAGCGCGCGAAAGCTCTCCAAGCAGAGCGCATGCTTCATGTCGCGCTCTTGCTTGCAGTGAACCTGATGGAGGCGCCGCTTGCTGATGAAATTCTGCCTAAACTGCAAGCGGACCGCACGGCAAACGAACTCGCGTCGGAGGTTTGGGCAGGGCTCATGAGGCGAAACTATATTTCGCTGACTGCGAAGGGCCGGTTCAACTTTCGCCGCCGAATACTGCCGGGAGCCTTCGATGGATGGCGCTACGCGGTACGACTTTCTGTGCTTCCGGCCGAAGAAGACTACGAGATGATACGTTTACCGGCTATATTCTCGCCCCTGTACATCGCCCTCCGCCCTCTCCGCCTTCTGCGAAAATACGGCTTTCGCTCAAGAAAAGCCTAGAAAACGCCTCCCTTTTCGATTATTGGTCAAGTTTCCCCACCGATATTGACAAGTACGAACGCGTCCGGCGTATCAGCGTTGACGCGTCGCGCAATACCAAACGAGACTAGCTGAAGGCAGCCCGTATTATTGGGCGAATTTGCACAGTTTGGGGGAGCTGCGCGGATACCCCCCTATCCCGCAGTCGCAAACGTAACCGCCAATGCACTTGGAAAAAACGGACGGAGTGGTTCATCCAGTTGAAACGCTGGATGGTTGTGTGCCGTTGCACATATCCATCGGCAGCGTTCCGCTTTCGCTTTTCATTCGTGAACCAGCGCTTCGCGAACCCGCCTCCAGGCGTTACCGCGAATTTGCCGATCATTCACAGAACGGATTTCCGATCGTTCTGAGAAAAACGGCAAAACAAGTTTGGGAGAGCGGGGAATTCTCATACCTGCTCGACGACGCGGGGCTTGTCCTGCGGTCGCAGGGCGCGGAGTTTCACGGCGTGCGTCATGAATACGCGCTGGATTCTTTGCTGCGCATTCTGTTGACCATGGTGCTTCTGCCTCAGCGTGGATTTCTCTTGCACGGCGCAACGGTAGTGCGCGACGGCCGCGCATACATCTTTTTCGGGCGGTCAGGCGCGGGAAAGAGCACGGTTGCTTCTTTGTCTCCCAAAGGCAGCGTGCTTACCGACGAAATTTCTCTGATCCGCTATTCCGACGGATGTTGGCAGGCCCACGGCACGCCCTTCTGGGGAGAATTCCGGGCGGCGGGCCAAAATCGTTTAGTTCCCGTAGCAGGTTTCTATCTCTTGAAGCAGGCCACCGAAGAACGCGTGGAAATTCTTTCTGTGAAGCAGGCTCTGCGCGCTCTATTGCCTTGCGTTCTATTTTTCGCCGGCGAAAAAAGCGCGCATGAAACTCTGTTGCGCACTCTGCTGGGGCTGACTCAAGAAATACCTTGCCACCGGCTTTATTTTCGCCGGAACGCTGAATTCTGGAGGGTGATTGCAGCATGAGCGGAGAAATCACGAGGAACCCAAAGCTTGCGTGGCGAGAAGTGGACGGCGCGATGGTGATTATTTCGCCGGAAGATAGCCAAGTCCATGAGCTGAACGAAACAGCCAGCCTCTTTTGGAAACATGCCGAAGGCAAAACGCTGGACGAACTGGTGGAAAGAATCTCCGCGGAATATGAAGTGGCACGCGAAACCGCGAGGGCTGACCTGGAAGAGTTGCTGGCCGCGCTCGGAGAAAAACAACTCATGTTCGTGGCACCCGAGGGAAAAGGCTAAGGCATGCCCAACACTCCAGTAATGGACGGCTTGATTCGCAGGACGGTACAACGTCACCTTCCGTGGAGCGTTCATGTGGATCTCACCTACCGATGTAACGAACGGTGCATCCACTGCTATCTGGATCACGAAGATCATGGCGAGATGAAGACGCAGGAAATCAAGAATGTGCTGGAACAGTTGGCGCAGACCGGCACGTTGTTTCTCACCTTCAGCGGCGGCGAAATCTTTTTGCGTGCAGACCTTTTCGAGCTGCTGGAGTTCGCGCGCTCGCTTCACTTCGATATCAGCCTGAAAACCAACGCGCTTCTGATTGATTCTGAACGCGCGCGAAAACTACGCGACTTAAGAGTGCGCAAGATTCAAATCAGTATTTACAGCGCGGAGCCGGAAGTTCACGACGCCATTACAAAGGTGCGCGGTTCCTTGGAAAGAACTTTAGCCGCTATTCGATTTCTTCAGGCCGAAGGCTTGCAAGTAAAAATTGCATGTCCCCTGATGAAGCAGAATCTGACCGCTTATCGAAACGTGCAAGCGCTGGCGGCGGAACTCGGTGTCCCGTACGTCCTGGACATGACCATTACCCCGAAAATGGACGGAGATATGAGTCTTCTCCAACTGCGCAGCTCGACCACAGAATTGTTGCCGATTTTGCAGGATGCCAGCCTGAATCCGCGGGCGTGTTCGCCGAACAGTTTGGAAGCGGAAACGATATCGACGGGCGGCGCGACGGGCAGCGCAACATCCAGCGGGATTGAAAGCCAGGCGTATGAGGATATCCCGTGCAGCGCGGGCCATAACAGTTGCTACATCTCGCCATACGGCGACGTTTTTCCGTGTGTGCAGATGCCCGTGGCTACCGGGAATCTGCGAAAGCAAACATTTGAGGATATTTGGTTCAGATCCGAGGAAATGAATCGAGTGCGTGCAGTTCGCGAATCGCAATTGCCTCTGTGCTCGAAATGTTCGATTCGGCAGTACTGCGAGCGTTGCCCAGGCCTGGCTCAGATGGAAGGTGGAGATTTGTTGGGGGCCTATGAGCGCGCATGCGAGTTGGCCGAACTCAATGCGCGGATTGCCGGCGTTGCAAATCCCGTCAGCGCCATGCATGCCGAGAAATCAAATAGTAAGAATACGTGCTCGATTCCCGTACCGACCGTTGTGCCGGAAGTGCGGATGGGCAGTAACTGAAGTTACCCCAGGGGAATGATGGAAAGAACGCAAAAGACATCGAACGCCGACGGAAAAAAATCGAAGAAGAAACGGCCTTACGTGAAACCGCAATGTTTTTCCGAACCAATTTACGAAACCTTGGCGCTCGCTTGCGGAAAGCTGCCCGGCCAAGGCGGCGTTTGCAACGCCGCGCCACGGCGCTCGTGACGCCTGCCAGGTTTGGCCAAACGTCAGTGGGAGGCAATAGGGCCATGTACCAGCAACACTCGATAATTGGACTTGAGCGAACGTCCTGGTGCCGATGGTGCGCTTTAGTGACGGCGCTCCTGATCGCTGCGCCCGTGATCGCGCGCGAACAAATTGTGTTGCAGAAATCAGGTAGCGACCCCCAAGCACGCGGCGAAGACGCGACGCTAAAGCAAGCATCACCGAATAGCAACAACGTAGGAAACACGCTTACAGTTTCAGGGGTAAGCGGCGCAAATCAGAATGCAATTCTTGAGTTCGATCTGTCGCGCATTCCCAATGTGGGTGTGAAAGCTGCTACGTTGACTTTGAACGTGGTCACGGCTCCGAGCGCTAGCGTCACGTATGGAGCTTACCCTGTTTCTGATTTTTGGCAGGCGAACGCCGCAACTTGGAACACGCGTGTGGCCACAACCATCTGGACTACTCCCGGAGGCGACGCTTCGACCACCGCCACTGGTACAGCAACAGTAAAAACGACCAGCACAACTGCTGCCTTCCCGGTTACCGGGGACGTGCAGAATTGGTACAACGGTAACGCGAACTACGGATGGCTAATCAAAGATCAAAGTGCGCCAGACACCAGTACAACGGTTTTTGGATCTAAGGAAGCTAGCAACGCAACGTCTCCCGAGCTGACGGTACAGTTTGTACAGAACGTGACCGGGTTAACGGCCACGCCCGGCAATGCTAGCGTCACGCTGAATTGGACGATCCCCGCTCTAATTGGTTCTCCCGTGGGCACCGAGACCTATACCGGAGTGGTTATCCTTCGCCGCGCTAGCTCTCCGGTGGACAAAAGCTCCTACCCGACAGACACCAAGGTACCAACGTTGTGCTCAACTCTCGGGACCGGCACGGTAGTGTTCGTGGACGCAACGGGGAAACAAACCTTTACGGACAACTCTGCGGATACTTGCGGTGCCCCGGCAAATGGCACCACGTATTTCTACAAAGTGTTTTTGCGCGATAGTTCAAATTATTATTCATATCAACCCATTACGAACGGCTCGACTTACACCGAAGAAATTTCCGCAACTCCCGCAGCGACCCTCGCCGCCCAGCAGAACACGCAGTGGATCGCTGCAACGTTCGCCACCGATCTCGCCAGCCCGTCGCTGATACCTGGGTCCGTAGCTGCCATGGGATCGCAAACGGATCTCTTATTTTTTATCAATGCTGTATCCGGAATGCGGGAGTTTGTTCCGATATCGCTGGGTGGTTCGATAGCGTCTCGTTCGCCTGTAATTGACGCCGCATCTTCGTCCACCGGACAGGATATCGATTATGTGACGGATCAGGACGGGTTGATATACGCGGTCAATACCGATTCAGGCGTGATCGACTGGGTGATAAATCCAATCACCACCGGTACTCTATCTCTGCAAGGCGGTCCTGCGGTCCAATTGGAATCTGTGGCAGGCGGGTCGAACGACGTTGTTTTCTTTGGCACGCGCAACACGACAACCACTACGGCAAATCAAATCTTTGCTTTGAACGGCAATACCGGCGCAAACCTCTCATGGTCTCCGCTCACCGGCCCGATCATGGTCACAAACAACAGCACCGCGCAAAACTTGGATATCATCAACTCGACGCCGCTGGTGGATTACGTTCACAACGTCATTTGGGTCACCAGCCGAAGCGCCTGCGGCACTGCGCAGCCCAGTCTTTGGCAGATCAATCCGACTACTGGCGCTACAGAAGCGATCGCAAACCTCGGCGACATCGATGCCTCGCCCACTCTATCCTTCAGCAGTGACGTTTTGTTCGTGGGTACAGTCGGTGATTCAATTGTAGGGACGACCTGCACGGCGGGAAACAGCACAATTTATGCCATCCATCCAACGACCGGCGCGACGATAGCCTCTTATGTATCTACCGACGGCCCTATCGTAAGCTATCCGGTTGTCCTCGGAAGTGCCCCTCCTTACATGGTGATTTTTTCCGGTTCGACTGCGGTACATCTGCTCACGATTGACACTTCGCGGCCCACACCGGCGTTTGCCCAGGTATGGAGTACGACAATTGCTAGTCCTTCCGCACCAATTTCCTACACCGGATCATCCTATGTGTATGTGGGATCGAGTGACGGTACGATCCATGAGCTTCTGCTGACCACCGGAGCCGACATCAAGGATGAGATTACCAACATTGGATCGACCAAGGGAACCGTCGGTGATCCCTCGATCGATGAAGTGATGTCACGCATCTATGTAACGACCACCGATCAGCGCGCTTACGCTTTTGTTATCCCATTTTAAAATGAGGAGGGTATGTTTCGCTTGACACACTCAGCCATCCGGCCGTATAGAAACTCAATATTTCTCGCTGCCGTTGTGCTTTTCGCGGCCCTACAATTCTCCGGCTGCCAGATGACCTCAGCCGACGGCGGTACTCCTCCTCCCGCGGCGCCGAGCGCCACATTTTCGTTTTGCTACAAGGAAGCTCCCAGTTGTGACAATGAAACAAGTTTCAGCGCCACCGCAACGCGCGATCTGGAAGTGAAAGTTTCCTGGCAAAACGTTCCCGCGGGCAGCCACGTTCAAACTCTGGAAATTCTGCTTCCCGGCGGCAACTTGTATCAACAAACCCAGATGACTTTTGGCGTGCAGCAGGGCTTCGATCAACCCATGGTTGCGATCCAGACTCTCCCGGTCGCCGGCACTTGGATTCAGCAGCGTCACCTGCTGGGCCAGTGGACCGCGCGCGTTTCGCTCGACGGCCAGCTAATCGCAACGCAGACCGTGGAATTGACCCCCTGATGGCCGCCACAGCCACCGTTTCGCAAGTTCGCGTCGCCGAAAAAGAACGCGCCGTTGCCCTTCTGGCAGGCGCCACGTCAGAAATCCCCAGGAAAATCCGCTCGCACGGATCCGTGTGCTTGCGCGTGCTGGGCGGAAGCATGACTCCCTGGATACGCTCCGGAGATTTGGTCTTCATCAAACGCTACGATTTTGAACGCGTGTCGGCCGGCGATGTAATCCTGTTTGAACGCGAGGGCCGATTTTTTGTGCATCGCATGAGTGGCCGCGAGCAAACGGTTCAAGCGGGCGAGAAAGTTGTGCGGTTAATCACCAAGGGCGATGCACTAGACGGGCAAGATACCCCTGTTTCTCCGGAGGAATTCCTGGGGCGCGCGACACGCATTAATCGCCGACACCGGCACATCGATCTTGAATCTTTCAACCGGATTGTTCTAGGCCGTATCGTGGCGCGCTTTTCAAGAATGAGCCCGTTGGTATATCGTCCCCTTCGCTTCGCTAAGCATCTTTTCTCTCGCTAGATGTTAATTCCAGGTTAAAGCTGCATGAATTTGTTTTGCGGGTAAGGTCGACGCCCAAAATCCTTATTCAGGATTGAACCCAAGTTCATTTGGGCCGACTCTAATGGTAGCGCGTGCTTTTCCGTGTTCCCTGTGCGTTTGCGCTTTGGAAGAGTGACTTCTGTTACCAATTAGATTTACTATTGGACGTTGCCCAATCGCCGTTCGCGTCGTAAATTAGAAAGTGCTGAAACTTAGCCTCAGCAATGATAACCGTCTCGAATAACCCGAAAGCCGCATAGCTCTAATAGAATTTCAGCTGTTAAGGGAGACTTTAAAATGAGCACAACCGCTAAACCAACTCCGGCATCCAGCGAAGGCAAACCATCTGAAAATCCGCTCAAAGCCTTGCTCGGCTTTGGCCAATCCGTATGGCTCGATTACATTCGCCGCAGCCTGATTTCCACGGGCGAGCTCAAAAGACTTATCGAGGAGGACGGCCTGCGTGGAGTGACTTCCAATCCTTCCATTTTTGAAAAAGCAATTACCGGCAGCACGGACTACACGAAAACACTGGAAGAACTAGAGAAGAGAAAAGATCTGGACGCAAAAGGGATTTTCGACATCCTCGCGGTGAAAGACATCCAGGATGCTACCGATACCTTTAAGCAAGTTTACGAACAAACGAAGCGCCGCGACGGTTATGTGAGCCTCGAGGTATCGCCTTATCTCGCGCACAAGACCTCGGAAACTTTGGACGAAGCTCGACGACTGTGGAAGCAAGTGGGCCGCCCTAACACGATGATCAAAGTTCCCGGCACAAAAGAAGGCATACCCGCTTTCCAACAGCTCATCAGCGAGGGCATCAATATCAACGTGACCCTGTTGTTCGCGCAGGATGTTTACGAGCGCGTGGCGGAAGCCTATATCGCCGGCCTGGAAGAGTTTGCCAAGAAGAGCGGCGATTTGAGTCACCTGGCCAGCGTGGCAAGTTTCTTCGTCAGCCGCATCGATACCCTGATCGATAGCCAACTGGAAGACAAAGTCAAGAAAACCACGGATCCCGCTCAACAGCAAAAATTGCGCCAGTTGAAGGGCCAAGTTGCCATCGCCAACGCCAAGCTTGCGTATCAGAGTTACAAAAGAATATTCAGCGGCCCACGCTGGGCCGCGCTGGCTGCGCGCGGTGCGCAAACGCAACGCGTTCTGTGGGCCAGCACCAGCACCAAGGATCCTTCCTTTCCCGACACCTATTACGTGGCGGAATTGATCGGCCCGGACACCGTGGACACCATTCCTCCTGCAACGTTTGATGCTTTTCGTGATCATGGAAGACCGCGCGCCAGTCTGGAAGAGAACATTGCCGCTGCGCGCGAGACAATGGAAACCCTCGCACAGGTGGGAATTTCCATGAAAGAGGCTACCGACAAGCTCACCGAAGACGGCGTGAAACTGTTCGCAGACGCCTTCGACAAATTGCTCGCTGCGGTGAGCAAACGAACGCAGAAAGCGGCTCCGTCGGCGGTAAATAACCTCAGCTATAGTCTTCCCGACGATCTCGGCCAAAATGTGAAAGCCACCCTAGCGGACTGGAAAAAAAACGATAAGGTGAAGCGACTGTGGGCGCGCGACGCTTCCTTGTGGACCAATCAAGACGAAGCCAAGTGGTTGGGCTGGCTCGGTATCGTGGAAGAACAAATCGCCCACGACGCTGACTTCAAGAAGATTGCAGAAGAAATCCATCAAGACGGTTTCACACATCTCGTTCTTCTGGGCATGGGTGGCTCCAGCCTTTGCGTCGAAGTGTTCGGGAAAACCTTCGGGCAGATAGCTGGCTATCCCGAAGTACACATACTCGACTCAACCGATCCCGCTCAGATCCGCACGCTTGAGAGCAAGATCGATATCGCAAAAACCATTTTTATTGTGGCCAGCAAATCAGGAACGACGCTCGAACCAAATATCTTCGAACAATATTTCTACGAAAAAGTGAAGCAATCGCTGGGCGCTGCCGAAGCAGGCAAGCGATTCATCGCTACCACCGACCCGGGCTCGCAAATGCAGAAAGTTGCCGAAAGCCACGGCTTCCGCCAGGTCTTTTACGGCGTGCCCAGCATCGGCGGGCGATATTCCGCGCTGTCGAATTTCGGAATGATTCCCGCAGCTATACAGGGTGTGGAGGTGCCAAAGTTTCTCGATCGCGCCGAAGAAATGGTTCACGCCTGTGCCTCCGTGGTTCCAGCGGATGAAAATCCCGGCGTGATTCTTGGCTCCATTCTAGGGACGCTGCAAAAAAGTGGGCGCGACAAAGTAACTCTATTTGCTTCGCCTGGCATTTCCGACTTGGGAGCCTGGCTGGAGCAGCTTCTGGCGGAGTCCACGGGTAAAGAAGGGAAGGGCTTGATTCCGGTGGATCGCGAATCCATTGGCGCCCCGGAAGTTTACGGAAAGGATCGCGTCTTTGCGTATGTGAGACTGGAAGACGGCGCAGATCCAAAACAAGATGCTGGAGTTTCCGCTCTCGAAAAAGCCGGGCAGCCCGTTGTGCGCATCCAAGTCGCAAACAATTACGAGCTGGGGCAGGAATTCTTTCGCTGGGAAATCGCCACCGCCGTAGCCGGTTCGATCATCGGAATTAATGCGTTTAACCAGCCCGATGTGGAAGCCAGCAAAATCGAAACGCGTAAATTAACTGACCAGTACGAGAAGTCCGGTTCGCTCCCAAAGGAAAGCCCCTTCTACGAAGAAAAAGGCGTCAAGCTTTACTCGGACCAGGAAAACGCCGCGGCTCTGAAACAAGCGGCGGGAAAAGACGCCACCTTCGTCGGATACCTGCGCGCTCACCTGAACCGCCTGAAGGCAGGCGATTATTTTGCTGTGCTCGGATACATCGAACGAAACGAGCCGAATCGTACGCAGCTGCAATCCATCCGCGAGTCCGTGCGCGATAAAAAGCGCGTGGCCACTTGTCTCGGCTTCGGCCCTCGTTTTCTTCACTCCACCGGTCAGGCCTACAAGGGCGGCCCGAATACCGGCGTATTCCTGCAAATCACTTGCGAAGATGCTGCCGATCTTCCGGTTCCGGGAAAGAAATATACATTCGGTGTCGTGAAAGCCGCGCAGGCGCGTGGTGACTTCAACGTGTTGACCGAGCGTGGCCGGCGAGCTTTGCGTGTGCACCTTACCGGCGATCTGGCAGCCGGGCTGAAAACTTTGCAACAAGCAATCCAACAAGCGCTTTCCTAATTCGTACCACAAAGACGGCATAGGCGGAGGGTAACTTGGCACAGAATTCTGACGGAGCGCAGGTCTCTCAGGAAACTCTTGGCCGGCCGGGGCCTGCTTGCGCGATGGTTATCTTCGGCGCGGGCGGTGATCTCACCAAGCGCAAGCTGTTTCCCGCGCTCTACAATTTGGCGAAAGGCAAATTGCTCCCTCAGGAATTTGCCATTATCGGCGTCTCCCGCGAACAATTTTCTTCCGATGAGTTCAGGCAGAGAACCAGCCAGGAAATTCGCCAATACTTAACCGGCGATGTCGATCCAGCTTCTTGGGATCAATTCGTCAAGCGCCTCTATTACATTCCCGGCGACTTCAAGGATCCTGAACTGTACAAAAAGCTGGGCGAAACTCTGGGCCAAGTGGAAAAAGAGCAAAACACGCATGGAAATTGCCTTTTCTATCTGGCCACTAGCCCAACGTTTTTCCCGATCGTCGTAAAACAACTTGGCGTTGCCAAGCTTACCGAAGAGCAGAACGGCAAATGGAAACGCGTGGTCATCGAAAAGCCATTCGGGCACGATCTCGAGTCGGCTGTCTCGTTGAACCACGAAATTGGACAGGTTCTCCGAGAAGATCAGATTTATCGCATCGATCACTATCTCGGAAAGGAAACGGTCCAGAATATTTTGGCATTTCGTTTCGCCAATGGAATTTTCGAGCCCGTGTGGAATCGCCGCTACGTGGATCACGTACAAGTCACCGTGGCCGAAGAGTTGGGTGTAGAAATGCGCGGAGATTATTACGAAAACGCCGGAGCGCTTCGCGATATGGTGCCCAACCACATCTTTCAGCTCATCACCCTGACGGCCATGGAGCCGCCGATTTCCTTCGAAGCGCAAGCCGTTCACGATGAGCAAACGAAAATTCTGCGCGCCATTCAGCCGTTGAATCCTGAAAGAGTTTTGGACCACGCCGTGCGCGGCCAATATAGCGAAGGCGAGATCGATGGCAAGCGTGTTCCGGGCTATCGATCGGAGGCCAACGTCAACCCGGCGTCGAATACGGAGACGTTTGTTGCGCTGGCTTTGAATATTGATAACTGGCGATGGGCGGGAGTGCCGTTTTATTTGCGCACCGGCAAACGTTTGGCCACGCGTTCCACGGAGATCGTCATCCGCTTCCGGCGTCCGCCCTTTGTGCTTTTCCGAAAAACTTCCGTGGAAAAGATCGCGCCTAACGAACTCGTCATAAATATTCAGCCGAACGAAGGTATTTCGCTCAGCTTTGAGGCCAAGATTCCCGGTCCCATCGTGCGACTCGGGGCCGTGAACATGGATTTTCAGTACTCGGATTATTTTGGCACCAGGCCTTCCACCGGATATGAAACTCTTTTGTACGATTGCATGATGGGCGATCCAACATTATTTCAGCGCGCCGATATGGTGGAAGCTTCCTGGACTATCGTGCAACCAATCCTCGATTTGTGGAAAGCGCTCCCACCGCGCGATTTTCCGAACTATGCTGCAGGCAGTTGGGGTCCAGAGCAATCGCTGGAACTACTGCGGCGCGAGGGACGCGAATGGCACGACCCGACTAAGAAATTGACCTCGCTGAAAGAAGCAACCGAAGGGATGTCTGTGCTTGGAACGAAGGCCTGATTGATTACTGCTGTGGTTCGCGAACGCGGCGGCACTTTGGCATCGGGCCGCGTCCGCTTTCCGAGATGACCAGAACGCGATCCTCGCCTTTTCAGAAAACAGCGTTACGAATAATCGATAAGTACTACGCGCGGTCTGTCTCGCAGGCTCACCTACACACGACAGACCACCCGGCGAAGAATTTCGTCCTATGAAAAGTCGCGAAGAAGCTCTGCGAGCCGTGGAAGGACAGAGCTTCGATGTTTGTGTAATCGGCGGCGGCGCCACCGGTTCGGGCTGCGCTCTGGATGCGCAATTGCGCGGCCTAAAGACCGTGCAACTCGAAGCCCAGGATTTCGCAAGCGGCGCTTCCAGCGCATCCACGAAGATGGTTCACGGAGGTGTACGTTATCTGCAGGATGCTATTCGCAACTTCGATTTCAAGGAATTCCTGGTACTCAAGGAAGCCCTTCGTGAGCGCGTTCACATGCTGCAGAACGCTCCCTTTCTTACGAACGTCAGATCGTTTCTGGTTCCTTGTTTCAGCTCCATGGACGTCGCGTATTTTTCCGTTGGCCTAAAACTTTACGACTGGATTGCAGGTCGCGATAATCTTGCGCCGAGTGTTTTTATCTCGCCGGAAGAGACCCATCGGCGCATGCCGGAGCTGGCTTCGAAAGACCTGCGCGGAGCGGTAGTCTATGCCGACGGCCAGTTTGACGATGCGCGTTACAACATCACCTTGCTCCAGACTTTCGCTGACGCAGGCGGCGAACCACTGAATTATGCAAGCCTCATGGCGTTTAAAACGGACCCAAACGGAAGACTGGCTTCCGCAATTGTTGAAGACAAAATCTCGCGCCAGAGTTTCACCGTTCACGCGCGCTGCTTCGTGAATGCCACCGGGCCATACGCCGACAAGATTCGCACGTTCGCCAAACCGGACTCTCGTCCGCGCATACGATGGAGCAAGGGCGTTCACATAACCCTGCCGCTGGAAGTTCTCGGCAGTCGGGAAGCGCTGCTGGTTCCAAAGACCGAAGATGGCCGCGTGCTTTTCGCAATTCCTTGGCAGGGAAGTTTGCTGGTCGGCACGACAGACGAAGAGGTTCATTCTCTTGCCGATGTCCATTTGCAAACAAACGAACGGGACTATCTTTTGCGCCATATCAATCGCTACCTCGCCAAGCCGGTAACCGTGGACCAGATCCTCGGCGGCTTCGCTGGCGTTAGGCCGCTCTTAACTTCGGGCAAGACCAAGAACACCCGAAAGCTGGCGCGAAACCACGAAGTGGAACTCGACACACAATCCGGCTTGGTCAGCATCATGGGCGGCAAATGGACAACCTATCGCGCGATGGCCCAGGACGCGATTAACGCGGTACAAAAATATCTTGGCATTCCAGTCTCGAAGTGCCCCACGATGAACCACCCACTCGTAGGCTCCGCCGGCTTTTCGGCGGATTATTGGCAAACTTTAAAGAAGCTCTACGCATTGCCCGAGAACACCGCGAAGCGACTGGCTGGACGATACGGCACCTGCGCTCCGGAGGTTTTGGAACTAATAAAAAAAGACCATTTACCTGCTGGCCTGCTATCCCCTGACACGATGTTGTTGCGCGCAGAAACGCTCTTCGCAATCCGTAACGAAATGGCTATCTCGCTGGAAGACGTGCTGATGCGCAGGCTCGGCATCGGATTCCGCCACTGGAAAGCATCTCTGAGCGCAGTTGCCAGCGTCGCAGATGTTTTCGCGCACGAGTTCTCCTGGACCCCAACAAGAAAACAAGAAGCCCTAACCCAGTACGTTTTGAACATCCGAGATTCGATGCAAAAGGCGGGTTTCGCCGAGAGAAGCACACCGCAGCCGGGGCGCAGCTAATTATTCATTGGCGAGGTTGACGCCAAAAATTCAGAAAGAAGTTGGCCGTGGTCTCAGATCTAATGCCGCTGCGCAGATCGAACTGGCGCCAGCAGCCACCGAAGAACGGGTTCCGCTTTCTCCCATAGCGTGTTGTGCAAGGCCGACCATCGTCCATCTTCTTCGTTGTTCGAGCGTTTTTCCGTATTCCCACGGACAGGGCCTATCGGAAGCGGTTCCTTTAGCCAAAAAACGAATGAGCACGTCACGCGCGCAAACCAAGGTGAAGCTGAGCTCATTCGCGCGTAAACCAGCGATCTTTTCGAAGCGCATTGCCGGGACAACCTCTGTCCATAGGATTCGAGCCAATTCATGCTCGCGCGAATTCGCACCACCGATGTCGCGCTCCAATTTGCGCCAAGCGCGGACGTCGCCGAGGTAGCCTTGGCGGGCAAGTTGGCCATGGCCTCCCTCGCACTAAACCGCGTCTCGGTGATTTCATGTTTGGCGATCGCAGCAGGCCTCGGACGTTTCCTGATCCCCGCCGAATTTATCCGCACCGGCGCACTTGCTGCCGCGGAACGCCCGAGATCAGCGATCATTTGTCCTACATCGACAAATCCCATAGTCGCGCTGTTTCCGCGCGGAAGGTTTGCCGTTCCAGTTTGCGCAGGTATCGCGGCGGCAGATTGGTCCGTCTTTCGCGCAATGCTCGCCACATAGCCTCGGCTAAACGATTGCGTGGCACCCTTATCAACTGGAATGCGCGCCGCATCCTCGGTAACCGCAAGGTCACCTACCTTGATATTCTTGGCGTCCGGATGGACTTCGCCAGAGAACCCCGCAGCCGCCGCGAAGGCCATCGGCGGTTTGTTCGAGACAGGCTGCATGGAAATCAAATTTGGACGCGGCACAAGGACCTGGGTCGCCTTCGCTGATGTAAGCGGCCTGTCCAAATCAAATTGCAGCTCGCGCGAAGCATCTTCAATCATACTCGTCGGCACGGGACGTATTCCGCTAGCCATCGCTTTCAGAAGCGCATGTTCGCAGAGCAGGTTGATTACCCGAGGAATTCCGCGCGAATAAAAAAACGCAGCCTCTGCGGCTTCGGGCGAAAAAATCAAATCATCCGAAGCACCAGCCATGCGCAAGCGCTGCTGGATGCAATCGCGCGTCTCTTCCTGGGTCAGAGGTGCTGTCCTGCAACGTATACCGACACGCTGTTGAATTTGACGCAATTCCGCGCGTCTGAGCTTGTGTTCGAATTCCGGTTGTCCGGAAAGAATTACCTGCAGCAGTTTGCCCCTGGCCGTCTCCAGATTAAGCAGCAGCCGAATCTCCTCCAGCGTGTGCGATGGCAGGCCTTGCGCCTCGTCTATAATCAGCACCGCGGTACGTCCGGTGCGGTAAAGTTCCAGAAGCCAGGCGTTCAAGCGCGCGAATGCGCTGTGGCCCTGCCCCTCGCCCGGAACGCCAAAATCCACAAGCATCAGTTCGAACAGCTCGCCAATTTCCAGATGAGAATTCACAAGCAGAGCTTTGGGCATGCCTTCGCGCTGCAGCCACGCAACCAAAGAGTTCAGGAGTGTCGTTTTCCCAGTGCCCACGTCGCCGGTAAGCAGAATCAGACCCTGGCGTGACTGGATCCCCGCGACCATATCGCTGAATGCTTTCTGGGTTTGGCGCGTAAGAAATAAACGCCTGGGATCGGGGCTAACGCTGAAGGGGTTCTCGCGCAGTCCGAAGGATGCAAATAGGGCCCTGTCCATAACGTCCTCAATGCGGGGAGTCGTAGTCTACTCCGAACAAGGGACATGCAGCAAGGCAAACCCTCCGGGGAGCCCAGCTGGCTCGAATACACGCTGGACCGGAGACAAGCCTTAGCGGCGCTTACTAGTTTTATGTCTATTCCGCTGTGAACGTTACGATTCTCACTCTGGAGACTGCTCCGCCCGCTTCACCAGCCCACAGTTCCAGGCGATAGTCGCCCGCTGGAAAGGTGTCAATGGGAACCTTTAGGGCCAAGGGGATTACCGGATTTCCTTTTTGCTCAAAATTCGCCACTGGAATTCCGCCCGTTGACAGCACTTTCTTTCCCGTCTTCTGATCGATCACTACGTATTCGCATCCAACGGTTGGCGGATTCGCGTCCACCAGATGTGGATCGTAGATCTGCGCGTAAAGCACGACCCGCTCGGTCTTCTTGAAGTGGTTACTGCCCGAAGCGGTCAGTTCCACCCCTTGCACAATCATCGGCAGGCGATCGGCCAACAGGTCTGCATCCAGATCGCTTTCCGTGTCGGAAATACGTCGCATCTGGTTGCTCATCGCTACTCCGCTCAGGCTAAACGTCGTCCCATCGTACGGTTCGATCACCAGGGGAACTTCGTACTTCCCGAATTTCTGTCCACCACCGGAAAGCACCACATCCAGTTTGTACTGTCCCGGAGCGATGGAAAATTGGTTCTGATAGCGCATCGGAGCCTGCGTGAACTTTTGCCAATCGTCCTTTTCGTAATCCATAGTGATTTCGTCGCTAAACCGCGAAGCCACCGATCCATCCGTCCGATAGGCAATGCCCAAAACGTTCACATCGGCATGATATTTCCCCTTCACCTTTTCGAAATCGACGGTTGAGGAGGGAATTTCCATCGCCAGGTTTATCCGCGCTTCATTCGGTGAAGTATAAAAGAACGGCGCTTGCAGCGAGCCTCCCGACGTCGGTGCCGCGTTCGCCGCGCGAGTCTCAAGATCCTTCACGATCGGCTTTCCAGCCAGCGGGTCGATCGGTTTTCCGTTGCAGTACCCGCTGCGCGCTCTCACGTTTGCCGCGCGACCCGCCACCTTCACTTTCAGCGTGTGACAACTTCCTTCGTCTGAATGACCCGGGACGTAACCCAGCAGGTAGTATTCATCCTGCTCAGCCGCGATTTTCTGGAGTCCAGCGAACAAATCGTTTGTGTTGAGAATTGGAAATCCGCCGGTCCCTTCTGCCAGTTCATAAAGCAGTTGCTGATTTATGGACGCAGACGGCGGGAAGGGAGGAACGATAGACCGAGGCTGCGCATAGTTAGTGTATCCGTAAGCTCCGCCCGGACCGCCTCCTCTGCCTCCGCCCCCGGTGCCACCAGTTCCGCCTGTACCACCTTTACCTCCGCCTCCCGTGCCGCCCGTGCCGCCCGTTCCACCTCCGCCCGTGCCACCGGTTCCTCCGCCTCCGCCACCGTGTCCACCACCCCCGCCCCCACCGCCTCCGTGTTGAAAGTAGGCAGGTTCACTCGGAGAAGATGGTTGATAAGAGGCCAACTGTAGCCTGGGTCCGGCTGGTTCGAACGCTTCGTTTTGGATTGCGCCGCGATGGGAAGCAAAGTTGGAACCATCAGACGAATTTCCCGGAATAACCGACATCGGAGTTGAAATCCCGCGCACGTCGAGGGGGTAAACTGCCACATTTGCTTTATTGCAAACATCAATTGTCGCTGTTAATTCCGACTGGCGTTCCGGCGTAATCGCAAACCCGGAAGTAAACAGGATCATGCTCTTTCGTCCCGGAATGCTCGAAAGACTTTGCGCCATGTTTCGAATTGCAAGCAATAGGCTCTGTGCACCAAAATTCATCATGGTTCGATCCAGCATGGCCGAACCAGCGCTCGACGGCCCGGCAGAGGGATCTCCATTAACCCCTGCGCCAATAGTCGATGTCTCGGCATTCGAGCTCACCGCCGAGGTTCCGATCGTTTCCACAACCTTTTTTAGTCGCACGGGATCGGCTGTGAAGTTCTGCACGATTCTGATGCTTCCGCCGAATTGCACTACCGCCATCACGCGATCGGGACCCGCGTTCTGATCGATAAATTTTGCAGCCGCAGCGCGCGCCTGAGGCTGATCGCTGAACGCCATGGTCGAGTTGTCGAAGAACAAAACCAGGTAGCGCCTTTGTGCGGAAGCAGGTGCGCTAGGATTCACGCCGAAGGAGAAATTCACAATCGGTTGTTGCTTGTTGTCTTCGTAAACCTGAAAATCCTCAGCTTTCAAATCGTGCACGTAATTGCCTTTTTTGTCCGTGACGATCACGTCCACGCGCACCGCTCGCGTCTCGCTCTTGATGGTCGGTAGCTGCGTAATCGCTTGGTCGGATTGCTGCGCCGTGGAGCTTTGCGACGACTGTCGCGCTAACAAGTGTTCGCCGAAGCTTCCCAGCGCCAGGAACGCTAACAGCAGAAATGTGTATAGGGCCCATCGGCGATGCCTCATTGTTGATCCTCCGTGTTACGGTATTTCGATCACGCCATTTCTTGCGGAAAGGTTAGCTGCTTTTGAGTCTCGCATAACCAAGCGCACGATGTATCCGCCCGGCTTCACGTCGAATCCGATCTTTACGGTCATGCCTGTTTGGGTCAGCCGCTGCAGCGTGGCGTCCTTCAGACGCAGTTCCACATTCTTCTGGTTACCGGTAATGAAATTTCCGTTGCGGTCGAAGAGTGCTGCAACGAATGACAAATCGTCGGAATTCCTTCCTTGCGATTTTTCGAAACGCACTTGCGATACGTCCACGTGGGTCAATACGGAGAGCTTCGCATTTACCGCGTCACTCTTGAAATATTGTAGATGCAATTCGATGGGCACGCCGCGCTGTTCCTCCTGCGAAAAAACGGCCTCCTCGAGATCTTGCTTCGCCGTTTCTTCCGGAGTCAGGCCGTGTTTCGGCGCGAAGAATCCCTTACGGGCCTGAACGGTAAAGCTACCTTTCTTTGCAATCGTGACTTTGATCGAGTGAAACTGGCCATTAAATTTCAACGCTTCCGGAATGAACGCCAGGAGGTAGGAAACTTCCGGCACCGTGGCGGTCATGCGGAATCCCGCGTCCAGATCGTTGCTGTTGTGAAAATAAAAGCCGCCTGTGCCATTGGACAAATCCATTAGCACGTCCGACTGGCGCTCTTCGGCCGTGACCCGGTAGCTCAAGTCCAGCGCCATTGCGGCGGAGTTGGATGGAACCGCAGCAGGACGGCTAATATCTCCGATTGCATCCACGGTGTAGAGCCCGCGTCCATCCAGGGTGTTGATAAAAACGTTTGCGCGATTGGCTTTATCAATAACTTCTGAAATGTCGTATTCGTGATTCGGCGTCAGAAATCCCGGCGAGACCAAGACAATCGTGCGCTGGCCGGGAAGCGCCGAGATCCGGCGAACCACCTCGATCAGTCGTCGAACCGCATATTCGGTGTTGGTGTCGCCAGCGTTAAGAAGTTCCATGGCCGTCGAACTAACCAAGGTACGTGCCTGGCTTGCTGCCGTTGCGCCGCTGAACCCGGAACAGGCTATCGCGTCGTCCGTTGCGACCTCCAGTGCTTGATGGTCATTCTTATTCTGAATCAGGTCGGCTTCATAGTAGTTCATCGGTGGACATTGGCTCGTGCCCGAGGG
>DATNLR010000045.1:0-116209 GCA_035602755.1 Binatus sp. (SeqCode) | reverse complement strand
ATTCAAAACAAACGACGGAAAAATTTCTAACCGGGGCCAGAACACACATTAGGATTTTCGAGCTTTTGCCATTCACAACCCAAAATCTCGCCCAGTTGATACAGCGCCACGGCCTTAAAAAGCTCTTTCGAAACCTGCAAGTTACGCGAACAGAACCGTTCCTAATGTCAGCACGCCCGCCATTGACTCTTTTCGCGGGCTGGCGGAAGATGGCGCCCAATTCATGATCAAGCTGGAACAAGTGACCAAGCAGTACGACCTCCCTTCGCAGAAGGGCGGGGAACTCGTCGCCGCCGACCGCCTCGACCTCAACATCGCCGACGGAGAATTATTCGGCCTGATCGGACCGAACGGCGCCGGAAAAACGACCACGCTGAAAATGGTTTGCGGACTGCAAGTTCCCACTTCGGGACGCATCACGGTGAAGGGAATTGACGTTCAGCAGCAGCCCGAAGAAGCCCAGCGCAACATCGGCTACCTCGCGGATTTTTTCTCGCTATACGACGACTTGAAAGTCTGGGAGTACCTCGACTACTTCGCCCGCGCTTACAAAATGGAGCTGCACACCATCGCGCCCCGCGTGGACGAAGTTTTGCGTCTGATGAACCTGGAAACCAAGCGCGACGCGTTTATCTACGGCCTTTCGCGCGGCATGAAACAGCGCCTGGGAATTGGACGCGCCATCCTTCACAATCCCCCGCTGCTGGTTCTCGACGAGCCCGCCGCCGGACTGGATCCCAAAGCCCGCGTGCAGCTGAAAGTTCTGCTCAGAGATTTGCACTCTGCCGGGAAAACGATTTTGATTACGTCGCACATTCTTTCCGACCTCGAAGAAATCTGCACCAATATTGCCATCATGGAGAAAGGCAAGTTGCTGCGCATCGGCACGCTGGAAGACGTAATGCGCGAAGGCACAAGCGTCCGCCGCTATCGCGTCCGGCTGGCGGAGCCCGGTTTCGGTCTTGCGCTGTGGTTGGCGGGAAGAAAAGGCGTTACCGGTGTCGCGCCCGAGCCAGCCAGCGCAGACTTCGCACTCGATGGCGGAGACCCGGAGCTCGCCGAGCTAGTCAGAGACCTCGTAGCTGCGGGCGCGCCGGTGTGCGAAGTCCAGGAAGTGGTGGAATCGCTCGAGCGCCTTTACTCGCGAATCTCGAGCGGAGAAGTAATGTGAGCGCCTTCAGTTCCAACCCGGAGTTTTTGCGCAATGCCCGCATCCAGTTGCGCCCCGGCCGCGCCATCGCCGCCTTGGTGATTTGCGCGGCCGTGTCGCTGACGGTCTGGTATTCCTTTGAGAATGGGATAACCGTCGGGGCCCCAGTTGAACAATCGATTGGAATGTTCAAGTTCATTCTCACATTGCAAATAGTCGTCTTGCTAATCGGCGGCGGCATCTACGAGCTTCTTTCCGTTCATCGCGAAAAGGAACTGAACACTTTCGATTACCAGCGGGTCACCCGTCTCAAAGCGCTTGAACTTGGAATAGGGAAACTTTTCGGCGCTCCGATACTTATGTATTTGATTGTTCTGTGCATGATGCCCATCGCGCTCTTAGGCGCATTTCAGGGGACCATCCACTTTAAACTTTTCGCCGAAGCGTACCTCATCCTCTTCATCGGCTGCATTGCGTTCCATGTTCTCGCGCTTCTAATTTCAATGGCGTTGGGGCGAGGCGTTTCCGCCATAGCAATTTTGCCCTTCCTGATATTAGTTGCGTTCACCTCTATTGATTTATCCGGCGGCGCGTCCAATTGGATGTTTCATCAGCTCAATCCGTTCGCGGCGGTCGCAATCATCGAATCGAATACGGGCCCAGGAGTCAAAGATCTCTTTTTCGGTCTTTCGGTGTCTCACTTCATCGTGCTGATGGCGATTTACGTCGCGTTCACGGCGTGGTTCTTGCTCGCGATTGTACGCAACTTGAAACGCGATCCCGCCGTTTACGAATTGTATTCGCCCGCCCAAGCATTCGGGTTCGCCATGTTTCTAGAATTCATGATTATCGGGTTTTTCAATTGGAAATCTCCCGTTGGAGCGCCGATCATTTTTAATAACCAGCTATTGGGCTACAACCCGCTTCCGGTCGTGGACATTGAAAAAGGAATGATGGGCTGGTCGTTTTGGGTATTTGTTCTGCTCGGTTTAATTTTATTACGCAATCGCGAACGTGTGCGGCGCAGAATCCGAACCATCGGCGAAAGCGCCGCGAGTTTGTGGGCGGCGTTCTGGCCCGCGCCGTATTTGTTGGCCGGCGTAATCGCCGTGGGGGTCGGCGTCCTCGAATTGATTAACGTTTACAGGAGACCGGCGTCCGTGGAATGGAGTTCGGGACTGCCAATCGTTATCATCGCATTTATGGCGCTGTGGATCGCGCGCGATTCGCTCTACCTGCAATGGATGGGGCTGCGGCGAGCGCGCCATCCGCGGGTCGCCGCCGTTCTGTTTTTGGTTGTGTTTTATCTTTGCATGAGCGTGATCCTCGGCGTCGCCAGTGCATCTCTTCATCACACGTTCGCACCGTTTTCGGCGGCCCTGCTTCCGTTTAATGTTCTAAGGCTCAACATTGCCAGTTGGTACGAGGATTTTCGTCTGTGGATTTTTGCGTTGGTCCTGCTGGCGGCGCAGGTCGTGCTATTTGCTTTGCTTCAGTGGCTGAAACTTCGCGAGTTTCTGAGTCCCGCTTCCGCAACTCCAATCGCGCCGACACCGGCACCAGCCACGACAGGGAGCTTATTCCCACGATGATTCCCCATGTTTGTACGACAACCTACATGAATTGAGAACTGCACGAAAACGTACAATATGGACGATTTTCGGATCGTTTCGCCTGCATGGACCGATAGACGCGTGTTGCTCGCCCAATCCCGACACGTAGAGATTGATCGGAACGGAAGTTCCTCGCAGGTTTGCGGTGATACTGGATTACGCTCGCAATCGAATCATTGTGGCGCCGAACGCGCACTTTAGAGATGCGTTTCCGGATGCGTAGCGAGCAATTGTTTACGGCTGAACTAAGTTGAAGCGAATGGCGAAGCGGATCAAGTCGCTGAAGCTGCGAAATTCCATCTTGCGCATGATGTGACTGCGATGGCTTTCCACCGTTCGTGTGGAGACTCCAATCATCGCGGCTGCCTCTTTGTTACTCTTTCCGCTGGCCAGGAGCTGCACAACTTCCAGCTCGCGGGGCGAGAGTGGCACTTCCGTGGCATCTGAATCTTTCGTGGTGGGATCGCGCACGAAACTTTCCGCCATGGTCATGGCGAGTTTGCCGGTAAAAAACGGCTTGTGCTGCTGGATGTGGCGAACGGCGGTGAGCAGTTCGTGATCCGCATCGGATTTCAAAAGATAGCCACGCGCGCCGCAACGCAACACTTCTTTGGCTATCTCTTCGGAAAAATGCATGGTGAGAATCAACACGTCGGTTTCGGGCGATTGTTGACGTGCAACCCGCGTGACTTCTAGGCCATTTTTTTCCGGCATAGTGAGGTCGAGCACCATCAGATCGGGGCGCTCGGCTACGACCTTATGCAACGCCTCCACGCCGGTGCTAGCTTCGCCGCAAACTTCCCAACCGGGCTGCGATTCCAGCAGCGAACGAATTCCGCGGCGCACGATGGAATGATCGTCAACTACCAGAATTCGGTACATTTTTGCGACCGGCGACCGCGCCGGAGCCGGAGCTTCTTTTACAGCTGTTGCTGCCGCTTCTTTTGACACCGTATGGCCTCGTTAGATGGCGAAACGTCTTTGCTCGATTAGCCGCGATTCGGCGCTGGCTTTGATGTGATGGACGTCTTTCTGCGGTACAAAGTTTCGGTGTGTGTTTCGTCGCCAGTTCTTGCGCCCTCTGAGAGAGGTAGCTCGACGCTGATGGCAGTTCCGCGCCCCGGCTCACTTCGAATATCGAGCACGCCGCCGAGTTGTTTCACACGCTCGCGCATTCCCGCGATACCTATACCCATGGGCGGATTCCAGCCGGTTGCGGCAGACGCCGGCGGCATGCCTACTCCGCGATCCTCTATCGTCACGCGCACTCTGTCGCCCGGACGTTCCAACGTGATTTTCGCGACAGGACTTTTGGAATGCCGGTGGACATTGGTAAGCGCTTCCTGCACCACGCGGAACAGCGCGATGTCCAGCTCTTTGGGCAAAAGTCGGAAACCACGCTTGATTTTAACTTTCACCGGAATGCCGCTACGTTCTGAGAATCCGTTTGCGAAGCTGCGCAACGCCGGCCCCAAGCCAGCTTCGTCCAGCAAAAGAGGGTGCAACAAATAGGAAACAGTTCGAATCTGCCGTATCACTTCTTCGGCGAAATCGCGGGCTGATTGCAGAAACCTCTTGCCAAGTTTGTCGCGCTTCGGTAGGGTATCGCCAACCCGCGCAAGCGCCATCTTTAGGGCGGCCATTTCCTGCGACACAGTTTCATGCAGTTCGCGAGCCACGCGGCGCTGCTCTTCGTCACGCAGGGTGAGCAACCGGTCAGAGACGCGCCGCAAACCTTCCTCCACCTTCAATCGGTCGGTGACATCTTCAGTGACTCCGGCTACACGTACAACACGCCCGTCGGCATCGTGAAACGGAAAGCCGCGAGCGTGGAGATTACGGAACACGCCGTCAGGGCGCGTATAACGAACGTCATGCTCGAACGGGACGCCATCTTCAACCGCTTCGCGGAGATCATTGCTCGATTTGGCGGCGTCCTCCGGAGGGAAATGGCTCTGAATCTCGCATAGGTCTATTTCGTGTCCCTGATGCTCGAGCCCTAGTATACGGTAGAGATTGTTCGAGCACATGACGGTTTGAAGCTGGGTATCGACTTCCCAGCTTCCCATGTTGACGAGTTGCTCGGCCTGCGCCAGTAGCGCTTCGCTCTTACGGAGATTTTCTTCGGTCTTTTTCTGTGCGGTGATGTCGTGGGTAAGCAGAGAAACGGAGGGCGGATGCCCAGTGCGACGGGCTACCGGTAAAACGCGAGCGTGGAACCAGCGTTCGCCGTCTTTCGAATCAACGCGAAATTCGATACCAGCGCTCTCCTGGGTATCGATCACCCGGTGAAAAACCGGGCTGAACGGGCGGAATACTTCTTCGCCCAGCACTTCCATGGCGTGCCGACCCAGAAACTCGCTGCGGCGCGCGATGGTCAGAACGGGACTGGAACTCCACACGCCCAGAAATTTGCCGTCGGCATCAAGCTCGAACAAAAACTCATCGAATGTTTTTGCCAGCGTAGCCAGAGGGCGCGAAGCGGCTTCCAGGGGATGTTTGGGTCGAAAGCTGGAAATGCCTGCGGGTATAGAATTATTGTCGTCGCCCAGCGAGCGCCGTCTGGAAGAAAGGCTATCTGGTTCTCGTAGTTTTCGGGACACGATCAGATGTTTCCGCTCGGGTTGCATTTGAACTTGCAGGCGCCTCGTATGAGCGCACAGCCAAATCCGCAGCAGCGCAGCTTAAACGTTTTGGCAGTAAGGAAGGTGTGCCCAGGATTCCCGTTCCGATCGCCACGTTACTCTCGCGTTAATAGCATGTCAAGAAGTTTGTGTGCGGTGGCGTCATTGCGGGCAAAGAGGCCTCCTTGGTGAGGCTCTGATCGCTTACGAGTCGCTTTTTGCCGCTTAGTTTATTAAGTAATCGACGCAACGAAAAGCGGTTGAAATGTTAACTTTAATTAAGGGCCCAGCGAGTTCCTTTAGGTTTGGTTTTCAACCTGGGAGGAATGAAAGAAAGATCGTGCGGAAAGCAATCGTTGCGGAACAGGCATTTTCCTCTTGTGAATCTTGCACTTAAGTAAGCCCCGCAGAGAGAATGCCGTACTGTTGCGAATTGAAACACAGGTTGCGGCCTTTTACATTCATTCCGTCGAGCTGGAAGGGAAAGCGTCCAGGGAATTTCTCCGATGTTTTCTTCTGGACTTCCCGACAAGGAAAATGGGAATGGACGGGGTGGTTGACGCACCTTTACGGTGCTAGTTGCGGCCCGGAAGAAAACGGTGCGGGTGGAACTACGAGCACAACTGGCCCTGGAAAGAATTCAAATTGTTAATGACCCACATGTCTCGTTCACCGAGGCATGCCCTTGTGGCGCCATCTGACGCGCGCTGCACACGTTCCGATTTGTCAGCTTTCCGCGAAAGCCTCGCAGTTAGGAGACATTTTGGATAGCAGACACGTCGGCATCGATCGCTCGTTCCCTCGTCAGAGGGGGGAATCATGCCATGCAGCACAGAAGGTCGAATTCTTGTAGCCGGTCACACCGCACCGTCAACCAATTTCATCATCAAACAACTTGAGCGCGAGGGATGCGTTTTTCAATCCGTAGAAAGCGTTGCGGAGGCGGAAGTATCGCTGCGTGGGACACGATTCGACATCGTTCTTGCGGGTGAATTTATGCCGGACGGCCGTGGGTACGATCTGACCGGCTGCGTGGTGGACCGCTCCGCGACATTGCTGGTGGCGATCGCTTTATCGGAAGCATGTTTGTGGCTGCCGGTAGTGCAACACGGCGTCCGAACGCTCGGGGACCGCGCGTTGAATTCGCATACGTTGCAATCGGAAATCACGGCGTTGTTGAACGAAAAGGCGGTGCACGCGGAACACTTGGTCGCGCCTTCGCTATGCGCGTTTGTGCCGGAGTCGGCATCCTACCGGCTTATGGTTGGGCTCGATCAACGGACAGGTCCGCAAGAAAGGAGAGCTTTCGTCTTTAAAACCGCGGCAGAGCCGAAGAAATCGTTGTGGACAGGGCCGAGAGATGACGCGGCCAGCTGGACGGCGCCTACTCAATCAGAAGCCTCGAAAACACATCGCTGAGAAAGCTCTTGCGGCAAAGGCGTTGTAGCTCACAACAGTTCCGCTGTTGTTGGCCGTCGCCACCGAAGATTGCGACATCTCTTGCGCGAGGAGGAATGGTCACGAAGCCGGTGCTTGCGGGACGTGCGGTTCCGGCGCACAAGCTTGTAAAAACAGCGCCGATTGGCGAGTCGTTAAGAGAGTACGTGACTTTGTGCGAACTGACGGACTGCTTGCTTTCGGCATACGACGGTGTGGCGCGTCTGGCCTACGACAAATTCCGTGTACGCGGCAAGGATTCGGCCGGCAACGAGTTGGAGGACTGGCTCGATGCAGAGAGCGAACTGCTGGGCCAGATGGAAGTGGACATCGCGGAGTCCGGCGATTTCTTAAATGCGCTGGCGTCGGTGCCCGGTTATCGAAGCGCGGAGATTTCTTTAGGCGTAGAACCGAGATGGCTGCTGATCTTTGCGCGCAACGGTTGCGACGAACACGTTAACATCCCTCGTATTGCGCACTCGCTTGAGGCCTGGCGCGGCCCGCCGCCCATTGATGCCGAGTCGCTGGCTGCGATATGCACGCACGCGGCCCGAGAGCAATCCATTGTGCATGGCGACAGTAGTGGCGTAGCTCCGGCGCATCTTTTTGTATTTGTGAGTTGACTGCGGAGGTGGATCCGGCGTCGTGCAGGGCGATTGTTTCCAATGCATTGCTCGGTATCCGCTTGGCTAAAGTTCGTGCGACGGAGCGAAATCCAGGTCCATTACTACTTACGGCGTAAATATTCCGCGGTAGCTGCGCTGCTACCGGAAACCAGGTGTCCGGCGGTTATCCTGCGCGGGTTGCGTTGATTTGGGTCGAGAGAAACAGCCGGTGGGAGGCCGACGAATACAAAATCCGAAGAGCGCTCCGGGATGTTCCTTGAATCAAACATTTCAAGCCTGCGCAGTATCGTTGAATCATAAGGAAAATACGCCCGCCTAAAGACAGCCGCTATGAAATCTATGAAGCTTCGACGAGGCGGCATTTGTCGCAGGGCTACGCTTCGGTGCGGCGATCGCGTTTCGCGAGCCACCAGCGCAGGATCACTCCGGCGATGACGCATGCGAGGCCAGCAGCCTGCGCGTTGGACATTCCTAGAAACGAGCGCGGGTTGATGCGGATAAATTCTACAAGGAAACGAGCCAAGCCAGTAAGTAGCAAATAGGCTGCAAATACGTCGCCGTCTGGCGGGCGCTTCGAAGCTTTCGACAATGCTGCTCGTTCCTTCCCTACAAAAGTATGGACGCCGGCCGAGTTCGCTGCGAATTTTGCATTTGTTGCAACGGAGGTCGACGTTGAAGATGATGTTGCTTGCCGCGCGCCCATTTTCCATAGCCACCACGCGATGAAGCAAGCGACGATCAACTCGTAAATCGGGGTAGGGTGGACGCGCTGCGTTGTTGGGACCAAACCGTTTGGAAAACTCATGCCCCAGGGAAGAGAAGTCGGTATGCCGTAGTCGCCGTCGCCGGAAAGGAAGCAACCGATGCGTCCGATGCCGTAACCCAGAGCAGCGGCGGGCGAGCCGGCATCGAGCAATGTGAGGAGCGGAATTTTTTGCCGGCGTCCGACCCAGACGAAGGCGGCGAATCCGGCAAGCAAACCGCCAAACCATGCGAAGCCGTAAGGACTGATGAGCTGATCGAGCGGATGCGCCAAGAAATCCGCCGGCGACTCGAGGACGTGATAAAGCTTTGCTCCAACGATCCCGGCTAGGCAGGGAATCGCGATCAACATTTCTGCTTCGGCGTTCGCGGCTGAGCGGATATCTGCGGCGGGCTTGTTGGAGCGTTTTACGGGGAGCTTGTCGGCTGGCGCAACAAGGCTGCGGCGAATCAAATCTGCGCGCAGCGTAAAAAACGCGGCCAGCATGGCGCAGGCCACCATCAGGCCAAACGTTGGGATGGTTATCGGTCCGAGATGGAGAAAGGGAATCACGCCGCAGAATTGTTCGGTGAATAGTTTACAGGCTTGCGTCGGAAAAACGCATGCCAATCCGACGTGGCGAAATTCTGCTACTCTTTGGCGGTCGGCCCAGCGTGCGAGCAGCAGCGGCCGCCGAGGAACTCATCATGAAGCTACCAACAAATGGTCACAGCGGTGCGCGTGGAGTCGTTCTGCACGCGATTTCCGCTGGCGTCCTGTTCATTATGGCAGCTACGTCTGCCTCCTCCGATTCGCCGCGCGAACCGGTCATTCATCCCTTGCAGAATGCGAATTTTGCTTTGGCTTCAGACCTGGCATGTCTTAGTACAGCGGTCGAAGCGGGAAATCCTTCCACCGGGCCTTCGGCCGTGTTGGTCAAGATGGAGAAAGGCTGCATGGCCTCCTGGCATTTTCATGCGGCGGCAGAAGAGTTGATCGTGATTAAAGGCGAACTGAAAGTCGAGATGTCCAGCATGCCACCGGCAATTCTCGGGCCCGGCGGTTACGCCCAAGTTCCGAGCAATGAGAAGCATCAATACGCATGCAGCGCAACGGGCGAGTGTCTTTGGTTCGTGAGGATCGATCGCGCGTTTGACAGCAAGGCGGCGCAACCCGCTAATTAGCTCGGCAGAAACTGCGCGTCGCATTAGGATGCATATCTAGGCACGACACTCTTTCCCTAGTCGCCTTGCGGGCCCGGTGGGTATCGGAGTATATTTCAGGCATCTTCCCCTTACCCTCTATAGCCGGATCGGCGGGTTAAACCTGTCAGGAGCCTGGATGTTAGCGTTTGGCGGAGGCGTTCGATTCGGAGAGTTTGGCGTCGCACTTGGCGATCTCGGCGACGAGGTCTCTCTGCGCAGGAGCGATCAGGGAGTCGGAGGCGCCGAGGCGTTTGGCTTCTAGCAAAGTATCCAAACTGCTTTGGTAAGCTAAACGCGTTTGATTCCAGCAGGCGATTTTCTCCGTGTGCGATATACCAGGCCGCTCCGCGTCACGCGAGTAGGCCAGTGCGATGGCGTCATAAGCGTCCACGATGTCCGGCAGCGTGACATAGGTGCCGGAATTGTCTGCTCGACGCATTTGTTGCGCCACATCCAGCCCTTTGTGGAGATTTATCATTCCTTCGGTTGAGCGTCCCATCGCGCTTTGCACCGCCCCGATGTGCGCGTAACAGTACCCGATGTAGTGCCGGGCACGGACTTCGGCAGGATCCGCGGTCGAAATCCGCTGGAAGCTGGCGAGCGCTTGCTGAAGGTTTGCCAGCGCCGCGGGCAATTCATTTTGTTTCTCTTCGTAATAGCCCGTCCAGTAATAGCTTTCGCCAATGTAATGCGTGTACGTTACATTTCCTGGATCGGCCTGCGACAGACTTTTCAAGATAAACATGGCTTTGCTCTGCATGGAGATGGCTTGGTCGAAGTCTCCGAGCCGGGAAAAAGCCCCGGCCATGTAGCCATAGGTTCCGGCAAGGCGCGTCTGCATGTTGGATTGCAGTTCCGGCGAGGAGAACACAATTGTTTCCCTTATTTTTGCGGCTTTACGATAGCTGTCCAGAGCTCCTTGATAGTCGCCGGTAAGACTCTGGCATTGGCCCATTGAGAAGTATTCGCCCGCAAGCGACTCCTGGGATTCAGGGCTAGGCTTCAGAACGCGTTCTTTGATGGTGAAAGCCTTTCGGAAATATTCCATGGCGCCGGGGCAATCGCCGCGCGAGCTGGAGACGAGTCCCAGACGGTGATAATCGGCGGCCAGAAATTGTTCGGCATCTTCGGAATGGTCACCGCTTCGCTCGATGGACTCTCGAATGGCAAGAGCCTTTTGGTAACTGGCGAGGGCGCCGGTGGTGTCGCCCAAATTGGCGGAGTGGGGGTCGCCCTGGACGTCGCCAACTTTTTCATAGGCAGTGGCCAGTTCTTTTTGCAGGGAAACGTCGTTGCCTTCATCGCGGGTGAGGCTATCGAGATAATGGAGGGCGCGATCGACGAGAAGCTTGCGAGCTTTGGTGGCGCCGGGAAGATCTTTGATGGCGTCGTGTACATCAAACATCAGCGAATTCGCCAGCGCGCGCACATCTTGAAAGCGGCGCTCGGCACGTTGCTGTTGAAAGCGAGCGATGCGCGCTTCGCGCACGATGGCTGTGGCTCCGGCGATTAGTCCGATCGCTATCAGTATGGCTGCGGTCACACCGGCCTGATGGCGTCTAACGAATTTGCGCGCGCGATATTGTAGCGTTCCGCTAGCGGCATTTACGGGGCGGCCTTCGAGATAACGCCGGATATCTTCGGAGAATTGGTCAAGGGAAACGTAGCGGTGGGCCGGCTCCTTGCGCAGCGCTTTCAGAATTATGTTGTCCAGATCGCCTGCTAATGTTCGTCGTAGCTTTTCCGCGTCCCCTACGGAAGATCGAATTGTCGACGATCCGTCGGCTGACGAGGAATTCGAATCGGTATGTACATCGTCGTCGCGATGCATTACTGCGGCGCTAGGTTTCTCCGGCTCGCTGGAGCAAATGGCGTTTACAATTTCGTTGAGCGAAGCGGTATTGACACGATACGGATGCCGCCCAGTAAGCAACACGTAAAGAATCGCGCCCAACGAATAAACGTCAGTCGCGGTTGTAATAGGTTCGTTGCGCACTTGCTCGGGGCTGGCATAGTCCGGCGTCATGATGGGCAGGAGCGTGACCGCAGGATCTCCGCCGGGCTGCGGCTGCGGAGAGTTCAGAAGTTTTCCGACGCCGAAATCCAGCAACTTCGGAACGCCTTGCGCCGTGACCAAAATGTTCTGCGGCTTCAAATCGCGGTGAACGACCAGGTTTTGATGCGCGTACTGTACCGCGTCGCAAACACTGCGAAAGAGCTTCAGACGTCCGCGAATATCCAAGTTCTGCGTGGCGCAATATTGATCGATGGGCTGGCCTTCCACTAATTCCATCACAAAGAAGGGAAGGCCGTCCTCGGTAGTGCCGCCATCGAGCAGGGAAGCGATGTTGGGATGTTCCAAGCTGGCGAGAATTTGCCGTTCGTTTCGAAAGCGGCGAACGATCAAAGCGGTGTCGTATCCCTGGCGAATCAGCTTGATGGCAACTTGTTTTTCGAACTGATCGTCGGCGCGCACGCCGCGATACACTTCGCCCATCCCGCCGCTGCCCAGCTTCGCAACCAATTCATACTGGCCGATTCGTCTGCCGAGCATGGTGCGGCCGTCGGCATCCTGATTGGCGAAACTTTCGGCGGCTAGCTCCAGCGCGGGGGTCTCAATGAAATTGTCGACGCGCATGCCGAAATAGAGGAGCGATTCCACCTCGCGGCGCAAGGATTCTTCGCCGTCGCAGCTTTGTTGCAAGAATGCCACGCGGGCGCTCTCGTCCTGGTCCAGCGCGGCATGGTACAAATCTTCGATGCGTTTCCAGCGCTCAGGCTCCATCGCGATGTCCCGGGCGACAAATCATGGCGAAGTATGCGGCTGTTGTTGCTCGTGGACCATTTCACGCAGCAACCAGCTTTTTGCGAAATTCCAGTCTCGATGCACGGTCTCGTTTGATATTTTCAGGATTTCCGCAGTTTCGTCCACGGTTAAACCGCCGAAGAAACGCAACTCCACTACTTGGGATTTGCGCGCGTCTTTTTCGGAGAGCTTGTGGAGAGCGTCGTCCAGAGCGACCAGATAAGTAGGTAAATTGCGAGAGATGAAAAGCGCTTCGTCGAATGTGATGTGCTTCGCCTCGCCGCCACGCTTTTGCGACTGGCTCGCGCGCGCAAAGTCGGTGAGTATCCGTCGCATCATGCGCGCACAGATAGCGAAAAAATGAGCACGGTTCTGCCAGCTCACGTTTTTCAGATCAACCAGGCGCACGTAGGTTTCGTTGATGAGGGCGGTGGTTTGCAACGTGTGGCCGCGCGATTCGCGAGCCATGAAACGTTTTGCTAGCCGGTGCAGTTCTTCGTAAACAAGAACCGTCAGACGTTTCAGCGCCTCTTCGTCACCGTTTTCCCAAGCGTGAAGGAGTAGGGTGACCTCGCGAGTTGGGCTGTCCGACATTTTACACCACCGCAGCGTAACAGAAACCGAGCTACGCTTCAGACTGGGGCTTACTTCCAGAGCAACTGCCGGCGGGGTGATGGCGATCCCATCGTGACAGTATGTAGTCGGATTCGTGCGTGTGCGGTAAAGCCCAAACCCCCGGTTGCTGTGGCAGGAGCATAGCAATCCCACTGCAAACAGGCAAGTTGGCAATTTGTTTAGTATTCATTGGGTTAGAAAGGGGTGGTTGGATTTGCAGCCTAGACCAAATAATAGAGTTCGCGCAGTTCGGAGCCCGAGGCTTCATTGCGGCGGCAATGCTCGCAAGTATTCTCGCCGATCAGTACGTAAACATGGCGCACGGCCTTAAGCGTGGCGGAAAACACTTGCGCTTCTTCGCGGAAAACGCGGTCGGCGGGAAGCCAGTCCTCAAAGCGCAGACGTCTCATGACGTTTGCAAATCCGGTGCGGACGCCGCACAGGAGCACGGTTACTCCGCGTGTTTCCATCTCGCGCAAGAAATGATCAAAACGCTCCATGGTAACCATGTCGGGATAGCGCGTGCGTTTCACTCGCAAAATAACGAAGCGGATTTTCTCGTCTTCCGTGCGCTGCTTTACTTTCTCGAATAAGCGGTCCAGCTCTGGCGCCGCTCCAAAAAATAGCTCGCCTTCCAAATCGTAAAGAAGCAAGGAGGTGCAGACCGGGTCGCTGGGTAGGCGCTCGCGAACCACGCGGTCGTTGCTGACCGTCAATTCCGAGAAGCCCAGGAGCGCTGCACGTGGAACGAACAGGAGAATCGAAAGCGCTACGCCAATCAAGATTGAAAATTCAACGCTGATAAATATCGCCGATAAAGCGGTGACCAGGACGAGCAGCGCATCGTAACGCGAAGCACGCATCGCGTAGTTCAGGCGCTTCCAATCCACCAGCCTCGCCGCGGTGATTACAAGCAATCCAGCCAAAGCGGATTTGGGAATGTAGCGCGCGTATGGCGCCATTCCGACTACCACCAGCGCGACCGTCCCCGCGGCGAATATGCCTGACATGCGGCTCACCGCTCCAGCCTGGAAATTAATTGCTGATCGAGTGAGCGACCCTGATCCCGGCAAGCATTGAAAAAATCCCCCGGTTAGGTTGGCCAAACCTTCCGCCATACATTGGCGGTTGTAATCGAGCTTCTGCCGAGTTGTATTTGCGATGGATTTCGCAATGGCCAGCGCTTCGAGCAATCCGAGGAACGCGATGGCGAGCGCGCTCCCTGACATTTGTTTGATCCACCAGAATTGTATTTGCGGAATATGCGGCGTGGGCAAATTGCGGGGGATGCTAGCCACCGTGGTAATGATTGTTTTGCCGTCGATTCCCGGCTTCGACCAACCGAACCAGGCGGCAACACCTGTGACGATGAGAAGGGTCACCAGCATGTCGAATTGCGGCAGGCGATATTTGCGCACCAGGAATCTGAGCGCAACGGCCAGCACGATGGTGGACAGCCCGATTGCAAAAGCGGGCGGATTTATGTGGCCGTCGCGCACGGTTATCCAAATGCGGTAAAGAACATGCTGCAATCCGGTGCCGCGGTCCTGCATTCCGGTCAGGTTGCCAATTTGCGTGATCGCAACCAGCGTACCGGCGCCGGCCATGAATCCAATCACCACGGATTCTGAAATGTAGCGCGTCAAGTCACCCAGCTTGAACACTGCAATCAGAATCTGTATGCAACCAATCATGATTCCCAGAAGGAACATGGCTTGGTACGCTTCCATGTGCGCGCCGGTGCTGAAAAAAGCGAGGGCGCTGAAAACGACGAGCGAGATAGCGTTGGTCGGGCCGTTGATCAGGTGGGAAGACGAACCGAAAATTGAAGCGACCAGCGTGATCACGATCGCGGAATACAAACCAAAGCGAGGATCGACGCCCGCAATCAGGGCGTAAGCCATGGCTTGGGGCAAGGAAATGGCCGCCACGGTAGCACCCGCCAGCAGGTCTTTGCGCGCGTTATCGGCTGAATAGTTGAACTTCATTCGGGGTCAAACCCAGCTAACAATCGGGTAGCAAGCCGCCCTAGCCCACTAAGTCTAGCGACTTACTGGACATTTGTCCTGCACGAATTATGCCGTAACCCAATTGCGGAGAGCGGGTTGGTATCGGGCTTGTATCGTGCACAGAATAAAGTGTTTACGGTAATTCCGCGAGAGCGGCGTCGAGCGACGAGAGTGCGGCAGAAAACCGATTGAGCTGGCAGAGTGCCCGATTTTTGCATGTAAATGCCCGAATTATCCCGGAACCGAGGGTCGGTGCATCCCAATCTGCCTATCTATTCATCCGGCTCCTCGGGTAAGACCCAGGGCAAATACGTGCGCCGGAAACCAAGTTTGGCATGCTCGGTCTCATAATTCCAATCGCCATCGAACAGGTACCCGATCCCCTGGCCTATATATGTCGGACCGAATTCATTGGGCAGCTTTTTACCTTGGCAAATTGGCTCCGCCGGTTTTCTCAACGTAGTTTAATGTTCCAAAGCTCTTTTGTTATTGGTTGCCAATTGCTGCTGAGGTTGTATGGCGAGGCTATCTGCAGCCGCATTTCGTGCGGCGATTGGGGCTTATCCGGGGGATTTGCCTGATAGGGGTTTCTTGGGGCGCCTATCAATTGCTGCGGAGCCCAGCATTTAGGTGCAATTGAAAACCTGGTTTTAGATTTTTGGTGGCTGGAAATCCGGATCGCCACTCTGCCACAACATAAAGGTCCATTCATCGGCTTGGCGTTCTTCGCGTTGAGTGCGGCTGGAACCTATGCCGTGTCCTGCGTCGAAATCCACGCGCAGCAGAATTGGCCGGTCGCTGGAGCTGGCAGCCTGCAGCGCAGTGATAAATTTAGCCACCATCCACGACGGGACACGCGGGTCGTTCACTCCGGTAATACCCATCACTGCTGGATATTTCGTCCCCTTTGCAATGTGATAGTAAGCGCTGATGGCAAATAGCGAAGGGTAATCTTCTTTCGCTGTCACGTCTCCCAACTCGGGAACGTTCGCCGCTCCACCTTGGGTAGATTGGAAGTGCAGAGCATCGGTCAATCCGACGTTGTCGATGGCAGCCGCAAATAATTCGGGATGCTGCGTAATGGCGCCACCCACAGAAATGCCCCCGGCGCTCGTGCCTCTGACTGAAAGATGTGCGGGCGAGGAATAGCCGTGGTCGATCAGGTAATGCGCGGCCGCAATCATGTCGTCGATGGTGTGCTGCTTCATTTTTTTCAGTCCGGCCTGATGCCATTTTTCGCCAAACTCTCCACCGCCGCGCGCGTGCACCACTGCTATTGCGCCGCCCCGTTCAATCCACGCGAGACTGACTGCGTCAAAATAAGGGTCCCAGGAAACTCCGTAGGAACCATAACCTTCATACAAAGTGGGATGCGACCCATCCAATTTAATATTCTTCTGGCAAATAATGGAAAGTGGAACGCTCGCGCCATCTGTGCTGGGGATCATGACTTCGCGCGCTTCTACGCCTGAAAAGTCCGCAGGATTCCTGGGCATGATACCCATATCCAAGGAAATATTTTTCTGCGGGTCGTAGGCAAATGCGTTCTGCGGTTTGGTCCAGGACCCGAGGATGAAGCGGACACCAGGCGTCAGAACGTTGGCATCGACACCGAGTATCGCGCCCTCATAGGGCAGGGAAATTTGCCGAGGCGCCGCAGAAGAATCGTAAGCCAAACGGTCGAGTTCGAAGCCTACTCCTACGCGTTTCAAAATGTAGAGCGCATCGGCGGCCGCATAGACTCCATCCAGCACAGCGTCAGACTCGGGCAGGATCACGCGGGCATTGGCAAAGTCTGGATGGGTGAGGTCCATGGCAACGAGCTTCCGATTCGGCGCTCCTCTTTGGACAAGGAAGTACAGAGTGGAGCCGTGAATCGTGGTGGGGGAGTTACCGCTGGTGGCGACGCCGTCGTCTGCGGATACGATCTTTCGCCAGGGTGTATTGCTATTCGTAGCTTGATCGCTTCTCGCCAGATACACCGTGGGAGGATTGGTGGTCCCGGCAGTGTAAAAAGCCACGACAAATGGACAATTTGGCGTTGTCGCAATTCCGGTGAATCCCGCGACAGGGATATTTGCGTCTGGAGACACCCCGGGTCCGAAGATGGCCGGATCCTTGTCTGGATCAGTCCCTAGAATGTGAAGAAATGTTTTCTGGTTTTCATAGACCGCGGTGGGCGGAGCATCGGGAGGCAGCTGTTGCATCCGGGCGTAGTAAAAAGACTTGCCATCCTCGCGCCAGCCTGGACTTGCGTATTGAGCACGAGAAATAGCGTCGGGCAAGAGTCTTCCCGTTTTCGTTTCGATCACGCGAATCGTACTGATCTCTGAGCCGCCCAACGAAACACCGGCGGCCACCAGTGTTCCGCCAAAATCGGGAGCAAAATAATCGATGTTGGCATGCGCATCTTTCCCGGCGAATGTTTCCGGGTCGAGAAGTGTGCGCACCGATCCCTTAGCGTCGCGGACCATCAGGGACGCGCTGCGGGCGCCGGGATTAGTTTGCAGGAAAAAAATATAGTCGCCTGCCACGGTGGGGGCGGCGACCTCGGGCACGGCATTATCCAATTGTTTAATTCGTGCCAGAAGCTTGTCTCGAGGAGAAGCCAGGGGTTGCAAGACTGCTCGCGTGTAATCGTTCTGCTCTTTGAGGAAATCGAGGAACTTGGGATCTGTCGGCCCAGCTTCCATCCATCGGTACGGGTCCGTTATCTTGGTGCCGAAGTAATCGTCGGTGACCGGCCTGACGTCAGCAGGCGGAGCCTTGCTCGCCCCAGGCGAACCCGTCTGCGCCATCGTGGCGAAACCTGTAAGGAGCATCCCGAGAAAAATCCACAGAATCGTGGCCCGCCCTGAAAGATAATTCATGTCGGCCTCCCGGAAGGTGCAGTTCGTTTTGTCGCGGAAGTCTAACACTTTTATGCGCAGCGGTTAACGAACCTGCCGTTAAAAGTTCAATTTCTGATGGAGAAAAGCTATGGCCGCAACGACCTCTACCTCTGTGTTGCGTGTGGAGAGCGAAAATCCGCTACTGAACAGGCTCGGCGTTCTGCTGGGAATTCTTCTCCTTGCCGCGATTGGATACGGCGCCAAGATTCTGGAGCACTCGGCAAATGCCTATGCCAAAGCGCATCATTGGACGTTTCCCAACATCGAGTACGTCCTTTGGGCCATTGTGATAGGGCTGCTGATTAGGGGGCTTGGGAAATTAAGAAAAGCTCCCTCGGCCCAGGCTCACCGGACGTTTTCTACTATGAAGAGGTCGGACAGTTCGAGATCGTAGGAGTAGGCATAAGTTTTCGCGTCGGGAGTCATGCGGACGTTCAAGACGGCCGTCACGCCCGCCGGATCGCTCGGCGCGAGACTGCTAACAAGGTCACGTTTCCCAGTTGTCAAATCCAGACGGTAAACCGTAGCCGAAGTTTTTTCGTCGTGATACACGTAGGCCGAATGCCCGTCTGCTGACCAAGTGATCCAAAAATCTTCCGGTAACCAGCCTGGGACTATCTTCCGTTCTCCGCCAGCAACGGGATACAGGCCGCCCTTTCCGTCCACCTCTGGGGCGAAAATAAATTTGCCGTCGGGTGAGGCCAATTGAGTTTCAAAGTGCGAAGGCCTCCCGGAAATCACCGGTGTGATGGTACGCGGCATCCCGCCGACCAGATCCTGAATATACATCCGCCAGCCATGACCGTCGTCGGCGGCGAAATAGACAGACTTTCCATCCGGCAGAAATCCCTTGGGGCCCACTTGCTGAAGTCCAGTCGACTTCAGTGTCTGCGTTTCCCCCACTCCGGTGGGAAGCAAAGCAAGATATATCCCCTGGCCTACTACGCTGGCTTCACTTACGAATACCCGGGTACCGTCCGGGGAAAGCGCAGGCGCGGACCATGCACCCAGCTTCACCGCGGGCGATCCGTCAGATTTTCTTAAGTAGGCCAGTCCCACAGCGCCTGCTGCTGAACCCCAATCGTCGAATGCGATCTGTGAGCCGTCCGCTGAAAGATCTCTTAACTGCGCGTAATCGAGCCAGGAAAGATCGCGTTCTTTGGCATCGCTTGGTCCGCGAAATTGCAAGCCGCTCCTCCAAGATTCTCGCGAAAGCAGAATTCGGCCGTCATGCGAAATATCATGCAGACGCACCATGCCGGGGAGACGAACAACCGTGCGCTCTTTGCCCTTAACAGACGTGGCATGGATGGCATCGGCCCATCCCTCGGTGAGGGTGGCCGCATACCAAACTTCGTCTCCCGACGGCGACCAGGCCACGCCCTCCACGCTGATGAAAGGCGCAGTGTGGATGATCTTCTTTCCGTTTTTGTCCAGGGCCACTACCCATCCTGCATCGCCGTCAACGCTAAGGAATTCTCCAAATGCCACCGCGTTGCCGCGCGGGGATATCCGCACGTATCCGAGCGAGTTCACACTCTCGTAGATCACCTTACCGCGGGGAAATTCAACGCGATATTTTCCGCCCACTTCGCGGATCAACGCCATATCGCTGCCGTCCGCGGTCCAATCTGCGGAGAGAACACCTTCCGCGATCTGCCGCGGCGCTCCGCCGGAAATAGGCACGGTGGCCAAAGTGCCCTCGCAATTTCCGATATACCGATCTTTGCAGCCAAGCGAAATGGCCAACTCGGAGGGAGACGTGGCAAACAACGTGGAGTTGACCAGATTCAAAGGCCTCGATTCGGGGCTGTCGGGGACCGTCGAATATATCTGGACGGGCTGGCCTTTCCATGCTGCGCTGTAATAAATCGAGCGTCCATCGGGAGCGAAGCGCGCGGCGTAAACCAGGCCCCGTTCAAATGTGAGCTGATGATAGAAAGGCGGAGTGCTTGATCCGGTGCCACGCCCGAGCAGCCAGCCTCCCAAGGCAGCGAGAAGCACGAAGAAACCAGCAATCACAGGAATCAGCCATTTGCGGCCGGGCGACATCGACGGCTTGGCGGGTGAACTCGCGGCGTGCATGCCGCTGCCAGCTGTGGTTCCGGAAAGACCTTCGAGATCGAATGCCAAGTCGCGCGCGGATTGAAAACGCTGCTGCGGTTTTTTCTCCAGGCAGCGGCGGACAGTTCTTTCGATGGCGGGCGCGATGGGCCTGCTCGTCGTGCTGATTTCTGGCGGGTCTTCCTTCAAGATCGCCGTCATGGCTTCGGCAGAAGTGTCGCGCCGGAATGCGCGCTGGCCCGAAAGCATTTCGTACAAAATAGTTCCCAGCGCGAAGATATCGGAACGCGCATCGGCGGGTTGGCCGCGCACTTGCTCCGGCGACATGTAACCCACAGTGCCCAGCACCACGCCCGGAGTGGTTTCCTGTTGCGCGTCAACCAGAGTTAAAGTAGCGCTGTCGTCTGTGGCCGCATGCAGCTTGGCCAGCTTGGCGAGGCCGAAATCGAGGATCTTCAGGCGGCCATCGTGGGTGACGAAAACATTTTCGGGTTTCAGGTCGCGATGGACGATGCCTTTATCGTGCGCCGCAGCCAGACCTTGCGCGATTTGCGCTGCGTATTCCACAGCGCGCCGCGTGGCCAGCGCTCCGTTGTTCATTTTCAATGCGAAGCGGATGTCCTTCGAGGAGCTCGGAGACGAGGTAAGGCGAGCCGTTGTATTCGCCGATGTCATGAATGGCGAGAATGTTGGGATGATTCAGCGCCGCGACGGCGCGAGCTTCCTGCTCGAAGCGTCGCAAACGGTCAACATCTTTCGCAAATGTTTCGGGGAGGACTTTGATGGCGACGTCGCGGCCGAGGCGCGTGTCCTTCGCGCGAAACACTTCGCCCATTCCGCCCGCGCCAATCGGCGCGATAATTTCGTAGGGCCCTATTTTTGTGCCGGGAAGAAGCGCCATGGTGCAACGGCATTATACAGATTTGCATGCATTTCGTTACACGCTCTGAAGGGTTTTCGTAAGCGTTCGGCGTGCTACGCAGGACCGTGCCGATTTGATTGAAAGTCGCAATGGCTGTGAAAATTTAGCAGGTTCGCATGGGTGGGGAATTGATTCTTGTAACGGGCGGGTCGGGATTCATTGGCGCGCGCTGCATCTTGCAGCTTTTGGAGGCGAGGTATAGGAAAAAGCAAGCACGCCACGAACGAAAAGGTCCAGCGCGTCCTCGGCTGGACGCCGCGGTCAAGTGAAGAAGCCATCATCGCTACCGGCGAAAGCTTAGTGCGCCTCGGTCTCCTCAAAAACTAAAAAAGCCGCGTAAACAAGGATGCGGGGTTCCGGGCTCGGTAAAACTATTCAATGCGAAGAATGTCCGTGATATCAAGGTGCGTAATACGGCGGGTACCTACCCAAATGCTTGCCGACGCGATCAGCGTGATAAACAGAATCGATAAAATTAAGATAGCAGGGTCGACGGATTTCGCTCCCTCCACAAAGTTCTCGAGAAAGCGTCCGGTGAGTATCGCTCCGACGATTCCGCAAATGGCACCGACGGCAACAGTAAATAGGCCTTGGCGTAGTAGCGCTCCCCGAAGCACGACGGGTGTGGCACCGAGCGCAAGTCGTACACCCATTTCGCGCGTCCGCCGCGCGACCGCATAGGAAACGACGCCGTAAATACCAATCACCGTCAGCAACAACGCGAATGCCGCGAAGAACAGAACCGCCGTGCGGTAAAATTTCGGGCGCGCGACGACATCGGTCATGCGCTGCCCCATAGTTTTCACGCCAAATATGGGAACCTGCGTATCCACGGACCGAATGGTGTCGCGGATGACAGGCAGCCAATCTTCCGCCCGGCCATTTACACGCACTACGAATGTGGAAACGAATCCTCCCGGGGAATGCGCGGGAACGAAGATCTGATTTGAGTGCGCGGTGTCCATGGTTTCGGTCATGTAATCCATTCCTTTGACCACACCGATAATTTTCCACCGCGTACTTTTCCCGATGGTGACCTCATGCTCGATAGCATCTGCGGGTGCACCAAATTCTGCGGCAAATCGTTCGTTGACGACAGCAACGTTGGCGTCCGCACGCACTTCAGCGTTGTTGAATTCACGGCCGTAAACGATGCGTCCTCCCATGGTCTTAAAGTAATCGCCCCCTACCGGGACCATGGTGGAATTCTGTTTGGCTGCCCGCCCGTCTAATTCAAACGGCCCTCCCACAAAACCTTTGGCGTCAAGCGGAAGGAATTCTGTTTCGCTGGCGCTGCGAACACCTGGGAGCCGTCGGATCCGAGCAAGAGCTTCCTCAAAATAGGGAAGCTGGCGACCGTCCGCACCGTGTGTCGTCCCGTCCAGCGAGACGCTCGCGGTGACCAGTCCCTTCGTGTCAAAGCCGCGGTCAGTTCTCATCAGATTAACGAACGCGCGCCCCACCGAAACGGACGACGTCAGAAGGATGATGGTTAGCATCACCTGCGCGGCGACGAGCGTTTCGCGCAGCAGTCGCGCGCTGCGCGTAGCGCTAGAACTGCGCGCCGCGAACGCCGGGGGGCGTCCGGCTAAGAGTGTCGGCAAAGCGCCAAAAAGCACGCTGCTTGCAATCGCCACTGCGATCGTGAAGGCCAGCACACGCCCATCGAGAATTGAATAGCTTTGTGTGGACAATGCCGCCCGTTGAACCTTCGAGGCTATCGAAGTGCTCCAAAGCGCGACGAATAATCCAGCAGTAGCTGCGACAAACGACAAAAGCAGACACTCCGTCAGCAGCTGTTGTGCGATTCTCGCTGAGCTAGCCCCGAGCGCGCAGCGTATAGAAAGTTCCGCGGCGCGATCTGCCGTGCGTGCCAGTAGAATATTCGCAATGTTGAAGCAAGCGAGTAGCAGGATCAGCAGTACGCCTGCCATTAACATCAGCGAGGCGTTCTTCACCGGACCAGCGAGTTCGTCTTGCAGTAAAGTCATTTTCGGATGGGCCTCGGAATTACCAAGTTTCTCTCGCTGCGGCCAGAGGTGGTCGGCTTCCACGGCAAATGCCGCGCGTGCTTGCGGCCAGGCTACACCTAGTTTCAGCCGGGCAATTGTTTCCCAGCCATTATTGCCCGGAGAATATTCTGCGGCTTTCCAGAGATCGGTATTGCTCGGATAGCCAAATCCGGCGGGCGCTACGCCAATAATGGTTACAGGCTTTCCGTTAGCGCGAAGTGTGGAGCCCAGAGCGCGCTGGTCGCCCGCAAAAAGTTGTTGCCAGAGTCCGTAACTGATCACTACGACAGAATTCTTTCCCGGCCCGTCCTCGCCGTCCTGAAAAAATCGACCGATCACCGGTTGCGCGCCGAGAATCGAAAACAAATTCCACGAAGTGCAGGAAATATGCGCCCTCATCGGCCTTTGTACTTCACCAAGGTTTACATCGAATTGCTCAATGAGAGCCGCATCGGACAGATAGGAGCTCTGCTGTTGCCGCCATTCATGAAAGTCTTTTGCGCTATCGTGGGGCGGAAAGAATGTTCCGAGTGAAACGAGACGGCTTGCGTCATGGAATGGCAAGGAACGCAAGAGCAGCGCGTTCACAACACTGAAGACGCCTGTGTTTGCGCCAATTCCGATGGCCAACGCCAAAATCGCAAACCCTGTTTGCCAGGGACGGTTCGCCCAAAGCCGCAGGGTGTGCCGGGCATCCTGCAATACCTCACGCAAGAACTGCAGCGGAATTGATACCGCCAAATCAGCTAGAAGGCGAATCCATAGCCTTGCGAGTGCGAAGACACCGCTCGACTCGGCAAGCTCGTCGCGAAACTCGCGTTCCAGGGGCCCGGCAAAATCGTCATGAAAACCGGCGGGATAGAACTTCACCAGGAAGCGGTAAAGCTTGAGGGCGAAAGGCGCGTCAGGCATGTTTGGGCGATCCGAATGTTGCCTTCGCCAACTGCGTGAGTTCGAGCATACGGGCCGCTTCCGCTTGGACGACCTTGCGGCCGTACTTGGTAATGCGATAGTAGCGCCGGCGTTCGTCGTCGAGATGGGGATCGGGCCGGTCGGCAGACTCTTCGATAAGCCCTAGCTCGAGCATCTTGTTGATGGATCCGTAGAGCATCCCGGGCCCCAGTTTTAGTTTGCCTTGCGTGCGTTGAGATATTTCTCGTTTCAGAGCGTAGCCATGTCGTTCGCCTTCGCCGAGTGACAATAGGATGTGAAAAAAGGATGGCGACAGTGGCAGGAGAGCGCTTGGCGGGCTTAGTTCTATTGAGGACATAGTAGTACGAATCCCGACATAGTATTGCTTTTGCCACCTTCATTTGTCAACAGGAGCATCTCCGTTGAGGAGACCGGCCACGCGCCACGGTTGCCACTTCGGTTACGGCTGCTCGGGAGGCCAGTAGACTTTTCGTGGCGGATTTCTCTAGAGTGGTGGCTGGCAAGAGATTTTCCTCTTTTACGCCGGTACATTCTGATGACTGAAAAAGCAATGACCGCGGCGTCTGATGCCATCGCTGATTTCAAGGAAGGCGTCGCGCTACTGAAAAACGGGTATCCGCAGCGCGCGCTTCCGCGCTTGCGCAGCGCGTTCAATTTTGAACAGCGCAACCCGTACTACCTTTCGTTCCTGGGGCTGTGCGTTGCGCGAGCGGAAAAAAAGTGGGATCAAGCCGCGGAACTTTGCGAGATTGCCGTGCAGCTAAAGCGCTCGGAAGTGCAGTTCCATTTAAATTTGGCGGAAGTGTACCAACTGTCCGGCAGGCGTTCGAGAGCGATCGATGCCTTGGATGCAGCGCTGGAACTTTTCAACGATGATCAGCGTTTGAAGCGCGCGCGCGGTCGTATCGAAAAGCGCAGCAGGCCCGTGCTGTCTTTTCTGGATCGCGACAATGTGTTGAACAAGCACCTGGGCAAATGGCGCCACCGCGCATTGAGCCGCGTCAAGAAGCAAGATTAGCTACCTTCATTCGCATTTGCACCACGGTTCCCAGCTCATTTCACTTAAGCGCAGTCCCTCACAGACATCGTTCATACCCGCGCAAGAAAGGCACCGCCGACCTTTTTTCCATGTCCAGACCGTAAACCTGAGCACCCTGCTACAAGCCGATGTCTTTCTGCAAGATCAACGCCTTCCATTTTCAAACTTCCTTTGCGTGGCCCCGGAACTATTTCACGTCTGTTGAGTTGCACGGAAAGCTTTCCCGAATCGCAAAGCGTGCCCGCTCCGGGGGACGCAGGCCGATCCGGTAGGGGGCCGACGCAAAACGAGCCGCGTGCGGTGTGGTCCGGGACTGCGGGGCCGGCGAGAAGCACGATCCAGAGCGGGATTACTAGGGGCCTTACTTTTTTCTACCGGCAGACATTATTAGATTTGTGTTTATTTATTTTGCTGGGGCGGGCTGGGCGTAGTAGATCTGGCGAGTGCGCGCGGTCAAACCGGGCTTTGTCGTTTGAACGTCCACCACGTGGAGTTCGTCACGCTGGTCCACAGGCACTGGAGCAAACGATATTTCGTAATAGGGCGCGGCATCAGCCACGCACTGCTGGAGCATAGCACCGATGTCGTTGTTAAAGGAGAGCGCCAGACCGCCGCTTTGAATCGCGAGCACGGGAAGTCCGAGATTGCCAATCACCACCTGGCTGGGCTTGCTCACGCCTTTCAGAAAATCCTTATAGTAATTGGCGCGACCTACAGACTCGCCATTGCCCAGAGGATTTACGCTGTAGAGCGTTATGCGCGCCTGAAGCATTTCATTGGAGAGAGCGACGATGTTCTCGAAAATGCTTTGCTGGTCCTTTGCAGAAAGCTGTGTGCGCGGACCTGAGAGCAGCGGCCAGCCGGGAGAAACCCACAGAATAATTTTGCGTCCTGGTCGCGGAGCTTCTTTTGCGACGAGCTGGCCCAAGGTCTTAACAGAAAGCTGCATGCGATCGACTGCGCCGTAAAAGCCGCTTGAGCGCGTGCTAGTGCGCAGACCAGGCGCGGCCTGAGCGAGCGCAGCGCTGAGCGTGCTACCGTCGCTCGAAAAATCTCCCAGCATTTGCGTGCCTTTATCGGTGAAAAGAACCAGCGCCACGGGATAGGCCAGATGTCCGCCTTCGGTTTGCAAGAATTTATCGATGCCCGTACGCTCCACGGAGACGGTTGTGTAGGCGGTGTTGACCGCGTCAATCACCACGATCGCTTCGATAGGGCCTTCTCGGCCAGTAACCGGCTTAAAAGCAGTGATGGTTTGCGGCGCTTTGTTATCGAGCACGGTGAAGTCTTGTTGCTGAAGGCCGCCAACCGGAGGTCCGGATTTCTCGGTAACGACTACGTCAAGTCTGATTGTGCCATTTGTGGTGGCGCTGGCACGTGGCGTTGGCGGCGCGTTCAGGTTCGCCTGTTGCGCTGGCATCGCGGCGGGGTACAGTAGAGCAACGAAAAACATAATCGCAAGGAAAAGGCCGAAGCGTTTGTTGATCAACATTTGTCCTCCGCAGAAGCCAATGGGCGAATCGCTTCTGATTCTAGTTGTGATGCTGTAACTTCCTCGTCGTCACTCTGCCATAGCTGGTTTTAAGTATTCCGTCAACTATAGAATCTGTTGCATGGAAACGCGGTGGCTGCTGACCATTCTTTTTATCGCACGGTGGCGTTTGTCTCCGCTCGCGCACGCTCGGCTCAGGAATCTGTTGCTGCCGACGCTAAGTATGCCGAAGTGGTCATAACTAAATTGTCGCCGCCTCGCTATCGCCCGCTTGCGCGGCCGCCGAGCATTACCGGCGACATGCGTGTGATGCTCGGAATTCGCCGGGACGCTAGCATTGAATCGTGCAAAGCGACCAGCCCCTTGCAGGATGCGGCTTTGCAGAGCGCGCAACAATCTCAGTTCGAGTGCAGAGATAGTAGTGCCGCCGTCACATGGTATTGGCTCGTTTACACGTTTCAACTCGTGGCCGAGGGGCGCTGCAGCACCAGGCCTAGGCCCGACCGTGTAACCCAATCGGAGAACCATGAAACGGTTAGCGGCGAGGCAGTGTTCCTTTGTCCAGGATTCGATGTTCTCCCGGAGAAAGTTCGAGTCGCGAAGTGCCTGTATTTGTGGAAATGCGGGGTCCCTTCGTAAGGGAGCGTTGCGTGCGCTAGCAAGGTAGTTGATCGGCGATGGGCTGTAATTCTTCCGCGATTTTATTAGTCCGGGATTTTCCAATCTCTTCATGCCTGAGCGTCCGCGGGGAGGTTTCCTTCCCAGCCTCGAAGGATAGCTATTTCTCGGGTTAGGGTTTTGGTTTTTTCTCCCATATATTTCCAAGCTGTGGCGCTGAGCTTTTTGTCAGATGCGAGAGGTTCCAGGATGGATTTCCAGAGGAGGTTGACGATTTCTTGGTCCCGGCTACTGGCCATTTCTTCGTAGAAAGAGAAGATGTGTTTTAGCGAGTCGTGGTCTGCGCCGAATTCCAGTAATTCGATCACTCGTGGCTTGAGAATCTCTTCGAAGAGTGGATAGGTCCCCGGGATTTGAGTCTTCAAGTTGTAATGTGGTGCGTACTTCCTCTCAATTCGCTCCCATAGGTCGGGGAATCGTTCTAAGAAAACGTTTCGAACGCTGCGGTAGGTGATCGGAGGCTGTTCGTGCGAATCCTCGTCGGGCTTGGTCTCGTCTCCAGCGCCGTTTGGTTCAGGCGAAGTTTTTAATCCGTCAGTGTTCATTAGCGTCCGTGTTGAATTTGTTGGGGGCCGGCGTGAGCGACATAAGACTTCGTCGCCGGAAGGTTTTGGGCGTCTGCTTTGCCGGTTGCTATTGCGAGCGCGGTTTCATACCACGGAGCGGCCTTTTCGATGTCAACTTGAATGCCCGAACCCTGCGAGTAGAGTCGAGCCAATTCGATTCGGGCCGGGAAAGCGCGGGAGCCATTCGCTGGGGCAGCCACGGATTCTAATAAACGTATTGCTTCATGGAGATCGCCTGGAATGCCCAGACCTTTTGCGTACATCGATGCGAGGCCGATGGTGGCGCGAGAGCGGTCCTGTTTAGCGGCGGCGGAAAGAAGCCTGAAGGCTTCCTCGGAATGAACTTCGACGTCGTCAGCGCAGAGATAGCTAAGTGCGAGAAAAGTTTGCGCGACGCAGCTACCCGCTTTTGCCTGACGGTGCATTTCGTGAAAGTCTGCGGGCATAAAGTTTTCTCAGTGTGGGGTGTTGATGCTGTCGGCGGTTTCGAAGAGGGGCTCTATGTCGGTGGGCACGGATTTCAGGCGCGCCAGGGCGTTTTGGACTGGGGGGCTCAGGGCGCCTAGGCGATCCATCATCGATTTGGCCCCGTCGTGGTCACCCGTGGCTTCCAGCGTTAGCAGATCATGATCGAGAGAGGCGACCGCCTCTTTCATTTTCGCCAGGTCCAGGCTGAAGGTGCCGTCGGGGTTCGCAACGTAGGCGCCTTTCGAGACAAAATAATTGAATTGCATGGCCTGGCCGCGGGCGTGCGCGTCCTGCAAACCGAAGCGCATGGTGCGAAAGGAGGACGCAAGATACGTGTTGTAAAGCTTGCGCTCGGCTTCGGGGCCATGGGCAAGCGGCATGGTAATTTTTCCGTGGTCGGCTTGACTCATTAAATATTGCAGGGCGAACAGGCCGGTGACGTCGGCTTTGGCTTCTTCCCACGCTGCGTATTGCTCTTTCAACTCCATGCGCGGATTGGTGTCGCGGCCCTGAATTTTGATTTGGTGCGGGCCGAGGCCGTGGCAGAGTTCGTGCGCGACGATATGAGTGAAGAAGAGATCGAAGCTGAGATATTTCTGGTCGGCGGGGGATAGGACGATGCGCGAAATGGGAATCAGTGTGGCGTGGAATTTGGCTTCCTGAATATTTTTCAGCATGACGCGCTTGCTGCCTTTCTGTTGGACGACTTTATCATCGTTGGGAAGATTGTAGGCAGCGGTGGCGATGCCGTGATTGCCGTCACCGGCGGAGAAAACTTCGTTGACGACGCGTAGGGGAGCGAGGGCGCCTAGCTTGGAATTTCTGTACTGCGGATCTTCAGGAAGATTGTCTTCAATTTCCTGCAAATGTTTGCCGAGGAAGGCCAGGCGCGCGGTTTCTTTGTCGTCGCGAACATTTATATAGGCTTCGAACGCGGCTTTGTAGCCGAAAATTTCGTCGAGATAGGTTTCGTAGGGGCCGAAGGTGACGTCCACGGGAGCGTCGAGGTCCATCCAGGCCATGTCGCTATCGTAATAGTTGTTGGAGGAGAAAGCGTCAGCGCGCGTGGCAAGAAACTTTTTTAGGCTGTCGTTGTCGGTGAGAGCGGCAGCATCGCGAAGGAGTTTACCGGCGAGGTCCAGGTCGCCGCGATATTCCTCGTTGTAAGGGACGATTTTTAGCTGATGGTCGGGGCCGCGGCGGATCACGGTAAAAAATCCTTCGGCTTGTTCCTTCTGTTCGGGCGCGAGAGTTTTTACCCAAGCTTCGAATTCGTCTTTGGTCATGTCCTCGGGGTAATAATTCGCGCCGGGAAGCTTTCGCGCCGGGACTGCGGGGAGAAAAGCAGTCCACTCATCAATTTCAGACCAAGGGCCTTTGTTAATCGAGAAATAATGTTTCTGTTCCGCGCCGAGCGCAGTGCGGTCGTGGCGAAGCTGCTGGTAGGTGGCCAGGTCGTGGCTCCAAAGCTGTTGCATGAAAATTATGTTCACGATGCGGGCGGCGGAAATGAGTTTGACGAGAGCTTTTTGGTCACCGGCGGAGAGGGTGGACGTATCCACGCGAAGGGGAGTGGGGGCGAAACGGGCGGACATCGCTTTTAGTTGCGCCAGGTCGGGGATCGCAGGGGGAGTCTGTTGTGAAGACAGCGTTTGCGATGCGGGCGGCGGCTGCGGGGAGGATTGTTGCGCGTTTTGTGCGGAGACGAAGGCTACGGAACAAAGCAGAAGAACGATTGCTGGTATGAGTGTTTGCATGGGCAAAAGATAGCATGTTCGGTCCACTTCGTGGACTCTTCCTCGAGCTCGACTTGTTTCAGCACCTTCGCAAACACGTTGAGTTCTCGGTCCCCTGCTTCAAGAGAATCCCATTCTCGGAGCACAATCTCACAGCGAGGGCAAAGCCTCGCCTTTGTCCTGCGCTCCCAAGGTGAAATCCGGTGGCACTTTGCACGTCGAACAAACGAAAAGTAATGTTCCATGGCGAGCCCTCGTTCCTGAAAGATGCATTTCTATCATGACCTCGTTTTACGAACGTTGACCGTGAATCTAAGTAGTCTGCAAAGCCAACACCGAATTGCAGAACTTATGAATATAATATCATAATGCGATATAATATAATTCTGATGGTAAAACAGCTATGACACACAATGACTATCGCGTGCTCGCGGAATTTCGCTATGAGATTCGCCGGTTCATGAATTTCAGCGAGTGCGCCGCGCGAAAAGCCGGGATTGAACCGCATCAGCATCAGGCGTTGCTGGTCCTTAAGGGGCTGCCCGCTTTCCAGATTGCCACTGTCGGCGTTTTGGCGGAACGTCTGCAGATTCGGCATCACAGTGCGGTTGCCCTAGCAGACCGGCTTGAATCCAAGGGTCTTATTCGACGTTCGCGCGGCCGTGCGGACCGCCGCGAGATCTTGCTAGGCCTTACTGTTCGCGGAGAAAAACTTTTGCGGGAGCTTACGCTAGCGCATCGCACCGAATTGCGGATGGTGGGGCCCAAGCTCGTGGACTCGCTCGAATCGGTCATTGCGCGTCAGCGGCGCGGGCGCGCATTACATGCCTTGCCGCCTACTCCGGACGCTCCGCGGCGAATCCGGAGAAATCGTAAAACGAATAGGTAACTGCTAGGGAAACTTTCCGGGAGGAGAATTGGGCGTGGGATCTTCGGCTGGAGTCATGCCAACTCGCATTCCGGAGCAATCGGCGGGTTATCGCATCGGACTGATTTCGCTCCTGGCCGCGCTGATCGGCATCCTTTCTGGGTTCATCGCCTACATTCTGTATGACTTGATCGGTCTGATCACGAACCTCGCTTATTACCACGAGTGGTCGTTCCATTTTAGAAGTCCCGAACATACACAGCTCGGTCCGTGGATCATCGTCACTCCCGTCATCGGCGGGATCATCGTTGGCTTCATGGCGAAATACGGTTCGGAAAAAATCAAGGGCCACGGGATTCCGGAAGCCATGGAAGCAGTGCTCACCTCGCGCAGTCGAATTGAAGCTAAAGTCGCGATCCTGAAACCTCTCTCAGCCGCCATCGCTATCGGGACTGGCGGGCCTTTTGGCGCGGAAGGCCCGATCATCCAAACCGGCGGCGCGGTGGGCTCCCTGATCGGCCAGATCATTTCCACCACCGCTTCAGAGCGGAAGGTCCTTCTGGCTTGCGGAGCTGGAGCCGGAATGGCCGCTACATTCAACACTCCAATCGCCGGCGTGATTCTCGCCATCGAGCTTCTACTATTTGAATTTCGCTCGCGTTCCTTCATCCCGCTAGTGATCGCCTGCACGCTGGCGACGAGTGTACGTGCCGTGCTGCTCGGCCAGCGCTCCATGTTCAGCGTGGGAAACGTAAATTACGACGTGTTGCACGGTCTTCCGTTTTATCTACTTCTTGGAGTTCTCTGCGGAGTGGCCGCAATCTGCTTCACCAAAGTTCTCTACTGGGTGGAGGATCAATTCGATCGGTTGCCAATCAATGATCTCTGGCATCCCGCGATTGGCGCGCTGGGCCTCGGCCTCATTGGCTTTTTCGTTCCTCGCGTTCTCGGCGTCGGCTACGACACCATTTCAGACATCTTGAATAACAATCTCGCTCTGAAACTGCTGCTGTTGGTTGCAATTTTCAAAGCGCTCGCACTGATGATCTCGCTCGGCTCGGGAACTTCCGGCGGCCTGCTCGCGCCCATGTTTATGTCGAGCGCGGCGCTGGGAGGGTCCTTCGCCATAGTGGTCAACTTGATTTTTCCCGGAGCGCATCTTTCTCCGGGAGCATACGCGCTGGTGGCTATGGCTGCCGTGTTCGGCGCAGCTTCTCGCGCCACCTTTGCGTTCATTGTCTTTGCGTTTGAGATCACCCGGGATTACAACGCGATTCTTCCGCTGATGCTCGCCTGTGTGATTGCGGACATGATCGCGATTCACTACTTGCCCAGTTCGATCATGACAGAAAAGCTCGCGCGGCGCGGCCTCCGTGTTCCCGAAGAATACGAGGCGGGTGTGCTGAAAGTAGTGCGGGTCAGCGAAGTGATGCGGAAGGACGTGCGGCCAATCTCTCCCGAAATGACCGTCGGCGATTTAGCCGAACGCATGAGCCGAGGAGAACCGAGTTTCAATTTGACGCAGGGCCTCCCGATTGTCGGCAAAGACGGAAAGCTCGCCGGAGTCGTAACCCAAGGAGACCTCTTGCGGGCGCTGGAAGCGGACCCCCAAGGAACGGCGACTGTACTCCAAGCGGGAAGCAGAAATCTAACGGTAGCTTATCCCGACGAGTCAGCGTTCGATGCGCTGTATCGCATGCTACAGAATGATATCGGCCGGCTGCCGGTTGTCAGCCGCAAGGACCCTAAGGAAATGGTCGGCTACCTGAATCGCTCGAGCATTCTGGGCGCCTGGACTCGCCAGATGGAAGAAGAGGGCGTGCGCGAACACGGTTGGGTAAAGAAGTGGCGCACCGCGCCGGCTTCCGTCAAAGGAAAATAAGATCCAGGTGGACGTTGGATTTCAGGAGAAATATATGGCAAAAGGAAAAGCCGGCAGACCGTCAACGAAGGGAACCAGGCCCGCGGGTATCGGATGCACGATTCCGCGGAGTCTGTTTGATCGTCTGCAAGCCTTTCGGGGAAATAATTAGAAGATTCAACGCGCACTCGTTATGCAACAGGCAAGAGAATTCTTGGACCGGGAGGCAGCACAAAAGGAAGGAAAGCAAAAAGCTGACCAGCTCCCAATGCTTACGCGCTGGGCAAAACGCTGCGGTGTAGAAGTTACTTTGACCTCTAGCGCGGGGTTATGCCGAGGTCGTCGGAGCGTCCGGCCTTCAGGCGAGACCACTGCGCGGTGGGACGTCCATCGGTACGGAAATTTCCCTCGCCCTCAAACCGCTGAGGCCAGCCGCTTGGCGAGTCCTCCCACCTCTCCTGCCGCCCGTAAATGGTCAAGTCGAGCAACCGAAAACTGTTATCCATCACGTCGACGCCGCGACTCGTCGTCCAGTAAGTCTCGAAGACTTTGGATCCTTCTCGCAGGTAGCAAACGATGTGCATCCTGCCCACCCGGCGCCCAACCAAGAGCGTGTCGAGCGAGCCCTGGGCCGAGTACCAAGGCATCTCCCAGCCCATGAAATCGCGGTACCGCACACTTTCTTCGTACGGGCCTTGGCAAAACGTGGCATAGCTGACGTCGCGAGACTGAATATAGGACAGCTCGCGGACATGCGATGTAACCCAGGTACACCCCTCGCACTGCTCCGGCGCAGGGTGCCCGGTGTGCCACATGAAGTAGTAGGCGATGAGCATCCGGCGTCCCTCAAACGTGTTCAATAGCGTCACCGCGCTACGTTGGCCAATGAGCGGTGTGGCGCTGTCCACCTCGACCATGGGGAGCCGTCGGCGTGCGGCTGCGATGGCGTCACCCTCGTGCGTGTGTGCCTTCTCTCGAACGCGCAATGCGTCTAGCTCGGCGTGGAAGGTGCTCCGATCAACTACCTTAGGCGCTCCAAGTTCATCTCTCATGATCTCTGTCATCGTTCTCTCCGTTAGCGCCTGGGGCGCTGTTTTCATTTTGGTAGTTTCCGCTTAGCCCATGACGCGACAAAAATCTGTAAGCGCTGCTGACCACCGTGTCGTGTGTCGTCGTGCTTGCTTGACAGTTTCTGACAGGCCAGCAGATACTGCCATCAGCGCATGTAGGGTGCATCGGCGCGTCGCCGAAGGGCAATGCCCACCTACGATCCCATCGTGGAGGCCTACATGCCCAATCTAGAGAACCTCAAAAAGCAAGCCAAGCTCATACTGCGTTGGCACCGTGAACGGCACTATCCTGTCGCCGCCCAAATCCGCAGGCTTTTACCTCGTTTCTTGAATATGCCCGATTCGGAGATTCTTGCGGCGACCTTTAAGCTCAGCGATGCGCAAGAAATGGTCGCAAGACAGCACGGGTTTGATAGTTGGCAGGCTCTGAAAGCTGGACTTTCCGCCACCTCGCGCAAAGTGAACTTGCGGGCATCCAAAGCGACGATTGTCTGTGCAGAGCCGCAGCTGTTGGTCGCCGATATCAAGAGATCGTGCGATTTCTTCCATGAGAAGTTAGGCTTTTCGCTCGTATTCACTTACGGCGACCCTCCCTACTACGCACAGGTGCGTCGCGACGCAGCCCGTATCAACCTTCGGTGTGTCGAGGGGCCCATACTCGAGTCGATGGTTCGCGATCGTGAAGAACTGCTGTCGGTATCTATGACCGTCGCTACAACGGACGAGATCAAGCTATTGTTTCGTGAATTTCGGTCCGCTGGGGTTACCTTTCACCAGACACTGAAAAAGCAGCCTTGGGGCGCCAAGAATTTTAGCGTCAAAGATCCGGATGGGAATCTGCTGTTGTTTGCGGGGCCCGCAAGCTAGCAGCCACCGAAGTGTTGTTGATCGAGAATCCATCGTCGGCAACCGGAAGTAGATTTGATAGTAGAGTCCCATTGTTTGTTGGACGGTCCAGTCAGGCCTTGATTTCCGTGCGCGCCCTGCGAGCGCGTCTGCGACGCCGGATATAGCGAACCACGGCCCACACGACAGCAACTACGGCCACGAGCACCAGAATGGCGACGGCGATGAGGATACGCATCGTATTTTCCATCGTAAATTTGCCGTGTACGCTGTAGAAGCCATTAAAGCTGCGGACAGCTGTGGGCAGCGCGAGCGCATCATCCTTCGCCATTTGAAGGACGTGTTCGCGCGGATGATATTGGGATTGCCAGGGAAATAACTCTCCATCGGAGTTCATTTCGATATGGCCGCCTAGGACGGAACTGATCGGGCGATCCTTTACGAAAGCGGCGACCCTCTCGGCGCTTGCAACATCCGCGCCGGTGTCGTCGATCAGAAGCCGGGCGGGCATCAGAAAGTCACCCGTAAACAATAATCCCGTATTACGGTCGTAAAATGTGACTTCCGTCTCGTTGTGCCCCGGCGTCGGGAGCACATCGATCGTTCGATCACCGAGATCGACTTGAGCCAGACCGTTTGGCCAAGCGGTGAACTTGTAGTAGCGCCGAACACTGTCGATATCAAATCCAAGCACCTGAGCATTGGAAAAATTTGTGAACTGCGCATCACCGGCGCGATGATCAAGGTGTCGATGGGTATGAACGACAAGCAAAGGAAGTTTTGCAGATCCCTCTCCAGGAAGCAGACGCATCACCGTGTCTGCTAGTGGAACCACGTGTGGATCTGCGATGTCGCCGGTGTCGATCAAAAGCGCCTTGGTTGATCCAATCAGAAGGTACATGAAGGGCGCCTCGAAGGTGGTGCAAAGATTCTCTCGAAGAATGAACGTTTGCGCGTTGTACGGATGCTGCTGAAGAGGAGGTTGTGGGTCCTTGGCGCAATTAGGTGAACCTTCATTCCAATGAACATCCATTGATCCAGGCACGAGTTGAGCCCACGCCGGCGGGGACGTGAGTGGAACCGCGAGAGCCAGCAGGACGAAGAGTGTAAGCCGGCTCGCCAGCCGATTTTCAAGGATGCGCTTAGTCCCGCCTGCCATGTGTTAGAAAATCTCCTTACGCGTGGTCAGCATTTGAATTCAAGCTTGCGCAGCCACAGTCCTACGACTTCGTCCACGCGTTTGCGGTCGTGAGTCCTAGAGAAATCCCAGGCACATCTGGATCGTAACCTCGGCTCCATCCATTATTCGAATTGTGCCCATACGCTCCCTGCATCTAGGTACGGCCTCATAAAATCTATCTTACTTTTCGAATTGATGTGATACACGAAGCATTGGGCCACTTTATATTTCCGACCCATCAAACTTTGGGGGTCTTTCGGCCAGGGCCATTCTTGTTGATTGCCAAATTTGACCAACTCTTCGGTAAGGGTTCCAATATTCCAATATTCAAAAATGCCCCAGTCCTTAGTAGCGACGTTGCTTATGGCTATGGGTTCTTTCTGAGAGGAGTATCCAGCCTTGAGCCAGGGAATAACCTCCTCTTTTCCTTTGAGTACTTTGTTGTAGGGCATCAACCCCCACTCAATGTCGTCGGTGATCTGCGCCGCGGCCGTCTCCATGTCTCCTTTGACCAAGGCCCAAAGAAAAGTTGAAAAAACGGTCGCATTTGATCCCGGTTTCAACGCTTCAGTATTCAGGTTGACCGGTTTCATGGCTTCGAAATTGAGGTCGCTCGCTTTCATGAATTCTCCCGTTTTTTTCTCAAACAGCCGAGGCTGTTCGCTCTGGACACTTTTCAGAACTTGCCGATGCACATCGCCAGAATTCCTCCTGTACCTCCGGCTTTGGGGATCATCACGGCTGTGCTTGCGATGCATGCTAGGCACAGATGCCCTCCCCCGTGAACTTCCAATTCGTCCGCGCCGAGTGCATTGCCGCTGTCGTCAATGCTTTTTCTCCTTCGTTCAGATGTTGGCGAGGACGGCGGTTATGTGGCAATAGCCACTCTACTGTTCTGCAATATAACCACTCTAGATTACTTCCGACGGGCGAGTGGCCCCTCCTTTCGTATCGTATTACACCAGAGGATTCACGCGCAGAGCGTGCGTCGGCCCATGCTAAAGTCACAAAATGGAAGTCACTACACGACCCCGCTCATTCGGACTCGTTTCAGGTCTCGGCGTAGGCGCTGGAGTTTTCTATTACAAGGCGCTGGCCGATGCGTCTTTTGACGGTTCACGCCGATGTGCGTTATCTAGAAACCATCATGCGGGAGATTCTGGCTCCGCCGTCTGACATCGGCATCAGGTAAACTCGAATTCACCGGACATGCAGCAAGCTTGCCTTACGAACTCAGATCCGTGGAGAAAGCGAGCTCCTTTTGCGAACGCAAAAGTGCAAGGCGTTCCACCAGCGAAGTCTCAATATGCTGATACGCATCGCTTCCCAGTACCAGTCTCCGCGGAGCCGGCTTGAGTTCGTAGGAAGCAATCATTGCTTGCACCATCTTGACAGGATCACCGATGAGAATCTTTTCGCCACGAAGCGCAATGGCGCGACGGAAATCGCCTACAGGCGTGTCCTCATAGATTTCAATGGGAGTGCCCCATTTCTGGATTATGCTAATAATCCATTAGCCGATTGGATTCTCCGCATCTCGATTCGGTGACAAGAGTTTTGGGGGGGAAGCCATGGGCCATTCCATGGCGGAAAAGGCAAAAACGAGCGAATCGTTGCTCTGGCCTCGCAGACGCTTCGCGAATAGGGGATTGAGGGAATCGGTATTGCCGAACTAATGAAGCAGGCCGGTCTTACCGTGGGCGGTTTCTACGAGCACTTCGGCTCCCGTGATCAGCTTTCACATGAAATCTTGAAAACCGTGGCACAGTTTGTGAAAAATCTTGCTGCCACCTCGTTGCCTGTTGACTGACGCTTCCGGATTCCTTGTCGTGACCGTAAGGCTTTGGGTGTCTCGATGTTAAGAAATGTGAAACGTCTGGCATTAATGTTGCGGGCGCCGCCACCAGCAGGCTGCGCTCTGTGAGTTGCCGTAACTCGGAAATGATGGCCAAGAGAAACGAGGAGTCTTACGAACTGGTTTGGATTTGTCTCTAATTGCTACAATCGCAGATCGTTCTACGTCCGTGCGGCAGGGAAGTGGGAAATGAGTAGCACAACAATCCACTGGGGAAGAATTTTGCTCGGCGGGCTGCTCGCGGAAGTAGCTCTCATTCTCGCAATTGTTCCTCTGGGCTTACGTCTCGGCGACAATTTCATGCACTACGCGGCTCCCCCCGGATCCTTCATCACCTGCTTCCTCGGAACGCTCTGGGTGTGTCGGCGGATCGAATCCCATTTCATTCTGCATGGGACGTTGGTGGGAGTGGTCGCGGCGCTAATCTACGTTGCCTTGACGCGCGCGCAGCCTGAACCTTTTGCATACATTGTGGCCCACGCGCTGAAACTGGCGGGTGGCGCATGCGGCGGTTTCGTCGCCCAATGGCGTCGGTCACCGTCTCCGTGGAGCCCTCGGAAGTGATGGCAGGTTTTACTCCAAATCTAGGTTGACCCTTTCCAGAAAGATGCCGCACAGCTTCGCAAACTCGATGAGCGCAGATTTATACTAGGATGGTTGCCTAGGTAGGGAGGTTCAAACGATGCAATACGTGATCGTCGGAATTCTTAATAATTACGGAGATGCGGAAGCCGCTGTTGAGGATCTGGAGTTAGCAGGCATCGTGGGCCACCAAGTGGAAGTGATCACCGATATCGACCAAGACGCGCGAACCGCAAACACGCCGGGCGAGGTGTCCACAAAACCCCACGAACCACATCGCAACTGGATCGAGCGTTTGTTCGGTGCCGGCGGCCCTCTGGAAAAAAGGGAAGTGCGCGACCTTTCCGGCGAACAGCCCAACTACATCGGCGAACAAGAATTTTACGCCAATCACATCAAACAAGGCGGCGCCGTAATCATTGTCCGAACGTTCACAGAGCAACCCGCCGATCGCGCAGCTGCGATATTGCGCGATCACGGCGCCCGAACTCCAGGACACCAGGATGGCCCCGCCATCCGCCGCATCGACTAGCCTCGCCCGCCAACACCGATTACGATCTCCAAGTGGAGTTTAGCTCGTCCTGTTATCCTCTGTAACTGCACGGACTGAGGATCAGCTTGATGGCGCTAGCGCCCTGTGCGTCACTGCTCCCGAATCTTGGTCGAAGCCAAGTAGCACTCCGGCAGAAAATTACGACGCAGGCAATCGGCGATCTGGCTGGCATCGATTCGATCGTTCTTCTTTCCTGCCGCGGCGATGGCGCGCTGAGGAGAGGAAGGCGGCACGGTCGGCGAAAATGCGGCGTATGGTTAGCGGTTCAAGGCATCTAGGTTTTTCTCGTCGAACCACCATTCTCCGGATTGTCGAGGACAGCGCGCAAATGTTCGACGGCACGCTGGATCTCCGTCGGAGCCGTGCTTCCATATCCTAGGATGAAGCCGTGAGCCGCGGCTTTGGTAATGTAAGAAGGCGAGAGCGGCCACAGCCAGAGTGATTCGCAGGCAGCGCGGTTGGCGATTTCAGCATCCTTCAGCCCATTCGGCAGGGTCACAGTGAGATGCATGCCGGCCATATCGCCGAGTAACTGTAATCGCGAGCCAAAACTGCGCCGCAATGAATCGACGAGTAGGGTTCGGCGTTCCTCGTAGAGCGTTCTCATCCTGCGAATGTGGCGCGAGAAATGCCCTTCGCCGATGAAATCGGCCAGTACCGCCTGGTAAAGATGCGGAGGATTGACGTCCATGGCATAGCGCATGGACAAGAAACGATCGACCAGGTCGGGTGGCAGGACGAGATAACCGATCCTCAGCGAAGGAAACAGCACCTTACTGAAGGTCCCGATGTAAATGACGCGCGAGCTATCGTCAAGGCCCTGCAACGACGCCACCGGCTTGGATTCGTAACGATATTCGCTGTCGTAGTCGTCTTCGATAATCCAGGAGCCCGCGCTCCGAGCCCACTCCAGCAAACAAAGACGCCGCGAGGCGCTCATAGTTACGCCGAGCGGAAATTGGTGCGACGGAGTGACAAATGCGGCGCGCGCAGTGCGGCAGCGTCGTACGCCGGCCGTTACGTCCAGTCCTTCAGCGTCTACAGGAACTGGTACGATGCGACACCCAGCGGCAATAAGAACGTTCCGTGCGAGCCAATAGCCGGGCTCCTCCATCCAAACCGGACTGCCGGGATCCAAAAGAACGCGCGTGGACAGATCCAGAGCCTGTTGCGAGCCGCTGACGATCATAATCTGTTGCGGTTCGCAGCGCACCGCGCGCGAAGTTCGTAGGTATATAGCAATCACTTCGCGGAGACGCCGGAGTCCAATGGAATCGCCGTATCCCAGGCTGCTGGTGAGCGGATTCCTGCAGTGCCGCGCGAGAAGATTCGCCCATATTTTGTGTGGAAACTCATCCAAAGCCCCCTGGCTTAGATCGAACGCTCCTTCATGGCGTGCCCAAGGAGTTCTCTCGAAGCGGGGAAGCATTCCCGCCGTTCGCGCGACACGGCGACGAGCGAGATTCTCTGGAGCCCGAGATTTCCCGCTTTTTTCGGGATGGCTTGCCTGTTCAGGCAGTGAGCTGCATATGAAAGTTCCCGCGCCGACTCGAGCCTCAAAATATCCTTCGGCGAGGAGTTGTGCGTAGGCATTCAGGGCCGGAATCCGCGAAATCCCCAATTCGGAAGCCAGCGTGCGAGTAGAGGGTATCTGTTGGCCGGAGCTAAGGGAGCCGGCCACTATCATGCAGCGGAAGGCGTCATAGATTTGTCGGTGCAGCGGTCGGCCAGATTTGCGATGAACGGAAATGATGAGGGTGAAAGTCGCGGCGACTTTACTCACACCGTGACTATAATGGTCATATCAAAGTGCCGTCAAGTGGGTATTGCCATCAACCATTTTGTATCAGAAATTGCTTCAGGTGCTGGGCTACTCGGTTTCCATCTCTGGCCGGAAAACCTAGACAGAAAGACCTGGAGGACAATCTCATGATTACAGTATTTCGGTTTTTGGCAATTTGTACGATCGGTCTTGCATTTGCGTCTATCGCGGGAGCGCAGACCTATAAGCAGGTCGATTTCCCTGGCGCTTGTCCTGGGACCACCTTTCTGGCGGGCGGTCCCAATCTGGAGGGCACGGGCGTCGGGGGTTACGTGGATGCCGGCTGTGTTGTCACTCATGGTTTCTCGTATACGGCGAAGGGCGTGTTCACATCGTTCGATCCCCCGGGCTCCACAAACACGGAACCCGCCTTCATCAACTTGCAAGGAGTCATCGTGGGCGAATACTTGGATTCGAATTCCGTCAGCCATGGTTTCATTCTCGATCACGGAAACTACACGTTTGTTGACGTCAAAGGCGCAGCCGGAACCGGTCTCAGCAGTATCAACGACCTGGGGGAACTTTCAGGATCTACCTGTTCTGATCCTGCGTGTGGCCTCACCGACCTTGCGAACATTACCCACAGTTTCGTAAGGTCCCCGAGTGGCGTTTTCAAATTTTTCGATCCCCCCGGAGCAACCAGCAGCAGTACCAGCACGGTGAGCTTGCTTGGTGCAGTCGTCGGTAATTACACGGATACCGTAGGCGAGTTGAATCACGCGTATTTTCTTTTCTTGGGAAAGTACACCACCATTGATTTTCCGGGCGCTACCGGTGGTACCTTTGCAACCGGGGGGAACGTCCAGAACGAGATCGTAGGCACGTATTTCGATGCTGCAGGTATCGCCCACGGCTGGTTGCTGCGCGATGGCAAGTTCACGGAGTTCGACTACCCTGTAGCCGGAGTCCTGTTCACCGAGCCCACCGGAATAAATGCGTTAGGCGTCATGGTCGGGTTCTATGAAGACGCGTCGGACCTTTTCCACGGATTTGTCCGCACGCCGTAAGCGATGTGAGTTGACCGACCTGTTGACAGTTTCTGAGATGGCCTCTGGTTAATGCAGTTTCCTGCATGGACCGGAGGCCATTCTCGTTTGCAATTTCGGACACGAAGGCATCTGACAGGCTGATAACATCATTTTTCTTTTTAGGTCTGCGGCGGAAAGGCAAACCTTTTCGCACAGCAGGCGGCGGCACCGCTGGGCCTAACTGCATTCTCACGCAGTTTCCCAAAGCGCGCGGGCAGCGGAGGAAATCATGTCGAACCAAAACACATTTTCGACCCTAATTGTCAGGTGGCTTGCCGTACCCAGTCTAGCCATGTTTCTGGGTGCTGCTCCGGCCAAGGCCCAGAGCAACTCTTTTAATTACACTTTGCTGCTCGCTTCAGGTTTTCTTTGCGATCCCGGTGACTCTGCCACCTGCCCGGCCGTGGTCAAGTCAGCAAACGGCGACAGCTACGAGATGAGCGGTGCAGGTACGCTCAATACGCAAAGCAAGTCGGTCACGGCAGCCGGAACCTTCGCCCACAAGTCGTCCGATGGAACCCTGCTTGAGACAGGCGTCTGGATCGTGACTGACCTCGTTCGGTTCAACTCCTACGGCGTCGCACCGGGCGCACTCCTGCATCAGGAGCGGGCCCTCGGCCCTGCACCGTTCAACCCCAAACACTTGCCGGTAGCCTATGGCCCCATTCCAACAGGCGGTCTTGCGGAATTCCATATCCGCCTGTCGCCGATGAGGGGAACAACAAAAACAGCGGTCCTGCAAGTGAACTGCGCCCTGGGAGACGTGCCCCGCGAGCGCCAGGCGGAAGGGATCCGACTCACCTTCGAGGGTGATGGTAGCGAATTTTCTGAGGAGGTGAGCGGGCGCGTGATGTTCCTCTCGATGCGCCCCGAAGTAAGCGCGCCGGTCAAGCCGCCGCAGCAAAAAGCCGCGACAGACTCCGCGGAACCGCCGAGTAAGTAGGGACCAGAGTCCGTGATGTAGTTGCGTCCGCGGCGGCTGCGGGGCGGAGAACTCTTCGTCAGAAAGTCGTGTATACGCCGCCCTTACTTTGACCGATACACTGTCTTTCCAGCCACCATGGTCCACAACACTTTCGTGTCCCGCATTTCCTCTGGCGAAATCGTCAAAACGTCGCGATCCAGCAAAACTAAATCCGCACGCTTGCCAACGGCGATCTCTCCAATCGAATCGAGATTCATGGCGCGAGCCGAGTTCCGCGTGTAGGCATAGAACATCGCTTCACGCGGCATGGACTGCGATGGGTCAAGCACTCCTTCCGGCCCTTTGCGTGTTTCCGCCTGATAAATGGCCCAGAACACGTTTGCGCTAGAAACCGGCCAGTCGCTCGCACCTGAGATGATCCCGCCGCTATCGAGGATGGACCGTGCCGGATATTGCCACTTGTAGATTTCTGCGTCCAGATAAGGCTTCACTATTTCGATCGTGTCCTGGCTGGCATCCGCCCATAAAAGCTGCAAAGCGCTCACCACGCCCAATTCCCGAAACCGAGGAAAGTCATCTGGCTGCACGAACTGTTCATGCGTAATCGTGTGCGGCAACCCAGAATTTCCATTCGCTTTTCGCGCCGCCGCAATCCCATTCAACGCTTCCTTAACTGCTTGATCGCCGATCGCGTGCACGTGAACGATCAATCCTTCTTTGTCCGCCTCCACGCAGAGAGCAGCGAAGTTCTTCGGATCGAACAACAGATCGCCGTTCCGCCCCGTGTTTTTGTACGGCTTGCTGAGATGCGCCGTCTGTGACGGATACTCCACTACTCCATCCGCAAAGACTTTGATCCCGCTCACGTGCAGATTCGGGACGTTCCGGTAGACCTCGCGTGTCTTCTGAACGCCTGCAAGCTCGGCCGCAGGATTCTTCGCAAGCACCTGTGGAAATGCCACCACTTGAGAAATCAGTTCTCCGCGCTCGGCCAACAGCCAATAGGCCTGCAGTACATCGTCGGTGGCCAATGGATCAAGCCACGCCGTGATCCCGAGGGCGTAGTTATATGCTAGTGCAGCGCGCCCTGCTTCCAGCAACTCGTCGGGCGTGCGCGGCGGGAGCAAAGGCTCGATTTTCTCCATGCCAGCATCGACCAGAAAGCCGTTCGGACGCATATCCTGGTCTGCGCCGTAGTAACTCCGCTGCTCGGCGGAAAGTTTCTTGAGGAACTCAGTTGTGATGCCCGCACGTTGCAACAGCGCCCGATTCGCCCAGGCAGTGTGTCCGTCCATTCCGCGCAGAAGGACGCTTTGCTTCTCATAAGTCCCGGTGCCGAAGGCGGCATTGAGGACGTCGCAGTGCGACCAGAATTCCAGCGGCAAGCCAAGAATCTCAATAATATCGCCCCGCATGCCTTTGCCCGTCTTTTTCGCATCTTCCACAAATGGCGGAAGATCATTGAGCGATTGCACTTTCTCGCTGGCATCGGCAGAAATTAGGCCGAGTCCTCCATCGATCGAGTGGCTGTGCGAATCGATAAATCCGGGAAAAAGACTTTTGCCTTCTAGATCGATACGTTCGGCATTCTCTGATAAAGACTTGGCCACCTCCGGCAAATTGCCAACCGCGGTGATCTTATCTCCACGAATCGCAACCGCCTCCGCATAAGGGTTCTGTGCGTCGCCGGTGAAGACCTTGGCATGGAAGAAGATTCGCTCAGCAGAGCTTTCCTGGGCCCAAGGCGAGGAATTTGCCTGAACAAGAAAGACGGTTGCAACGAAAAGAAGAGCCGCAAAGTAACGCGAGAAGTATCCCATCTGATCAACCTTTCAAAGTTCAGCATTGCCGAGATTCAGCCAGATAGGGCACCACTATACACAAGTCTTCCCGATTACGAGCTCTACGATCGAGAAAGCTGCTGCAACCGGCGCCAACGATTCGAATCGACTCAAGGTAAGAAAAAGATCGATGGGGATCGACCCATCAGGCCAGTGAAATTCAGGGGCCCGAGAGAAAACGGTACGCAGTACAGTGCGAATCGTGCCAACCATCCGTTTACTGATTGACCAACATAACTTAGATCCACGCGCGCACCGAAGACTAGTTTGGACGCGTTAGCCGATTCATTGGCCTCCCGCCGCGCTCCGGGATGCGGCGAGGTCAAAGCGATCGAGGTTCATCACTTTGGTCCAGGCTTGAACGAAATCTTGGACGAACTTGGTGTGCACGTCCGAGCTTCCATACACTTCTGACAGAGCCCGAAGTTGTGCGTTTGAGCCGAAGATGAGATCGGCTCGCGTTGCCGTCCAACGGACTTCGCCCGTCTTGCGATCCCGTCCTTCAAACGTATCGTTCGCATCCGAAGTGGCCTTCCACGCCGTGCGCATATCGAGCAAATTGATGAAGAAATCGTTGCTCAACGCCTCCGGCTTCTTGGTGAAGACGCCAAACTTGGTCTGTCCGTGGTTGGTATTCAGTACCCGCATGCCGCCGATTAGCACGGTGAGTTCCGGCGCGGTAAGCGTGAGGAGCTGCGCCTTATCGAGCAGTTCGACTTCCGCTGTTGCCTGAGCGTTTCCGATGTGGTAGGACCGGAAGCCGTCGGCGGCCGGTTCGAGCACGGCGAAAGATTGCACGTCGGTCTGCTCCTGCGAAGCGTCCATGCGGCCTGGGGCAAAGGGAACAGTCACGGTGAGGCCCGCATTCTTCGCGGCCTGCTCAACGCCTGCGCAACCCGCTAGGACGATCAAGTCGCCCAGCGAGATCTTCTTACCGCCGGACTGCGAGGCGTTGAACTCGCTCTGAATCCTTTCCAGTGCCTTTAGAACTTTCTGCAGCTGCGCGGGCTGATTGACCTTCCAGTCTTTTTGTGGGGCGAGACGGATGCGCGCGCCGTTTGCGCCGCCTCGCTTGTCGGACCCACGGTAGGTGGACGCCGACGCCCAAGCGGTTGTGACGAGTTGCGAGACCGTCAGCCCAGAGGCAAGAATTTTTCCTTTCAGGGCCGCGACATCCTTTTCATCGACCAATTTATGATTTACTAGCGGGATGGAGTCCTGCCAAAGTAGTTCTTCCTTCGGAACCTCCGGACCGAGGTAGCGCGCGCGCGGTCCCATGTCGCGATGCGTCAGCTTGAACCACGCCCGCGCGAACGCATCTGCAAACAAAGCCGGATTCTCGTAGAAACGTCGCGAGATTTTTTCGTAGACGGGATCGAGTCGCAAAGCGAGATCAGTGGTCAGCATCGCCGGTTCGTGGCGCTGGGAGGGATTATGCGCGTCCGGTACCGTACCCGCGCCCGCATTGCCTTTCGGCTTCCACTGGTGTGCGCCGCCCGGGCTCTTGGTAAGCTCCCACTCGTACTTGAACAAGTGTTCAAAGAAATCGTTACTCCATTTCGTCGGCGTGCTGCTCCAGGTCACTTCCAGGCCGCTCGTAATTGCGTCACCTGCGATACCAGTGGCGTATGCGCTCGACCAGCCGAGGCCCTGCTCCTCAATCGGCGAGCCTTCCGGTTCTTTACCCAGGTGGGCGCCGGGCCCGGCGCCGTGAGTTTTTCCGAAGGTGTGACCGCCTGCGATCAAAGCGACGGTTTCTTCGTCGTTCATCGCCATGCGCCCGAAAGTCTCGCGGATATCCTTCGCTGCCGCAACTGGATCCGGCTTGCCTTCCGGACCCTCGGGGTTCACATAGATAAGGCCCATGGTGGTGGCGCCGAATGGGCGCGCGAGATCGCGATCACCCGAATAGCGTTTCTCCGTCCCCATCCAGGTTGTTTCCAGTCCCCAGTTGACGTCCAGGTCCGGTTCCCAGACGTCCGCACGTCCCCCGGCAAAGCCGAAAGTCTTGAAGCCCATCGTTTCCAGCGCGACGTTGCCCGCGAGGATCATCAGATCGGCCCAGGAAATTTTTCTTCCATATTTCTGTTTGATGGGCCAGAGCAGCCGGCGCGCTCGATCGAGGTTGACGTTATCCGGCCAGCTGTTGAGTGGAGCAAAACGCTGCTGACCTCGGCCGCCGCCTCCGCGACCGTCACCCACGCGGTAGGTCCCGGCGCTGTGCCAGGCCATGCGAATAAACAGCGGACCATAGTGACCGAAGTCCGCAGGCCACCAGTCCTGCGAATCCGTCATCAACTCCGCAAGATCTTTCTTCAGAGCGTCGTAGTCCAGGCTCTTGAACTCTTCTGCGTAATTAAAATTCTTGCCCATCGGATCGGACAGCGATGAGTGCTGAGCCAGCAGATTGAGATTCAACTGGTTTGGCCACCAGTCACGGTTCGTTGGGTTTGCGCTGCTGCTGTGATGGAACGGGCACTTCGCTTCGTCAGCCATGCATAACCTCCTTCAGACATTTAAATTCAGCCGAGCAAGTTCGTTGAAATCCATGCTGCGATTTCGACGAACTTAAATTAACATTCAAATGGGGCATAGTTCCAATATATAACTCCCATTTTAGGTATAGGCATATCCTATGGAAGTTCATCAGCTCCGATATGTTTGCGCTATCGCGGACACCGGCAACTTCAGCCGCGCCGCGGAGCGCTGCAAGATTGCTCAACCCTCGCTCTCACAGCAGGTGCTAAAACTCGAGGAAGAGCTGGGCATCAAGCTCTTCGACCGCTTGGGTCGCAGCATTCGCCTCACCGAGGCGGGTCGCGCTTTCATTCCTCGTGCCCGCGCGATTTTAGAGCAAATAGAGGCGGCGCGATCCAGAGCGGCCGATCAGAATACGGACCTTCGCGGCAGCGTCGTGGTGGGCGTCATTCCAACGGTTGCGCCCTATCTGATGCCGAGTTATACGGCCGGTTTCGCCAAGCGGTACCCCGATGCGAAACTACGCATCGTTGAAGAAACGACTTCAGTCCTGGTAGAAGGTTTGCGCGAGCTGTCAATCGATGTGGCGATTCTTGCACTGCCGCTGCGCCACAAGGATCTGGAGTTGTTCCCCATCCGAACCGAGCCGCTTTTTGCGGCATTGAGCATAGATCATGCGCTTGCCTCCGCAAAATCGCTGGCCCTCAAAGACCTCCGCGGAGAATCGTTCGTTATGTTGCGCGACGGCCATTGTTTCCGGGATCTGAGTATTGCCACCTGCACACGCGCCCGCATTACGCCCAACATTGTGTTTGAAAGCGGACAGTTCAGCAGTCTCCTAGGAATGGTTGCGGCCGGTGTCGGCATCTCGCTCGTCCCTGAAATGGCTATTGACCGCAATATCGCCTGCCGGTACGTGCGCCTCAGTGATATGCAGGCTAATCGAACGATCGTCACCGCTGTGGTGCGTGGACGCAGTTTTAACCGCGTTCAGCAGGCCTTTATATCCGGCCTTAAAGGCAAAGCCACGTTACCGGCCGGCGGAAAATCGTCTTCCGCCAGTGGCTCCGCTCGAGGTTAGGGAAGCCTTGCGGAGGGTGGCGCACCCTTTCACCTCACCGTGGCGAGAACCCTGTATCTTCGCGAGCCGTAGTTGAGCTCAGAAGGAGCGCAAGATTGAAAACGCGAACCTTGATTCCTTGTTTTTCATTGTGAATTTTCTTTGGTTCAGTATTCGCGGTTTCACAAAGACTCTCCTTTCAATTCCTGCAAAAGCCCGGACCGTATCCGGTAGGGTTGCAGATCGTCGCTTTTGTGGAGAGAAGAGTCTCCATCGGCAACGACAATTCGGCCTGTTCGGCACCCCGCGAATTTTGATCGTGACTAGACTAAACTAAACGCGGGTGCCGCGTGGAAGGATCGTCCACCCGCCCAGCGTCGTTATGACATCAATCAGGTATTTACATAGAATTAACCTATCTCAAGTCAGCTTGCTGATTTCCAGAGTCTTACCTACGGCGAACTGAACGGGAAGAAGACCTCTCGGATAGAAGCGGTGCATCAGGAGTTTAGCGGCGCTGGATTCGAGACGGCCATATCCGAAGACATTCTGCGGGACATGTGGCAGAAGTGGGTATGGCTGGCCAGCTTGGGAGCCATCACCTGTTTGCTTCGCGGAAATATCGGCGAAATCGTTGTGGTTCCCGGTGGCTCAGAGTTATGTCTCTCGACACTTCGTGAATGCGCCGCAATCGCCGGTGCTTGCGGATATCCGATGTCGGAGACGTTCCTAACAGAAAAGAGCCCTCTACTTACCGCACCGGGTTCGAAATTGACCTCGTCGATGTATCGCGACCTCACAGAACATGCGCGGGTCGAAGTGGACACTATTCTTGGAGATCTCGTAGAACGCGGCCGGAAACGCGGAGTCTCCGCGCCAAGGGTCCAAGCGGCGTTCGTTACTCTGACCATTTATCAGCAGGGGCGGGCCCGCGCGAAGGGAGTCGGTCGGTGACAGAATGCGGCGAATAAGCAAGCGGGTCCACGCTTTGTTCCTGGGCGCCGGTAGGCCCATCGCTACAGACGACAGTTGCTGCCGAAACGTCAAAGCATTCATCCTGACACCCAAGGTGGGTTCTTCGATAGGATGACCTCGAGGAGGAACCATGCCTATTAGTGCGTGGAAGGGCTGGACTTATCCAAATCCCCTAAAGCTGGCCGACCAAGAGAACGAAGCTTCGCAGCTTCAGCGGCGCTTCGATGAACATATCTGCAACGGTGAACTTCCACTGAAGAAAGTTAATTGGGATTGATCAGACTTAAGATGTTGGGTTAATGAGCCTTTGGATGTTTCGTAGCAAGTGCCTTCTTTTTCTGTCTTTCTTCTCTCAACTTTCTCTCAGCGTCGCGGCTTTCGATTAAATAGAGCGACGTCGTGGCTCGGCGGTATGAACCCTTCATTGCCATGCTTGAGTGTCTCACGGCTCGGAACGAACTTCTGCCCGCCAGCGTACAAAGCGAATGCGAATCGCATCCCCTCGCAATTGATTCCTGTGCGCCAATCTATTGGAAGTGGGTAGTTCGCGGATACATTCATGTTCAGTGAAATGCTGCCCGACCTCGAATTGATTGTGTTACTGCTTCTTAGCGTCCACCGCGGGAGGGCTCGGATCGTTCGGGCCTAAATGCTTGCCACTCGCGAATCTGCTCAGACACCTCAGTCTTCTCTCTCTCGTCTGTGGCATTCTCCCACCGACGCCGCAGATCTTCGAGTCGAGCATCCACAAATCCGGCTCGTCCCGATTTCTTCTCTGTTTTGCCGCGGTTAGCGTATCCCATATTCCGTGTTCCTCTTTTGATTTTAAGATATCGTTAATTCCGACTGCCGCAACTTCATTGGTCTCATTGAAACAAGTTCGAAGCGCTAAAGTTCATTTCATGTCACGCCCATCGAAAGAATCGCACGCTGCAAACGTCACATCGAAATGGAACTATCATCAGGACTTTTAAGAAGCGTTCAACGATTCCGTGGCGACGCGACCTGCACACGTCCCCGCTTCCACAGTTCGGACATGGTCGTTCGATTTTGTAGTCCATTTTCGTTTCTCCTGAATTCATTGCAGCTAATGTGCCGCGGGCGAACTCACGCCCGGTCTACAAATCCAGGTCTCCGAGAAGTCCAGGTTCGCTCGGGCCCTACCTCTTCTGGTCGCGCTTGAGTTCGGCAACTGCTTGGCCTTCCAGTATCAACACGCCCAAAGCCGTTAGCGCTTGTAGCATATCCGATCGCTCGGCTCCGGAAATATGTTGGTGATCGGAAAAGACGTGCGCATTGATTGCGAGCTCCGCTGCTTTGGCACGCCCCTCGATTTTCTCTGGGTCCACCTCAAAAACAGCAGCCTGGTACAAAGTCCGCCATTGACTGTCAGCCATGTCTTGTAACCTCCTTGGTCCGAGTTCTCAAGAGTTACAGTTTGTCTTGCCAGTGGAACACGCCCTCTGATTGAGAAACTTCGAGTTGGCGAACTGGTTTATTGCCGGATGCCACCCTCGCGGTTCCGGACAGTGTCGCGAGGTGTTCCTCTTCGCTGATAATTAGATTACCCTCAGCGTCGATCTGTATGCGCGATGGACTCGGCTCTTCAACCCCCACATGCTCCACCAGAATCGCAGTGCGTGGGTCAGTCACATCTGCCGTCATTTCCTCGACCTCCGTATAGGATCCTCAAGACTCTGCTCTGATTCGATTAGAAGCCCTCAGCTCGGTCTGACGGCGACGTTCTTAGCCCCGAAAAGGAACACGTCTTCTTGAATATGCCGGGAATGGGCGCTTACGGTCGCATAACGAAATCCTAGAAATCGTTTTTTCTCAACATGCATAATTTCCAGGCTGTTGAAATCCTCTAGTCTTAGATTCATCAGGATTCGCTTTACTGTTCTGCGCACATTGTCCTTTCGACCAAAGCCGAAGACTGTTCTTTTGATCTCGCCCGCCAAGCAGAAAAAGTTCCACCCAGCTTCGTCGACTTTTCGGCCTAAACTGGCCCCGTCGAAGTTCTTCACCAGCCTCCAACCCTTAGCACAAGGCTCACTTTCGAGTTCCAGCCCGTCCGGCAAAAGCGTTCCATCTTTGATCAAGACCGTTCCTGTTTTGATTGTCTCTGCCATTTTCATCTCCTCCACCCGATTAAGTGCGGGATGTTCTCGAAGTTGGGAGAGGGAAATGCGAACGATCTGCTTGCTCGGCGCCGGAATAACGTAGCAACGGCTTTTGCAAAGTGCGCAGACCGAATAGCGCATCGGAGATTAATTCCCGCTCGTGACAGGAATCGGAATCTTCAGCCAGGTCCTGGATCCGAGTGAAGATGGCAGTTTCCGCTTCGCGAATTCGCGTAGGGAGCTTCGCCAAATCACATTCCAGAAGAGCGGCTCTGTAGATTCTCGTCCATTCGGTTCGGTTCATATCGCACCTCGACTAAATGCCAGTACACAACGAGGGACTCTTGGTGCCGCTATAAGGCTGTGGGTCCCGTGCACAGCGGCGAGTGCTGTCCGATTTCGCAGGGAGCCGTAGGTAGAAGGAATGCTTACGGCAGGATGCTAGTGAGACACTTCGACCGTACGCGTTCCCGCGTGAAATAGCTACCACAAACCAACGGCTGTCGCCAGCAAGAAAGGGCAAGGCCGGTGGCCGACTTCTGCGCGCGGCACGAGCACTCGCCATCTGCAGGATTAAAACCCGCCGGGGCGCCGAACTTTTTCTGTGGTTCGTACAAAAACGGTTCGAGTTTTGACGAAGCCCCGCGAATCCTTCACACCCCGAAGAGTTCGGCACCCTTACCGATCGAGGGCACTCATTAGGTGAACTATCGCTGGGGTACTATCGGCTATGCCGTCCAGTGAATTGGAAAAAGCACCGGGAAGGGCACCCGCACATCCCCTTCATTCAACAAGTCGGCAACAGGGTACTACTCAATCCTGGAAGCTTCCGGGGAACCTTTGGCCAATTACGCCATATGGCAGGACGGTCAGTTTAGGCTGAAGTCATTCCGCTACGACATCGAGGCCACAGTAGAAAATCTTAAAGCACTGTTGTTACCGATTCACATCGAACGAGACTTAACGCGAATCCTACAGACGGGTTCTATCAACGAGGTTAGCAAGAGCCCCTAAAAAGGTGGGTCGCCCCGTAGGCGACCCACCCAGAAGGCACATCCGCGAGTTTACTTGACCGCTTTTACAACTTGATCAACGAACGTCACACCATTCGGCGTACCCAAACCAGTCACATTATCCCAGCCAGGACCTGTGGTTAACGACGAGTCTGTCCCGAACGTAATCACATCCCAGGCGGTCGGGCTGAGTTGGAAGAATGCACTCACAAAGAACTTCGTGTTCTCCAAAGGTTGTGCCAGAGCCGCCGCACTTTCGAAAGTAAAAGGAGTACTCGGCGGGTTGAAAATGCTCCCTGTCACGTCAAACAGAGTAGAAAATGGCCCTACATTTACATCCGTGATCGCACCGTCAGAAAGTTCATAGAGAGTTGGCGCCGCCTGCCCTATCGGTCCTCCTCCGGCCGCCTGATTCGCGATGGCCCAAAAGGCCGAGAACGTCGGGCAAGAGAGGCTGGTTCCCCCAACCACTTCCACAAACGTACCGTCAGCGGGAGTACCGTCAGGTGAGATGATTATCTCGACGCCGGTCTGTGGGTCGGCATTCATGGAAATGTCCGGCGTCTGACGGAACTTACCTGGCAACCGCTCTTGGAATTTGGGTTTGGCGTAAACAACGCTGGCCCCTCCTCCGGCTCCAAATATGAAGCCAAGAGACGCAGGAGGGATGATTGGAATGGAGTTAGCGATACCCGTCGCGTTTAAGCCCCATCCAGTTTGCAAGATGATGTCATTTTGGGAGTTCAAGAATGTACTGGTGCCGCCAACGCCCGTCGCAAACGGAGAATCGGCATTCGCACCGGCGGACACTGAGTTGATCCCAAATTCAGCATTATCCAGCGCCAGGTTATCGCCGCTGTCACCTGTCGAAACGTTCTGGGAAATCCCTAATGCCGCAGCGATCTCCGAAATACCGTTCTCAACCACGAGCTCCGATGGGTCCAGCTCCGCCAGAGCAACCTCTGAAATCCCGAAACTATTCGAGAGGACGTTGCCAAAACCATTCTCGACCGCAAAAAGGTTTCCGATATCAAGATTTGTAAAGCTGTTATCTGCCGTGAGCACCAGGGCGATGTTGGCATTTGGGGCAATTGAGTGTGCCCATTCAACATCAAGCGTGGTTTCGGAGTTCCAGTTCCCGGCCTGGCACGGCCCGGTTGGGGCTGGCGAGCAGGTGGCGGAGCCGTTGGGAGTGAAGATCGTGAAGTTCGATGGTGTGAGCTCGGGTAGCCCGTTCAGCGACGAGAACAGATTTGCGTCGGCCAGGATGCTATTCGAACCGAAAGCATCGACGATCATGATGGTCTGACCAGTCCCGTTCAGGCCTCGGTTATAGAGTTCATTCAGGCCGTATGCTGTTTGAACTTCGGCAGCATCGTAGCCGCACGGCGGCAGAGTCCCCTCGGAAGTATTGCTGACAGCCGCTCCATATCGGTTGCCGAAGTAGGACGCCTTCGGGAAGCCTCCTCCTGTGTTGAAGTTAACCAACTCCGGTGGATAGAGACACTGTCCACTGAAGAAAAGTCCATCGGCACCCACGGCGGAAAGTGAAACCCCCGCATAAGCCGTGCCGGTTTCAAGGTTCCTGGCCTGGATCACATTCGTGCGATATCCAAGATCGCTCAACCCTTGCACCGTCGACACAAGCGCACCTGCAGGTCCCGCAACCGAAGCTTCCGATGCGCTCATACGGTGCATCACTCCGTCGAGCATGACGCGGTTGATCTGAACGTTGAAGGCCACCTGGGCGTCGGCGACACGTCCTTGTGCCATAACGAAGTGATTCAGCTTATCTGTCATGGTGACTTTTATATTGTGGGCCGCCAGGAAATTGCGCACCGTAGCGACATCTTCAGCCGTCGGAGCGAACTGTTTCTTGTACTCCTCCATCGTGAGGAAGTGGTGATAGTTCGCGGAGTCCTGGTCATATATATCCTGGACCATGGCGTCCAAAGTTGCTTTGTTATGCAGGTTCAACCAAACCGTTATTGAAATCTGCTTGTTCTGATCTTCAGGACCCATGTTGGTGCCCTGATTCGGAGGTGCGGCGAACGCCGAACCAACCATCAGCGCAAAAACTCCGAGCCAAAGGGCGACTCCGAGACGCATGTGCAACAGACTTTTTCTAAGTTGCATATCCTTTCCTCCTTTTGGAAGCCGGACAATCCACTACGAAGTTCGACTCGCGTTGTGTGCAAGCACCGAATTCCTCACTGGCCGCCGCCGGAAAGATCGGAAGGGCAGCCATGGTCTCCTGAAAATTGGAGCCTCTTTGCGTGCTGGTTGCCCTTCACTTCCGGGCCGATGGCCAGGAGCTTCGCTGTTGGCCATGGTTCCGTATAGTTGCTGAATGTTCTAGATGGTTTGAGCCGAGAGTGCTGGCTCTGACGGCGCAGAAGCTTGACCCCGGACTAAACACGGGTTGTCACGGAGTTGTCACATCTTTGTAAATAATCGTCCAACCTCTAGTTGAACTTTTTGGGGCGACAAACCCGAGACTTGTCAGTGCAGGGTGCCCAACCTTTGGGCGCGGCACCAGTCGCATGGACTCGCGGGTCGACGGTTAGTCGAGCCGGGGAGATAAATCAGGCGAGGCTTGGGGAAGAGCCACGAGGTGGCCAAAATACGTCGGACCTGCTTTAGCCGTTCGTGTTGCGAACACCGGAGGCGTGACACAAGTTAGGCCAGCCCGCAAGGGCCGGGAACCAGAACCTAAAAGAGCCGTCTTCCTTTCGGCGGAACTTCCGCCGAACATTCCGTCCGCGCAGGCGAGAACTTAATCGCAACTGCGTAATAAAGTGAAGGCGCCCCAATCCACACCGAGGTCTCAAGCGTTGCTTAATTCGAAACCCGGGAACCCTCTCCCCATCAAAGGCTCGGCCACCCGCCAGACATAAGACCGGAAGTTGATGAACGCCCTACACGTGGCGAACAGACTGCATCGGATCCACGCTCATCCAGGGACGCGCGCCTGAATAGGCAATAACGACGGTCATTGCGAACATCGCGAATGCCGCTCCGAAGAATACTGACCATTCGATGGGTTGTATCTGATAAAGCAGAGATCGCGCCAGCACGCTTGCACCGATCCCGCCAACGATTCCGAGAAAGATTCCAAGGATGGTCACGACGCTCGTCTGGTGGAGGACCAATTTCCACAAGTCCCGCGGAGACGCGCCAAGCGCGACGCGGATTCCCATCTCCCGCGTTCGTTCACTGACCGAATAGAAGACCGCGCCATATAGTCCGACGGCGGCCAGCACAAATGCCAGCAGTCCAAATGCGCCGGTACAAATCACCGCCAGCTGTGGGACGTACAAAGCGAATTGATGCCATTGTTCAATTGTGAAGCTCATAACGCCTAGTTCGGGGGCCGATTTGCGCACGTTCTCTAAAATCGTTCCTATCCACTGCGACGGATCACCCTGCGCGCGTACCAGCAGATACATACCGGACTGATAGTTTTGGGTCAGGCAGTAGTACATGAAGGGCTGCGGCGCCTCGTCAATGTCCGAATACTTGATGTCTCCCACGACTCCAAGCACGGTGGCCTGGCGGTTGCCATTTTCAATGTGGACTGTTTTGCCAACCGGGTTTTGATTCGGCCAATATTTTGCCGCCATCGTTTGGTTGACGAGGATAACTACCGGGGATTTCGCCGTGTCCGAAGCGGCGAACGTGCGCCCTGCGAGAATTGGGATTCCCAGTGTAGAGAAATAGCGGCCGTCCACAACACCGACGCCAATGGTCACCCCGTGTTCGTTGTCATCCGGGAGACCTATGATGTGCACCTGGTCGGTGCTGATCCCGCCTGAAAACGGGATAGTGTCCCCAAGGCTGATGGACTCGATACCGGGCACCTGACTTACACCCTCTCGAAGGCGCTCAAATAGCGCACGACCCTGTTGTTCTGAGTAACCGTTGACCTGTAGGTCGTCGATTGCGTAAAGCGCGACGTTGCGAGCGGAATATCCAACCTTTAACCGCTGCAGATTATGCAGGCTCTTCAGGCAAAGACCGACTCCAATCAGTACCACGGTGCAAGCGGTGACCTGCAGCACCACGAGAAAACTTCGCATGCGGCCCTTGCGCGTTCCGCCGATGGCGATCTCTCCATTCAGCGCAGCTGCGAGATTAGGAGTAGAAGCGTGCAGGCCAGGCAACAAGCCTGTAGATAGTCCCACCAGGAAAACGACTCCGACCATCACAGAAACAACCGCGAGGTCAGGTCGGAAATCCAAAGTAATAGGGATTAGGCCGATTCCGGGAACAAATGGCTTGAAGTCGATCAATCGCCTGAGGCCATAAGAAGCAAATACAAAGCCGACCACTCCCCCCATCACCGAAATCACTAAGCTGTCGACAAGAAGCTGGCGGACGAGACTCATGCGAGTGGCGCCGAGCGCGGCACGTATCAAGATTTCTTGCCGTCGCGCGCCGGCCAGGGCCAGTAGCAGGTTGGCCACGTTGGCGCAAGCGGCAAACAGCACGAGTGCAACAACCGCCAGCATGAGCCCGCCCATCAACGTCGCGCTGGACATTGCGTTCGGCGGAAGCATGCTCGTTTCCGTCAGCGCGGCAAGCCGGTTCTTGTTGGTTTCCGGATAAGCGACGGCAAGCTGTCGCGACAATCCTTGTATCTCCGCCAGGGCTTGCTGGCGCGTGACACCGGGCTTCATACGCCCGATCAAACTCAAAGAGTGACTGGTGCGATCTGCGCGCCAGTCATAAGTCTGGTGAAAGATAGCGGGCGCCGCGGAAAGCGGATGCCAAAGGTCGGGAACATCGCTCAGGATGGTTCCCACAAAACGCCGCGGCGCTACTCCGACGATAGTAAACGGAACGCTATTTATCTTGAGAGTTTTGCCGATAATGTTCGGGTCTGCCCCGAGCCATTGCCAATAGCCGTAACTCAGCACCGCGGACGTCGTCACCTTGTCGTCGTCGCCGGCGGCAAACCAGTGCCCGAGGAAAGGTTGAACCCCGAGAACGGAGAAGTAATTGTCGGACACAGCGTTGATAAGGCCGCTTTTCTCACGTTTTTCGAAGATGATCGTCTGCAGGCCGATGCTGAACGGAATCGCGCAGAGGCCGGAGAACACGCTATTGTTGTCGCGATAATACCGGTAATCCGGATAGGAAACTTGGCTGAACGGTTCATTCGGCGTGACTGTGTAAAGTGTCAACAGCCGGTTTGGATCAACAACCGCAGGAGGCCGCAGCAGCAGGGCATGGAATGTGCTGAGCCCCGCGGATGCGGCGGCCAGCCCAATCGCCAGAGAAATAACAGCAATGGAGGCAAGCTTCGCGCGTTTGCGTAAAATCCGGAGTGAGAACCGAATGCTTGGAAGTTGCGTCATCTTGCCCCCAGTACACAAGATCCTGGAGCTCCTACTTTTGTCTCAGCGCCAATTAGAAAATACACCTGACCACCTGGTTCTGCAATGCAGAGAGAGACGCCGCTGGCGCCCAGCGCATTGGCAAATTCGCAACTCACTCAAAACAGATGGCAGAACAATTTCTAACCGAGGCCAGAACACACATTAGGATTTCTTTTGGCATCTACAACACAAAATCTTGCCCAGTTGATACAGCGCCACCGCGATTTGCGGCGCGGCGTTTCACTGCCACTTGCGGTTCTGTTTACGACGTCACTTCCTCTTGCTCACTTTGTTATTATGCGAAAATCGTTATCAATAATTGTCAACAAATTGGGGGGGGGAGCTCGATGCCAATGCAATCCCAGGCAGCGCTCGCGGAGATTCGAGACTCGCTGCTGGAAACTTACGCGAGCAGTGACGCGATGAATCAACTCATCCTTTCAGAACTGGACCCTCGCGTGTGGCGGGCGAAGACGCCGGGTCAAAAGGGCAGTGGGCGGACGATTGCGGCCATCTTCGCGCATCTGCACAACTGCCGTCTTGTGTGGCTGAGGAATTCGGCGCCGCATCTGAAGTGTCCGGCATCACTCGATCCGGACCGTTGCACCATGAAGCAGGCTGCGGCGGCGCACAGGAAAAGCGGGGCGCAGTGTTTGCGCATGTTGACGGACGCGCTTTCGGCAGCTCCGAATCGGCGCGTTACAAAATTCTCTCGCGGGAGTTGGACGCAGACTTGGCCTGCCGGGGCGACCATGTTCGCGTATATGTTTTCGCACGAGGCGCATCATCGCGGACAAATTTTGATGTTGGCGCACCAGGTAGGGTATCGCGTGCTTCACAAAACTCCGGGCATCTGGCATTGGGAGAAGCTGTGGAAGAAGGCGGGACTTACAACCCGGCCCCGGTGAGCGCGCGAAGATCTCGCGCTTGGCTGAAAAAGAATTGAAATAGGCATCCAGTATAAGACGCAAAGCGCTAGTCCAATCAGCACCAGGGAGGGAATCAGGGGCGGCGAGAACAGAAAACAGAAAATCAGAGGGAAAAAGAAACCGGGGAGATTGCTCTCCCCGGTTTCGTACTTGATGGCGATGCAAAATTACTGGAGCGGAGGGCTGGCGACTGTTGGTGCGCTGCCGTCCGTGGTGTAACGGATGACGCCGCTCTGGTCGCTATAGAACCCGCGCTGTCCAGTCTGTCCAACGATTCCAGGCTGTCCCACGATCGTATAGGTCTGGAAACCCGTGCATCCACCGACTGCTGGGGTTGCCGTGGCTCCCACATAGGTAAAGTAATAACCGCTCTTCGCCGTGGCTGCTGCTGTTGCCGCGGCCAGGACCGGGTCAATCAAAATCGCCGCGCCGCAAACTGCAACGCCGCCCGGTGCACCAGACATCGCTGCCAAAGACCCTGGGAACTGCACGCCCCAGCTCGAAGAATACGTCACTGCCGAAGTGTTGATGGTGCGAACGGAACCGACCGCGGAGGCTTCATTGGCCGCCATGCGGGCGCGCAGCAAGTTCGGAATTGCGATGGCCGCGATAATCAAAATGATCGCGACGACGATCAGTAATTCGATAAGTGAAAATCCCTTCTGTTTCTTGTTCATTTCGTCTCTCTCCTGTAAGCCGCTGAAGATGTCCTTGCTGGCGGGTACAACCCAGTAGAGGCACGCAGTGCGCCATAACCGTACGTTCTGTAGCGAATCGGCACAGTTGACTTGGGGCGTGCATTATCATGCGGATACGGACGAATTCCAGGAATAGGCGACGGTGGAGGCCGAAAAGCCCTTTATGAACCTGTTAAATATGACTATTTGCGGCTGGCTCCAAGGGCGTTAAAAGTCATATCGCCTCGGCCCACCAGTGGGCGACGAGCTGGAGCGCGATTAAGATTCGCGCTGGCGTTAAGTTGCCGACTGACGCGGTAACTTGAGAAGCGGTCCTATCCTCATCCGTATATATGTCCGATAAAACGGCCACTGATTGTCGTCGCAAGACCAAGGGATACTTCCTTGGCTTAGGATTGAACTGCTTGGGGGGCGAACATGTCCAGAATTCAACTTTTTATTATCAGCGCGATCTTTTTTGTGAATCGCGGATTTCTTTGGCAACAGCACCGCGCTGGAACTAGTGGTCCGGAGACGCCTCCACTACAGGGGCAAGGGCGATGGCATTATTTGGCTCCTTTGCCGCATGCGCGCGGAGAAGTGGCGGTAGCGGAAGCGGGAGGCAAGATTTATGTGTTGGGAGGGTATGCCGACGGATTTGTCGATCAGCCGTTGAATGAGGAATTCGATCCGCAGACAAATACGTGGCGCGGTCGCGCTCCGATGCCGCGCGGTTTGAATCATGTTGGGGCGGTGGGATTGAACGGTAAGATTTATTGCGTCGGCGGATTTGTTGAGCAGAACAAGGGGGCGGTCGCGGACGTTTCTGCGTACGACCCGGCTACAGACCGCTGGGAAAAGCTAGCGCCATTGCCATCGGCGCTCGGTTCCGTTTCTCTGGCGGTTCTTGACGGTAAGATTCACGCGGTGGGCGGGCGCGATCAAACAAGCGTGGGAACACATCGCGTTTACGATCCGGCGACGAATCGATGGAGCGACTTGGCTGCACTGCCGCAGGGACGCGACCACATGGGACTCGTCGCAATTGCGGGCAAGCTTTACGCCGTGGGCGGACGATTCAATACGTTCGAATACAACACGAATTTGCTGGATGTGTATGATCCTGCGACCGACTCATGGAAATCGCTGAAGCCGATGCCGACTGCGCGCAGCGGAATGGCTGTGGCAGTGATGGACGACAAAATATTCTGCTTTGGCGGAGAGAGGCTGGGTGGAACGTTCAATCAAGCCGAAGCTTACGATCCGGTGAAAAATGTTTGGGCTGCATTGGCGTCGATGCCGATGTCGGTACATGGAACCGGGGCGGCGAGTGTCCGCGATACCATTTATATTCCAGCAGGAGCGACATTGAATGGCGGCACCGCGCAAACGAATGGGGTGCAAGCATTCAGCTTGAAATAAACGCTGTTTTGGAGGTGCTGGATCTAAAGACGCAACTTCTGAGAAACGAAGTGCGCGGCCCCCCGCGAGCTTCCGTCGCGGAGAAACTGTACGCCCATGCCGCGCGGACCGGTCGCGCAATCGCCGAAATGCCCCGCTGAAGCCTACATTTAAGTCTTCACCTGGATCCGGGCCGGCAAATAGGTGCTTCACCCCTGGCCGGCGGGCGTGGGGCGGAGCGGACAGATACGTTCACCCGTGATCGGGCTTGTCGAGCGGACATATTGCTGTCTGCAAAATGCATTATAATTGCGGTCGGGTGCTTGCAATGTGGGCAGGTGGGCGATGATGCCAATTACAGTGCTCCTCGCTGGTGACATAGACGTCGAACGCGAATCGATTCGGCGTCTTCTAGAATCTGACGCGGAAATTGAACTTGTGGGCGAAGCCGCCACTTTTCCGCAAGCGACGCAAATGTCGAATGATTTAAAGCCCCAAGTCGTCTTACTGGATTTACATTTGCCAGATGACGCGCACTTCTCTCCTCTCGAAGTTAAATCTCTGCTGAATTCCGGGGCCTCGCGGTTATTGGTGATCTCTATTTACCAGGATGCGGAAGCGAATGTTCTAGCTGGCAGCTTTGGGGCCTATACGCTGCTGGAAAAGAGCGAGCTCGATAATAAACTTATTCCCGCCATTCTAGGAAAGCTAGAATCGCCACGCACGAAAGCTGCCGATACCTTTTGAATGTAGTCCCGCACTGCTGGGAGCTGATTTGTGAACCCAGCAGGTGGGACCTGTGGATCATTGCACGCCACATGGGGGCGGAGGTGAGTACCGCTGTTAAATGGGCCTGCGCAGTCAAATGTTACAGCTTGATAAAGGGGAGATCGCTACTATAAGAGAACTCTGAGAATCGGGAGAACTCCTTATGGCGGGATGCTGCACAGTCTCGCATAGTGAACGGGATAATCCTTAAAACCAGGAGAGGCAAACGAAAAAAAACGCCTGAGCCAAATTGCAGAAGCGATGAGCTCAGGTTGAATTGACCGATCACATGGACCGCGCCTGTAGTTTTCCCGATTGCATTAAATCCGCAGTCGCAACCTTAGGCGGTTGCGAGTATTGTGTGTCCCACTTCGTATCGACCTGCTATAAGTGCCTCGAAAAGACCTCAAATCGAGCAAATGAGGCAGCCCAGAAAGAGCGACGAAACTCGTTGATCGAGATCGTTGACACCGTGACATCGCTCAGCCTTGGCAGCGACGAATTTACGAATCAAGAACGCGGGCAGTTGATGGACATACTGCTGTGGGCGTGTGATTCACTGGCGGAACGAACCTAGCGAAGTCCGGGGTTGGCCGACCGTGTGGCGATCAGCACGGAGAAAGGATTTGCGTACGCAGTGGAGAGAATTATCGACGCTCCTAGGCAGTCTTGAAGGGATTTCTGCCTCGCTTCTCAGGTGTCCTACAGTGAACATTGTATTCCTCATCCCGACGATACAGGATAGCTTGATGTTGTGAGTCCAGGTTCCCATAAGCATGTGCTAATAGCCGACGATAGCACCAGCGTTCGGCATATTCTGAGAACGTATTTATCGACACGGCCGGACGTGGTGGTGTGCGGCGAAGCGGTGAACGGCCGGGAAGCGGTCGAGAAAGCGATGACGCTGAAACCTGATTTAGTTCTTCTCGACTTGGCGATGCCAGAGATGAATGGAGCGGAAGTAGCGTCCGTGCTTAAAGGCGAAATGCCAGAAATTCGTGTCATCCTGTTTACGATGTATGGCGAGAACATCGGGAAGTACTTGAGTTCGGCGGTTGGAATTCACGCTGTGCTCTCGAAACCTGATGGCGTAACGCAGTTGGCCGGAGCTATTGATACCGCGCTAGACCCAAGACTAGGGTCAGAATTCCATCACTAGACTTTTTGTAAGTTGTCCGGAAACTCCTCCGTTGTTCCGACCCGGAAAACAAGCCGTAGGTTCGTTCGCAACGATCATGTGAATCGAAAAGCGTGGTTAGGCTGTATTTTTTGGGTTAGACTTGCAGCCATTGTAGTTTTCCGGGAATCTGACAATTACAGGAGGCGTTATGTCTCTCACCGCTGCTGTCCCTTCCCCCGATTTGAAAATCGAAGTCGAGAAAAAGCCGGAGGAAGCCATCGTTCACTGCACGGGCCGAATCACTTCGGCTACGTCTGAAATGCTTAAGAGCATCGTGCGTCCGCTGATTTCGGAAGCCAAGCGGATTGTGCTTGATCTGACAAATGTAAATTACCTGGACAGTTCAGGGTTGGGGACGCTCGTGGGATTTTGGGTGAGTGCGAAGAAGGCGAAGTGCGATCTTAAGATCGTCAACGCGAATAAGAGGATTATCGATTTGTTTTTGATGTCGAATTTGGCGCCGATCCTGGAGGGGCATGAGGAGTTTTTGGGGATTACGCCAGATTGATTTTTTAGTTCCGGGCGAAGGTGGAGTCTAAACAGACACCCGGCGAGTGTCGATTTTGGCAAGGTGCAAGGTGATACCGCGCTGGTCATACAGGGGAGTATCGCCGGACGGGAAGTCGTTCACCGTTAAGATGGCGGACGGCAGGATAAGAACATCCAAAGTTACGGGAAAGACGACACCTATGACGGCGCGGATACAACGCCGTACACTGCGAAGGCCCGCGACCAGGCTGTCGTATACAGCACAGTGGAGCCGATGAAAGAAGTCGTACATCCTTTTAAGAAACTGTAACCGGCGCGCGGAAGATTTGCAGTAGTGAGTGCACGGACATGATCGGGGACGGCAACGAAACTGTGGTAGCGACACGGATCAAGAAAACAACGGGTCAAGTTAGAAGGGCTGCAACATTTTTTCTCGGCGCATTGATTGCGGGGACATTGGTGACGCCTGCGCGGGCGTCGCGCGCCAGCGATCAGCAGCAAGCGACTGAACAGCAGAGCACGACGCAGACTTCCGAACAACAAGTCCCGGCTACTCAAACATCCGCACAACCCGCCACGACGCAGCCCTCCAAGCAAGAGGCAACGAATCAACAGGTAACGGCCCAACCTTCCGCATCGAAGCCAGCGCAGCAGGACACCTCCCATTCGCAATTGAGTGCGAAGGAGCAGCAAAGTCTCCAGCACCAGACCGAGAAGGGGACTTCGAAGGACAGGATCCTCTGGACGCTGCCAAATTTTCTGACGGTGGAGGATGCGGACAACATTCCACCTCTTACGGCGGGACAGAAATTCAAGGTGGTGGGGAGGTCGCTGATTGATCCTTCGGAGTTTGTGCTTGTGGGATTTGTGGCTGCGCTGGGGCAAGCGAGCGACAGCAATCCGTCGTACGGACAAGGCGCGCAGGGTTACGCGAAAAGGTATGGAACTTCGTATGCGGATAATGCGGTGGAGAATTTTATGGCGAGCGCGGTGTTGCCTTCCGTGCTGCATCAGGATCCGCGTTATTACCAATTGGGCCGTGGTGGATTTTGGCGGCGAGTGGAGCATGCAGTTAGTCGTGTTGTGATAACGCGATCAGATGCGGGGCAAACGCAGTTCAATTATTCGGAAGTCTTTGGCGCGGGGATGGCGGCGGCCATTTCGACGTACAGCTATCATCCGGAGTCGGAGAGAAGCTTCGGAAATGTTGCGGGAGTTTGGAGCACGCAGATTGGGTGGGATGTGGCCACCTATATGGTGAAAGAATTCTGGCCCGATCTTCGCAAGAAACATCGTAAGAAAACCTAGAAAAGGTACGACGAGATGCGGGCCGCTGCTCTTCATTCGAAACGCTGCGTCAGGACAAGTTCAAGCACGATGCCGCGCTGAAGCCCGATGCTAGGTTATGCCTGCCAGACTTCACGCGGCCTAAACTCTTCACCAATGGATCTAGGGGTTTGAGCCCGAAAAGTAGCGCGGCAGCTTGAAGTGAGTCTCGCTCTCGCGCTCGGCAGTTTCTCTGGCAGTGTTCTCTCGCGCGGGACTCTCGCGCACAGCGTTTTCCCGCATGGCATTGTCCCGCGTAGCGTTTGCGGACGCAGCACTCTGTCGCATAACATTTTCTCGCGCAGCATCCTGCGGATTTTGTTCAGTTAGCAGGGCAGTTCGCTCCATGACTGCGCCGGTGAGGATTGGCACCGGCCTCTTGGTTTGTGAGGTGCCAGATTGCTGTCCACGTAGTTCTTGTTCGGCGGTTAGCCAGTCGCCTAAATCGCCGGCGTTTTGTCGGCCGCGAGAAACATAAATTTCGTAGGCTCTTCGTTCAATTTCTTCTTGGGTAGGTCTCACACTTCTGTCCGACATTGATAAGACTCCTTTTACGTTTTTTTGTGAGGACTTGTGGGCATAGTTGCCTTCACACCGATTATTAGTCTGAGCCGCGGGATAGCCCATCGGGTAAAGACTGCATTTCGCGCCTACATGTGAAATGTATATGATTTTCATCGTTGCTTAATCCGAGTAATCGTTCCCTGTGGCGAACAGGCTGACGAAGAGGAGTGCGCTAAAAGGCAAAGACCTCGTCTTTCACGCCTACGGTCTCGGAAAGAGAGCCTAGGTGTCCAAGACGCCGGGCTGAAGCCCGACGCTACGTCACGCCTTTAAGAGAATCTCGTGGGGCGGTCACGGTTTGTGGGGGCGGAAGACCAGGTCGAACCAGGGGGTCCAGGTTTTGGCGGCGTCGGTGGAGGTGGCGGCGATTTCGCTTACGCCGCCGGGGATTGGTTTCCAGGTGCCGCGGATGTGGCGTTCTTTTCCGTTGGGATAATCCACGCCGGTCATGAACATTTCACCATTTTGGAATGAGCCTTCGATTGTCAATAGGCGGCCGTGGTTGGTGACCCAGGTTTGATGCCAGACTTTTCTGGAGGCGTCGTAGATGCTGAAGCTCTCGCCGTGGGAGCCGGTTGTGTCTTGGTAGTCTTCGTGTACGACGCAGCCATCGAGAATGCTCGTGACTTTGGCGCGGGCGACTGGGGTGGCGGGGTTGTCGGCGTCGAAGGCGTCCCAGTCCCCTAGCCAGAAATCGAATTGTTGGAATTCGGGCGCGGAGCAGGGGGGTGACGGCGGGCATTGCGGCGTCAAGACGATTCGAGCTGCGGGGCGCTCGGTTATTGCGACGAGAATCAGAGCAAAGATCACGCCGGCTTTTAACCATAGAGAACAATTAATCATTTTAATTTCACCTTTGGGGGATTCGCGAGCGATGCGGGAGTTTAGATGAATTCGGTGTGCGTGCGATCACGTTTCACGTCTGTGACCTGAGTCATGCGAAAGGCATTGCCAAGTTTTTGTAGTGGGCGCAACATGCTGCGCTCCTACGGAAGATGAATGGGGAGCATGTCGCGCTGAAGCCGCGGCCTACATTTAGATCTTTGAGGCCGTCGATCGTTGGCTGGTTACATTGATCGTCGATCATGTCAGTTTCTTGAACGCAACCAAAGACTTTTTGCGGTCGAGGGTGGGACAGACTAGATCCACACCCTCGACCTCGCAAGTTGCATGGATTGCGAAGTTACTGTGTTGGTGCAGGCTTTACTTTTTCTGACGCGAAGTGGCCTAGGGCTATTTTGCGCATCATCTGCTGGCGGATGCCTTCCGACACGGTGGTGCTCGCGGCGTCGGGATGAGTGGTTTCGGACCCGCCGTCTGCGCTGGCGTCAGCCTCTCCGTATGCGTGGTAGTTGGGGACGGCCAGGAAGGCGGGGATGTTCGCGCCTAGCGGGCAGCCGCCATCGGAGATGATGCAGGCTTGGCCGGTGATTTCGCCTCGCTCGTTGATGCCGTTGGCGCCGATCAAGAGTAGTGGCGAACTTTTTGGGATGAAGGAGTTTAGGTCGAACATTTTGCCATCTTCGTAGATGAAGGCGTGGAAGGAGGGGAGCGATACGCCCACCACCTGGCCTTGATCGTTGACGTCCAAGGCTTCGCTGAGATTATCGCCGGCGAGCACGCCGATGTCAGTCATTTTGCCGCTTTGTTTGGTCCAAACAAATGCGTGGAAATTTGGGGACAGCACGCCGCCAACGACGTCGCCGGGGAGATCGGAAAATCCGACGATGGTATCGCCGCGATGGTTGATGGCCATGGGAGTGTTCCAGCCTTGGCCGCCGAGATTGCCGAGGTTAATCACGTTGCCGTTTTCCCAGAGCAGTGCGTGCATGGCGGTGAACGCTCCGACGGACGTGTCGCACGTGCCGGAGATGCCGACGATTTGGCCATTGTCGTTGATGGCGGTGGCGGCGCCGTCGGGATCGGGAACACCATTTTGAAGGTAGGTGGGGAGCGCGGTGATCTGGTCTAATCCGGGGCCGTAAAGGACCGGGAGGAACTGGAACACTTGCGGGATCACGCAGCTTGAATCATGAACCGCCGTTTCGGCCCAGCCGACGATCTGACCCAAATTATTTTCACCGGAAGCGAATCCGTTGTTGCCGCCGAGAGTGGGCAACGGATTCATCACGCCAAATTGCCAGACGAACCCAGTGCAGACATGTCCCGTGGGGATGCCGGTGGGAGTGAAGGCGGTGCAACTCCAGGATTCGTCGTACGGATCTAGTGCAGCGGTTTCAGAAAAGCCGACGATCTGGCCGTGGTTGTTTTTGTTGGGCCACTGGACGTCACTGTTAGGACCGCCCAGGGTGCCGAGGTCGAAGCGCAGTCCGTAAATCCAGACGCTGGCGTGCTCGGTGAGATTTCCTGATTGATCGGCAGAGCCGATGGCCCAGCCAATGTCGTTAATCGTATTTCCCTCGCTGGCCGTTCCGCTGAGATTGCCAAGATTAAAGACGCGGTAGTGGTCGTGCGTGTCCTGCGCTGACAGCCGGGAAGGGAATGCTAGCGCGGCAAATAAAACAATGATCACGGTGAGGCTGGTTGTTAATTTCAATTTCATGTTAGCTCCTTTGATTTCGTGAAAGCGATCGAACGAATGCCCGCGCATTTCCTCCGGCAACTGAATCCTTTGTGGCCGACCTAACTTTGGGTGGGAGGCCCGCCGAACTACGAAGACACGGTAGATTTTTTCGCGAAGCGAGGTTGGACGTTGGCGGACGCGGCTATGGGCGAAAGCGGACGTTTTCGGGCGTGAATGCTGCGGGGTGAACCTGGTCCGAAAACGTCCACTTGTGGCCGCGCAATCGACTATGCTTAAACCCGGAGACAAATGACTCTCGATTGGCAAGTTTGTTCGCGAGCGCGACTGTCGCGCGATGCGCGATTCGACGGCAAATTCTTTATTGGCGTGAAAGGCAGCGGGGTGTACTGCCGTCCGATATGTCCGGCGCCAACCGCGAAAGAGAAAAATGTGCGTTACTTCTCGACTGCTGCGGCGGCGGCGGAAGCGGGGTATCGACCGTGTCTGCGTTGCCGGCCGGAAGCGTCACCGGCTACTCCGGCATGGTGCGGAACGTCAAACACGGTTTCACGAGCGCTGAGATTGATCGGCGAGACTGGTTTGGAGCATGGAGGCGTGGAAGCGCTGGCGGAGCGGCTGGGAATTGGGTCGCGACATCTTCGGCGCCTATTTCTGAAACATCTGGGTGCGACGCCGACCGCGGTGGCGCACACGCGGCGTCTGCATTTTGCGAAGAAACTGATCGACGAGACGAATTTGCCCATGAGCCAGGTTGCGATCGCGTCGGGATTCGGTTGCGTACGGAGGTTTAATGCGGCGATTCAAAAGATCTATAGGCGAACGCCGACGCGCATTCGGCGGTTGGTCCGCGGGCGGTCGGAGCAGCCTGAAAACCAATATCTTTTCCTTCTGCGGTTCCGCGCTCCGTATCACTGGGATGGCATGTTGGCGTTCTTAGCGAAGCGGGCGATTCCGGGAGTGGAGGCGGTTGAACAGAGAAGATACCGGCGGTCGATTTCTTTGCATGGGCAACACGGATATTTTGAAGTTTCGCTGCAGGCGGGAATGGAAGCGCTAGCTGTGCGCATTCAATTTCCGGATCCATGTTCGCTGTTTTTCATCGTGGAGCGGATTCGCGCCATGTTTGACCTCGGCGCTGACTGGGTGGACATCGCGCGGACGCTAAAAAGCGATCCGGCGTTAGCGGAAAGGGTTCGCGGTGCGCCGGGACTGAGAGTGCCGGGATGTTGGGATGGCTTCGAGCTGGCGACGCGCGCGATCGTGGGACAAGTGATTAGTGTAGTTAACGCTACTGCGATTGCGGGACGCATTGCGAAAAAGTTTGGGAAAGCGTTTGCTGGTCCGGGCAAGCTTATCCATCTATTTCCGACTCCCGAGGTTCTGGCCGACGCCGACCTGTCAGCGGTCGGTCTCACCAAGGCGCGAGCGGAAACCATACGAACGCTGGCTCGGGCTGTGTGCGACGGGCGAATCCGGTTTGAGGGGATTGTTGAGACGGATGATTTTCTGGCGCGACTTTGCGAGATTTCGGGGATTGGGACTTGGACGGCGCAATATGTGGCAATGCGTGCGCTGGGGGAACCGGATGCATTTCCAGCGGGTGATTTGGGGCTGCTTCGCGCGTTGAATTTGACGAGTTCTCGCGAGCTTGAGAAAAGGTCAGAGGCGTGGCGGCCGTGGCGGGCTTATGCGACTATGTATCTGTGGAATGGGTTTGGTGAAAATAAAGTTCCTGGGAGCAAGTCTGCTTCTTCGAGGATTCAAACTGCGGGTGTGAGGAGAATCGAGCCTCGCAATTCTGTTCCCTCAGTTGCGTGATCACGCGGAGTGAGTACGCTGCAACGCCTTAGATGTTCCTCTATGAACTTTATCTGGTAAATCAGAACTTAATTTCACTGATGGCGACATTTATTTCTTGCGGAATTGGGAAGCTCCGTGGACGTCCTGGACGGAGAACGCTCGCGCTCACCTACGTCCCAGCAGGAATGTTTCCGAATGCGCTCGCGGTGGATACGCTGAGGAATAAGATTTAGCCGCCGACTTCACCGGCAATCAAGTCATTATCAACGACGGACTGACGAACACTACGGTAAGCGTGGAGGGAGTTGTGAATCCCACGGCAATCGATGTGAATCCGCTTACGAATGAGTTCACCACTTAACTTCTCCGGTGAGCGCGTGGATGGGGAGCTAGCCGTAACGCAACGCGCGTGTGTCACATCCGAATAGCGACGTGATCAACGGAGGGCTCGCGATGTCTAACCTAAGAGACATTTTGTTGATGCGGTTCGTGCCGGAACGGCCGCCGGTGGGGCTGGCTATTTTGCGCGTTTGGACGGGGGCAACGTTGTTTTTGAGGCACGGATGGGAGAAGCAACCAGCACACTGGGCGCAATTCATGGCGCACTTTCCGAATCCTATCGGAATTGGGTCGCATGCTTCGTTTTTCTTGGCGTTTGTTTCCGATTTCGTTTGCGCACTTTTGCTGGTAGTCGGACTCGGGACGAGGTGGGCGGCTTGGTATTGCTTCACAAATATTTTTGTCGCGTGGGCGTTCGTGCATAAGTTCGCGTTCTTTGGCAAGGGGCCGGGAAGCGATCACGGCGAGCTGATTGTGCTTTACCTGGGAGCGCTGCTGGCGCTAGTGATTGCCGGGCCCGGTGCGGCGTGTTTGGACTGTCTGTTGGCTCGCAAACCATAATCACGGGCGGCGATTACCGGAGCTGGAATTTGGTCGGCGATCCTTCACTAGCGCTGAGGTCAGACCTTGTGTTGCAATCCCGCGTTCAAGAGATTTCTCTTATTTCTCCTCGCCTAGATTTTCAGGGATTGGCGGCGAATCTCACCGCGCGTCAGTTTCGCGCCTTGTCGCGGTACACTCGGGGGACGCGAGTTTCCGTGGACGGATGCTATGGCGCTAGGAATTTGTGAAAGGCTTTAGGGCCGTTGTTTCGGGACCATCCGGATGTTTCGTCGATGAAGAGGTATGGGCTAGGCCTTTCCTCTTACACGGATGTGAAGGAGAAGTCACAGCATGTTCTTGCGGCAGTGGTGGGTGGGAAGATACCTTGCGATGGGGCTTGGCCGGGGGATCGGGCGGCGCTGTTTAAGAAATGGATGGACGACGGGATGGCGCCGTCAGATGTACGCGATTGCAGAGCTTGAGGCATGAGTAATGACGGCATGTTAGGTGTTGCGAAGTGAGGTTTAAACCCGCACCTTTTCTGCATAGAAGCGCTGTAATTACGTTTCCTCGGCACCTGTCGCTCACGGCAGGTGCCAAAACTATTCGGTAAACTCGAGTGGAGAAAGATTCAGGGCCGGGAGGGAAGCGTGGGATCGGATGCGAAGAGTGAAGAAAAACTCGACTGGAGAAACCATGGGCTGCGAATCATACGGAGCGGCGAACTGGACAGCGATACGCCGCAGACTCCGGGGATGACACGGGCGGAAGCGATCTCGCACGCTCGCGTTGGCGCGAACAAACTGTGGGCTGGGACTGTGGTCGTGCATCCGAATGCGAAGACGGGGCCGCATCATCACGGCGAACTCGAAACGGTTATTTATGTTGTTCGAGGGCGAGCGCGATTCCGTTGGGGAGATCGTTTGGAATTTGTGGATGAAGCGGGGCCTGGAGACTTTGTGTACGTTCCGCCTTATGTACCGCACCAGGAGTTGAACGCGAAGAAGGATGAGCCGGTGGAAGCGGTGATCGTTCGCAGCGGGCAAGAGCCGGTAGTGGTGAATCTGGACATTGCCAGCCCTGAAGATGATCTAAATAAGGACGAGCCAGATCCCTTTCATGCTGCTCGGGGCAAGTCTTAAATAGAGAAGCAGGTCCCTTGAGACAATCCGTGTAGTGCGCGGATTTCGGAATGACAACGTAAAAGACCCGGCACCACGAAAGCGAAAACACTGGGACTTAGGCGTTCGAGCTGGTGAACGCTTGCTTTACTGCGGGCTTTAAGAGATAGGACAGCATAAAAACGGCGATAGCAACTACGAGCAGGTGGCAAAGAAGCGATAAGGCGATTGGCATCAGGAAAAATCTGCGGAAAGCGAAAAGGCCGAGTACTGTACATACTGTGCCCAAGCCAATCGAGACGATGGACGCACTCCAGGCCCATTCGCGCAATTCAAACAACGCCATCGCCAAACCTGCGACAACTGCCGCAAGAATTGTCAGCGAAATGCTGCCTCCAATGGCCATGCCGGTGATTGCGGTAGTGGCCGGATCGAAACCGTCTCCCGTCATAGTCATGATAGCGATGAACGCGAAGGCGAGACAGGCGAGAGCAAGTACCGCTGCTACGATTCCTGTAAGAGTGGCGATGAGTGTTACGCCTAGTGGTCGTTTCATGTCTGCGCTCTCCCGTAGCGCGCGCATCATGATCAGTTTTGGCTTGCGGTGGTATCGGGTGCATGCGGTAGATGCGTCTAAAAGGTTCCTGTAGGTCGCAAGCGGCTTCGCTTGTCAACAAACGACGGCAGAGAGTCATGTGCGTTAGAAACTCGCGAATGCGCGATCTTGTGCTGCGCGCCGCGACCTGGTGGTGTATCACGGCGGTCATGGGTCGGTGATGACAGGACTGGCGGCGGGAACTCCTGCTGTAATTATCCCGACAATTACGGAGCGTGAGAGCAATGCGCGCGCCGTGTGCTGGCGTTAGGCGCTGGAGAGATTGTGTTACCTGTTAATGGCGCGGACGGCGAAAAGCGAATCGATGTGCAGGAATTTGGCTCGAAGGTGCAGCGTGTGTTGAAGGATCAGGAGTATCGCGCGTCGGCTCGGGCGTGGCTCGATCGATGCCGAGATATGGCGGACCGCGCGCGCTAGAAGTTAACGAGGAAGTGGGCGCGAGGGCAGGGGGATTATGCCGAAGAAGACCAGAAGCATGCAGATGCCGATGGCCAGGATGATGAGCGTGGGGGCCCAGTAATTCAAGGGATGTTGGGAGCGGTCGTAGCCGCCGGGCGGGCAGCCTTTGTAATAGCCTTTTCCGGTTACCAGACTATAGCCGGCCCAGCCGATGCTGACGAGTCCTAGCAGCAGGAATGGCATTCGTTTGCGCCTCGCAGTGCTGCTCGCGGCGCACGCGCGTTTAGCGGCGAACAGTGATTAAGCCAAGAGTGCGAGAACACTGTCAAGTTAAAAGCTGATCTTTAGGATTTGGCCGTTATTTCCTACGAACCAGCCTGCTCGAGGACTTGCGAAGGCGAAGGCCCGGTAGCCGCTCAGAGTCGGCAGATGATACCAAGTCGTATTTCACTTCCAGGTTGCGCCGCCATCGACGGTTTTATAAATGCTAAACGACAGCATGTCGTTTCCAAGGGACAGTAAGTCAGCGATTTTATCGCTGACGCCTTGAAGGTCACGGAATTGCAATTTCTCCGCACCCGGTACAACACCGGCTCTTCAGGTTTCTCCGCCGTTCGCGGTTACGACATAAGTGCACCCAGCTCCGGCGGCCCAAATAGCTCTAGAGTCCACAGGACGTGCAGCAATCAGCAGTTGATTGGTGCCGCCGGTTTGCGGCGTGAGCCTGGGCTGAGGAATTGTTTGGGCGAAAGTGACGGCGGCGGAAGCGGTCATCAAAAACACGGCTAGCAAAAGTTTACACGTCAGAATCCCCCGTGAAGCATTGCTCTAGCGTGCAGGGGTAGTGGAATGTCGTCGACGAGTGTCAAGGTTAGCGAAGGTAAGTTTGGGTGAAAGGCAAGGTTCGACTTGTACCGGCGGGTGCCGAAGAAGGAAGGCGGCCTCAGGTGCGGGCGGCTTTCGAAACGGCGAAGCTGTCTTCCAGCATCTGGAAGCGGACGATTTCACCGTTTGCCACCGTGAGGACGATGGCGAAATCAGTGTTGATGATCTTGCCGGATCGCTTGAGCCTGGACGCGAGCGTGCCGAGAATCACGGCTCGAGCGTCGTTGGCCAGAATGTCGCGGATTTCGAAGCTGATGCGCTCGAGTATCGCACGCGAGTCGGTGATGAAGTCGAGAATAGCAGACTTGCCGGACTTTTTTCCGATCCAGGGGAGAACGCCGGTGTCGCCCGCTATTTCCCACTCCATGGTGTCGCTGAAGAGGCTGGCGATTTCAGATGGTTCGGCCGCGGTGCCCATACGACGTAGAAATTCCTGCGCGAGGTGAAGAGGAGCGTTTGGAGTTGTGGGCATCTCGAGATTCTTGTACTGGATTGCGCGCGGCGTCAAGGTGATTCGAGCTGAAAGGCGGGTCGAGCTGAGGTATTCGCTGTGCAACCGCAACATCCTCATGGGCCTCACAGACCGTGGTGTGGAATCAAAATACAAAAGTGTGCAGAACAGCACAGACGGATGTCTCCTGAATGACTAGTCTTATGAAACGCGCGGGTCTTCCTGGGAAGGGCCCTACGCAGTTGAGAGAGCGAGAATGGGAAGGGTTCTCGGTCTTAACGACAAGGAGATGGAAAACATGCTTGGGCTACTTGCTGCAGTGCTGATCGTTCTTTGGCTGCTCGGATTTTTCGCGTTTCACGTGACCACCGCTTTTATTCACCTCGTGCTGGTTGTGGGGTTGATATTACTGGTACTGCATTTCGTGCGAGGCAGTGCATCCGCGTAGAGTTTGAACGAGTCTTCCGAATAAACGCTTCGGAAGGGCCAACCTTCCGCAAGCCGCGGTTCTGATCCTGGAGGTCAGCGATGATAAGGATACAAAGATTAATTGCCGTGGTGTGTCTGGGGTCGATTGCCAGCACAGCGGTTTATGCACAGAACAAAGAACAGAAGCGGTTGGAAAATTCCGGGGATGTGATGCAGGAAATTATGGACATTCCGGACAATATTCCTCAGTCGGTAATGGATAAAGCGAAATGCGTGATTGTTTTTCCGTCTGTGCTGAAGGCAGCGTTCGTGGTGGGCGCTAGCTATGGGCGCGGAGCGATGGTTTGCAGGACCGAGCAGGATTTTAGAGGGCCATGGGGCGCGCCAGCCATGTATGCGTTGGAAGGCGGCAGCGTTGGATTTCAAATCGGCGGACAAGCCACCGATCTCGTTCTGTTGATCATGAACGACAGGGGGGCGAGTTCGATTCTGGATAGCAAAGTGAAGTTGGGTGGCGACGCGTCGATTGCGGCGGGACCTGTTGGCCGCGACGCTAGTGCTGACACAGACGCTTACATGCGTGCGGAAGTTCTTAGCTATTCGCGCACGCGCGGTCTATTTGCCGGCGTTTCATTGGAAGGTTCCACGCTGCGTCCAGACGACGATGCTACTGCGGACGTTTATGGCCGCCATCTCACAGCAAGGGAAATCGTATTAGGCGGGCACATCGAGGTTCCGGAATCAGGACGCCACTTGGTAGCTGTGTTACAGAAGAATGCGCCCTGGAATGAATCGAAAGTATCCGCAAGCAAGTAGTCGGTTGCAATAGTTGTGACACCGCGTCGAGTGTCTGGCCGAGAGTTTGCTGAAGATGGTTTCACCAGGCTCTCGGATTATTTTTTAAAATCCCAAACGCAACGGCAAAGCAGTGCCTCGAAGTGCGTCCCGCGCCCCTGAAAAACAGGAGAAAGGCAAAGAGCGCGCCGGACTCCGCTCGGGATGAACAGCGTAAGGCTTAAAAGAAAGCGCAAACCCGATGCAACGGGAGCTGTAAAGTAAAGTCGGCACGCCTGAACACGGCGACCACAAAGTCAAACACTTTAGAACAAAGGCTGACGTATGAGGCGCTTGCATATTTGGCGGGTGCGGCTTACTATCCACGCGCTGTTGCACCGGTTGTAAACCTTACAACATATTTCACCTTCAACTTATGGAGGAACCACATGCGAATGAGGGTAGTTTCGTGTTTAGGTGCACTGTTGTTGCTGGTGGGGTTTGCAGCGAGGTCCTTGGTGAGGGCTGCGGACGATCCGAACAACGGGACATGGAAGCTTAACGTTGAAAAATCAAAGTTCGATCCCGGACCGGCGCCCAAGAGCAGCACCGTAACAATTACGATTGGGAACGGGACTGAAACTTATGATGGGGAAACCACGGATGCGTCAGGGAAGACAACGAATATGTCTTTCAAGGCACAGTTGGACGGCACTGACGCTCCGGTCACCGGAAACCCGATGGGCGACACAATCTCGATCAAACACCCGTCGCCAGACAAGCTCGTGGCCTCCATCAAGGCGGGCGGAAAGCCGACTGTGACTGTACATGTGGTGGTGTCGGCGGACGGAAAGACGCGCACGGTGACCTACTCTGGAAAGACTGCCGACGGGAAAGCCGTCCACACGGTGATGGTATACAACAAGCAGTAAGTCGAGCAAGTCTGAATCGGAGAGCTGCGACGTTTTTGAGGCCGCACATTTTCTGAAGCAAACGGGGAGAGTGTGCGGCCTCGCTATTTCTCGAGGGTTAGTGAATCCTGAAGAGGCTGAGATTCTAACAGCCCGCCCGAGACGCTGAGCTCTTGCGCGGGTTTGAATCTAAACCCGCAACTTTTCAGCATTAGGCTTGCGGAAGTACAAAGCGGCTATGCCCAGCAGGCCGGCGCAAAGCATGAGTAGGCAGCCCGGCTCGGGAACGAAAATTGTTTGGCTGTCTGCGAGAAAATCAAACCAGTACATGCCGGGTGGCAGGCCGCGCACGCTTAATGTGAGGACGCCGTCTTGGCTGTAATCGGCCACGCTGCCGAAGGCATCGGTATAATCTGCGCTGACGCTTCCTTCCGGAGTGTTTCCCTGCGCGTTGAACAGAGCAATGCCCACCTGATCGGTTGCGCTATAGCAACAGGGCCCGGTTGAGCTGTTGGTCATCGCCATATTTAATGAATAGGGCACGGTGATTGTTACCGTTCCATTCTTACTCATTACGAATCCAGTTTTTTCGATTTGAGCGTTATTTTGAAAATCGCCGGTGTTGGTGGCCGAACTGCTCAGTTCGGCGCTGTTGACTGAGGCGGTGGCGGAAGTGCCCGGCGCGAAATTTTCGGTAGCGGAGAGGGGGGACCACCCGGGAGATTTCGCCTCGTTAAAATTAAATTGATTGGTGGGCAGGTAGTAACCGTAGGCTTGGGCGAGTTCTGCGTAGGGGTTAGGTCCACCGCCGGCGGTTGCCGGAGAGGAGAAAGTCACAGCCGACCAGTCCATGGTGGACGAAGCGCTGGCGGACGCACCGCCATCGGCGTGAGCGGTTCCAATAAGGAAAAGGGACAGTAGTGTCAGCAGCGAGAGAGGTTTCAGCGGTTTGATCAAGTTGGTGGCCTTCATGACGGTTCCTCTTTTGGTCTAGTCGGTTTCCTGTTTTGGCTGGGGTGACAAGCTTATACACGCTCATTAATAGGTAATCAACCGGATTATTCGACCGTTTGAGTCACTTATTGTTAGAGATGTGCTCTTGGTTCGCCTCGAGAGGCGTTAGGACTGTAAGCAGCCCATTGCCGTCTGCGGAACTTTCCGGCGATTCCGAGGAGCGTCATTGCCGGTTTAGCGTAAGGGTGGCGCGCTAAGGACCGCGGCGCTACATTTACGCCTTTAGGCTGGGGATCCGGACGTGGCTGCGATCTAGGGTACTTGGCGCAGATTTATACAGCATTTCGAAAGGGGCCGGATTGTAACTCGCCGCGGCAAAGGAGACTCTCTATAGCGTGCGCTTTGGGGAGGCGGCATGAACGCAGTGGGCGGCAAGTCGAGGATGGATGTCGCTGGCTTGATCGGACGGCTTGTCTTTGACGTTGCATGGATCGCACATCAGCAGTTCTGCTTCTGGTCGTCAGTCGCGGTGGAGGGTAGTGAGATTCGCCAGAAAAACGTGAATTTACGCGGGACTGTGCGTTATTGAACATTTTCCGCGGCCTCTCCATTGCTAGCGTAGCACCGTGGGAAAGGCTGTAAGACTGCAAAAGCTTGCACCTTGTGAGTGTAGGAAAACGAAAAGGAGACTTCGATGCTATTGCTCATCATCATTTTGATTTTGTTGTTCGGCGGTGGCGGCGGTTATTACGGGTATTCGCGGTGGGGGGCAGGCGGCGGGCTCGGGATCCTGGGCACGGTGTTGCTGATCGTGCTGGTGCTTTACCTGCTTGGGGCTGTGCGGTTCTGACGTTTTTTCGGTGTTTGCGTGGCTAACGGCGGATAAAGTCGTGCCAAGTTTCTGTGGGGTACGCAGCATGCCTGCTGCGGCAGGCGGCCAGCGCCCCTACAAGACCCATGTGAATCTTTTACGTTGCACGCAGTGCGAGAGTTGCTAGTCAAGTTTGTTTGCAACATAAATCGGCCAAGGAGGCAATTATGAAGCAGAGCAGCAGGGACCAAGCAGAGGGCAAGCTTCACGAATTGAAGGGTAAGGTGAAAGAGAAGGTTGGTCGCGCTACCAATAATCCGAACCTGGAAGATGAGGGAACCGACGAGAAGGTGGCCGGCAAAGTTCAGAAGAAAGTCGGACAAGTGGAAAGAGTGTTCGAGAAGTAGTTCTCTTTGATTGAATGCGGATTGGTGTGCGGACGTTCGTCTTATGCGCGGACGTCTGCACGCATTTCTTAAAGCGCGCGGAAATGTTCAAGTGGGATACGGCAGCAAAAGTCTCCTCTCATGACACGCCTCAGTGCGAATTTCATTCCAGCTTTCAAGGCAGAGAATTCCCGTGGTCAGCGAACATTCAAGGATGCAACACCCTCGCGCTTCGCCCTGGACTTCAGCACGATTCGGCGTGGCTTGTAAGATTTGGCGTTCGATTGATTCGCAGGACGAGCGGGAAAAAGCTCCCGACACTACAACAAAGAGAAGAGTAATGGAAATGCCACAGAGGACAGGCGCGGGTCCCGTTCTTCTTTTTGCGGTGCTGGCATGTTCAGTCAGTGCGATCGGGGTACCGAGCCGACAAAACCCACGGGGGCCGGGAGCGCGTCAGAATCAAACGAACATTGAAAGCGACCAACAGGCTGCGAACGCGCAGGACGACAATCTGCGTAAACCGGAACAGGACAAGACGAACTCTCCAGGCGCGGGGGTGCATGTGGCGCCAACTGCCATAACTTTTCAGGACACTATGGTGGGCAATACCAGCGCGGCGAAGACAGTAACGCTGACGGTCGATGGCGCGGCATTGACGATGGGAGCAGTGGTCATCAATAACGGGGAGTTTTCCATGTCGAACTCAATATGTACAGGCACGGTGGCTGCCCATTCCAACTGTGCGATTGAAATTAAATTTGAGCCGACGCAGATCGGGGCGCAGAAGGCGTTGTTGACGATTACGGATTCGGATAAATCGAGCCCGCAGATGGTAACGCTGGTCGGAAATGGACGTTCGCCGGCGTCTCTATCGCCGAGTACTACTACTTTTGAGACGGAAGTGAATGGGGCCACGAGTCCGAAGAAGACGATTAGGTTGACCAATCATTCCGATTCCACAATTACGGGGATGAGCGCGGGAATTGGCGGGACGAATGCGGCGGATTTCGCGTTGATACCGGAAAGCGAGTGCGCTGGCTCACTGGAAGCGCACGCGAGTTGCACGTATGTCGTGACGTTTACTCCTTCAGCGCTCGAGGCGGAGACCGGGGAGTTGAGTGTGATCGATAGCGGCGGCACGCAGACGGCGCAGTTGATGGGGAACGGCGCAGGGATGAAAATCAGCGGCTCGTTGGCGTTTGGCACCGTGACGAACCCGGGCACAGAAATTCTGTCGGTGACGCTTACGAATGGAGGGTCGATGCCGGTCGCGGTTGGTTCTCCGGCGATATCCGGTTCTAGCGACGCAAGTTTTGGCATTGTGCCTTATAGCGCGGGGCCGCCCGTTTACAGCTCGTGCATAAACGACGTGGTGATTTTGGCGAAAGGGCAATCGTGCACGATCTCGGTACGGTTCACGCCGGTCGCAGGGAGCGGAAAGACATCCAAAGCAACGCTGAACATTTACGAGAGCGACGGCACTACGCCGAACACGGTTGTTATCTCGGGGACAAATTAGAGTTTCTCCTGCCGCGATAGTATGGCACCCAGGTCCCGCCTTCACAGGATCTCAGTCATTTTGCCTAGTACAAGCGAAATGCAGATCCCTCCGGGCAATCCGCAAACATCGCGAATCTCGGGATAACAACGTTGCCTTCGGGATTCGTACGTCTGCCGACTACTTCGTAAGGCTTGCTGCCGGATGGCAAACGAGAGAGAATGAGCGCCGTTGTACGTACTTCTACTTAACGATCTCGACTTGGGGGAGGATCGCCGTGGCTGACAATCAATTGTCGGAACAGAAAAGCAGTTTGGTAATTCGCGTGCCACTTTCTGCGAATAGCTATGTGTCCATTTATTACGCGAGCAGCGATGGGGCGCAGATGAGCGAGCGCGAGTGGTGGCACTTGAAGCAAGTGGTGGAGCTCGCGAGCAAAGTTTTCGTGAAGCAGGAAGAGAGAGCGCAAGCAGCGTCAGCAGGGGCGTAGTAGGCCGCAGTTGCGGCCGCTGGGATCAGATGCGAAAAGCGGCGGAAGAGCCTCGGCTGACGCGGGTGACGGAGATTTGTTTAGCGCTGCCGGAAGCCACGCGCAAGGTGATGGGTAACCACGCGGGGTTTCGCGTACGCAAGAAAGTGTTTGCTTATTTTTTGAACGATCATCATGGGGACGGGATTGTTTCCGTCTGCGCCAGAGTGCTGCCAGGGGATAACACCGCGTTGATCGCGGCGCAGCCTGAGCGATTTTATATGCCGGCGTATATTGGGCCCAGGGGGTGGGTGGCGCTGCGTTTGGATAGGGGCGCCCTGGATTGGAAGGAAGTGGCGGAGTTGGTGAAGACTAGCTATCAGTCGGTTGCTCCGAAACGAATCGCTGCAAAGCGATAAAATTTGGCCTCCGGACCTTCTTTGAATCAAATCCTCATGGTCTTTCTGGGCATCACTCTCACATGTTTCGTAATTGAGAAGTCCGAGTCCAATCGCGATGAATCAACTGAGTTGGACGGTACGGTCGTGGATATGAACGGTGCCCATCCTCCGAAGGCGGACGTAGATGCGGTTACCACTCCTCGATATCATGTGCAAGAAGTAGACCCGCTCACTCCCAACAGACTCAGACCCCTGACATCTCATGGCAAGCGCGAAACTAAATTATGTCCGTCCACTATTCTGGCCTCGTCATCGACGCTCGGGAATTCCTAACGCTCTAGACTTACCATACGTTTCACCGTAAGAGCTGACGAAATGGACTACTCCACGCTAGATCGTTCAATTCACGCGACCGGGCGTGTCCTTCTGGAGGACGGCCAATCAATACAAAAAGGATCTTCCATCCAACTTTCCTTCGACTGTTTACAACCCAAAAATCAAACTGGGGAAATAGTGCGAGTCCTTTTGTGAGTTGGGTCACCGAAGATGACATCAAACCCGCTGGCCTGGAGGCCCGCCACGGAGTCAAAGTCTCGGTACTTACAAACACGCCGCAAAACCGACACGTCGGAATTTACAAAAAAGTGACAATTGGGAGACATCGCGCAGACATAGCGCCTCTGGGTGGTGGATATATTGCGCGGACGTGTGGGAGCCGTGAGAACGCAGGATTACCACGATAACAAAGGTTACCACGCCAAGGAGAATTGCTTATGAGCAGTGTAAAACTTTCGACCCAGCGATTGTTGGATTTTGGGCGGCGTTGCCGACCCGATCTTGGTTCTCTTCTAAGCAAAATGATGATACTTGCGGCGGCGGCTACTTTGTTGGCTGCGGGAGCGGGCGTTGTGCGCGCGCAGGACAGCGATTTGCCGCAGCCTTTTCTGCCGGCGCAAGTTCATCCTGTTTCTACCGTGCCATCGAATGGGGATGTGAATCCGTATGGGGTTGCGTTTGTTCCACCGGGGTTTCCGACCGGGACAGTGGCGGTTGGCGATATTTTGGTTTCCAACTTTAACGATAAGCGGAATCTTCAGGGAACTGGGACAACCATCGTGGACGTGCCCGCGGCGCTGGGCATTCCGGTGACCGTATTCTTTCAGGGCCATGGACTCTTGGGGCTGACTACGGCTTTGAATATCTTGCGCGAGGGATTTGTGTTGGTGGGGAATTTTCCGTCGCCGGATGGCACTTGCGGAAATGCGAGGCCAGGGTCGATTTTGGTGATCAACAGCAGCGGCCAGGAAGTTTCGGCAATTGCGGACCCGGAGTTCATTAACGGGCCGTGGGATTCCGCGCTGTTCGATGAGGGAAACAAGGCGAAGTTTTTTGTGGCGAATGGATTGACCGGGACCATCGTGCGGGTGGACTTGGTGGTTAGTTCGAGTGGAGTGACAGTGGACGGCTTCACGCAAATCGCGTCCGGATATTTGCATCAGTGCGATCCGGTGACCTTTGTGGATGCGCCTACGGGCCTGGTGTACGACCCCACGTTGGATGTCTTGTATGTGGCGTCCAGTGCGGACAACGCTATTTTCTCCGTTTCCGGGGCGGGAAGTGCGACGAGCGATAACGGGCGGGGCAAAATTATCTACGCAAGCACCAAGCGGCTGCATGGACCGCTGGGAATGATCATGGCGCCGAATGGGGACCTGGTCGTTGCGAACAATGACTCGATTAACCCTGATCCGACGCAACCGAGCGAGTTAGTGGAATTCACGACCACCGGACGATTTGTGAAAGAGATATCGGTGGACTCGAATTTCGGCGGGTCGTTTGGACTGGCGGTGGAAACGCAGGGCAACACCGTTCATTTCGCGGCGGTGGACGACAACGTCAGCACGCTGTTGGACTGGCAGTTTCCGCTGCAATAGGTCCAGGGTCGATCACCCATCAGCGGGGCGCAACCTGCTACGCCCCTACCGGCTAACCACTGGTTTGTAGGGAAGCCCAGCGCCTCCGGGGATTGTCAGCGCACCGGAGGCGCAGGGCTCTTCGCAGGCGTTATACGGTGGGAAGCGGGCCTTGGGCGGACGGCGAAAGGCCGAAATTAGGTGGAACTAACCGTTTATTTACGACGATTGTTGCGAAATCAGGTTGAGTTACGGCTGAGTTCGCGGTATAAGTCAACTGCCATGGCTTGCAGACGTCCAACTCGGAATGGGCCACGGTTTGCAGTGGTGGTTGCCCTGCTATTCAGCGGGCTTGCGCTGGCAGAGTTTCCGGAACTGCTGCAGCTGAAAGACGACACGTCGAACGACTTTACCTTGGTGGTAGCGAGGCAGGAGGTCACCTCACCGAACTACTCGGCGAAGTCCGGGCCGACGCCAGCCGCAATTTTCATAAAAGAACGCAGCATTCAGGCACCCATTGCTCCTCTTGCACTCTCGTTTTCGGATCCGGTAGTTCAATCTTCGATCGATTATCTGCATTTGCTCTGCGTTCATCGGACGTAAACCTCTCCTTTTTTCTGAAGGCATTCCGCTTTCCATCTTTACGAAACTAAATTGACACCTCCGTCGAATAGATCGACGGGACTATTCATTTTGGGAGTCCTTCATAAAAAAGGAGCAGGTAGGCCATGAAACTTTATTCAATCGATTCAGATCGAGACGCGTTAAAGAAGTATTTGCAGGAACTGATTTGCGATGTCCGCAGTCCACAGGAGGTCGATGTGCTGGTGGAAGCCCTGAATTCGTTGGGGAGTTCGCCGGGATTTGGTTCGGAAGTGGAACTGGAAAAGCGATTCAGAGTGGAACATGGTAAATCCGAAACTGAATCGCGGAAGGTTTCGAAGACCTCTTGTAGGGGAAAGTAGAAACACGAGGTAGCGAAGCGCAGCAGGTTCCATCGCAAAAAAACACGGGCGAAGCGAGTGCCAGGACAAACGCTGCGCCCGTTTTCTTCACGTGGGAAAAACTACTTCGGGTGACCGCCACCGCTTTCTGCATGGGGAGCGGCGGATTGTCGTGACTGCAACTGCTGAGTCTGCTGCGTGTGGCGCTGCTGCATTTGCTGCGTTTGCTGCGCGTGATGCTGTTCCATCTGCTCCTGCTTTTGTTGATTGGCCTGTTGTTTCTGAGCCTGTTGATGTTCCTTGTCCTGCTGTGCTTGTAACTTCTGGCGATCCTGTTGTTGCTTGCTGTAAAGCTTTTCCTGCTGCTGTTGGTACTTCTTGTCGAGATTAGCGTTCCCGGTGTTTGGAGCGGCCGGACGTTCTGCTGCGGGCAGATCGTTCGGATGAGTGTAAGTTCGGGAGCCGCCGTTCTCGGTTCGGGCGCCACTTTCCTCCGGACGTGCGCCAGCTTCATTGCCGCGCGCTGCGCCGTTGCCATGGAAATCGCTCGTTCTGGCTGTAGCAACGGTGGCAGGGCGTCCATGATTGTTTGAGAAGCGTTGTTGCGGATCGGAGCGAGCGGCTTCCCTAAATTGAGTTTGCGCGGCTACCGGACCGACGTGCCGTTCGCGAGCTGCGGCTTCTTCCTGCGGAGTTGGACGAGCGTCGACTCCGCCGTGGCCGTTATAGCTCACGTGGACGTCGTTATGGATGTCCACATGTTCGTTGTAAACATTATGGAACCCGCCGCCGACGTGCCAGACCTCCGTGTTGTAGAAGAAATGGCCGCCTTCCCAGCGTCCGCCGTAGAAGCCAGTGCCGAACCAACCGAAGCCGTAATTAATACCCCCGTAAAAGCCTACTGTCGGGCCCCAGAAGCCAGCGTTCCAGAGGAAACCAGACCCTCCCCAGCCCCACCATCCGGGAGTCCAGAGGAAGCCGACTTCGGGCGGTTCAACCCAAGTGCCGGGAACCCAGAAATAATCGCCTGCGTCGTAATCGTAGTCCCAGTATCCAGGGGTCCAAAAATAGCCGTCACCGGGACAAACCGGCTGATCGTAAACCAGCAGCGGCGGTGGTGCGACAGTGATGGCGACACCGACGCGCACTTGTGCCTGCAGTGTAATCGGGACAGCTATCATTAGGATTGCAAGCAATACCGAACCAACCACAAACTTCAAACGCATTTGCTTCCTCCTGGCCGGTCTCCGTCGATTACCCCGGTCGTGAAGACCTACATGGGGCTGCGCGGATTAAACGGCATCTTTCCTGGGCCCTGTGAACCCCGCTAGCTGAAACCGGCGGTGTGCGGTAGTTGAGCATAAAGACTTTAGCGCAGCCATACATAAATTCGTGTATTAGGACGCAGGAAGGAATAGCATCAAAACGTCGCGCAAATTCACCCGAACAAGCAAAATTGTTGACCAAACGAAGAGTTAGGATGTCGCCCTGTAGCCGCTTCGCTACATTTGCATACTACGGCTGTTGCGCTAGGTATTTTTCTAGCGGAGTCCAATAGCGGATGTGCCAGCCGGGATCGAGGTGCGCGTAATCGCCCTCGGGAAACCCGGTGTGATCGAGGATGACCGTTGAATGCGAAGCGTCGCCCTTTAGTTCAAATTTGACGATGGAATAAATGCCGGGATCCCAACTGGCGGGGCGCCAAGCTTGAACGATTCGCTGGTTGGGGACGAGTTCTATGTTACGACCTCCGATCATGCCCCCGAACATGGTGAATGCGCCTCCGGCGTCGCGGCTGATATCGGCGGGCAGGCCGGTGAAGGCGGCGAATTGTTTGGAGTCGAGCAGAATTTCGTAGACTTTTGGCGGGCTGGCTTTTAGATCGATCTCCTGGTGGAGAGATGTGCGAGTTGCGTCCGCGCCGGTACTTTGCTTTTCGGTCATGGACCGCTGCACCTTTCCGAACAGGGAGGGAGACATAGCCGCAATGCTTAACGTTGCGGCTGCTCGGGTTAGCAATTGGCGGCGGCTCGGCGACTTTTTCGGTTCGGTTGAAACGCTTCTCTCGCTCATTGTGTTTTTTCTCCCTAATGGACTTCGCGAACTCGATACGTGGTGCATCACAACATCGGACCAAACTATGTTCAAGATAATATTTTGAGAGAGTGCCATGATGCGGGCATACTGCGGCACATCACACAGTAGGAGGGCTTATGCCTTATCCCGTTGGGCACCGCGATGAGGTGAAAGCAAAGATCGTACAGAGCGCACGTCGGCTATTTAATCGCCACGGATTCGACAATGTTTCGATCGCGCAGATCATGGCGGGCGCGGGACGCACGCATGGCGGGTTCTACAGCTACTTTGGCAGCAAGAGCGAGTTGTACAGCGAAGTGTTGGGATGTTTTTTCACCGATCCGAACTGGAAGAATTGCTGGGAAGGCATACAGGTGGATTTGGCGTCGGCGAACGTGGGGCCGCAGGTGGTGCGAGCGTACTTGTCCCAACAACATTTCGACGACGTGGAGAATTCATGCCCGATGGCAGCGTTGCCCTCTTATGTTACGCGCAGCGGGAAAAGTGCGAAGCGCGCGTTTGAGACGGTGTTCAAAGCGATGGTAAGTGTGCTGGAACGCAGCTCGAATGAGCGGGGGAGACAGCGGCGAGTGACGGCGCAGGCGGTGGCCGCCTTATGTGTGGGCGGAATGGTGCTGGCGCGGGCGTTAGACGACAGAAAAGTTGCAGATGAGTTGCGGAGTGCGTGTACCAGTGTGGCGTTGAAGCTTGGAGGCTGGTCGAAGGATGGGCGCGGTTAGGAAAGCCAAATGTCGGCTCCCCACGGTTAAGCGAAAACGAAGAAGGGATCTTTGCGCATCGCTTTATCGACGGCTTTCAGCAAGCTGGAGCCTGACTCGTTCTTGGTGATAAATCCGCGGAGGCCAATTTCCCTGGCGGCCCTAGCTAAGGTATCCAAACGGTGAGTGGAGAGCATCAGGATGGGAATTTCGGGCAAGGCGCGAAGGATTTGTTGCGAAGCTTCCAGCCCGTCCATCACCGGCATGGTGAAATCCATGAGGACAATGTCAGGCTTTAACTCCTTGGCTAAGCGGACGGCCTCTTCTCCGTTACGCGCCTCAGCGCAAATCTCGACGTCAGCTCGAGAAGTTAGAATCGCGCAAACACCTTTTCTTACGGTTTCGTGATCGTCAGCAATCAGAACACGCAGCTTTGGCATCGATTATGGATACTGGATCTCGGTTGCTAAATCGAATGGCTAGTTAAGCGCAGGCTGGCGGGCGGGAGGAATACGATGTTCAATGTAGGACAGTCTGGAGAAAACAGGCGAAGGCCTTGCGTGTTTATTCGTAGCGCAGCGCGATCATGGGATCGACTTGCATGGCGCGTCGCGCGGGAATGTAACACGCCAGAAACGTGATGATACACATCAGCGCGCCGATGCCGCCGAAGGTGACCAGATCTGCGGCGCTGACGCCGTAGATGATGTTGGACATAAGCTGGGCCACACCGAATGCTATCGGCAGACCAATTATCAATCCTACGAAAGTGAGAATCAATCCCCGTCGAAGTACGAGCCGGAGAACTTCGCGCGGCTGCGCGCCTAACGCAAGGCGGACGCCGATTTCGTGAGTGCGCTCTGTTACGGCGTAAGCCATCACTCCATAAACGCCGATGGATGCCAGAAGGAGCGCGATGACGCCCATCAGTGTCATCATGGTGGCGACGTAGGAGAGGCCGAGGAGATGGTTTTCGATTACTTTTTGGAAAGGCGTTATGTCGAAAACGGGCTGGTCCGGGTCGATGCGGGCAATCTGGGCGCGAGCCGCCGCGGCATAAGAAGATGGATCGCGGTTTGTGCGGATCGTAAGGAAAACTAAATCAGTGGGAGATTGCTGATAGGGCATGTAAACGGTGGGCATCTCCTGGCGGTCGTACGGCTCATAGTGAACGTCTCCGACGACGCCCACGATCTGAGCCCACGGAGTTTTGGAATCTTCCGCGCCTATTTTGATTAGTTTCCCGAGTGGATTGTGTCCTGGCAAGAATCGCTGAACGAAACCTTGATCGACTACGGCTACCTGAGGCTGATCGGGACCGTCCGTGTCTGAAAGAAAACGTCCCTGGCGAAGCGGGATATTCATGCCGCGAAAATAATTCGTGCTGACGGAATTGATGTTGATGGTGACGTCTTCGCCGGGTTGCTTCTGGCGGCCTTGGATAACGATGGGTTCGCCATCTTGTTCGCCGCTGGAGGGTAGCGCGGCTGCGACGACGGAAGTTTGCACCCCGGGAAGGGACTTCAGGCCTTCCAGGGCGCGCTCGTAGAAAGCGACGCGTTGTTGCGGCGTTCTATATTTCGACAGGGGCAGGTTGACGCGCATGGTGAGCGCGTTTTCCGGATTAAGATTGGGATTTTCGGTGAGTAGAGCGCGTACACCTTTAGTCATCAGACCTGCGCCGACCAGCAGAATCAAAGACAGGGAAACTTCGGCTATCACAAAAATGCTGCGCAGGCGTTGGCGCGATTGACCGGCGCTGCTCGAGCGCCCGCCCTCTTTCAAGTCCTCATAAACGTCAAAGCGCGACGATTGGAAAGCCGGCGCGAGACCGGAAACGAGTCCGGCTACAAAAGCGATCGCGACGGTGTACCAGAAAACGTCGGTTTCGAGACGCACGTGGCGCCAGTAGGGAAGGAATTGCTCCACTTCGGGCGGCATATAGTGGCGGATGGCGTCGATACCCCACAGACCAAGCAGCAAACCTAAACTGGCGCCACCGGTTGCGAGCAACACACTCTCGGTGAGAAGCTGACGGATGATGCGCAGGCGGCGAGCGCCGAGGGCTTGGCGCACGGCCATTTCTCGAATGCGGCCGGCGGAGCGCGCGAAAAGCAAATTGGCCACATTGGCGCAGGCGATTAGCAAAACCAGTATCGCGGCGCCGATGAGCATCTTGCAATATTCATCGGCAAGTTCGCCGGAGACCCAAGTTTTTAGCGGTAATACGCGAACGCTCCAACCTTTTTCGGAGTCGGGGAATTGCTGTTGCAGGCGGCCTTCGATGGTGAACATTTCGGCTTGCGCGTCGCGCAAGGAAACGCCGGATTTCAGGCGCGCGATGGGATGAAGGGAATGGTCATCGCGAATCGCTCTTGCGCCGTCGTCCAGGGCCAGCGGGAGATACAACGCAGATTGCGAAGGGAAATTGAATTCAGAACCTGTGACGCCGACGACGCTGTAGCTGCTCCCGTTCAGCTGAATTGCTTGGCCGAGGATGTGGGGATCAGAAGCGAAACGGCGCTGCCATAATCCGTGGCTGAGGATGACTTCTCGGTCGCGGCCGGGCTGTTCTTCTTCAGGGAGAAAGGCGCGGCCTATCGCCGGGCCTGTTCCAAGCACATCGAAGAAATTCGACGCGATCATTTCGCCGTGAACTTTTTCGGGGTCACCTTTGCCGGTTAGGTTCAGTTCGGCGCCGTGCATAGCCGTCATGGATGCGAAGGATTCGGTTTGACGTTTCCAATCGAAGTAATCGGCAGGAGAAACTGGGTTGGCTTCTTGCACGTCTTGCGGTTGGACATTTACGACGGCGACGAGGCGATCGAGTTCGGGAAGCGAAACGGGCTTTTGCAGGATGGCGATGGCTACGCTGAAAACGGCGGTGTTGGCGCCGATGCCGAGCGCTAAAGCGAGAACAGCTAGAGCAGTGAAACTCGGGCTCTTGAGCAGCATGCGGAGTCCAAAGCGGATGTCCTGCCAAAGGGTGGCCATGGGTCTCCTCCGGGTTGCTCGTAGGGTGGTTGATGGCACTTAGGCTGCCAAGTAGATTGAATATCTAACCAGCATACAAATCGAGGCTTAACATGGTTTTGAAAAACGAGGCTTGTTCACACCTTCCCATTGATGGGATAGCTCATCGCGGAAACGGACAGGTAAAGAAGACTCCTTCCTGTTGCGATTTTCAAGGTTGCCTTGCAGATGCCTGGGGATTGTCGACCTCAGGCTTATCCGCTTGGATTGCCTTTTGATATCGCAATATTTCTCTTTTCAGCACCGCCAAGCCGCGCAAAGCGTCTTCCATGGCGGCCCACTCTTCCTGTCCATCTGAATTGGTGCAGAGTTCTTCGGTCCGGGACAAAATGGCTACTTCCGCAGACGACACCCAATTCAGTACCCTCGCTGGGTTTGTCTCCAACAGCGCCATCACATACAACCTCTGCCATTCTATCTCCCATTCCAAGATCATGGCCCTACACCCCCGCGGTTAGGTAAGCATAGAGCTCGCAGTTGGGGCATTTCTGTACACTTTTGCACAATGCATTTACTGGAGAGTACTCAAGGGTTTTGTGCGCCAATACCAGTATTAGAGATAGGAAAACGGATGCCGGAAGCCAGAAATATCGGGCCGCATCAAAACGAATTTGAGGAGTCGTTCGTGAGATGCCGGGCAAGTGGAAGAAAATACAAAACGCAACTTTCTCACCGCTTCGGTGTTTAACTAGGAAGACGCAGAAGTTAGGAAGCGTTGAACAGAATCAAGGAGAAAGGTAGTAAGGGCTCAGAAGGGGCTCAAAAATGAAATACATGAAATATTTTATAATGATTGCGATGCTTGGTACTTGTTTAGCGGCGGCAGCACCGGCGTCCCATGCACAAGTGGCGGTTGGAATAGGCGTAGGCCCGGGGTATGTCGGCGGTCCTCCGGCATGCGCTTACGGCTACTATGGATATTACCCGTACGCGTGCGCTCCTTACGGATATTACGGGCCTAGCTGGTTTAACGGTGGATTCTTCATCGGAGCTGGTCCGTGGTATGGCTGGGGTCGGTCAGGATTTGCAGGTCGACCTGGATTTGGGGGACGACCTGGGTTCGGCGGTGGTTTCCGCGGCGGTGCAGTAGGTGGCGGATTCCGCGGCGGAGCGGTTCACGGTGGTGGCGGCTTCCATGGCGGCGCAGTTCACGGTGGTGGCGGTGGATTTCACGGTGGCGGCGGTCATGGTGGCGGAGGCCACAGGTAGGTTTTAAACCCAACACAGTAAAGCTGAAACGGCCGGCAGACAAAACTGCCGGCTGTTTTTATTGTGTGCCGAGCATGTTCGATAGCTTGGAGGTGAAAGTCCTCTACCCATCCTGATGGAGGAGAAGGGTTAGCGAAACGCAAGGGCCGAGCCGCGAGGCGAGGTCTGAAAGAAGCGCGGAGCAAACACGCGAGCCGGGACAACTGCTGGCAGGCTTACTGCCATCCTCACTGTTGACGAACACGTTGCCGAGCATGTCGATGGCGGGCCTATCGAATTACGTATTCCGGATGACAGTAATTTATCGAGGCGCGGAATCGGCGGTGGGGGATGGGGTGGCGGCGGTCGGGTTGGCGCGGGCGTGCTCTTCGCGGGATTCAAGGACTAGCAAGGGTCGATGATCCTGAAGGCGAGGATTGTTGTCTGTGTCGAGCGTTATGAAGCCAGCTGGGGTGTCCCACACGCACTGACGGTTTTCCCATTTAACGCCGGATGCGCCTTCATGCGGCGTTACAGTATCAGTGGTGGGCTTGCCGTATGTTTTCATTACTTCGGCGACGTCGTTTACCGACAGTGTGATTTTCACCAGTTTTCCGCCATCGATGACGAAATTGTAAGTGTCGCTGGAATCTGGATGGTCCAGGTCGGCGGGGACAGCGGTGGAGATTTCGGCGCGCTTTCCTTTTTCCACGGCGTCCAGGAGGTGAACGCACTGGATCTCGTTGGGGTGCTGGTCGCAGACTTCCAGTTCGGAGCGCGCGTCGGGTTCCAGACGCAGGAAAATTTTTACGGATTCTCCGATATGGTGGCCGACAGCGCCGATGGGTGTTACGTCCGCGCTCGGCGTTTGTAAAAGCCCAGAAATTGCCAACAGCAAGAGGGAAGCAGTCCGCGGGTGCATTTGGCTCAGCCTCCAGAGGAAGAGAGTAGCCTGTATTTGCTGAGGCGGAAATGGCTAGTTTTGGGTGTGGCGGAGTGATAACGAAAAATGCCGGCTGGATCGATTTCCTGCTGCGTCTAAACCCAAACAGCAGGTCCCTCCCTTCGCTGGGGATGACAGGTTAACACAACGGCCTGGGTACGATGATGAACCTAAGACAAACTCTACCGAAAAGGCGCAAGGAACAGCGCGGCTAGGAAACGAGGACGAAGAAGGGCTCTTTGCTTACTACTTTGTCCACTGCGAGGAGCAGGTTTTCGGCGGATTCACCCTTGGTGATGAAGCCGCGGGTGCCGGCTATTTTTGCGGCTTCGGTTAACGCATCCATCGTATGCATGGAAAACATCAGTATGGGCATGTTGGGAGAAACCTTGAGGATGCGCCGGGCAGCTTCGAGTCCGTCGAGCACCGGCATAGTGAAATCCATGATGATCAAGTCAGGGTTTAGTTCCTTGGCCTTGCGAATGGCCTCTTCGCCGTTGGCGCCTTCACCGACTACTTCAATGTCACCACGGGATTCGAGAATGCCGGCAACGCCTTTTCGGACGGCCTCGTGATCGTCAACTATCAGTACGCGGAGGTTGGGCATGAGCCTTAAAAGATTACCATAGCGCCTTCAGAGAGGGCAGTTCACAGGCGAAGGTTTGTTCGTAGAATCCAAATCAGCTTAGCGCATACGAGCGCGTCGGCACGACGTTTCGGACCGCTGCGCGCTGTATTCTATTGCGGCTTGGGCGTCGGCGTCGGCTGATTGTTTGCAGGCGGCGCAGGTTGCGCGTTCTGCTCGTCCGCGGGAGCGTTTGCGGCGGGCGCGGGGCGCAGAGTGAAAGTGACTCCGCGCAGCGCGTTTTCGTTTACGGTGCGCTGCAAATCGAGCTGATTCGCGTCGATGGAATTTTCGCCGCCGTAGGATGTGACGTAGTGAAGCTTGCCGCCGGCGAGCCAATAATCGCTGACCGCGTAACTGGAACCGTCGCGCAGTATCAGCACGACGTAGGGTTGCGGCCTTGCATTATTCTGCTGCGGATTATCGGCGGGTGCATCCTGCCAATCGCCGGCGTTGCCTTCTGGCGAACCCATATCTTCAGGTGATGAGGAGGGCGTGCCGGCATTGAAGTTCAGGTCCGACCCGCCGTAATCGGGAGCGCCGCTGTAATAGCCCAGGTCGCCACCCCCGTATCCAAATCCTGCACCGTAGCCAAATCCATAACCGAAGCCTGGAGGGCATCCCCACAACGGGTCGCATCCGAATCCATACCCAAATCCAAATCCAAATCCGTATCCGAACGGATAGAATCCCAATGGATAGTAGGGATAATTAAGAATCGGGTGGGGACGGAAGCGCCCTTCGGAGATACCAGATGCGCGCGGATCGTTTGCGAAGGTGTTGCGAACCGGCTTCGCGGTCGAGGATGCGGCGCTGCGATTGGCGGCTGCGTAATAGTTTGTAGTCGCGCGCGTGTTGGTTGCGGGAGGATCCTGCCAAACATTATTTCCTGCGGCGAACCGCGCGGTGCCGTCGCTGGTGCCTTTTGCGCCTATGTTCGTCCCGGACTTTGCCTCTGAGTTGCCGTTATTGCTGTGGAAAGGATTCCACCAGTGTCCGCCACCGTTTGGATTTGCAGGATTGCCACCAGCATTGGCAGAAATCGGATGAGACCCACCGCTGCTGGTGTGAGAGCTTCCCGTGCTCGCGTGGCTTCCACCACTGCTAGCGTGAGAGCCGCCTCCTCCACCACCGCCCCCGTGCGAACCGCCGCCTCCTCCACCACCGCCCCCGTGTTGGGCGAAAACAGGGGCTGGCGCTAAAGCTAAGAATGCTGCGAATGAGATTGCGAAGAAAGATTTCGACAACCAGGAACTAGATGCTGTGGGTTGCTGGGCAGGTTGAGTCATTTTGGGGGCCCTCCGCCGTGCTAAAAGCGTGACGGACCATCGGCCTAATTCTAACTGATTAGACGCGGAGGCGCATCAATTGGTTTCTTATAGGAACGCTCCAGGTTGCGTTGTTGACAAATGCCAGGTGATGCTCGGGAGCAGCGCGTGCTGCACCCCCAATGAAACAAGCAACGGCGAGGATTCGGGAACCAAGGGTTCCGTTAACGTGCCTGTCAAAGTGCTGAAGCCGACAGACTAGCACCGTGGCGTCAGCGAAATTATTTCGTCCACTTTACCTGAATTTTGACTTCTCTTCGAGAGCATCGTTACAAGCGGCTATTACCTTCTTTGCCTGCGGGTCTTTATCAAATTCCCGAATGAAGTCTTTGCAGGCTTTAGCGAGACCACCGCCAATTATATATTTAGGGTCTCCGAAGTAAGCCTTCTGTGTCGCATTGTCGATCACAAACACGTAATACTCGTGAGGAGTGGCGCTATCGGTAGCAGTAGAGTCAGTGACTCCGCCGATGGGGTCACGGTTGTACCCGTGATGATGATGAGTGGCGGGACCTGAGGAACCGTCGTCCAAAACAGCATCTTCGTGAACAATCCAAGTCTCAGTGTCATTGGAAGTGCTCTTTGTTTGCCAGAGGACTGTGTCTCCCAAAGCGATGGTGATGTAAGTTGGATCCGTTTGCCCGCCCGGGCACGGTATGAACGGCGTTCCGAGGTGAGATTCGCAAGCTAGTTTGTAATCGGATGGTTTGAGCTTAGTCGCGGCTTTCGTCAAATCAATCGTCACTACCCAAGTTGTCGACTGCGCGTGGGCTGCGGAGGCCAACGAGGCGATCAAAGTGGTAAGAGCGATCGCCAGGAATATCTGGCGTCGTGCAACGAAGATGGGAATTGAATTCTGCGGCATGTGGACCTCCTCAGGTTTCCTTCCGGTTGATCGGCGGTATTGAGTTTACGGCTTAGGATTCGAGGGCGCTTGGATAGAAATCAACAATCATGAGTTACTACGACGGCGATCGATAAGACTTTGCATCTTTTACCAGCCGGGAGAATTGTGGGTCAGAGTGTAAGCTTTTCAGGTCTGGGTTCGCAAGCAGTTGTTCGCGGGTGTAACCAAAGTTCGCGGTTTTCTGCAACCACCTGAAAGCCTCGTCGCGTTCGCCAGATTCAAGATATAGCAAGGAAGCGTTTAGGAAGACTTCCGGATCTTCTGTCGGAAGCGCGAGGGCTTTTGCCAGATACTTTTTCGCACTGACTGGATCGTTTGTTCGCGAGTAGTAATGCGCTATGTAACTCAGCATGTTTGGATCTTTGGGATTGATCTTCAATTGAGCTTCCGCGAGGCGTATAGCCTGCTGATAAGCTGCGGTAGCTTTGGCCGACTGACCGGGAATCATATGGTAAGCATCGCCTAAGTTACCCCAGCGATAAAGGTCGTTAGGCTCCAAATCGATTGCTTTCTGCGTATATTTCGCGTCTTCTTCGAAGTGTTCCGAGAAAAACGCGAGCACGCCGGCATTGGCATATAAATTCGAATCCTCGGGCGCAATCTGCAGAGCTTTATCGGTATATTCACGGGCCTTTTCAAACTGGCCTATATAGAAATATGCGGCGGAGACATTTGTATAGCCCCACCTGTTGTCCGGTGTCAATTCGATCACTTTTTGCCAAGCTTGCGCGGCATCAGCATAACGGCCGTGCTTGGCGAAAAAAGCCCCCAGCAAATTGTAGCAATTCCAGCATTGCGGGCTGATCGCGATAGCGTATCGGAATTGCTGTTCGGCGTCGGATGTGCGGCCGAGCGCATCGTAAGTATTGCCGAGGAACATATAGGCATCGGCATTTTGAGGGTCCGAGTCAACTACGTGTTGAAAGCCGGTGAGAGCGTCAGAGTAGTTACCGGTTCGCAAATTCATCGCGGCGATAGCCATTTGAACTTCCGGTAACTGGCTGTTTAAATCGCGAGCCGCGTTTACCGCGGCCTTGGATTTTTCAGCCCATTGTGGATCGTGGGTAGCGGCGTACTTAGCCCAGTAGGCTTGCGCCAGGCCGGCTTGGGCCTGCGCGTAAGAGCGATCCTGGGCGATCGCGCGCTGAAACTCGATGATGGCGTTGTCCACATTTACCGGCCGTTCGAAACGCTGTAAGTAGCCCACGCCTTGCAGGTAGAAATCGTAGGCAGTGAGATCGTTCGTGTCGTGGGCGGTGAGCGAGGAAGCATTGCTCTTGGACAATTCAAGCTCGAGCATGTGGGAAGCGGTCAACACAACGCGGTCTTGAAGGCCGAGAAGATCGTTGGACGGCTCGGTAATTGTTTCAGTGCGAAGCTGCTGGCCCGTCTTGGCATCAACGAGACTCAGGTTGATGCGTGCAGAATTCTGAAATTGTTGCCAACTCGCGGCGAGAACCAAATTCGCGCCGAAACGAGTCCGAGCGGTTTGAATATCCGCGACTCTATGAGATCGGACTTCGCGCGACGAGGCCACTTGCAAAGACGGCAAGCTCGCCATCTTCGCGGTGACCGTTTCGGTGAGCCCGTCGCAATAAATCTGTTCGAGCGGCTGGCCATCGACAGCAGTGAAGGGAAGTACGACGAGATTTTTCTGTTCAGGAATCTTCGGGCCAACCATTCTTTGCCATAACGAATAATCGAATTTGTAAATCCCGCCTGCGCTGATCGCCAATAAAACGAGAGCGGCTGCCGTAAGGCCAAGAATCTTTCTTGCGACGCCTGAAGAGACGCCTGTCTCTGATCGCTGCATGCGCGCGCTGCTGGGTGTTTTCGCGCTGGGAATTCGCTGGCCGGATGCCGTGCGACGCGCGCTCGATTCGGATGCGGCTAGAAGATCACTGGCGCTCAAGTCGCGCTTCAGGCGCTTGAGGTCGCTGGCCATTTCTGAGGCGTGCAAGTAACGCAAATCGCGGTCTTTCTCCAAAGCTTTGCGGATGATTTCTTCCAGAGCTGGAGGAAGCTCCGGATTCAGCAGTGTGGGAGCGACCGGGGTTTTGTGTAGGATGGCTTCGAAAAGATTGGCCCAGGTTTCTCCGCGAAAGGGACGCGCAGAGGTGGACATTTCGTAGAGAACCGCGCCGAAAGAAAATAAATCGGTGCGTCCGTCGAGTTCCTTACCACGGGCTTGTTCCGGCGACATATACGCCACCGTGCCGACAGCCGTGCCTGGGCTGGTGATGACCTGGTCGTCGAGAGTGCGCGCGTTGCCTTCGGTGGGGCCGAGAGCCGAATCGGGCGGACAGATTTTGGCCAAGCCAAAGTCGAGAATTTTTGCGAGATCGCGGTTCGTGACGAAAATATTGGCAGGCTTGATGTCGCGGTGGATGATTCCTTTGCTGTGGGCGGCGTCGAGCGCGTCGGCCATCTGTAGGGCGAGGTTCAGGACCTCTTCGAGCGGCATTTGTTTGGTGCTGATGCGATGCTTCAGCGTGGCGCCTTCCATCAACTCCATAGCGATGAAGGTGCGGCCGTCCTCTTCGGCGATTTCGTAAATCGTGCAGATATTGGGATGGTTCAGCGCGGAGGCGGCGCGGGCTTCGCGGCGGAAACGTTCAAGAGCCAGCGGATCATCGGTGAGATTTTCGGGTAGAAACTTCAGCGCTACGCGACGGCCGAGGGTGAAGTCCTCGGCTTCGTAAACCACGCCCATACCGCCGCCTCCCAGTTTTTGCACGATGCGATAGTGAGAGATCGTGACGCCAGGCGTGAGGGAGGATTGGGCCACTTTGCGTGGATCTTACGCCAGGGAGGGGAATCGGGCAATCGCGCAAGGCTTCCTTGAGACGCACACCACACGCGCTCACGGAATTACGTAACGGCGAAAAGTCGCGCGGCCGAAAAAGTACGGATCAAATAATTTTTTCCAGTTCTAATTGCTCCACTATCAGTTTGGATACTGCAGCGATGGCTTTTCGGGGAGAACGGGGATCGACCGTGTCGCTAGTCCCGGTCCAAATAAGCTCCCCCTCCGGATTGGCCGTTGCATAGAAGTTTGTTTCGACTTGCGCCGTTCTTTCCACTCGGAGGTAGTCGGGAGAATAGACCACCGGGTAGATCGTGCCGTAGTAGCCGTAGAACGTGTTGTAGTACGGGTAGGGAGTGTAAACCTGGCCCGGAATTTCCGTGACACTCGTTTTCACCTTGATCAACCGGGTAGCGACGATGGCGTCAATATTTTGGCCACGCACGACATCTCTCAATTGAGTCATGTCGAGTGGCGTCGAGTTAGGCCGGGGCATAAGCGAATAGCTGGGTATGGCCACAATTCCAGGCCTTGTGATCGCCGCTGAAAGTCGATCTTCAAATTCGGCACGGTTTTCTACTTTTCCGTTAATGCCCAGGACGAGAATGTTTTTGAAATGGGCGCCGGAATAGTTGGGGTTCATCCACGTGAATACGAACTTCGTGGATCCTGCGTCCAAAGAACTCAGCGCTGCCAGCACGGCAAGAAGAATCAGGACGGCCTTTCTCCTCAAGTTGCCCCCCTTCCTGCGCGTTTCGAATCACGGAATGTGCACAATATCACGAATGCCTGACCATTTCGCGGCAACCGCTTCTACACTCTGGGAGGCCCACTGGTTTTAAGTATCCCTGCGAACTCCAGATCTGGGGCTTCGCAAGCATTTCTAAATGTCGTGGAGTCGCGTATGCTTTGTCGCATGCAATCGCGCACAACAAAAGACAACACGAATGAGATGGGGACGCGAGTCCGCGCGGGGCGTTCGAAGATCGTCACGGTGTTTGCATTTTCTATTTGTCTTGTGTTCCTGCTGACTTATATTCGGACACGCTCGATTGGTGGAGTCGCGGCGCAGGGGGCAATCGTGACGGAACATGCGAGTGGGACGTTCGAAGTGAAGCTGGCGCCATCGGGAGAAGCCGATAAGGCGGAAGGCTCGACGCTGGGCTCGTACTCTCTCGAAAAACAATATCACGGCGACTTGGAAGCGAGCGCCAAGGGCGCGATGCTGACCGCGGGCACGGACGTGAAAGGCTCGGCGGGGTATGTGGCGATTGAGCGCGTGACGGGAACGTTGAAGGGGCACAAAGGAAGTTTCGTTTTGCAGCACAATGGGACTTTGACGCGCGGAACTCCTCAACAGAATATTATCGTGGTGCCGGATTCGGGCACGGGGGAACTCACCGGACTGACCGGCAAGCTCACGGTAATTATCGAAAGCGGGAAACATTCCTACGAATTCGACTACTCGCTGCCTCCTGCGCACTGAAATCTGCTGGATCGTCCGAACATGCTGGCTTCCTAAAACCTGATATACAATTTGTTCGGATGAACCTTGGGCGGTGGGATTTTATCGTTTGTCCGAATAACAAAACAGAAATGGCTAAATCATGAAAGCTAATGGCAAATCCAAGCCGGTACGGCGGTTTGTTGCGAAGATATATAAACTGTGGATGATGCGACATTTGGATGTGCCTGACGGCGTGGCGGGTTCGCTGGCGAATGAACTTGTGGTGGGTGGCAAGGAAAAGCGGCACAGGCGCGACGCTCGTTCGAAGGAGAAATCCGAAACGCGGCGGACGACATATATTCCAGTGCTCGCAACGGTGAACGGGCAAGAGGCGCGCGTGACTCTGGTGCCGGCAGGTGGTGGACGGTATCGTATGCAACTTAACGCCGCGCTGCGCAAGGCTGCGGGGGCCGATGCGGGAGATGAAGTCAGCGTGACGCTGCGGCTGGACCGCGAGTCGCGCGAGCCGACTGTGCCTGCGGATCTTCGTGCCGCGTTGAAGGAGAATCCTGAGGCACGAACAGTTTTCGAGAAGCTGACTACCGGGCACCGGCGTCATATCGTGGATTGGTTTGACGCGGCTCGCGGTGTGGACACGCGGATTCGGCGGCTGGGTTTCACTACAGACTTTTTGCTTAAACGCGCGCGGGGAGGTTCCATGTCGCGGCGGGAAGAAAGAGCAACGGGAGAGCTGAGTAGGCGCTAAGATGCCGGGCTGTCCTCCGCCCTGAGAGTGAAGATCCCGGCGCTACATTCAGAGTTATAGCAGCGAGATTTGCGGCCGAGGAAAGATGCGTGCGGAAGGGCACCTCGGCGAAATGTGCCTGATTACTACACGGGATTTCTTGAAATACGGAGGTTTTATGAGCGCTGAAGAAAATATTAGCGAAGTGGAGTTCGAAGGAGTGACGCCGATTTTGCGGGTGGAGAATTTGGCGGCAAGCGTTGCATACTACGCGAGCAAGCTTGGTTTCAAACACGATTGGGGAGGGCCGGGGCCGTTCGCGTCTATTTCGCGCGGGAAGTGCCACATTTTTCTGAGTGAAGGGGACCAGGGGCATACGGGTTCCTGGGTGTGGATTGGAGTGGAGAATGCGGAAGCGTTGTTCAAAGAATATCGCGCATCGGGGGCCAAGGTGCGTCACGCGCCAACGAACTATCCGTGGGCCTACGAAATGCAGATCGAGGATCTGGATGGAAATGTATTGAGGATGGGGTCTGAACCGAAGAGCGATCAACCCGCCGGCGAATGGCTCGACATGCATGGAAATTGTTGGGTATCCACGCCGAGTGGCGAATCGGTCCGCGTGGAGGACGGCGGCGCGAAGGACCACAGCAATCCGTAGGACAATTGTGGTATGAAGATTCTATTCATCGGCGGGACCGGGATTATCAGTACGGCTTGCACTGCGCTGGCCGCACAGCGGGGGATGGACGTGACTTTGCTGACGCGCGGGCAACGGATGCCACCGAAGCTCCCGCGCGGAGTGAAGACGTCGATTGCGGATGTGAACGATCCTGCGTTTGGGCAGACGCTCGAGCGTGAATCTTTTGATGCCGTCGTGGACTGGGTTGCGTTTACGCCTGCGGACATCGAGCGAGATCTGAAAGTTTTCCGCGGGCGCACCAAGCAGTTTGTTTTCATCAGCTCGACGAGCGCGTATCAGAAGCCTCCGACACACTATCGGATTACCGAGTCCACTCCGCTGGCCAACCCGTATTGGGAATACGCGCGAAATAAAATTGCGTGCGAAGAACGGCTGATGCGGGCGTATCGGGAGGAAGATTTTCCGGTGACGATCGTGCGGCCGTCGCTTACGTACGGCGAGACACTGATTCCGCTGGTTCTGAATAGCTGGCAGAAATCGTACACTGCGGTAGACAGAATGCTGCGCGGATACAAAATGGTGGTTCCAGGAGACGGAACCTCGCTTTGGGTGGTTACGCACAATACGGATTTTGCGAAAGGACTGGTCGGCTTGCTCGGTCATCCGAAAGCGCTGGGCCAGGCGTTCCACATTACGTCGGACGAAGTGCTCACCTGGAATCAGATATTTCGCACGGTGGGCGCGGCCGTGGGTGTTGAGCCTAACTTGGTGCATATCGCATCAGACTACATCGCGGCGCGAATTCCTGAAAAGAAGGGAACCTTGCTTGGAGATAAATCGGTGAGTGTGATCTTTGACAACTCCAAGATCAAACGTTTTGTGCCGGGTTATTCCGCTACCACTACGTTCGCTGAGGGGATTCGGCAATGTTTGGCGTGGTTTGACGCTGACCCCGCACGCAAGCAGATTGACCACCAAGTGAATACCTCCATGGATGATCTCATCTCGGGATATGAGGTGGGCCTTGGTGAAGCACTTAGCGGGTTTTCCTCTCGCACCTAGGGGATTGACTCTCTGCAACTGGTTCGCGCTGCGGCTCCTGGCGTAGAGTTAACGACCGGCGCCGCTTCGAGGCACGGATGCTTCCTAATTTTTTGGCGCGTCGAGATTCAGCCCGGGCTTTGGCTGGCCGCGATGGCATGCGGCGCAATTTACAAACGGTTTGCGGTCTTTCAGTCCTCTCAAGAGCAGTTTCCAAGGACGTGGAAGTCATCCTAACCCCCAAGGATTCTGCTAACAATACACGGAACCGTGCCTGCCGAAAATGTTGCTCGCCAGCGTTTACTGACGTGCGCGATAATCTTCAAGTATCGGAATCAAGGAATTGCGCGGGAGGTTGGCATGCGAAAAATCCGCTATCGGGTGGCGATGAGTTTGGACGGTTATATCGCGGGCCCGAAGGATGAATTCGATTGGATCGCAACGGACCCGGACGTCGATTTTGCCGCGGTTTTCAAGCAATTCGACACGCTGCTAATCGGGCGCCGCACGTTTGAGGTAATGGCGAAACACGGCAACACCGCGATCCCGGGTATGAAGACCATCGTTTTTTCGCGCACCCTGAAACAGAGCGAGTATCCCGACGTAACTATTGTGACAGAAGGCTGCGAGAAAACTGCGGCAACGCTTCGCGAAAAGCGGGGCAAAGACATTTGGCTGTTCGGCGGCGGCTCGCTGTTTCAGAGTTTTCTCGGCGCAGGGTTGGTGGATACAGTCGAGGTTGAGGTGATTCCGGTCCTGCTCGGCGAAGGAATTCCGCTGCTTCCTTCTCCGGCCAAGCAAGCCAAGCTGAAGCTGACCAGCCACAACGTATATAAAAGTGGAAGAGTCTCGCTGCAGTACGCGGTGAAGGAATCTACTTACAAGGTCCGCGCCGTATAAATCAGATAGGCGGCCAGGATTGCTCCGAACAGCGCGGCGATCACGGCCCACGCGGTGACGATTGCTCCCGCTGGTTTGAAATCACCCGTTTCCAGACGTCGCATCGTGGTTCTGTAGCGGAATCCTGCTGCAAGCGCCATCAGAATACCCATCACCATAAATCCCAGGCCGATCATCAGCGAAGTTCCGCTTTCGCGAGCAGCATTTCCAGAAATGCGCAGAAATTCGCGTAGCGTAATTCCGAATTTCGCTACCACAAAACCGAAAACGATGACGCTGATGGCGGTGCGTATCCAGGCCAGGAACGTGCGTTCGTTGGCGAGATGGTCGCTCGGTGTGGCCGGTTTAAAGGGAGGCGTGGGATTTGCTGCGGTCATTTTCGGCTCAATTGTCTGTTTGCTGCGCGCTGGCGTCTTGCGTCTCAACATGCTCGGGACGGAAACCGATGCCCACGATGTAAGCCGGGATTCGTCGCAGAACCGGGAAGTTGCGCAAGAGTTGTACGACGAAAGGAATTTCAATCTGCTCATTTGCAGATAGGACGCGACTGATTACTCGATTTTGAATGGCTACTTGTATGCGCTGCATCATGCGCGCGGGAAATTCGCGGCGGCGCTGAACGGCGGCAAGGTCGTCCTCGCTGACGGAACTGTAGGTTGGTTCTTGCGAAAACGTGCCCGTCGCTCGCGCAGATGCTGCAGCCCTAGAGGCTGTGCTCGCCGGTCGCGCGCTTCCGTCGCCCAATCCACCGCGCAAAAGTGATGGACCAAAAGGCGCAATCATGCCGACGGCTGGTGCGTCTGCCAGTGCAGGCGTTAGACCCATGGCAATGGCGGCTGGAAGCGCGCCTTCGGTGGGCGAAATTGCTTCGCTAATCGCTTCAATTACCGGAATCGTTCCCGGAGTAGCGCCGCGCTGGAATGCGGGCGCTAGAATGTTTGCGGCAGCCACTGCGTCTTGTATCGCTAGATTAATGCCCACGCCACCGATAGGAGACATGGCGTGCGCTGCGTCACCGATACAGAGCAAGCCCGGACGATGCCACTTTTTTAAGCGATCGATCACCACGGTGAGCAATTTAACATCGTCCCAGGTTTTTAATTCCTGCTCGCGGCCACGCAGAAATGGCTGGAGGCGAACGATGTCCTCGCGGAATGCGGGAAGACCTTTTTCGCGTATGGCGTGGAAGGCGCCTTTGGGGATGACGAAAGCACATTGCCAATATTCTCCGCGCTGAATCATTACGAGAATTCTGCCGGAATCGATGTGGCCGAATGTTTGCGGGGGATCGCCGGGTTTGCGGGATATGCGCATCCACAGCACGTCGATGGGCGAGCCGAAGGTCTCTACTTCCAGATCGGCTTTCTGGCGCACTACGGACTGACGGCCGTCGGCTCCAATCACGAGCTCGGCGCGAATTTCGACGGGGCCGAGCTGAGTTTTGGCGCGCACGCCGATGATGCGGTCGCCTTCGGTGATTACATCGGTCGCTTCCGCTTGCATGCGCAAATTAAATTCGGGATAGCGCTTGGCGTGATCAGACATAAAATTCAGAAAGTCCCACTGCGGCATCAGGGCGATGAATTTGCAGTGCCCGGGTACGTGCGTGAAATCGCCGACGATAAATCTCACGCCGCCAACTTCTGCAGCCAGCTCGCGAAGCTCGTCATGGGGAAGTTTCAGGAATTCATCGAGCAGGCCAAGCTCGTACATCAACTCCAGAGTAGAAGGATGAATCGTGTCGCCTCGAAAATCACGCAGGAAATCGGCGTGTTTTTCGAGGACCAAAGCTTCTACCCCGGCTCGCGCAAGCAAATAGGCGAGCACCATGCCGGCGGGTCCGCCGCCCACGATGCAGCAGCGCACGTCGATTTTTTGTACTGCGGCCTCTTCAGGCATGGCCAATCATGCTCGCTTCTTGCTACCCCAGGTGTATCAAGCCGCGAAAGCTCGATCTCGGCGATTGTACTTCAAATCGAGACTGGGAATTTGCTTAACCGTATGTTCTGGAGATTGCACGATACGATGGCAAGTTAGTTTTACTACCGCGCCAAGCGCTGTGAGCGGACTGGCGCCAGAAATCAAAGCTCGGCCGGCACTGCGGGTGACAACCTGGCGGCTACGGGTGTTGGTGCCAATTTTGTGCGCGCGAAAGTGGTATCGATCGAGGGTGGCTCGTAGGTCATTCGCAAGCCCGGGGTCTAAAAAAATGATTTCGTGAAGCGCAGACGAATGCTAACGTGGAGTGTATGCGGGATGGACGCGCGTCAAACGGCTTCCGCAATTCCATGATCGGAGTTTTCGCGTCCGGCACTACTGCGCGGGGCGCGAATGTGTTTGCTCCGGCGCTCATGCTTATCATCGCTATTGTGGCTCTCACGGCCACGTCTTCGTGGGCCCAATCGGACGACGACTCGAAACCGCCGGCGCCGACGCAATCCTCCAAGGCAGCTCCGCCACCGCCGCCGGATACGCAAGCGTCTCCGGAGCCGCCGGAATCTGTGATGCGCACTGTCACGGTGAGTTTTAATTATGATTTTTCAAAGTTTCCGCCATGCTCCGCGACGGTCACCAAGAAATGCATCGTGCAATTTAACGTTTACGAGGTGTCCGCAAATAAACCGATCTTTCTCTTCTCCATTCCCGTGCCGCCGAACGCCAAGGGGCCGGTGAACGAAATCACCGGATCGGCTCCCAAGAAACACGCTTTCTTTACCGGGCCGCATCGTTTCGGCGTATCGGCGAAAATGCCAGGAGCCCATGCCGAGTCTGATCCGTATCTGTGCATGACGTTCGCGCAAGTGCTGCCTGATAATCCAACTTCTACCGCTCCCAGCAATGCTCCAAGCAACTCATCGCCACAAAAGTAACGGAAGCTTCCGATTCCAGACTCCAACAATCGGATCGTCTCTTTCCATTCTTCTTACACACAGCTGAGCCGCATCGTAGTTCTTGGAACCATCCCAGAAAGCACCTTGTTTTCGTTTTGCCCCATGTAGGACATGTCCGCGCCCACGGAAAAACCGACGCCTGCGGGACTCAAGCCGTCTCGACGAAGGGAGTGTCCCGCCACCCAACACTCGCGGGAGCGTGGCGCGTAGCAGGCCTTGACGAATTGGAAGTGGCGGAAACATTTCCCTAGCAGAAGGAATTTCATGCGTCACGCACGAAGTACCGTCTGGGGCGACGCAGAGGGGTCGGGAAACGCCAAAACGCTGCTGATGGAGGTGATCCTTCAGACGCACGAAGTTCCTGGCGCAAATACGCCGCTGCTACGGCGAACGCCTACGGAATCTCGGCATTACGGCTGGTTGTAGGTACAGACTACAAGGTGCGTTCGATGGCGCTGCTAGAGACGCGAGAGCCGTAGGCGCTTTTGATTTGCGGAGGCGGAGCGACTAGGCGAACCACGTGCAGCAAGCGCTCGGGTTTGAATGGCTTGGCCATGCAGACGACGGCGCCGAGTTGATGGCTGGCGGCGTAGTCGGCGGGTTGCGCTGCGCGTGTGAGCAAAATTACGGGGACGCGGGCCAGGCGGTCGTTGCGTTTGATAATTAAACAGAGATCGTGGCCGCTCATGTCGCCGCCTTCCACCTCCGCGATAAAGCAGACCGGCACGGTGGTGCGCAGAACCTCCAGTGCTTCTTGCGCGGTGGGCGTGACGATTACGGTGTAGCCGTCTTGTCCGAGGATGCTACGCATGACATCGGCGGTGCGCTGATCGGATTCGACCGCTAGCACGACGGATGGTTGTTTCTTCTGTTCCGCGTTGCCTCTGGCACCTGGGTCGCCCGCGGCAAAAGGATCCCCCTTGGTGGCGGGCTGATTTGCATTTTTATCGGCGGGTTTCGATGCGGAGAACTGTACGGCAACCCCGTATTGCCCGGAGCCGTGTTCCGCTACGCGGACCACTTCTGCGCGTTGCGCTGTGTTGAACGCTGCGGCCGCTGCCGCGTAGGGGAACGTGACGTCGAGTATCTGGCCTTTCCAATAGCCTCCGCGCGCTGCAGTGAAAAGTAGGCCATCGCGTGACACGTCAATGCTCTTGCAAACTTCTTCAAAGGGCTCCGGAGAATCCACGGCGCGCACGTGAACCTGCGCGGAAATTTTAGCGCGTTTGCGGCGGCGACGTTCGATCTGCGCGGCATTTTCTGCGGCAGCTTTTGCTTTGGCTTCTGCGGAAGTGACAGGAGTCGTGCTCATTTCTTCACCTTGAATTCACCGGGATGCCGGCCTAGCTCGACCATCAGCGGACCTTTCATGGCGGCTTAATTACCCGCTGGTATATAGAGATGTACAGGGATGCAAGCGCGCGGGGAATAGTACCTTCGGCTCAATGTGAGACACTGCGCACGAGAAGAGCAGGCGAAGATGTGTAAGTCACGCGAGGAGTGAGTATTAGAACGCCCGAAGCGAAAATTCGCCGGGTTGCCTTCTTGGAATCCTCGCCGAAATTTCTTATGCAGGTAACGAACCCGTCGAACGGACAGCTTGGAGTTCAGCGGCGGTAGCGGTTTGCGCAGTTCGTAACGCCACGCTTTAGCCTGGCATCGTTCAAACCACTCGTGTAGCACGCCTAACGGCGCGACTTAGAAACACAAACAGAAAATTAAGTGACGCAAGATGCCGCCCAGAAGGGTGGCGCTACGAAAGCAGAACCGATGGCCTAAAAAGCGTCGAAGTTGTTGTTGTTCTCGCCCTGTGAGCGTTGCGCGAGTTTCCGCTGCGAGATGTTTACCACCCAGGATGCAATGTTCGACTGCGTCACTGGCGGCGGCAGGCGTTTCAGCATCGATTTCCAACTGTAAAATTTCAGATACATATCCTGAACGTTTTTCTCGATTTCTTCCGCTGTGAAATTCTTCGGCTTGATATGGCAGAACTCTCCGGGGAAGCGGCCAATATCTTCGAGGCGAAGGATGCGATCATCCGCCTTCATTTTCTCGAAGAACATGGTGCCTTTCTCCGGGCAAAGAATATTGAAGTAGGCCACCGGAACCTTTTCCTTATGCAGAAATTCCAGTGTGTTTTCAAAGACACCCTGTTGCTCGGTATCCCATCCGAAAATGAAATTTAGTGAGTAGCTGATTCCGCGCTTGCGCAAATTCGCCAGCATTTCGCTGTAGCGATCCACCTTGTTGAAATTCTTGTTCATGCCCTTGAGCGTGTCGCGGTTGATGCTCTCGATGCCCATGTTCACGTGGAGTAGCCCGCTGCGCTGAGCCAGGTCCATGTATTCGTCGTCGTAGCAAAGGAAGGACGTCCAAAGCGCGGACCAGCGAAGCTTTAGCGGAATCATCGCTTCCATTAAGGCCATGGCAGAAGCGCGCTTACCGCCGAAATCGCTATCGCCGAAGAAAACGTTTTTCGATCCGGTGTGCTTAATGTCTGCAATCACATCTTCCACAGGACGCACACGGAAACCGCCGCCCAGATACAAACGCTCGGAGCAGAATTCGCATTGCATGGGGCAGCCACGTGAGGACATCAGGGAAAAAGTCTTGAATGGGCCGTACTTGCGAAGGTCCAGCATATCCCAGCGAGGCAACGGCAGTTTAGCGATGCTCTTCATTTGCGGGGCTTGATAGACTTTTTGCAAATTGCCGCCTGCCGCGTCCTCCAACATTTTCGCCCAGATAGGCTCGCCTTCGCCGATACCTATAGCATCGCAGTGCTTAGAAGCTTCCTCGGGGTGAAACCAGACGTGCGGGCCGCCCATAATTACCGGAATGCCCTGGTCGCGAAACTTGCGGGCTACGTCGTAGCCGCGGATCGAGTGAACGGTCCAAGACGTGATAGCCACCAGATCGGGCTTCGCGTCGAAGTCGATGTCTTGAAGCTGCTCGTCAACCAACGTAACGTCCCAATCCTTGGGAGTTAGCGCGGCTAGATAAGGAAGGGTGAGCGGCACGAGCGCGCGCATGCGCGATTTGAATACGGTTCGGTCGTTTTTCGAAACATAGTGCGACGGCTGAATGATAAGAATCTTATTCATGGCTCTCCGTACCCGAAAGTTGACATCTCTCCGTTTTGATGCGCGGAACTCGAAGTTCGCGGCAAAAAAGTTCGTAGATTACTGATCTGCTGGGCAATCCACCCCACCGTACCAGAATAAATTGCAGCATCCCCAACGTCGAAAATTTTAGCTGTGCCTTCTCACGGATGTCAAGCGCGAGAATCCTATTGATAACATTGGAGAAACCTCTTTGGCAGCAAGCCCCGCCGGCACCGGTGAACGCCAAAGTGGCGCTACAGAGCATCCGCTAGATTCGAGTAGGAAAACGGCACCGACGACAGCTACCCGCTCAGCAGGAATGCCTCAGACGACGAAATTTTTGGGCTGACCACGAATATACGGCGAAAAGATCTGGGAGTCGGGTGGAGGGGAGCCGATGTAGCTGTCGGACGTCGACATCTAAAATTTGTAACAAGAGATACAGCGTTGCTCTTTGATTGTTGCCGTTCTACAGCGTCGGGCGGTTGGTGGAGACTTTGTAGGTGTAAATTGCTTGGGCTACGGAATTGACGAACGTCTCGACCGGGGCCGCCGTTTGGTTGGCCGGAATTTTCATCAGGCCTGCAGTGATAAAACCTTCGACTGCGTTCGTGAGGCTTGCATTCACTTGCGGCCAGTTCACGCTGCCGTTTGACGTGCCGGTGACTAGGTAAGAGTCGATGATACGCAGGCCGACACCGGGCGTCATCATCTGCATCATGCCGTCGGTGTGATTCATGGCCGAGACGAGGTCGAGGGCAAACCATTCTAAATCTTGCGCCGTGACGCTCGACGGCGTGGGAGCGAAGCCTCCGGCAATTACCGCGTCCACAATTTGCGATACGGCCAGCTCCTGCGCGGACCCGTTCACCGAGCCGTCCAAATTCCGAGGAGGCATGGCATCGGCGACGGCGCTGGAAATTCCGATGAGGACTAGATACGTGTGATTTGTCCGTAGAATTTCCGCGACCGCTACGCCGTAAGCCTGGAATTGAGCCAGAGTCATGCCGTAGCGCGGCTCAGTGAGTTTTGTAGTTACCGCATTGGCAACGAAGCAGCGGATAGCCGCCCCTGGTGACGCCGTGCAATTTTGCGCGTACATCGCAGGAGCCGCACAGACCACAGCTCCCAAAAACATTCCCAGCAAGGCAAGCTTTTGAACTCGCATGATGAACACTCCTCCCCCCTGAAATTCCTGTTGCGATACTTGCGGAAGGGGGGCTGGGACGAGCGCCTGGCTCGCCTACTTCCTGACACCGGCATCTTCTCCTGCGGACCCAAGGCGTTCAACTGGCCGAGAGGACAGAGTCGAAGCCGGACTGTCGGCCAGTAGTTCTGCGCTCACGCGCAAGACGCAGCGAAGCTTTTTTGCCCGCGCAAGTCCTCTCCGAACGTCCGAGGGGGACACCCCGCATCCATTCCTATCCGCGCTGAACATTCGCCGGCCTTCCTCTCTAACGTCACGACCATGGATCTTTGCACGCGTGGTGTTAATCAACTTTAAATTTCCATTCCAAGAGAGAATTTAATCACCTAGCGCAAATGCAAAATGCGCAATCGGTTGGGCTGCAACTGGAGAAAGTCAGGGATACAGTTCCGCTGCTTTACGAGCGCGACGACATCCTGCTGGCCATGATCCAGCAGCGCAGCAACGCGGAACGCGTGAGCCCGCGTAACATGCGCTTGCCGCAGCAGATCCGTCCAGGTGGCAAAGCTGGTTTGGCGAACATGGACGGCGGAGATTGGGGCCGCAGTTCGGGCTCCGTGCACGAAGTGGCGCGCCGGGATTTTTTCGGAACGCAGAGGAAATCACCAAACTTGTGGGATACGCGTCAAACGCGACGCAAAAGGCAATCGAGAACACCGCTGAGCGCGAAGTTAGGAACCTGATTTGGCAGTCGTAGCCCCGGGCCCCAGCCCCGTATCTTGGCTTTCGCTTTGAATTTCGCGAACCAAAAATCGAAGCGAAGCTCGTACGACTAACAATTCATAGAAGTGCAACCGAAGCGTAACATTGCATTAAATTGATCTGGTAGGATGGCGGCACAGAGGAAACTACGACGCTATGTTGCCGCCAAAATTGATCCTTGCTCCCATTGATTTCAGTAGCTCTTCACGTGCTGCACTGGATGTGGCCGCGAATATGGCCTCGCGTCTCGGCGCGGAGGTTTTGCTGGTACATGTGATGCCGGCTATTCCCGATCTGCCCAGCAACGTATCCATCTTCAAGGAAGGCCAATACGACCGAAGCCTGAACGAAAAGGCCGAACAGCAGCTTAACCAACTCGCCGCCACGCTTGCACAAACGAATATTAAGGTCCGGACGCAGTTGGGCAACGCGGATGACGTTGGCATGGAACTGATACGAATTGCCGAGCAGGAAAACGTGGACATGATCATTATTGCCACGCATGGCATGACCGGCTGGCGAAATATCGCGTTTGGCTCCGTAGCCGAAAAAGTGGTGAAAGAAGCTGAGTGCCCGGTGCTGGTTCTGCGCGCGAAAACAGCAACGCATGCCAGCGCTACCCGTCAAGCGGGTTCGTCCTCGAGCGCCAGCTAATTTGTGGGTCGTCCTGAAATCCTGAAGCTTTCCTGTAAGAACCTCCTGCGCCTGATTTAGAATGAACGCCCTTGGCTACTGCGGCGCAACTCGACCGAATACGAATCGTTCTGGTGTCCGTGCGCAATCCTCTGAATATTGGTGCTGCTGCACGCGCGATGAGCAACTTTGGATTTCATCACTTGCGCGTTGTAAATCCTTACGAAAAGGCGTTTCGCGAAGCGCGGTCCGCGGTGGGCGCGTCATCTGTCATGCGAAAGGCCGAGCAATTTGACAGCGTCGGAGATGCCGTGGCGGATTGCACGCTGGTGGTAGGGACCACGGCGGTGCGCCACCGGCAACTGCACCATCCGCTGCGACGTCTTGAAGATGGCGCGAACCTGATACGCAAGCGAATCCGAGTGGCGAATCGCGTGGCGCTATTGTTCGGCTCAGAGAAATTTGGCCTGTCGAATAAAGACTTAAGCCATTGTCACTGGCTGATGCGCATTCCCACGTCTGATGAAAATATTTCGATGAACCTGGGGCAGGCTGTCGCCGTCTGCCTATACGAAATTATTCGCGATGCAAAGACTGGGCGGCTGCCGGAGAAACTTCCGCCCGCTGCTGCAGGCGACGTGGAGCGGTTCACGACCAGGCTGCTTGACGTTCTGCATGCTACCGGCTTTTTGGAATTGCGGCGTGTGGCCGACGCAGAAGAAAGAATACGCCGGCTGGTGCGCCGGCTTAATTTGCCCGCTCGCGATGCCGTGATCTGGCTCGGGATTATGCAACAAACGCTTTGGAGAATTCGTTCGGGCCAAGAGTCAAAAGCCGCGGACAAAAACAGCTGAGAAGCTGCTACTAGGACTTCAACGATACCTGCACGATCATCGTCACTGCAGCAGACTTTCCGTCTGGGCCCGTTGAAGATTTGAATCGCCAGGTTTTAACGGTAGCGGTCGCGTCCTCTGTCATTCCATTCAGCAGCGCCTTCATGACTCTGATGTGGCGCGTGCGCCCTCTTGGTCTACGGTGATTTCTAACACAACCAGATTTTGATACAGACCGGGAATCGCCCGACCATGGTACTGAAGTTGAGGATGACTGAGGCAAACGGGCGAAGAATAGCCGGTCTCGCCGCCGCGCGGCCAAGTCGCAAACTCGCGGCCGCGGCTTACGCCAATCAGGGCTTTCCGATTGTCAGTTAGCGCTATCGACGCCTCTAAGTGCGATATTTCATGCGCACCGCGAAGGTGAAAGGCCGCGCCGGTCCGTATTCGTACTGAACTGTAAACCACGTATTGTCAGGTAGCTAAACCCTTTGATGGGTCTCTATTTGCCTGCGCTGAAACCCTGGCGTTTTAGTTTTTTACCGCGATGCCTTGGATTTCGAATCGCGCACCGAAAAGTAGCGGGCCTGAGCCGATGAACGCGCGCGCCGGCAACGGCTGGGCGAAATAAGCGCGGTAGATTTCATTAAACTGAGCGAACAATGACACGTCCGGGCAGAAAATCTGCACGGATACTAGATCCTGCATAGTCATTTCCACTTTGGCCAGGGTGTCGCGCAGACTGTCCATCATCAAACGAATTTCAAGCTCGACGCTATCTGGAATTTTCTTTGTGGCTGGGTCCAGGCCGATGTGCCCGCTAAGATAAAATGTCTCATCTACCAGCACGCCACTGCTGAAGGGCAATGAACCGAAGCCGCCTGCTGCTGGAATATGCGACCGCTTCTGAGTTGACGCCATTTTTCCCCCTCGCAGATTCTGAATACAACTGCTCGTCGATAATATCTCGCTTAGCTGCGAGTTGCCGTTAATCCACAACCATGGTGACGGAGAAGCCGCGCGTGGCGCCTTGGGCTGTACCTTGAACCGTGAAATTGTAGGTGCCCTTGGGAGTGATCACGATTCCAGTGGTACTGGTGTGATGACAGCCGGCCAATGCCACAGCAAAAATCGCACAGACGGCGAAAACTGAAACCATTCGCTTGGCGCCGGCGCCGAAAACGCAAAACACAAACATCACACAAATAATTGCGCCCAACATCCCGAACGCACTGAGAAGAGAAGCGCTAGGGAAGTCTGCAGGGTTTCGAAGTATCGCGCCGGGCCAATTCATGTCTTCGCCGCGGCCGAAAATGCCAGAACCAGGAATCATCGTGGTGGTGGTTGTGGTTGTTACCGTGGCGGTGCTCGTCGTTTGAAACGTAACGTTGAACGGCACGGGCATGCCCGCCGTAACGTTTACCATAAGCATGGGAACTAGCGGCGTGGTGACTGAAGTGCCGGCAGAAATTCCACAGGTGGTAGCCGCCGGCAAAGCGGACCCCGATGGACAGAGCAACGTCACCGAGCCGCTGAACGTATCGTCGGGAACAATTTGCAATAGATAAGTGGCGGCAAATCCTTGCGCAATGGTGATTTGTTGCATAGCGCCGCTCGCCAGTGTGATTTCATAATCGTCGGCGGTTCCGCTCACAGCTGCCGTCAAAGTATTTTGCGCGCCAGCGCTGGTGTAGGTCACGGCCAAGGATGCAGAGCGCGGTCCCGTCGCTTGCGGCGTGAATGCGACATTCAGAGTGCAGCTCGTGTTTGCGAGTAAGGTGCCCGTGCAGGAAGTATTCAGCACAGTGAAGTCACCCGGATCCGTACCCTGGAATCCGGAAGTGATTTGCGTGATCGTTCCGGTGGAATTATTTGTGAGGGTAAAACCTTGCGTAGGAGATGTTCCGGCCACCGGTTCCGGGCCATATGGCGTCTGATTCGTCGGCGGACTTAATGTGACACCGTTGGCCGGCACACCTGCACCGCGAAGCGCGAGCAGCCGGCGCGTGCCTTGGTCCGCGATGAAAAGATTTCCATTTGAATCGAAGGCGATTTGGCCGGGTGAGCTTAGTCCGTGCGCGGCAGCCTTAACGTTTGCCGTGGCCGCGTCGAGGCGCAATACTTGATCCTGCGCTGCACCAGCACCCGAAAAAGAAACAAATAGATTGCCTGCGCCGTCAACGGCAATGCTAGCAGGAATAATCTTTGTGGCGTTGGCGCGTTGCTGGCTGTCGACGGCTAAGTTTGCCAGAGAAACTCCAGCGGACGTAAGCGAACGCGTCTGTGTATTGATTGAAACGACGGTTCCAGTATCAGCCGAAGCGGCAAAAACCTTACTGCCGTCCAAGGTGACGGCGACGCTGGTTGGTGAAATCACGTGCCCAAGAATTTCCAGCACGCCTGGCGAAGCGGATGTAGCCGAGTGCAGCATCAGCACGGCATTTGCGCCGCGATCCGCGATATATAAATTTCCGGAGCGATCCAGGGCCAAGCCGAGCGGCTCAACGAGTTCAAAATTCTGCCGCGGACCGTAACGTCCCACGACGCTGCGAACGATTCCGGGTTCGCTGCTTGCGGCACCGGCGATGCTGCGAATCGTGCCATTTAAAGTATCGGCTATAAAGATTGTCCCGTCGGGCGCGACTGCTACTCCGCTGCGCATGGCGAGCGAATCGAGCTTCAAATCAAATTCCGCGCCGGACGCTGCGCCGCCATCGCCCAGGGAGCCAGGTGAAGCCTGTCCGGCAAACAGCGCGAGCTTACTGCCAGTGGCGAGCGCATTTGTTGATGCTGGCGGATTTAGCACAGTCGCTAACGTGAAAATCCTGTCCCCTTTGTCGGCATTTGCGAGATAAAGCAATGCGGATTGTGGCGCGGAAGAATTTTCTGCGTTGGCTGCGTTCGCAGCGCTTTGCGGTTGCGACTCAACGGCGAGCGAGCGCGGCGAAATATTCGTCGCAACGATCACCGGGGCATTCGCGTTAGCCGGCGCAGGCGTCGCCGCTTCGGATGCCGCACCACTCTTAGCTGCGTTAGCGTCTTCCTTTGTCGAAGGATACTGCGAACTAGAAGCGGTAGTGCTGTTTCCTAGGTGATGAGCAGGGCCGGCCGCGGACAATTTCAGCGCGACTGCAAATCCAAGCAAGGTCAACACAGTTACCGCACAAGCGAGTCGCAATCGTCGCACCAAGCTCTCCTTATATTCGACGCTTAGGATTCAACTGCAGGCCGTCGGGTTGTGCGCCGCCGCACGCTATGTGCAGTCTGCATCCAGCTGAAATAGGGCGGCTTCGTTGCGCGCACACTTGCTGCCTCAAATCATAACATTTAATTACATCACGCATCGGCATTCAGAAAAGAACAAATTCACATCGAGAGGAACAGTGGCCCTTACATTTTCGCTTGTGGACAGTTGCGAAGACGGCAAGCGGGTACACGTCAGCGACACACTTGTAGCGTCGGGAAATTATACGCCCGCGGGTGACACGCTGGACCTGTTAGAGGTACCGGTGATCGCGTCCAACCAGACACCGGTGCAGGGAACTGCCTGGATGGACGGTCCTGCCGATACGATTACGTTTTTTTATCCATGGGAACCAGTATGCTATTCACGCCTATCACGGCGCTACTCAGTTTCGGCTGCGGCCCCAGGTGTCAGCAAGGAACGCCCGAAACCCGGAAATAGTTCAAGACGCCGTAAAACGCCAAAAGTTCAGAGCGGGTTTCTCGGATTGGGAATACCGCCGTTCCAAGCATGAGAGCAAATAGAAAACGGGGCGCTTCGTTGCGGGAGAACGCGGCTCTAGCTGCCTGGGTGAGCTTCCATCCAGTTGCCGAGGAGTTTTGCGGCGTGTTCGCAGAGTTTGCGGTCCCCATCGGCGGCGAAGGCGGCGGGGAAGTGGCTGTCGATGTCTAACTCACCGACAACTTTTCCTGCCACGAAAACTGGCACGACGATTTCGGATTTAGTCTCGAGCGAGCAGGCTAGGTAGCGCGAGTCTGCGTTGACGTCATCAATCACAACGGTTTTGCCACTGGATGCTGCTGCGCCGCAAATGCCCTGGTTCAGTTGAATGCGCGTGTGCGGCGTCATCGAACCTTTGAATGGGCCGAGAATCAGGACGTCTTCTCCCGAAGCTTCTCTCTGAATCATATAAAAGCCGACCCAGTTGTACTTCAGCAGACTTTTGTGGAGCAGCGCGACAATCTTGTTCATCAATTCCAAAGAAGAAGTTGCCGTGACGGCGAGAGCATCCAAGTCAGGTATCAAATCTTTCGGTTCCGGATTTGTGCGAAACATACTGGAATTAAATCACATCGGAACTGGATTCGTCGCAGGCTGCGAAAGGATTTGGTTCCATCTTCGCAACTTCACGAGTGAAACGCGTATTTAGTGATGATTCGCGAGGCGCAGCATACCCGCCTGAACGGGAGAGCTGCGCCCCTGCGGAAACAGCTTACTCAGGCTTGTGGCCCCAGAAGTCCGGGTCAGCTTTAGCAAGATCTTCACCCATGTAGCTCATCTTCGGACTGATCATGAAGAGGTTCCTTTCGCTCGAAGCAATGGCTGAGGCGGTGAGCTCGTTCAACTTTTTCAGACCGTCCGGCCCCATCGCGTCAACGAATTGTTTGCCGTTTGCAAAATCGCGGTCAATTTCGGAGGCGGATTTTCGAGGCGTGATGACGAGGAAGGCCGGAGCTTCTCGTCCAAAGACGTTTTGATACATAGCCCAGTGTGCATCCGGCATTTTGGCGTAGGCGTCTTTTACGATTTTGACGGCCTCGTTCCATTCCTCTTCGTGCCCAGGCTTAATTTGAAAAACTTCAAAATCCATATAACGAATGCCAACCAAGTTTCCGGTCTGGTTCAAGCTTTGATCTTCGCGGTAAACCCAAGCGCTCAGATCCATGGCGTCCAGCAATTCGCCGTCGGCCATTGAAGCGCGATCCAGTTCCGCGGATAACGTGGCGTTCTTCATGTCGGCCAGGTTCTGTTTCTCCCAGTCTTCGAAGGACTCATAACCGGTAAGAAACAGTGCCCGGGGTTTGCCACTCATTGAATTGAGCGCCAGATAGTGCTGGTTCGATTTCCCGGCAGTCATGGCCTTCACAAATGCGCTTTCGGTACGTTCGTGCACTACACCAGATTTTCCTGGCTTCACAAATTCGCGAGTGATCGTGAGTACCGGCGGCGGAACACGCATCACCCCCGGTTTATCCTGCGCTACGGCGATGCCTGCGGCTGCGAGTACAAAAGACGCCCCCAACAAAAAACTGCACAGTTTTTTCATGGATGCCGACCTCCTCGGCAGTAGCTTGATCGAAATTCCTGGTTGATTGGGCCGACGTACTAATTACATCGGGCAAGAAAGCCTGAATCTCGTCCTGGTGTTGCGCGGAGAGTAACGAAGCGGCTCAACGAAGTCAACGGGGCCTGACAAAATTGTCAGTAGCACATGATATGTCCGGTTGAGATAGCAAGTGATATGTCCGCTTTTCGGGCTGTGGTAGGGGACCATGCAAGGCATGAACTCCTACACACAAGCCGCCATGGAGCGGGCGATGAAAGTACAGGAAGTGATGTTGCAGGCGATGGCCAAGAAGATCAGCTGGTGGCAAGCGGCCGAGATCTTGGGCATCAGTGACCGGCATATGCGGCGCTGGCGGGAGCGTTATGAGGAGTTCGGATTCCGCGGGTTGTTCGACCGCAGGCGAGGAAAGCCTTCGCCTAAGCGCGTGCCGCTAGCGACCGTGGAGCGGGTGCTGGAGCTGTACCGGGAACGTTATTTCGATCTGAATGTGCAGCACTTTCACGAGAAGCTG
>DATNLR010000038.1:0-4894 GCA_035602755.1 Binatus sp. (SeqCode) | reverse complement strand
GGGGGAACAGAGGTCGATAATCAGGTAGCAGCACCTACTGAATCAAGTACACCCAACTTGCACCGAGCGACCATCGCTCAACCAAGAGTGCGGATGGAAGGGTGGCGACAGAGGCGGCTTGGCTCAAGGGAACACAATCTGGAAAGAAGGAATGAAGAAGAAAGAAAGAAAAAAAAAGAGGAAAATGAAAGAAAGGGTTTGACACTCACCGGCCTTCTCATGGAAGGACTTGAGAACACGCAAGCTAGGGATCCGCTTTTATAATTTGACTTAGCCTGCCATCGGAGTCATCGCCATCTGCACGCCGCGAAAAGTTTTCGGCACGGGCGGCGTGCGAAAAACGTTGTTTGCGACGTCAAAACGCCGCGTATTTCACATTGAACGTGACGGTCTGACTTTTAGCCACCGGTGGAAAGACATACAGCATCATTATCGAGCCATCCGTTGCCGTCAACGTTCCATTGGAAGTCAACCCGGGTAGGCACACCTCCGGCGGTTGATTCGTATCCAGCGCGTAACCGGCACTTTCATTCGTGTTGACTCCAAAATTCTGCAATAACAAACCGTAGGGTAAGTACGAACTCCCAGCCAGGAATGGCCGGTAGCCTCACGCGCTGATGGTCGTCGCGTCCAGATTGTTTATCGTGCTGTTGTCGGCATTCACGTCCGCCCAGCGCATGAAAAAGCCGCCCTGCTGCGATACGTCCGTATCATTTTTGAGTTGCATTTCGATCTTTGCGTACCGCCCGGACGAATTTTGCGTGATGGTCTGCGTTAGCGTCCAGATGCCATCGGTGGTCGTGCGCGCAATCTTCACTTCCGTCGCTGTTTGGGTGAGCAAAGTCGCCGGGCCCCAATTTTTCGCGCCCGCTCCCGCCCAGTCCCAGTAGCTGTTCTCTCCGGCAGCACAGAGTCCGTAGCCTTCGCTGCTGGCAGCGGACTTGATGTCCTCGACGCCTAGCGGGCTTTGGAACTGCACGATGTTCCCATTGACCGTCACGCAATATTTCATGTAAGTTTGCGCATTTCCAGATGTAAATGTGTACGCGCAAGAAGTGACGTCGCTTTGCGCGCCCGTTTCCTGCGCCGCCTCTTGTTGAATTCTGCGTGCGGATTCCGCATTTTCACGGCTATTGCTTAGGATTCCAAAACCAAATCCCCGAAAAGCGGGCCATGTCGAAACAGCACACAATGTAACAAAGGCGACAGATGCTAAAGGCACGAACTTGAATTTGCGTTTCATCTTTCACTCCTTTCATCGTGAAAAGGGCCGAAGGGCTTGTGCAACGGTTCCGCCCGGGTGCCTAGCAAGCCCCTCTACCTAGGAGACGACAAGGAGGACAAGAAAAGCGCAACAACTTCGTGCATCGCACTCGGCGTATTACAGTCGATCTCGTCGATCTCTCTTCGATCTCTCTTCGTTGACTTGATTCCTGACGCGCCCTAAGATGTGCAGCACGTGCCAGCCACCGACTCGCTGATCGGCAAAACCATATCGCACTACCGTATCGTGGAAAAACTTGGTGGTGGCGGGATGGGTGTAGTTTATAAGGCCGAAGACACCCGCCTGGATCGCTCTGTCGCCTTGAAATTCCTGCCGCCAGATTTAGCGCACGACCCTCAGACGCTCGAACGCTTCAGACGCGAGGCGAAAGCTGCCTCCGCGCTGAACCACCCGAACATTTGCACGATTTATGACATCGGCGAGGAAAACGGTCAGGCGTATATCGTGATGGAGTACCTGGACGGTATGACGTTAAAGCATCGCATTGCCGGCCGTCCAATTGAAATCGAAAGCCTGCTTGATTTGGCGATCCAGATTGCGGAGGGCCTGGAGGCCGCCCATGGCGAAGGAATCGTCCACCGCGACATCAAACCTGCCAACATATTTATAACTAAACGAGGGCACGCGAAAATATTGGATTTTGGTTTGGCGAAGTTAGCGCCGAGGCGGGAAGGCGCGGTCTCGGAGGCCGAGGCTACGCTCGCCGCGGATGCAGCGCTGGGGGTGAGCGAAGACCATCTTACGAGCCCAGGCACCGCAGTTGGGACGGTCGCCTACATGTCGCCCGAGCAGTTAAGTGCTAGGGACTTAGATGCGCGTACAGATTTATTTTCCTTCGGTGTGGTCTTGTACGAGATGTCCACCGGAACATTGCCTTTTCGTGGAGATAGCTCCGCTCTCATCACCGACGCCATTCTTCACCGCGCGCCCGTGCCCCCGGTCCGATTGAATCCTGACGTGCCGGCGGAGCTGGAACGCGTTATCTCCAGAGCGATGGAGAAAGACCGCAATCTGCGCTGCCAGTCGGCTTCCGAAATGCGTGCCGACTTGCGGAGGCTAAAGCGCGATACCGATTCCAGCCGCCCGGCGACGGTGAATATAGCAGCTGATGCGGACCCGGACATATCGAAAGCGCAGACGCAAATCGAACACAGATCCGACACCGCTATCGCCATCGGACTCGCGGAACGCCATAAAAAGAAACTTACGATTGCTCTGGTTGCCATCGCCGTCTTAGTTGTTGCAGGTGGTCTCTGGTTTTACGGGGCAAATCACTTATCGGCTGGACGGTCGCTGGATTCGGTGGCAGTGTTGCCGTTTGCTAATGGAGGCGGAGATCCGGATACCGAGTACTTGAGCGACGGTATAACCGAAAGCGTTATCAACAGCCTCTCGCATGTCTCGCAGCTACGAGTGGTGCCCCGCAGTATGGTGTTCCGTTACAAGGGAAAGGAGAGCACGCCGGAGAAAATCGGGCAGGAACTCAACGTTCGTGCTGTGGTGACTGGAAGAGTGACGCGGCGCGGCGATGCTTTCCTGGTGAGTGCGGAGCTGATGGACGTGACCCGCGAGTCGCAAGTATGGGGCGAACAGTATTCTAAGAAGCTTGCGGACATCCAAGGCATTCAGGAAGAGATCTCCAAAGCCATCGCTGCGAACCTGCGAATTGAATTGAATGGGAAAGAAGAGCGGCAGATCGCCAAGCGTGATACAGAGGATCCCGAAGCGTACCGGCTTTATTTGCAGGGACGCTATTATTGGAACAAGCGAACCGACGAAGGCGTGAAGAAAGGTCTGGATTATTTTCAGCAGGCGATCGAAAAGGATCCGAGTTATGCCCTGGCCTACGCCGGCGTAGCGGACTCCTATGCTGTCGGGAATGGGCTGTATCTTGGCTTGACTCCGCAAGAGGCTCGGCCGAAGTCAAAGGCCGCTGCACTAAAAGCTTTGGAGCTGGATGATTCCCTGGCCGAAGCTCACACCACCCTGGCAGATACTTATCTCTATTACGATTGGGATTTCCCCAAGGCGCAGCAGGAATTTTCGCGGGCTATTGCAGCGAATCCAAATTACCCAACCGCCCATCAATGGTATGCCGAGTACCTGTATGCGGTGGGACGTTTCGATGAGGCGATCGCGGAAGCAAAGCGTGCACAGGAACTCGATCCGCTTTCAGTGGCAATCAGCGGATCGGTAGCGGAGTCTTATTATTATGCGCGGAAATATGATCAGGCGATAGAGGCGTACAAGGCGGCCCTGAAAATGGATCCTAATTTCATTGCAGCGCACATTGGGCTGGCATTAACTTATGAACAAAAGAAAATGTATACGGAAGCTGCCGCAGAATGGCAGGCGATGGCGCAGCTATATGGGGACCCTGCGGGGGCCTCGTTACTGGGAGGAGCTTACAAAAGCTCTGGCTATCAGGGTGTGCTGCAGGCTTTACTTGATGGGAGTCTGAAGGTTCCCGTTCAGAGCGTGGATTCGGGGCAGATCGCGAGAGTTTACGCCAGGATGGGAAAGAAGAACGAGGCATTGACCTGGCTTGAAAAGGCCTATGCTGAGCGGTCGGGCGGGATGGTTAGGCTGCGGTCTGATCCGGAATTCGATTCCATGCGCTCTGACCCGGGTTTTGTCGCCATCGTACGTCGGATGAATTTTCCGGACTGAGGCCAGTCCGAAGTGGTTCATGGTCTAATTGCACCGACGAACACCGGTGGCTTCCAGCCCCACGCGTTTTGCATCCTTATCCTACCGCTCGCTTCCTCGCCACTCCTCGCCCAATTTCACTTCTTCGTGAAAACGCGCGTCCGATGAAGCTCTGACGTTTACCAGGACTCGGTCCTTCAGCGAGATGCGCCTGCCATGGCTGCCAAAGCTAGGGAGTAGCGCATCTGTTGCTCACGAGCAGATGGGGCTTGAGTCAGTGTGCGGACCGTGCGTCCTTCGTTGGCGGGAGCAACTTCTCGATTTCATCCATGACGCGATTCATCTTTCTTACCGTCAGGTCGAGTGGCTCATCGGTGGAACGCCATTCGCGTTTTACTGCCCTGGTGAAGGTGCGAAGCAAAGACACGGCTGCGGTCGTTGCCGCATTGAGCCGGCAAATTCGTAGGCTTCCCATATCCCTGCGACGCTCGTTGACATGGGATCGCGGGCTGTAGATGGCCAAACACAAAACCTTCACGGTGGCCACGAATGTGAAAGTCTACTTCTGTGATCCGCACAGCCCCTGGCAACGAGGAACGAACGAAAACACCAACCGGTTGCTGCGTCAATACCTGCCGAAGAGAACTGACCTTTCCGGCTACGCGCAATTCCAACTGGACAAGATCGCGCTACGTCTAAATCAACGCCCGCGAAAAACTTTGGGCTTTCAGACTCCAGCGAGTAAACTGCGCGCAAGTGTTGCGCCGACCCTTTGAACCCGCACGGATAACCACTTGTCTTGCACCTCGTCGACTTACAGGAAATTTGGGCGAGCCGGGAAAATCATTCCGAGCGAAGCGCTTGTATAACGTCAACGCGGGCGGCGCGTGCCGCTGGCAGCATCGAAGCAACCACCGCCGCGCCTAACAGCACAGCCGCAGAAACGATCACCGGCAACAC